>CANQFM010000046.1 GCA_947598825.1 uncultured Eisenbergiella sp. | reverse complement strand
TTGCCCTGATGGCAGATGAGAAATCGCATTCGCGAATTTCTCATCGCCCCGTCGCGTAAACGCTCCGGAATGGAGAAAGTATGCAGTACGATTTTACGACGATCATGGACAGGACCGGCAGGGACGCCATCGCGGCAGAGGTGATCCCCTTTGAGGGGGCGCAGATCCGGGAGGGCTTCAGCCGGCTGCCCATGTGGGTGGCGGATATGAACTTCGCTACAGCGCCCGCGATCCAGGAAAGGATCATCGAGCGGACGAAGCATCCGGCATTCGGTTATTTTAACGCCTCGGAGGAATATTATCGCAGCATCATCGGCTGGCAGGAAGCCCGCAATGGCGTGACAGGCCTTACGAAAGAGGAGATCGGTTATGAAAACGGTGTGCTGGGCTGCGTTTCCAGCGCTTTGCAGGCTTTTTCCGCGCCGGGTGAGGCCATCCTGGTTCATGCGCCCACTTATGTCGGTTTTACCGGCGTACTGGAAGGCAACGGCAGAAAGATCGTACACTCTCCACTTAAACGGGACGCAGACGGGGTATGGCGGATGGATTATGCGGACATGGACCGAAAGATAAAGGAAAATCGGATCCACTTCGCGATTTTCTGTTCGCCTCATAATCCCACCGGCAGGGT
Organism: uncultured Eisenbergiella sp.; assembly: GCA_947598825.1. Lineage (GTDB taxonomy): Bacteria > Bacillota > Clostridia > Lachnospirales > Lachnospiraceae > Gallintestinimicrobium. Next base: position 21,598 of record CANQFM010000046.1, on the reverse strand, counting down.
GTGGGAGAAGGAAGAGATCGAAGCCGCCATGGACGTATACCGCCGCAATGATTGTGTGGTGATTTCCGATGAGATCTGGTCGGATCTCATTCTGGAAGGGTATCGCCATATCCCGACGCAGAGCGTTTCGGAAGATGCCAGGATGCGCACCATTGCCGTCTATGCCCCTTCCAAAACGTTCAATCTGGCGGGGCTGGTCGGCTCCTATCACATCGTTTATAACCGTTATTTGCGGGACCGGCTGCGTAAGCAGTCCTCGTTGTCCCATTACAACAGCATGAACGTGCTTTCCATGCACGCGCTGATCGGCGCTTACAGCCCTGCAGGCAAGGAATGGACGGATCAGCTCTGTCATGTGCTGACGGAAAACGTCGATTATGCCTATGAATATATCCGCGCGCATTTTGACGGCGTGAAACTCGCAAAGCCCCAGGGCACCTATATGCTCTATCTGGATTGTGAAGAATGGTGCCAAAAAAAGGGGATCGCGATGGACGAGCTGATCCGCGCGGGCATTGAGGTGGGCGTGATCTGGCAGGACGGGCGGCCTTTCAAGCACCCGTATACGATCCGGATGAATCTTGCGCTGCCCCGGTCGTTGGTGGAAGAAGCCTTTGAACGGCTGAGAAAATACGTTTTCGTCTGAGAGCAGAGGGACTGGGTTGCACAAAGCGTGGGAAAACGATATAATAGGTCGTGAAGAGAAAAAACGACAGAAAGAGGATGCGTACATATGGCGGCGGGCGCGGCGGCAGTCGGCACGAAAAATGATTTTTCCAAAGGAAGCGTGGTGGGGAGTATTCTCTCCATTGCGCTTCCTATGACGTTGGCCCAGTTGATCAATATTTTATATAATATTGTGGACAGAATGTATATCGGGCGTATCCCGGGCTACGGGTCCCTGCCCCTGACGGGGTTGGGGCTGTGTATGCCTGTGATCTCCGCGGTCATCGCCTTTGCGAATCTCTTCGGCATGGGCGGCGCGCCGTTGTGTTCCATCGCCCGCGGCAGGGGGGATCTGCAAAGCGCGGAAAGGATCATGGGAAACGCGTTTACCATGCTTCTGGCCACCGGACTGCTGCTGACGGCGGCAGGGCTGCTCTTTAGAAGGCCCCTGCTGTATGCCTTTGGCGCCAGCGACGCCACCTATCCCTTTGCCAGCAGTTATCTGACGATCTATCTGATGGGGAATAGCTTCGTCATGATGAGCCTGGGGCTGAACAGCTTTATCAATGCCCAGGGGTTTGGCCGGGTGGGTATGATGACTACCCTGATCGGCGCGGTATTGAATATCATTCTGGACCCTATCTTTATTTTTGTATGGGGTATGGGGATCCGGGGGGCGGCGATCGCCACGATCCTTTCCCAGTTCGTATCGGCGCTCTGGACGCTCCGTTTTCTGACGGGGAAAAGGACGATCCTGCGCCTGCGGCTGTCCGCCATGCGTCTGGAGGCCGGGACGGTGAAGGACATTACGGCGCTTGGCCTGGCCGGTTTTATGATGTCCATTACCAACAGCATCGTTCAGGTGGTGTGCAACGCGACGCTTTCCGCTTACGGCGGCGATCTTTATGTGGGCGTGATGACGATCTTAAATTCCATCCGGGAGATCGTTGTGATGCCGGTTTCCGGCCTTACCAACGGCTCCCAGCCGGTGATCAGTTTCAATTACGGCGCGAAGAAATATGACAGGATCAAGACCGCCGTCCGTTTTATGTCGGCCGTGGGCATCAGCTATACGGTGCTGGTCTGGGGCTGCCTGCATCTGTTCCCGACCTTCTTCATCCATATCTTTAACGATGAAGCGGCTCTGGTGGAGGCGGCTGTTCCGTCCATGCGGATCTACTTTTTCGGGTTTTTTATGATGTCGCTGCAGTTTTCCGGGCAGACCGTGTTCCAGGCCCTTGGGAAAGCGAGGTACGCCATCTTTTTTTCCATCCTGCGCAAAGTGGTCATCGTAACGCCGCTGACCCTGCTTTTGCCGCTCTGGGTGACGCCGGCCGTGAACGGCGTGTTCTGGGCGGAGGTGACCTCTAACTTCATAGGGGGCGCGGCCTGTTTTAGTACGATGCTGTTCGTGGTGGGCAGGGAATTGGGCTGGAAGATCGCGTTGCCCCTAAAAAGGCGGCAGGCCGTCAAAAAATAAAGAAATCTTAAGTTTTCGTGAGGGAAATCGTCAGAATCCGTTCTTTCCAAACTGTTACAATAGGTAGGAAAGGACGGATTTTTATGTGTGAAAAGATATTGGTGGCGGACGATGAAAAGGAGATCGCGGATCTCGTGGAACTGTACCTGAAAAGTGAAAATTTCCGGGTCTTTAAATTTTATGGCGCGGACGGTGTGCTGGACTGCGTGCGGAAGGAAAATCCGGACCTGGCGATCCTGGATGTGATGCTGCCGGGCATGAGCGGGTTTACCCTCTGCAGGAGGATCCGGGAATCCTTTCGTTTCCCGGTGATCATGCTGACGGCCCGGGGAGAGGAAACGGACAAGATCCGGGGGTTGACGCTGGGAGCGGACGATTATGTGACAAAGCCCTTTTTGCCGCTGGAGCTGGTGGCGCGGGTGAAAGCGCAGCTTAGGCGCTATAAGCAATACGGCGCTGCAAAAAGAGAAGAGGGCAGGCTGGTCTGCAAAGGGCTGGTGCTGGACGAGCAGACGCATTCCTGCCTGTTGAACGAACGGCCGCTGACGCTGACGCCGACAGAGTTTGCAATCCTCTGTATCCTCTGTAAAAACAAAGGACGGGTGGTGAGCGCAGAGGCGCTGTTTTCCCAGATCTGGGGAGACGACGGTTATGAAAAGCACAGCAATACGGTGACGTCGCATATCCGCCATTTGCGGGAAAAAATGGGGGATTCTTTTGAAAATCCCCAATATATCCGGACAGTATGGGGGTGTGGGTATAAAATTGAAGACTGAAATCTGGAAAATGATCAAGCTGGCCGTCATTCTTCTGGCGGCGGCGTTTTTCTGCCTGTTTTTGTATGATCTGGTGGATCGGGTATTTAACGGCGTATTTGTGGACTGGTTTTCTGACCGGTATATGATGCGGCGAAAGGAACTGGCCGCTGACGGCACCTGGCATTATTACTGGCAGCCGGACTGGAGCGCGGTGAAGCGGTTGTTATTCCGGGCGCTGTTTGTCACGGCGATTCTGGGCGCGGGGCTGCTATACGGGCTGGCCCATCTTTTTGTGAAAAAGGAGATCCGGGGATGGACGGACAGGACGGCGGGCCAGATCCGGCGCTATATGGCGCAGCCGGAGGCAACGGAGGATATTTTTCCGGCGGAGTCTGTTTCCATCGCGCTGCAAATGGCGCGGATCAGGGCGGAAAGGCAGAAAGGAGAGCAGAAAGCGCGGGAAGAAGCCCAGCGGAAAAATGATCTGATCACATATTTGGCGCACGATCTGAAAACCCCTCTGACCTCCGTTATCGGGTATCTGAGCCTTCTGGACGAAGCGCGGGAACTGACGGCAGGGCAGCGGGAAAAGTATATTCATATTTCCCTGGAAAAAGCGAAGCGGCTGGAGCATCTGATCAACGAATTTTTTGAGATCACCCGCTACAATCTCCAGCAGATCATCCTGGAAAAAGAAAGCGTTGACCTTTCTTTTCTCCTGCTGCAGCTTTCGGACGAATTTTACCCGCTGTTAAAGGAGCATGGCAATTCGATACGGCAGGAGATAGAAAAGGAACTGTATACCTATGGGGACGCGGCGAAGCTGGCCAGGGTGTTCCAAAACCTTTTAACAAACGCCGTTGCATACAGCTATGAGGACACGCAGATCCTGATTGAGGCCCAAAAACAGGGTGAGAAAATACGGGTCTGCATTCAGAATTGCGGCGTTACCATACCGGAACAAAAAATAAACGCGCTTTTTGAAAAATTTTACAGGCTGGAGGATGAGCGCTCCACCCACAGCGGCGGCGCAGGGCTGGGGCTGGCCATTGCGAAGGATATCGTCGAACTGCACGGCGGATCGATCACGGCAAAAAGCGCGGCGGAAAGGACTGCTTTTACAGTGGAACTGCCGGCGATGGAAAGACCGGAAAACGCGGTAAAAACAGAAAAGAACGCGGATAGAGAGGTTTTTTATGGAAAAAAGGGGCAGGCGTGAGAGTGACGGCCGCAAACGGATGGCGGCGCAAAGACGGAAGAGAAAACGGCGGCTCAAAGGATTGCTCCGCTTGCTGGCGTGGGTTTTATGCCTGGGTTTTTTGATCCGGACGGCGGCGACGTTTGAAAGAAAAGTGACCTCCCCCACAGAGGACGGGGAAGTGGATCTGTCCGGCCTGTATAGCCCCTATGCCATCCTGGTAGAAATCCAAACCGGCCGGATCGTGGGAGAACGGCAGAGCGACGTCCGTATCTGGCCGGCCTCCCTGACCAAGATCATGACCTCCCTGCTGCTGTTGGAGCAGGCGGAGGATCTGGAGGAAACGACAGAGATAAAAAGTGAGATATTCGGGCCACTACAGGCAAGGGACGCCTCCATGGCCGGTTTTGCGCCAGGGGAGCAGGTTTCTCTTAAGGATCTTCTCTATGGGATGCTTCTGCCTTCCGGCGCGGAATGCAGCGTCGCCGTCGCGCAGTGGGCGGCGGGCTCAGAGGAGGAGTTTACGGTGCGCATGAATGAAAGGGCCAGGGAGCTGGGCCTTGCGGATACGCATTTTGCCAACGCCACCGGCCTGCAGGATGAAAACCACTACTCCACGGTTCGGGATCTGGCGTTCCTATTGATCCAGGCGCTGAAGGATCCGGATTTCAGAGCCGCTTTTACGGCGGAAAGCTATACTTCTTCCGGCACCGCAGAGCATCCGGAGGGCATTGCGTTGCACAGCACATTGTTTGAAGCCATGCGCGGGGCCAAGATAGAGGATGACAGGATCCTGGGCGGCAAGACCGGCTATACGGCCCAGGCGGGGCTTTGTCTGGCCAGCCTGCTGGCGGTGGACGGAAAGGAATATGTGTTGGTGACGGCGGGAGCAAAAGGGAATCATTATACGGATCCTTATCATGTGCGGGACGCTGAAAAGGTATGCAGGCGGCTGGAAAAGGGCTGAACTACGGCCCGATAATTCATAAACCTTTGTATGTGGAATTGCATCTTCTTTCGGGAAGTGATACAATAAAGGCGTTGGCATACGGGACAAAAGAGCCCGGCGCGCACGAAAAGGGAGGAGAATGCAAGTATGGAAGAGGAGATCAAAAAAGGGATCGCGGATGCAGAGGAAAGCGGCACGACGGAGTCCATGGAGGATTACAGCCGCGAACTGGAAGCATCCTTTAGGACCATCCGCGAAGGCGACGTGCTTTCGGGGACGGTTATCGGCGTGAACGAAGAAGGGGTAACGCTGGATCTGAATTATTATGCCCCCGGCGTGATCAAAGCGGCGGATATCAGCAGGGATCCGTCTTTTTCCGTCCTGGCGGACGTAAAAGTGGGGGATAAGCTGGAGGGCGTGGTCGTCAAGAAGGACGACGGTGCGGGCAATATCCAGCTTTCCTGCGTGGAGGCGGCGGAAGTCCTGGGCTGGGACAAGCTGCAGGCCTATCTGGATGAAAAGACGACGGTTTCGGTCAAGGTGGCGGAGGCTGTGAACAAGGGCGTTACCGCGTATTTGGAAGGGATCCGGGGCTTTATCCCGGCTTCGCAGCTTTCCCTCAATTATGTGGAAGATCTGGGCACCGTTGTGGGCAAGACCATGGAAGTGCGGGTCATCACGGTGGATAGGGCCAAGAAACGGCTGGTGATGTCCGCGAAAGACATTTTGAGGGAGAAGGAAGAGGAACGCATCAACCAGAAGGTATCCATGATCGTACCCGGCAGCGTTCTGGAAGGGCGCGTGGAAAGCCTGATGCCTTACGGCGCGTTTGTGGATCTGGGCGACGGGCTCAGCGGCCTGGTACACATTTCCCAGATCAGCCAGAAGCGGATCAAGACGCCTTCGGAGGTGCTGAAAGTAGGCGATACGGTAAAGGTTAAGGTGCTTAACACCAATAACAATAAGATCAGCCTGAGCATCCGGGGGGCGGCGGAAACGCAGAAGCCGGACGGGTTTGAAGAAAAGCGGGCGGCAGAATACAGCTCCGGCGCATCCGTAGGCACTTCTCTGGCGGATCTGCTTAAGGGGTTAAAATTCTGACCGTAGGCATTTAAAATTCTGCTCGGAGACAAAAGAGGCCTGCAGCGGGCCTGCGCATGAGACGCAGCGGTCTGCCGCAGGCCCGTTTTGACGGACAGAAAATGGAAAGGATTTTTTATGGAAGGAAAAAGACGGAACCTGTCTGTGGTGAAATATATGCTGCTGGCGGCGGTTCTTATTTTGGCGATACGGTATTTTGACGTGCTGTTGGGAGGCGTCAGCAAACTGTGGGAGATCGTTTTTCCGCTGGGCCTGGGCGCGGGGATCGCCTATGTACTCAACATTGTCATGAAAAAGCTGGAGAAAGTGTATTTTCCCCGTTCTGAAAAGCCTTTCATCAAAAAAACCCGCAGGCCGGTCTGTATTTTATTGTCCATATTGCTGATCCTGTTAGTGGTGCAGATGGTTCTGCTGCTGGTTGTGCCGCAGTTGATCAGGGCCGCTATGGTGCTGGGACAGAATATTCCGGCTATGGCAGAGCGGGCCATCGACTGGCTGGCGGCCAACGGAGTCAGTTCCGAACAGGCGGCGGACAGCCTGAGGGAACTGGAGATCGACTGGGAAGGTTTGGGGAAAAACGTATGGAATTATATGAGTACCGGTCTGGGCGGCGTACTCAACTCCACCGTTTCCTTTGTGAGCAGCGCCTTTGGCATGGTTGTGAATCTGGTGATCGCCCTGATCTTTGCCGTTTACATCCTCTGCAGCAAAGAAAAACTGGCCGGTCAGTTCAAAAGGATCGTCCGCGCCTACGGAAAGCCGGAATGGATCGCAAAAGGGAGCCGGGTACTCGCTACTATGAATGAGACTTTTACCAGCTTTATCGTAGGACAGGCGACGGAAGCGGTGATTCTTGGCTCTTTGTGCGCGGTTGGGATGCTGCTTTTGCGTTTTCCCTATGCGCTGACCGTCGGGGCTTTTGTGGGCGCTACGGCCCTGATCCCGGTGGTGGGCGCTTATCTGGGCGCTGTGGTGGGCGGTTTCATGATCTTTACCCAGGATCCGCTGAAAGCCCTGCTGTTTTTGGTATTTATCGTGGTGCTGCAGCAGTTGGAGGGCAACCTGATCTATCCGAAGGTGGTAGGCGGTTCCATCGGCCTGCCCGGTATCTGGGTGCTGGCGGCCGTGACGGTGGGCGGCGGCCTGTTGGGAGTCGGGGGTATGCTTTTGGGCGTGCCGCTGGCGGCGACGGCATATAAGCTGTTGGCCCAGGATGTGAGCGCGCGCAGCACGGCGAAAAAAGAATAGCCAGAATGGAATTTAGCCGGAAACGGCAAAATGATAGAAAAAAGGCCGCTGGCAGCGGCGGAAAGGACAGGCTTATGGCAGTTTTGACAGGTTTGGAACCGGCGGGCGTTTTCCGGTATTTTGAGGAGATCTGCGCGATCCCCCACGGATCCGGCAATACGAAGCAGATCAGCGATTATTGCGTGCAGTTTGCAAAGCAGCATGGCCTTTCCTGGATACAGGACGGCAGCAATAACGTGATCCTCTATAAAGGCGGAACGCCGGGATATGAGCAGTCTGCGCCGGTCATCCTGCAGGGGCATCTGGATATGGTCTGCGAGAAAGACCCGGACTGTGAGATCGATTTTGAAAAGGATGGGCTGTCTTTGCAGGTACGGGACGGTATGATCTTTGCAGAAGGCACTACGCTGGGCGGGGACGACGGCATTGCGGTCGCCTATGCGCTTGCGCTTCTGGACGCAGAGGATCTTGCCCATCCCCCGCTGGAAGTCGTACTCACCACAGACGAAGAAACGGGCCTGTATGGGGCTGCCGCGCTGGATGTTTCCGTCCTGCGGGGGCGAAGAATGCTGAATCTGGATTCCGAAGAGGAAGGCATACTGCTGGCAGGCAGCGCCGGCGGCTGCCGCGCAATCTGTCATCTGCCTGTACGGCGCAGGGAGGCTTTGGGCCTTCCGGTCACGCTGATGATCGGGGGGCTGGCCGGAGGACATTCCGGCGAAGAGATCCATAAGGGAAGGGCAAACGCCAATCAGCTTTTGGGACGGCTGCTCAACGAACTGCAAAAAACGGTACCCTATGACCTGATCCTTGTTTCCGGCGGTACGAAGGAGAACGCGATCCCGCGCCAGGCCCGGGCGGAACTTTTGCTCGATCCTGCAAAGGAGAGCGCTTTCAGGGAGTGTGTGGAGAAATACGGGAGGATCTTTGCGGCAGAATATCAGGTGACAGATCCCGCGCTTTTCTGCGGCTGCGGCTTTTCGGAGGGAGGCAGGCGCAGCGCCTTTGTCCTGGAGGATGCATCCAAAAGGGCGGTGATCGCAGCGCTGGTGAATCTGCCGGGAGGGGTACAGTGCATGAGCGCGGATATTCCCGGACTGGTACAGACATCCTTAAATCTGGGGATCCTGGAGACGAAAGACGACCGGGTGGAGCTGAGCTTTTCCGTCCGCAGCAGCGTCGGCACCCAGAAAGAGGAATTGGTCAGCCGCCTTGTAAGCCTGATCGGGTTGCTGGGCGGTACCGTGACTTGCATGGGAGATTATCCCGCCTGGGAATATAACAGGGACTCCCGTCTGCGGGAATTGATGGTAACGGTTTTTGAAGAACAGTACGGCCATAAACCGGTGGTGCAGACGATCCACGCCGGGCTGGAGTGCGGGCTGTTCGCGGAAAAGCTGCCGGGGCTGGACTGCGTTTCCTTCGGCCCGGATATGATAGACATTCATACCGCCAGGGAACGGATGAGCATCGTTTCCGTGCAGCGCACCTGGAAATATCTCTTGGAAGTTTTGAAACGGTTGAAATGAGTAAAAAAAGACGGGGCTGCTGCAAAATAGATGAGCAATTCATCTATGGAGCAACAGCCCCTCTGATATGACGCCGGTTTAAAGGTAAGTTACGTTATCCTGTACGCTGTAGGTATGGGGCTCTTTTTCGACGGCTTTGTGCCCCAGCGCGATGGCGATCTCATAGCCCCAGCCCTCCGGAAAGCGCAGCGCATCGGCAAAATACGCTTCCTTCTCGCCGGTCAGCGCATCCTTAATGCAGCCGATAATCAGACTGCCAAGCCCCATGCCCTCTGCAGCCAGCGCGATATTTTCCACCGCGATGCCGGCATCCACCTGGCTCCAGTAAAAGGATTTATCCCCGCTTAAGAGCAGGACCACAGGCGCCTCAAAATAGAAATTATGGGGCAGATCCTTCAGGCCCCGTAGCCGGTTCTTTTCGTTTTCGATCTCCGCAAGGATGGGGTTGGAACCGTCCAGTACGGTGATATGGATCTCCTGGCGGTTGGCGGCGGTGGGAGCCTGCAGGCCGGCCAGGATCAGGCGGTCCAGCTCTTCTTTCGTAAGTTTCTCCTCCGTGTATCCGCGGGTGGAGCTTCTGGTTTCGATGGCTTTTAAGATTTCGCTCATTGGTTTCAACCTCCTCTTTTTGACAGGATAGGATGTCCCTGCGATATCTGGGGACGTCAGTTATCATAACGTTATTATAACGCACAGAAAAGAAAAAGGGAAGAGATCTGTTCCCCTCTGTCTATTTTGCCGTCTCAGGCGTTTATTCCACCAACTGCAGGTCGTACAGTTTTTTGTAGAGGCCGTTTTGCGCCAGCAGCTCCTGATGGGAACCGCTTTCCTGGATGCGGCCCTTGTGCAGGACGATGATTTTATCCGCATGCTGGATCGTGGAAAGGCGGTGGGCGACCATGATGGTGGTCCTGCCTTTCATCAGATGTTCCAAAGCCTGGGTGATCAGGCTTTCCGTTTCCGTGTCGATGTTGGCGGTAGCCTCGTCCAGCACCAGGATCGAAGGCTTGTAGGCCAGCGTCCGGGCGAAGGAGAGCAATTGCCTCTGCCCGGCGGACAGGGTGCTGCCCCGTTCCGTGACAGGTTCATGATAACGGCCAGGCAGTTTTTCGATAAAGGAATCCGCCCGGGCCATCTGGGCGGCCTGCCGGACTTCTTCGGGGGTGATGGTTTCGTTTCCCAGCGTGATGTTGCTCTGGATATCGCCGGTGAAGAGGAAGACGTCCTGCTGAACCTGGCCGATGGCGCCCCGCAGTAAGGCGGTATCGATCTGGCGGATATCGACGCCATCGATCAGGATTTCCCCTTTCTGAATGTCATAGTAACGGCCGATCAGGTTCAGGATAGAGGTCTTTCCGGCGCCGGTGGCCCCGACGAAGGCCACCTTTTCCCCGGGGCGGATGACGAAGCTGACGTCTTTGAGGATATAATCCTCTTTTTCATAGGCGAACCAGACGTGCCGGAACTCGATCTGGCCCCGGATGCGCACGTCCACGGGATGGGCAGCGTTTACGATCTGCGGTTTTTCATCCAGGATGGAGAAGATCTTCTGGGCGGAGGCCAGCGCGGACTGCAGCGTGCCGAACTGTTCCGCCAGTTCCTGGATCGGTTCAAAGAAACTGCTGATGTAAGTAATGAAGATAAACAGTGTGCCTAGAGAAAGGCTTCCTTTGAGGGCGGCGTCGCTGCCGGTGCCGATGACCAGCAGGAGCGCCAGTACGGAAACCAGGTAGATAGCGGGGCGGAAGATGGCAAAGGTCATGACCTCGCGCCAGTTGGCGCGGTAAAGCTCCATGGACTTCTCCGCGAAAGCGTCGTACTTTTCTTTCTCCCGGGCGAAGATCTGGATCAGCCGCATGCCGGAAATGTGTTCGGAAAGAAAGGTGTTGATCTCCGTGATCTTGTTGCGGGTGAGCTGGTAAGCCTGACGCGACAGATGGCGGAAAACAAAGGTCAGGACGGTAACGAGGGGCAGAAGGGCAAAGGAGACCAGGGCCATCCGCACATGGATGGACAGCATGACGGCCGCATATCCGAGGATCTTCACCACATTCTTAAACAGCTTGATCAAAATGGAGGTGAAGAGTTCGTTGACCGCTTCCGTATCGTTGGAAACCCGTGTCACCAGTTTCCCGACGGGAGTGGTGTTGAAAAAGCTCAGGGAGAGGCTGTGGATATGGCCAAAGACCTCTTCCCGCATCCGGTAGATGATGTTTTGTCCCATTTTCTGCAGGATCCAGGTGTCGCCTGCGTTAAAAAGAAAACCCAGAAGGAGCATGAGCAGATAGAGGGCGGCAGCCGACAGGATCCCCAGGAAATCATAGCGGCGCAGAGCCCCCAGCTCTTTTGCGGACAGCATGACGGCGCCCTCCGACACCAGGGCCGCCAACTCCTGCGGCGCAGCCTCCTTCAGCCGTTCGCAGGTCTGCCAGTCCAGATCCAGGGCCATGTAATAGCGGTCCTGATAGAGAAAGATCTGGTCATAACGCTGTCCGGGTATCGCTTCATACTCCCTGGTCAGGAACAGGCCTCGAAAAGGTACGCTTCCTGGCGCTCCTTCCCGGGTTTCGACGTAGGGCCGCTGGTAGCCGTTGATATAGTCGTCGATGGCGTCGCCGATGATGATGGGACGGTAGAGTTCCACCACGATGATACAGAGTACCAGGAGCGTGGCTGCCGCCATCATTTTTTTATGCGGTTTTAGATAAGTAAGAAGTCGTTTCATTTTTTCAGTCTCCTGCGGCCAGTGCGGCGCGCTGCTCTCCGATGGCGGCTTCCAACTGTTGTTTTTCAAACATACTTTTATAGATCCCGCCGGCGGCCATCAGCGTTTCGTGGTTCCCGATCTCCGCTGCCCTGGCGCCCTCCAGCACCAGGATGATATCGGCGTGCTGGATCGTGGAAATGCGGTGGGCGATCAGGATGGTGGTCTTGCCGGAGCGAAGCTTTCTTAGATTGCCAAGGATCTGTTCCTCCGTGTCGGTGTCTACGGCGGAAAGGGCATCGTCCAGGATCAGGATGGGAGCGTCCTTCATCAGCGCCCGGGCGATGGAGCTGCGCTGCTTCTGCCCGCCGGAAAGGGTGACGCCCCGTTCTCCCACTACGGTATCGTAACCGTCGGGAAAGGCCAGAATGTTATCATGGATACAGGCGGCCTTCGCGGCCCGGACGATAGCGTCCATATCCTGACCGTGCGTGCCGAAAGCGATATTGGCCCTGAGGGTATCGGAAAACAGGAAGTTGTCCTGAGGCACATACGCGATGTTTTCCCGCAGATCCTTTAAGGGGATGGCGTTGATATCGCGCCCGTCCAGCAGGATCATGCCCGGTTCGGCCTGATAAAGATGCAGGAGAAGATTGACCAGGGTGGATTTGCCGTTGCCGGTGCGCCCGATGACCGCCAGCGTGGCGCCTGCAGGGACTTTGAGGCAGATATCCTCCAGCGTGGGCTGTATATGGCCGCGGTGGGTAAAGGTCAGATGGGAAAAAGCGATCTCTCCGGTCAGATGTGGTGTGGGGATCACATCGGCGGCATCCCGGATCTCCGGCTCTTCTTCAAAGATCTCCTGGATCCGGCGGATGGAGGCGCTGCCCTGGGAAAACATATTGATGGCGTCCCCGCAGGCCAGCATCGGCCATACCAGCATATTGATATACTGATTGAAGGCAACGAAGCGCCCCAGCGTGATCTGACCGGTGATGGCCAGCCACCCGCCGTAGATCAGGGTGATCAGGCTGCCAAGGCCGATAATGACGTCCAACAGGGGCATGACGATGGCCTGCATACGCACTACGTCCAGGTTCTTCTCCATCGTCCGCCGGTTGGCGCGTAAAAAGCCGTACATCTGCGCGCGCTCCTGAACAAAGGCTTTAATGACGCGCACGCCGGAAAAGCTTTCCTGCACATAATCCGTCAGTTTGGAGACTGCCTCCTGCCGCGCCCTGTACTTCGGCTTCATGATCATGCCGTAATAAATTTCGCCCACGCAGATGGTGAGCATGGGGATGAGGGTCAGGAGGGTCAGCTTGAGGTTGACATAAAAGATCATCTGGGCCACGACCATGGCCGTCATGACGGAGGCGTCGAAAACGCTGATAACGGCGGGGCCGATGGCCATACGGATCATGTTCAGATCGCTGGTAAAACGGGTCATCAGGTCGCCGGTCTTATGTTCGTTGTAATATTCCACGCCCATTTTTTCCAGGTGGGCAAACATATCGTCCCGAAGCTGCCGTTCAATAGTACGGGAAGCGCCGAAAAGGAAAAAACGCCATAAAAAACGGCCGATAGCCAGAAAAAGGCCCAACAGGAAAATGAGCAGCAGATAAAAACGGATCTGCGGCATCCCGATGCTGTTGGCGGTCAGCCCATCCGTGATGGAGCCGGTGAGCTGGGGGATATAGATATTGAAAAAGTCCACGAAAAATAAGGTAAGGATGCCTGCGATATAGCGGAATCTGTGCTGCCGGATATATTGCAGGATGAATTGGAAAGCGCTCATGATCCGAAATGCTCCCTGTATGGATAAAGTGCGGGTTGAATGAACTGCGGCGGACGAATCGAAAAGCCATCAGCGGCAAACTGATGGCTTTTCTGACGGAGAAGGAGGGATTTGAACCCTCGCGCCTGTTACAGCCTACCGGTGTTCGAAGCCGGACCCTTCAGCCACTTGGGTACTTCTCCAGAGGACGTTTCCGGGACAGACGCCCTGCAAACGCAGTTTTTATTTTAAACGATATTTCAGGATTGCGCAAGCCCCAAACCAAAACTTTACCGGAAATGCCCGGGATGCAAAACTTTACAAGAAAAGTGGTTGACAACCGTTAGGGCAGAGAATATACTTTTCATTGATAAAACCCAATGTTGATCGGGGATCAAAGGAGATAAGGTTATGTTGGAGAAAATAGCGGATATTATCCGGGAACAGCTCAATCTGGAGGATATCGAGATCACGGAGGAAACTTCTTTCAAGGATGATCTGCAGGCCGATTCCCTGGATCTTTTTGAACTGGTCATGGCCTTTGAAGAAGAGTATGGGATCGAGATACCGTCAGAGGATCTGGAGAAGCTGGTGACGGTGGCGGATGTGATGGAATACATTAAGGAACAGGGCGTGGACGCCTGACATTTTAAGATTTTGCAGAGAACCCGGCATGAAGTTCATGTCGGGCTTTTTTTAACGGCGCGCCTTTTCACACGCCGGGGGGAACGATTTTTTCCCCCGCGCAGGTTTTGGATGACAAACCCCTGAGAAATGTGATATATTTATACAGAATGGCCGCGCGGTGCAGGCTGCGGCCGGACGACTGAATGAGGAGGCATATTTCACATGAGAGAAAGCGGCATCCTGCTTCCGGTTTTCAGCCTTCCGTCTCCGAACGGAATCGGCTGTTTTTCCAGGGAAGCGTATCAATGGGTGGATTTTCTTGAAAAGGCAGGGCAGCATTACTGGCAGATCCTGCCGCTGGGGCCCACCAGCTTCGGCGATTCCCCGTACCAGTCCTTTTCCACCTATGCGGGCAATCCCTATTTTATCGATCTGGAGACGCTGGTAAAGGAAAAGCTTCTGACCCGCGCCCAGGTTCGGGCAGCGGACATGGGGGATGACGAACGCTATATCGACTATGGGAAACTATATCGGCAGCGGATGCCTTTGCTCAAAAAGGCATATCGGAAAAGCCAGAAGACGCCGGATCCGGATTTTACGGCGTTTTGGACAAAAAACGCCTGGTGGCTGGACGATTACGCCCTGTTCATGGCGGTAAAGGATGTGTTTGGCGGCGCCAGTTGGGACCAGTGGGCGGAGGATATCCGTTGCCGCTGGGACAACGCGATCTGGTATTATAAAGAGACTTATAAGGAAGAGGTCGGTTTTTACGCCTGGCTGCAGTACATATTTGCAAAACAGTGGAGGGCGCTGAAGGATTACGCCAATGAAAAGGGCGTGAAGATCATCGGGGACCTGCCGATCTATGTGGCCTATGACAGCGCCGATGTGTGGGCGCATCCTGAACTGTTCCAGTTAAGGGACGACCGGACGCCTGCCGCGGTGGCCGGGTGCCCTCCCGACGGTTTTTCCGCCGACGGTCAACTGTGGGGCAATCCCCTCTATCGCTGGGAGCATCACCGCAATACCGGCTATGTGTGGTGGATCGGCCGGATTGAGCAGTGTTTTCAAATGTACGACGTCGTGCGCATCGACCATTTCCGGGGTTTTGACGAATATTATTCGATCCCGGCAGGGGATAGGACAGCCGTGAACGGCCACTGGGAAAAGGGCCCGGGCATGGAACTGTTTCGCGCCATCGAGAACCGGCTGGGGAAAAAGGAGATCATCGCCGAGGATCTGGGCTACATGACAGACAGCGTGCGCCGTATGGTGAAGGAGAGCGGCTATCCCAATATGAAAGTGCTGGAGTTTGCTTTCGACGCCCGGGATTCCAGCGGCTCCAACGATTATCTGCCCCATAACTACGATACCAATTGCGTGGCCTATACGGGCACGCACGACAACGAAACGATCCTCGGCTGGCTGTCCAGCATTACAAAGGCGGAGAAAAAAGCGATCCGGGTGTATTTAAACCGCCCGGATGCGACGGATCGGGAACTGGCGCAGGAGCTGGTGCGCACCGCTGTCTCCTGTGTGGCGCGGCTGGCCGTCATCCCCATCCAGGACTATCTGGGGCTGGACAATACGGCCCGTATCAATTTCCCGTCTTCGCTGGGCGATAACTGGCGCTGGCGGATGAAAAAAGAAGATCTGATCAAAGGGCTGGAAAAGGAGATCAGAAGGCTCTGCAGGCTGTACGGCAGGGTATGAGGATTTTCCGGCCAGAGGGGCGGCATATTCCGTCCGGCGTGCGCATAGACTGGTGCAAAACGCCGGACGGTTTTTTATGTTGGATTATATTTGGGCTTTTATGATCGCGGTGGGGATTTTGTACGGCGCCTTTACGGGCAATATCGAAGCGGTGTCCAATGCGGCACTGGACTCCGCCAAAGAAGCGGTGGATCTGTGCGTGACCATGCTGGGCGTAATGGGGCTGTGGGTAGGGCTGATGGAGATCGCAAAACGCTCCGGGCTGATCGAAAAAATGACGCGGGGCATCCAGCCCTTTGTGACATTTATGTTTCCGGGACTGCCCCAAAGGCATGCGGCGCGGGAATATATCTCCACCAACATCATCGCCAATATCCTGGGGCTGGGCTGGGCCTGTACGCCCGCGGGATTAAAGGCGATGGAGGCGCTGCAGGAGCTGAATGAGGAAGAATGCGCCCGCAGGCGGGCCGCGGCAGGGATTGGGCCGGGGGAAAAACTGCCGGCCCGCCTTGCAGGGAAACCAGGGTTTGACCCCAAGGTGGCCAGCAGCGAGATGTGTACTTTCCTGATCCTGAACATTTCTTCCCTGCAGTTGATCCCCGTCAGCATCATCGCTTACCGGAGCCAGTATGGCAGTGCCAGCCCGACGGCCATTGTTGGCCCCGCGATCCTGGCCACTTTTGTAAGCACGCTGGTGGGAGTGGTGTTCAGCAAGGCGGCAGAAGGCAGGCGGAGAAGGTGATCCGGCGGGGCCGTCAAAGCCTTCCTGCGCATCCCGGATCTACGTCCGTTTTATTTGACGGGATCCGGGATCTGGCGTAAAATAATAACGAACAGAAAAATATGGGAGGAACAGCCATGCGGTTTGGAAAACTGCTTTCCTATGAAACGGACGGGCAGAAAATACGGTTCCATTTTGAGAACGGCGACGGGCGCTTAGAGGTTTTTACGGAAAAGATCTTAAACGTGTTCGCCGGAAGGGTTTCCGACGCCCATCGTTCCAGAGCAATCGAAGGGGACAAGACTCTGGATACGAAATATTTTGTCCGGCAGATCGGTCCGTCCTTGGGCGAAGGCGTGTGCGTCGCCACGGCCAGCGTGACGGCGAAGGTGTACGACGATTTTAAGGTGGACTTTTACCGCGCCGACGGCACGGCGCTCTGCCGGGATTACCGGGGGAAACGCGCCCCTCTGGCGCGGGCCAGCGAGGAAATGCGAAGGCTTCTGGAGGCGGAAGGACACAGCGCCGGGGAAGAAGGGGAAGAATCGCTGGAGATCTTAAAGCAGATGGAGGGCGACGAAGCCTTTTATGGGCTGGGCGACAAGACCGGCTTCTTAAACAAACGGGGCTATTCTTATGTGATGTGGAACACGGACGAGCCCAAGCCCCATGTGGACAGCTTCCTGTCCCTGTATAAATCCATCCCCTTTTTTATCACGCTGCGTAAAGATGCGGTGTTCGGGCTGTTTTTTGACAATCCTTACCGCTCCAGCTTCGATATGGGGAAGGAGTCGGAGTCCTATTACCGCTACGGCGTTTCGGACGGCAATCTGGACTATTATCTGATCGCCGGGGACAGTATGCCGGAGGTGCTTTCCGGTTACACCTATCTGACCGGTACGGCGCCGCTGCCCCAGAAATGGACGCTGGGCTATCAGCAGAGCCGTTGGAGCTATATGACGGAGCGGGAAGTGCGTCAGGTAGCGGCCCAAATGCGCCGGTGCAGGATCCCCTGCGACGTGATCCATCTGGACATCGACTATATGGACGCCTATAAGGTGTTTACCTGGAATAAAGAACGCTATGACAGCCCGGAGGGGATGATACGGGATCTGGCGGAGGACGGCTTTAAGATCGTGACGATCATCGATCCCGGCGTGAAAGCGGAGAAAGGCTACGACGTATATGACGTCGGTGTAAAGAACGGGTATTTTGCTACTGCGCCGGAGGGGGAGATCTATGTCAACGAGGTCTGGCCCGGGGACGCGGTATATCCGGATTTCGGCAGAAAAGAAGTGCGGGACTGGTGGGCAGAAAACCAGCAGTTTTTGATCGATAAGGGCGTCCGCGGCGTCTGGAACGATATGAACGAACCGGCCAGCTTCCGGGGAGAACTGCCGTCCGATGTGGTGTTTACGGATGAGGACGAAAAGGCGGATCACGCCCGGATGCACAACCTCTACGGCCATAATATGGCGAAAGCGACCTACCGGGGATTAATGGAACGGGATAAACGGCGGCCTTTTATCATCACCCGCGCCTGTTATGCGGGCACCCAGAAATACGCCACCGCCTGGACGGGGGATAACCACAGCATATGGGCGCATCTGCAGATGTTGATCCCGCAGTTGTGCAATCTGGGACTGAGCGGGATGCCTTTCGTGGGGACGGATGTGGGCGGCTTTGGTTCCGACTGCACGAAGGAGCTTCTGTGCCGCTGGGTGCAGGCGGGCAGCTTTTCACCCCTTTTCCGAAACCATTCCGCCATGGGCACCCGTTATCAGGAACCCTGGCAGTTTGACGAAGAGACTGTTGCTATCTACAGAAAAGCTGTGGAGCTTCGCTATCATCTCATTCCCTATTATTACGATCTTTTTTTCATGGGGGAGAAAACAGGGCTTCCCATTCTGCGGCCGCTGGTGCTGCACTATGAGGAGGACGAAACGGCCCGCAGTCTGAACGGGGAATTTCTGGTGGGCGAAAACCTTCTGGCGGCCCCTGTGGTGAACCAGGGCGAGACAAAGAAGCTGGTCTATCTGCCTCAGGGCGACTGGTATGACTATCTGACCGGGGAGAAGCTGCGGGGACCGGCCTGGATCATAAAGGACGCGCCGCTTCACACCTGTCCCCTCTATGTGAAAGCGGGGACGATCCTGCCGGTGTGGCCTGCGCAGCAGTTTGTAGGGGAAAGGGATACGGATCAGGTCCTGGAGCTGGAGGTGTTTCCCGGCGCAGGACAGTGGGAACATTTTCAGGATGATGGGGAGAGCTTTGCCTATCGGGAAGGCGTTTATAACCGGTATCGCTGCAGCCTGACAAAAGACGGCAGGCTGACGGTTGCCTGCGTCCATGGCGGATATGAAAAGAAGTATCGCCGCGTGCGGGTGTCCTGCCTGGGGCAGACGCAGGAAAAGGAACTGACGGACGGAAGCTGCGAGCTGCGGGTGTAAGTGGCGCATTGGCCTACGCGGCCCGCAGACGGCCGAATGCTATTTTTTCCTGTGCCGCCGGACGCACTCGGTCAGCAGATATTCCACCTGACTGTTGATGGAACGGAAGTCCTCCTCCGCCCAGGCTGCGATTTCGTCCCACAGGCTGGGAGAAAGGCGTAAAAGCATCTGCTTTTTGGCCTTTTCCCGCTCCTTAAGAGCTTTTTCTTTTTGCAGGACTTCCTGTTCCATCGCGTGGATCCGTTCCAGCCTCTGCTGTAGCAGCTTTTCTTTTTCTTCCAGATCGTTCTGCATGAAAAGTACGCTTTCCTTTCTATTGCCGGATCCTTCATCGACAGTGTTTCAGATAGGTATATTTTAATAGATGCTGCCGCTGTTGACAATAGGCTGGGCGTCTTTGTTTCCGCACAGGACGACCAGAAGATTGCTCACCATGGCGGCTTTTCTTTCGTCGTCCAGAACAATGATCTCCTCCTGCCCCAGTTCGTCGATCGCCATTTTTACCATGCTCACCGCACCTTCCACGATCTTCCTGCGGGCGGCGATGATGGCGGCGGCCTGTTGCCTCTGGAGCATGGCGGCGGCGATCTCTTCCGCGTAGGAAAGATGGGTGATGCGCACCTCCAGCACCTCCAGCCCGGCGTTTTCTACTCTTTCCTGCAGCTCCTGCGTCATGCTCTTGGCAATTTCCTGACTGCTCGCCCGCAGCGTCTTTTCATCCTGCTCCCCGTTTTCGTCCCCATCCATGACATCATAGGGATAGAGGCGGGCGATGTTGCGGATGGTGGAATCGCATTGGATGGAGAGGTATTTTTTATAATTGTCCACCTGGAATACGGCGTTGGTGGGATCTTTGACCCGCCAGAGGACTACGGCGCCGATGATGACGGGATTGCCGAGCATATCGTTGACTTTCTGCTTTTCGTTATTCAGGGTCAGAACTTTCGTTGAGATTTTGTTGCTGCCTACAATGCTTGTCTGCGTACTGCCGCCGGTATTCGTGGTGACCACGGTCTTGCCTGCCGGGTTGATGGCATGGCAGAAGGGATTCGTATAGTAAAATCCCGGCCGAAGGATCGTGCCGTAATAGTTGCCGAACAAAGTCAGCACCAGCGCTTCATTCGGATTGACGACGTGAAAACCGGCGCAGAAGATGCAAAGCGCGATAAAAAGGATGCCGTCGGCGACCATCAAAAAGACGCCCAATCCCACATGTGCAGAAAGGCACAGGAAAATCCCCCCGATCAACAGTAAAATGGCGGCAAGAAAACCTGCCAGGATTCCGACCAGCGCTGCAAAGCCCCGGGCATCGGCGATTTCCCTTTCTGTGATCACTTTCCGGACAGTCTGATCAGATTGCGTATCAAAGCTTTCATATGACATCTTACTTTCCCTCCTTTGTTTTGATATCATAATGATATCGTAATAATATATAATGATGAAAAGAAAGTCAATACTTTTTTCTGCTTTTTTCAAAGTTGAGCGCGGATGGTCCTGATCGTGTCAGGGGAGTTTTTCCGCGCGTAGGAGAGAGAGCGGGTTTTTCTTTTGCAGCACCTCTTTTTGCTTGGAGGAACTGACAAAGGTATATCGTTCCGTGGTTTTGATCGAACTGTGGCCCAGGATCGGCTGTATGATGCGGATGTCCACATCCTGTTCCAGAAGGGATTTTGCGAAGGTGTGGCGGAACATATGCGGGGTGATATGTATTTTATAGGGAAGCTGCTCCGTGTATTTATTGATCATATAGCGAACCGCCTGATCGGACAGATGGCCTCCCCGGGATCCGATGAAGAAATAGCCCTCCCGGTCGATCTCTTTCGCATAGGCGTTCCGATAGCGGGTCAGGGATTGGACGGCCCGGCGATCCAACTGTAAAAGCCGCTCTTTTGCGCCTTTGCCGAAGATTTTCATTTCCCGTGAGGGCAAATCGATAGAGGAAGCGGGCAAAAGGCATAGCTCCGAAATGCGGATTCCGGTGGAGAAAAGCAGTTCCAGCACGGCGATATCCCGCAGAATTTCTTTCCTTTTGGGGGTCGTATCCGCTTGGTTGTATTTTTTATACAAAAGCGCGATCAGATCCTGCATACAGTGCAGAGGCACATAGCGGGGAAGCCGCTGGGGTTCCCGAAAGCTGACGTCTATTTTGCGAAAGGGATTGTCTGCGTAATCTTTCCGCTCCAGATAGTGGAAAAAGGCTTTCAGCGTAGCGATTTTTCTTTTCACGGTGGCCGGAGCGTATCTGGTGTGCAAAGTTTCCAGGTATTCGCTAAGCGTTTCTTTTTCGGTGAAGCAGGCGTTGGTACGGTTCAGATAGGCCTGAAACTGCTTCAGGTCGATACGATAGGCGCGCAGGGTTTTGGAGTCCAGCCGTTTGGTAAATTCGCAGGTGTGAAGAAATTCGGATTGCAGGGATTCAAATGATGTCATAAGGAGCCTCCTTCTCGTTGGTGTGTGGGCGGCGTGCGCAGTCTGGTGCAGGCCGTCATTCCGACTGTGGGTTAAGAACTATAGTACCATAAACGGTATGTTGCGGGAATGAGGGGAGGGGTGTATGATGATAAATAAAGATGGATGAGCATAAAGGGTATGGATTTATAGATAATTTGGGATTATCAATAGGGAAAATGATAGATGGGGTTCCAATATTTACATAGGTAATACATGTTATCCACCT
>CANQFM010000045.1 GCA_947598825.1 uncultured Eisenbergiella sp. | reverse complement strand
GTCGGGTCGAAGATGATGGCGTCCAGCTTTTTATAGTCCACGCTGCCGTCCGTCAGAATGCTCTCGTCGGCGCTGACGTTGACGATCTGGCCGATCACGTTGCCGTCCTCGTTGCATTTGAGGAACTTACATTCCAGCGTCAGAGGCAGTTCATTGATGATCGGGGCGTTGACAAATTTGCTTTTCACGGTCGTAAAGCCCGCTTTTTCCATTTTGTTCGGCTCCTGCTTTGCGGAGACGATCCCTACATAATCGCAGGGTACGACAGTAGAAGCGGTAGCAAAACTGACGGTAAAAGCGCCGGTCACTTTGATATTGTCCGTGGTCTTGTGGGAACTCAGGCACAGCATGACCTGATTCGCGTCATATTGACCGCCCCATGCCGCGTTCATCAGGTTCGGCTTTCCATTTTCGTCATAGGTGCCGATCATCAGCACCGGCTGGGGATAGACCCACGGTTTTGCTCCGAAATTCTTTCTCATTCCATTGTCCTCCTATTTTTTGAATTTTTTGATATATACCGAAGCCAAAGCGTATCGTTTTCAATCTGCTCCACCGCTTTCAGGGAATATGCGGCGGGAGCGGCAGCGGAAAACCCGCCTGTTTCAAAAAGAGACGCGGAGCCGCTGTCGCCGTCCGCCGTGGGCGCCAAAACGATGCTGAGTTCGTCAATCAGTCCCGCCGCAGCGAAAACCTGATTGGTCATGCCGCCTCCGGCCAGCAGAACCCGCTTGATCCTAAACCGCGTTTTTAGCTTCTGCAGAAGCACTTCGCAGTCGATGGTTTCCTTTCCGGCAAAGAGATAGGAGATCCCAAAGCTGCGCAGATAGGCAAGATAGCGGTCGGACACCTTTTCTGTCAGCACCTCGATCACATGAGCTTTCGGGCGGCTTTTCTTTTCGAGATATTTTCCATGCCAACGCAGAACGCCTTCGCCGTCCAGCGACACGATGTAGTTCTTCACGTCGCTTTCTCCAAGATGATCTTCGCGGGGAAAGGTCACGTCGGTTTCCGGTAAATCGGAGAGAAAGCCGTCCGCATAGCCCTCCGCCATGGTGATCGTGCCGTAAATCGTGGCGGGGCAATCGTAAAACTTCCGGACTTCTCCGTATTTCCTCAAAGCAGGCATCGTTTCCGGCGCAGAGAAAAAAGACCCGTCGATCTTGCCGTCCAGCGCCATTAACATGTGGCAAATTACAGTCGGTCTATCCATTGCTTCCTCCAATTTATTTCCCGAACAGCCAACCCATGATTTCCTCATCGTAAGCGAACAGTCCGCCGCCGCCATGCTGACTTGTAATACCTCTGTCCCGAAAATAGCTGTCCTCTTTGATGTCCAGCACTAAAAGCTCCTCGATCTCCTCGGCCGTAAGCCCCTGCCTCTCATACAGTCCACGCAGGGTATCATAGGCCCGTGTGGTCGGTTCGGAGCCGTAATACTCGTCGTCCTCGCCTATGGCAAGATACACTGGCGTGCGGCTCTCTGCCAAAACTTCGAGGTCGCCGTCCCACTGAGAGGAACAGTGCAGATAGGCTGTGAACAGTTCGGGGCGCTTTCCCATGACAAGGGACATGGTCTCTCCGCCGCCCGAATAGCCGTTGGCATAGACTTTCTTTCGGTCGATGTTGTAGGCGGCCAGGAAGTATTCCAGCAGGGCGATGGTCTGATTTGCGGAGGTTTCGCCCCAATCGGAGAGCTGGGGAGCAACGACGATCATTTCCTCGTTATACTTCTGCGCTTCAAAGCCAAATGCCTCCGCCTCCAAATTTCGGGCCACGCCCTGAAAATATAATCCCTCATAGCCCGGAAGCGTAAAGAACAGCGCATAGGGGCGGCTGCCGTCGTAGCTTGCGGGGATATAGACGTTATAGTGAATATCCCCGTCGTTTTGGGAGTGATATACGTTGTCGATCACAAAGCCGCGATAGGTTTCGGTTCCGGTGTCAACTTGATAGGAAGTGCCGGAACCGATCATGGTTCCAGGCTTGCAACCCATTCCTTTACCGTGTCCTCACTGGCTCTCGACTGGAATCGCTGACCCTCCAGCCAGTTGCCTCCTTCCGCTGCGTCATGTAGCAGCTCTCCGCTCTGACCGAGACCGGAGGAAGAAGAAGTGCAGAACGGGATCACGGTTTTTCCGGTAAAGTCGTTGGCGGAAATGAAGCTGTTGACCGGCCATGCGGCGATGCCCCACCAAATGGGGTAGCCGATAAACACCGTATCATAGTCCTCCCAGTTATCGGGGACAGCGTTTTCCAGCTCTACGACACGCAGGGATTCATCGTCATGCTCACGGGATACACGGCTGTCCCGGTCCGTCCAGTCCAGATCATCGGAGGTATATGGCTCTACCGGAACGAGCTCAAACAGATCCGCGCCTGTGGCGTCCGCAATATATCCCGCGACGGCCTCGGTGTTGTTGGTAGCGGAATAGTAAACCACCAGAGTTTTTCCGCCGGCCTTGGCCGGCTCACCCGGTTCGGAGTTGTTTTCCGGCGGTGTGCTTTCCTCGGCAGAGCTGCTAGAACCGCTGGAGCCCTGGCTGCTTTGCTCATTTTGACCGGAGCAGGCCGCGAGAGAAAATACCATACCAAAGCACAACAAAATTGCAAAAATCTTTTTCATGAGAAATCTTCCTTTCTTTTTACAGAATGAGATTGACGACCATTCCCGTGGCAAACGAGAACAGCATGACAAAGGCAAGGTATAATAAAAACCGCTTCACGCCCAGCACGATTTTGAGCGCGCCCAGGTTGGTGATCTTTGTGGACGGCCCGGTGAGCATGAACGCCGCCGCGCTTCCCATGCTCATGCCGGAGTAGAGCCATTCCCGGATCAGCGGGATCGTTCCGCCGCCGCAGGCATAGAGGGGAACACCAATGGTCGCCGCCATCAGGACGCCGAAGCCCTCGTTGGCCTCTCCAAAGAGCGCTGCGAATTGATCCGCCGGAACGTACCGCTGGAACAGCGCCGACAGCAATACGCCCACAAGAAACCAAAATCCGGTCGCCTTGATATTCCTGCCGATGTTCTTGAGAAGCCGCAGGAACAGATTCGGGTCGGTGTCGTGATTGTGGGGTTCGTCAAAGCCGGTAAAATCGAAGAACGGTTTGCCTTTATAAAATACCCGAATCAAAATACCCGCCACGCATCCACAGATAAAGCAGGAAACAATCCGCACCGTCAGAGCTGTAGGGCCCAGCGCCGTGCTGTAAATGATGAGCTGGGGATTTAAGAGGATAGAACTCATCATAAAGGCCGCCAGCCAGTCATCCCGAATGCCGCTTTTGGAAAATGACGCCGCCAGCGGGATCGTCCCGTACATACAGAGCGGCGAAGCAATTCCGAGGATGCTTGCCGGAATGACGCCAAGGACACCCAGCCTCTTATCGCCCATGCTGCGGAAAAGTCCGTGAATTTTATCCTTGACGAAAACGGAGATGACCGAGCCAAGAACAATACCGAGGACGTAATAGAGGGCGATCTGCCGAAGCTGCACGGTAAAGTAGTACCACACATAGACAAATTCCCGCTGGCTCACTTCCCAAATCTGTTCCAAAGCCGATCACCTCCTTCGTTTGGTTTTTCTCTTAATCGTCCACGCTTTCCAGTTGGTAGGTACGGCTGCCAAGGCCGATGGCTTCGCCCGCCTCCAGAACGTGTTCCGCGTGCTGACCTTCCATGCGGCGGACAAAGCTCTCGTTGCCCTCCGCCTGATAGATCAGATCGACGCAAGCCTGATCCAGCGCCACCGGATCGGTGGAAGCAAGGATGCCGATGTCGTGGATGTCCGGCTCGGACGGATTGCCGTCGCAGTCGCAGTCAATGGAAAGGTGGTTCATCACATTGATAAAGAGGATGTTGCCATCAAGGGCATCCACTACCGATTTCCCGGCGTCGGCCATGGATTCCAAAAAGGCGTCCTGTTCTCCGCCAAACCAACTGGTATGGCTGCGGCCCGCAGTATGGATCAAATTCTTGCCTTCCTGAGAGCCGATACCGATGGAGATGTTTTTGATTGCTCCGCCAAAGCCGGCGATCATGTGGCCCTTAAAGTGGGATAGTACAAGGAAGCCGTCAAAGTCGCCAAAATGTGCGCCGACATAGTTTTCTGCAAGCCGCTGGCCGCCCTCCACGGGAAGAATCATAGATTCGCCGTCCTCATCCATGATGAGAAAGCCCTTGCCGAGATCGGTAAAGCCGTGGTCCTCCGCCACCTGATAGTGCATGGCCGTCTCGCTGCGGGAGCCGCCGTAGGCGGTGTTGCACTCCACAATCGTGCCGTCTACATGCTCGACAAGATCCCGAATCAAATCAGGGTCAAGGTAATTGCTGGCTGGCGGTTCGCCGGTGGAGAGCTTCACCGCGATATTGTCGCCGGTCAGTTCCACACCCAGGGCTTCATAGGCTTTCATCAGCCCTTCCGGGGAGATGTCCGTCGTCATGTAAACCACAGGAGCGTCAGTTTCTGTGGCGTCGACCGGTGTTTGAGAACTCTCGCCGCTTTCATTCTCACTGCCTGCGCTTTGCCCGGAATCAGAGGGAGATTCCGCAACATTGTGGCTCGTCCGGTCTGTATCGGCGTTTCCGCCGGTATCAGAGCTGCTGCTTGCGCAGGCTGCGAGGGAAAGCAGCATGAGTAAAGTACATAGCAACGCGATTCTTTTCTTCATGTCGTATGCTCCTTTCAAACAGCTTTTTCTTATTATAATGGAATCGGAAACGGTAAGGAAGTCTCTATCCGTTCACCAGTTCATACCAGAGGTTATAGCTGTTTTTCCATTTGGTCTTCCCAAAATGCCACAGCGTCGTTTATCCAGCCCTCGGCAATCGTTCCTGTACCCAGCCCAAAGCCGTGGGAAAGGCCTTCATAGGCGTGAAACTCCGTCGGAATGCCCGCTGCGGACATGGCATTGATTCTGCTTTGCATCGTGCGCCAGTTCGCAATACCGTCGTTGGTCCCGACGCAGACGTAAGTGGGCGGGTCGGTTTCCTGCCACTCGCTGTGGCCTGTGTACTGCATGACGACGCAGCCCGCTTGCGGCAGATCGTCTCCGCCGAAATAAGCCGTACCGTAGGAGCCAACGTCCGCCGCCATCCGTGCGCCTGCCGAGCCGCCCCACAGGGAATAGCAGTCGGTGTCCACTTCCAGTTCCTCGGCGTGTTCAAAAATAAAGCTGATCGCCCGCGCCAAATCCTCCATGGCCGTGTCCCAGCCGGGACGGTAGATCAGCGCAAAGGCGTTGTAGCCCATTTTGGAAAGCTCCAGCGCGTGCGGGAAGCTGTCGTGCATCGCGCCAACGTAGGCAAAACCGCCTCCGGCATTGCATACGGCAAAGGGTTCGCCGGGATTGCCTTTGAAAAAGAACAGTCCAGTATCGGCCTTGTCGGGGTCAGCCGCTTTTTCCTCATCGGTATAAATATCATAAAAGATCGTTTCGCCCGCCTGCGCGTGAGATTTCATGTAGTTTGCGATCTCCACCGTCTCGTCCGGGTCTATTTCTGAGTACCACATCAGACGAAGGCCGCCCAGCGTTCTGCCGCTATAATACCCGGTATCCACGGGAAAGATCAGCCGCCCATAGTCTCCAAAAGCGGGGTCGCCTGTCACGTCCGAAATGGCGGTGTCGGTGGTGTAGGGCTGGCTTTCCGTCTGCATGTTTTCGGGAAGTTTGTCCCGGAAGAACAGCGGGAGCGCGTTATAAAGATATTCCTGCACGGCGTTGAAATCATGGTAGCCGCCATCCTTTTGATAGAAAACATAGTGTTCCGGCGTGAAAATCTCCCGCGACAGCATTTCTTCCGCCATATTGATCGACTGGCTCTTGACCGCGTCCTGGGTGCCAACGGCGTGATAGATAAAGTACCCGCGTTCATCAAGGTTTTCGTCTTTTACAAGCCGCTCGATAAAGTCCACATTGTCCTCAAAACGGAAATCGCCGTAGGTTCCGTAATACCAGCAGGAACCGCTCATCGGAAGAAAGTATTGAATATAATCATAGTCATAGCAGAACTGGAGCCATGTGGTCACCGAACCGAGGGAGAATCCGCCGAACGCCCGATGGTCGCGGGAGGCTTTCAAGTCCTCCGGGGAGGCAGACGCGGCGTAGGTGTGAAACTTTCCTTCTACTGCGGGCATCAGGTGGTTTTCAAAATCCTGATGGAAAGTGTGGAATTCTTCAATGGAGCTGGAAAAATCCGTGCTGCTGTTTTCGTTGTAAAATGTCGCTGACACAATGATAAGCGGCGGAATATCCCCGTTTGCAATCAGATTGTCAAATATATTTTTCGTCTCCGTAAAATCAAAATACTCTCCGGCGTGGCCGCCCCAGCCATGCATGAGATAGAGAATGTTGTATCGCGTTTCGGCGTCTGCTTCGCTGTAACCGTAGGGCGTATAAACGTATGCGGTTTTTGTGATGGCGCTGCCGTCCCGCACATAATCTTCGGATTGATAGTCGAGCCGGACAACGTTTCCTTGCTCGGCTGCGGCCTGCGTGTAAGCGGCCGGAACCGCCTCCGTCCAGCCGGTCTGGGGTATTTTCATTTCACTCACTCCTGTTTCTACACTCTCGGCGGGGGAACTGCCTTCCTCCGGGGTGCTGACTGCTTCTGTTCCCTGAGGCGGTTCCTCTACCGGCGTTTCCACACTTGGCTGATTTTTGCTGCAGGCACCCAGAAGTGCCAGGAGCAGGGCAAAAACTAAACCTATCGCAATTTTTTGTTTCATTTTCCTCATCCTTCTTGTGGGTGCAGTTCATTCTGCTTTTTCAAATCCCTGGATTTGAAAATATCCACTGAAAAAATTATAAAAAAATCGAGGCTTCCGAAGAAGTCTCGATTCGTTGATCAGTTCTAACTGCAGGTTAGAACTTCTGACCGTGGATTATTACCGGGTATTTTCTTTTGGAGATGTCAGTACCGTTTCCAGCGCGGAGAGGAAGCGGCGCACAACCTCTGTCGGCTGGGGGGAATACAGAATCCCCACGGGCATGACATGATCCCACTCTACCGGAATCACGCGCATCAGCGGATGCACCATGCTCCAGCTTTTGATGACTACCAGGATATCCTTGTTTTCTTCACACAGATTGAAAACGCCCACATCGTACAGATCAAAATTCACGAGGTTAATCTGCGGATGGTTTTCCGTCAGATCGTCCCGCAGATCGTCCATATGACGGCACCACCCGCGATGGATCATCATCAAATCTTTTCCGTACAGATCCTGCACTGTCAGTTTTTCTTTGGATGCCAGCGGGTGATAGATGGACACCGCGCAGCAAAGGGGTTCGTTTTCGATCAGCAGCCCCTGGCAATTTCGCTGGCTCATGAGAAGCTCGTCCACAAAGCCAGTGACGACATCAATGTTCTGCCCTAAGTTTTTCAGAATTTCCCTGGCATTGTCAGAGGTGTTTTCAAAGGGAACCAGCTTAAAGCTCACGTCAGCACAGTGTTCGTGAATTTTCGGCCACAGATCCATCAGCATTTGGGCAGGCATAATGGGAGAAGTCCCGATGCGGATTACCTGCTCCTGTGTTAGCTCCGCGCTTCTTGCGCGCTCGACCGCTTCCCGGCAGTAGTCCGTGATGTACTTGGCGTCTTTGTAAAGGGACTCTCCGGATTTTGTCAGGGTCAGTCCCCGATGCGTCCGGTCAAAGAGGCGCACCCCCAAATCGTTTTCCAACAGATTGATCTGCTTGATCAGTGCGGTGGAAGTGATATATAAATCCTCAGCGGCCCTGTTGAAACTGCCTGCCTCCGCCACACGGATAAAGGACGTAAAATTGATATTATTGATGTTCATGAGCAGTTTCCACCTCGCTTTTGTCAGCCGTTCGGCGTTTTCTGAGATCACAGGGCTTTTTTGCGTCTGCGGGGATCATCCAGGAGTGCCCGAAGCGCTTTACACCTTCAATTCTGCCGTTTTCGCACAGCTTTTGAATCCGTCGTTCGGAAATTTGCCATTTTCCCGCAGCCTCTTTTACAGAAATCGCGTCGAGCATGAAAAATCCCCCTTTTCATCCTATACGAATATTATATACGGTTAAACGAACCTTTTCAAGGGTTTGTATCAGATGAATGAATAAGCCATGTTGAGAAATGGTGTTTCCAGCCTATGATCAGATTTTTAAAGCATAGCATGATAAAAACGAATTGGAATTTAAGTGATAGCTCGTTTTAACTCATAACAACGAGTTAAAAATAAATTTAACTCGACAAACGAGTTAAAACGAGTTATACTATATTTGAATTAGAAGAGGAGGGATTGAAATGCGTACAATTCCTAAAGAAGAGAGCTTAGAGATTGAATTCAAAAGTGATTTAAAATGCTATTCGGATCATGATCTTATCGAAGAGATTGTTGGAATAACAAATACGTCTGGAGGATTTCTGTTTCTGGGAGTTGAAGATGATGGATCCATTACCGGCGTTCATAAAAAACATAAGGATCCCATAGGTGTTACTGCGCTGATTGCAAATAGCACTGTCCCGCCGATAGCTGTAAGGGCGGAAATCATCACTGAAGAGGGTAAGGATGTTCTAAAAATTGAAGTGCCACGAAGCCGAGGTGTGGTATCTACCGCGTCAGGAAAAATATTGAGGAGACGTATTAAACTTGATGGAAGTCCGGAAGTAATACCGATGTATTCGTATGAAATTCCGTCTCGTCTTGCAGAACTGGGATTGCTTGATTATTCTGCTCAACCTTTGGCGGGAGCTACTTTAGATGACCTGGATCCAAACCAGCGGGTTAGACTTCGCCGGATCATACAGAATAGATCAGGCGGTGAAAAAACGCTGCTTTCTTTACCGGATGACGAATTGGATATTGCATTACGTCTTATTACAAATGTTGCCGGTAAATATGTTCCAACGGTAACGGGTATGCTTTTAATTGGAAAAGAAGAGCGTATTGCAGAACTGATACCAACAGCGAAATCGGCATTTCAAGTTCTTGAAGGAACGGCTGTCCGTATGAATGAGGATAGTAACAAGCCGCTTCTTGAATTGTTCGAAAACTATGAGACATATGTCAAAGCCTGGAATCCGGAAAGGGAGACTGAATATGGATTGTTTAGAATTCCAATTCCGGAATTTGACTGGGCTGCTTTTCGAGAAGGTTTAGTAAACGCATTCTGTCATAGGGATTACACTATACTTGGCGCCGTAAGGGTTTTGATTGATGATGAAGGAATGGTCATTAGCAATCCTGGGGGATTTATCGATGGAGTTAATCTGAAAAATCTTTTAACTGTAGAACCACATGGACGCAATCCTGCGCTTGCTGATGCAATGAAACGAATCGGCTTAGCTGAGAAAACGGGAAGAGGAATTGATAGAATTTTTGAAGGTTCTATCATCTTTGGAAGGCCTTGGCCAGATTATTCTGAATCTACCAGCAGAACCGTTAAACTATTTATTCAAAGGGCGAAAGCAGACTTGCCGTTCGCAAAGTTTGTTGCAGAAGAACAAAACAGGCAGGGAAAACCATTATCAATTTACACATTGATGATTCTATCTGTTCTTAATACAGAAAGAAGAAGTACAGTTGAACGAATTGTAGAACGGACAAATCTGAGTGAAAATAAGGTTAGATCCGCAATTGAGGCCATGATCGAGACCGGTTTGATTGAAGCATCCGGAAAAGGAAAAGATCGCACCTATATTCTAGAGAAAAAGATCTACCGAGAGAACAAAGAAGCAATACAGTATGTTCGACAGACAGATATCGACAGCATCAGATATCCTGAGTTAGTAATGAAGCTGGCAAATACGCAGAATGGGATCATCACAAAACAGGATGTCATTGAATTGTTGAAAGTGACTCCTTCGCAGGCGTATACAGTTATTAAAAAGCTTCAAGCTCAAGGACGTTTAGAATTGTTATGTGGGGGGAAGTACTCCAAGTACAAAATAATCAATTCCTAATGTTGGACAGTGAACTCAGAAGAAGAGTGGAAGCTCAGGGGCCTCATAGGGAAGAGATAGGAGCGGTGAGCCCGGTAAAAATCGCCGCTGAACTTTTTCTCAAACGCCGTTCCGTTTTTTCACATGCTCCAAAAAGCGAGATCGTTGTAAACGAAGCCGGCCTTCTGCTCTTCGGGAAATTGGTCAGTCGGGTATTCTTTCGGAATCAGCGTGATATATTCCGACCCTTCGCTCCGGCCGTCAACGCCGTCTTTGCAAAGTGTGCAGCGGGCAAAACGCAGCATGTTTTTGATCATATAATCTCTGTGATATTCTTTGGCGAATCCCGTTCCGTTGTAATCGGCGTTCGGATTTTCAAAGATCGGTTCATCCGCCAGCAGTAATTCCCGGAGACGGGGTAAAGAAACGTATTCCCCGGCTTTATCTCTTAAATACAGTCTCCATGTCGGATCAAGCATGATGCGCCTGCCTGACGGCAAAAGGCAGTCCACCACTACATGACAGTCTTCAAAGGGATCCTCATACGGCAGACAGGTGATGTGCCGGGCTTTGATTTTGTTCAGCCGCAAAAGCGACGCCAGCATAATGGCGAGGCCGCGGCAATTGGTCTTTCCGCCGTTTCGCTCACAGAAATTTATGAGTTTTGTTATACGGGCGTCATTTCCCATTCCGCCGCTGCCTTCGTGTCCGAAATGATCGCAGACAAAATCGAGCAGACGGAAAACGATTCCGTCCGAAGAGGCATCGCAGTCCTTTATGTAGTCGGAGTAGTGATATTTTTCCAGTATTTTGGGGATTTTGCCGCCCAAAACGAACACGGACGGGCAGTCGTCTTCCCGGGTCCGGTCATATTCCGAAAATTTCCGCAGGAGTTCGATTCTCGTTTTATCGGTTTGGGGAACATAAACTTCGGCGGGAAGAAATTGATAGGGCGCATCCTCCGGCGCATCGCTGACTTTCCCGTACTTCACCGGGGTTGTTCTGCCGTGCTGTGTATAAAATCCTTCCAGACTGCCGTCCGCGTATCGAATGTGATACACCATCCGGTGGGTTTCGTCGTTGATTTCAAAGCACAGGTATCCGTCTTTTTCGTATACGCAGTTCGGCTCAAAATTGTAATATCCGCTGGAAGTAAAGGATATCTTCATGCGCAGGGGCGTTTCGTCAAAGATATTGATGGTTTCTCCCAGTTCTTCCTTGTACCACTTGCCCGTCATCCGCTTATCCATAGCTTCTCCTCTGTTGTGACACTTCGAATCCTGTTTTTCACTATATCACAGAATTGCGGGAAGGAAAATATTGTCCGCAAGATGATATCAATTTTTTTAACTTCACCATAAAATCAGCGACGGCATAGCTTAAGAATCCCGTGGAAATTCAATATTTATAGGCAGCACAGGGATTTCTCATAAAAATATTCATAAGGTACCTTGCAATTCAAAAGACAAGGGTATATAATTGCAAGGTACCAAGCAAATTCTCGGAGGTGTAGAAACGTGAAAAACGGAAACGATAGGGCGGCATGGCGCGAGACGCATTATCAATTGGCCGATACGAATGGGAAACTCATCATTAATCTCAGAGATATTGGCCACATGATGCGCGGGCTGTATGAAGGCCGGGGAAGTCAGCAGCGTGTACTGATTGTATTAAATGAAATGGGAGACTCTGCCACGCAGCGGACGCTGACAGAACGGTTACAGATCCGTTCTGGATCCGCAAGCGAGGTGATTGGAAAATTGGAAAGCGCGGGGTATATCGTTAGAACCGTAAGCGAGGCCGACCGGCGGAACGTGGAGGTATCCTTGACGGAAAAAGGCAGGGAGGCCGCCGGAGAAGCGAAGCGTCAACGAGAGCTGCGGCATGAAGAGATGTTTCTTTGTCTCACGGAAACGGAAAAAGAAGAATTGCTCGTTTTGCTGGAGAAGCTGTCCTCGGATTGGGAAAAACGCTTTCCGTCGTCAGGCGCCCATTTTGAGCATGAATATCACGGGAGGGGCGGCCATCACAGACCGCATAAAGACGACGGTCATTGGAGGGAAACGGAATGATGTGGAAATATATCCGCCGTTATCTCCATTATGCGATTCTTGCAGGGGCTTTTATGATCGGAGAAGTTTCCATGGACCTGATCCAGCCCGGTATCATGAGCCAAATCGTGGACGACGGCGTGCTGGGACTGAACTCCGGCGGTATTGGAAATCTGGATCTGATTTGGAAGCTCGGCCTGCAAATGATCTGCCTCGTTCTGTTTGGCGGTCTGTGCGGCTCTCTGAATAACGCGTTTGTCCATATGTCCGGTCAAAATATCGGAAACGATATGCGCAAGGACTGTTTTCAGAAAATCATGACCTTTTCTTTTCCGCAGATCGATCGGTTCGGAACAGGCTCCCTTGTAACCCGAATGACGAACGATATCACTCAGGTGCAGAACTTCATTTCCCAGTTTGTGCGCGGCATGATCCGGACGACGATGCTTACCTTCGGCAGTATGTACTGTATGTTCCGGTTGAACCGGATGTTCGGGTATGTGGTGCTCTGCGTTTTCCCGCTGATCATCGCCGTAATGGCCGTTTGTATGAAAAAAGCCGGTTCCCTGTTTACAAAACTGCAGGCGCAGTTGGATACCGTTAATTCCATTATGCAGGAAGACGTAGCCGGTATCCGCGTCATCAAAGCCTGCGTTCGGGAAATCTATGAAAAGCTGCGCTTTGGAAAGGCAAATAACGAACTGATCAAGACGCAGCTTAGGGTATTGATCATCTTTGCGTTTATGAATCCCGTTGTGAACGCACTGATGTATCTTGCGGTAGCCGCCATCCTGCTGGTAGGAAAC
The DNA here is from genome assembly GCA_947598825.1 of uncultured Eisenbergiella sp. Taxonomy (GTDB): domain Bacteria; phylum Bacillota; class Clostridia; order Lachnospirales; family Lachnospiraceae; genus Gallintestinimicrobium. Next base: position 9,766 of record CANQFM010000045.1, on the reverse strand, counting down.
GTCAACGTAAGTGCCGGTGGAACAACACCGGGGAGCGTTATGGCGGCCATTACCTACACCACGCAGATGCTCAACGGTATGTTGATGCTGGTGATGATCTTTCAGAATATTTCACGAGGGATTGCGTCCTGGAAAAGAGTCCGGGTCATTCTGGACAGCGCTCCGGAGCTTGTTGACGGGGAACAGAACGGAGAAACCTCCGTGAGAGGCAGCATCGAATTTAAGGATGTATCCTTTGCCTATCCGGGAGGCCAGATGGTACTGGAACACATTGATTTGAAGGTAAACCCGGGCGAAACGCTAGCGATCATGGGTGAGACGGGCTGCGGCAAAACGACCCTTGTCAGCCTGATCCCGCGTTTTTATGATGTAACCGGCGGCGCAGTACTTGTGGATGGCGTCAATGTGCGGGAATACCGGCAAACCGCTTTGCGCGGGAAGATTGCCATGGCGCTGCAGAAAAGCGAACTTTTCAGCGCTTCCGTTCAGGAAAATATATCCTGGGGCGATCCTCAGGCCGGAGACGAAGAAATCAAATCCGCTGCTATAGTGGCTCAGGCGGACAACTTTATTTCCCGAATGTCGGATGGCTATCAAACAATCGTGGCGGAACGGGGCATGAGCCTTTCCGGAGGACAGAAACAGCGTGTTTCTATTGCACGGGCTGTTCTGAAGAACGCGGAAATTCTGATCTTCGACGATTCCACCAGCGCTTTGGATTTGAAAACTGAAGCGGCTTTGTACGCAGCGCTCCGAAAGACCAACCCACACAGCACAAAAATCATCGTCGCACAGCGGATCGCATCCGCACGGCAAGCGGATAAGATCGCCGTCCTGGAAAACGGTCATATTGTTGCCTGCGGTCCCCATGAAAAACTCTTAGTTTCCTGTCCGGCCTACCAGGCCATATATCAGTCTCAGATCGGAGAGGAGGATGATAAACATGAGTGAACCGAGAGATCAGAAACTGGCCAGTCGGAATATTCCCGGTATGAATCACCATGAACGCTTTGTCGAGGTGCAGCACGCGGAGCATCTCGGCGCCACATTGAAACGCATTTTCGCATATTTTGCCCGTGAAAGAGGCATGGTCATTTTCATGCTTTCCGTTGTCATCTTCGGAACGCTTTGCGGCGTTTACGCGCCTAGCCTGCAAAGTCAGGCCATCGACACGATCGCGGGCGTGCGGGTGGGCAATCTGCCTGGAACCGTGATTTTGATGCTTTGCATCTATTTGCTGCACAGTATGTGCCAACTTTTACAGGGCGTCGTCAGCGCGCATCTCAGCCAGCGCGTTGTGAAGCATATGCGGGAGGAACTTTTTGCCAAGATCGTGGATCTGCCGGTGCGCTATCTGGATACCCATTCCCACGGCGACGTTATGAGCCGCATAACCAATGATATTGAGAACATTTCCAACACAGTTTCCCAATCTCTGCCCTCTCTTTTTTCCGGCGTGCTTACGATCATCGGCACCGTCGCCATTATGATGTGGTATTGCTGGCAGTTGGCGCTCCTCAGCTTCGCTACCGTCTTGTTGACGCTGCTTGCAACAAAAATCCTTTCGGGCAGGGTACGAAAATTCTCCCGAAAGCGGCAGCAATTATTGGGGCAGCTCAATGGAACTGTGGAAGAGATGGTCTCCGGCTACCGCACCGTGGTGGCTTATAACCGTCAGGAGAAAACAACGGAGGATTTCTGTCAAACCGCGGATTCCCTTACAAAGGTCGGCATCAAAACCGACATTTTCAGCGGTGTGATGGGACCGGTCATGAACTGCATCGGGAACATCGGATTTGTGATTATCGCGGCTTTCGGAGGATATTTCTCCATCCATGGATTGATCTCGATCGGCGTGATCTCCGCGTTTATTGTGTATGCAAAGCAATTCAGCCGTCCGATCAATGAACTGGCACAGGTCTACGGCCAGCTTCAGACTGCGATTGCCGGAGCGGAGCGGGTATTTACGGTTCTGGACGAGATCGATGAGGATAAGTCCGGTGAAAAGCTGAAAGAAAACGAGCAGATGGCAGTTACTTTCCAAAATGTGAATTTTTCCTACGAATCGGGGCACCCCGTCATACAGGATTTCACATTGACCGTTCCGTCCGGGAAAAAGGTGGCGCTGGTTGGCGCAACCGGCAGCGGCAAGACGACGATCGTCAATCTTCTGATGCGCTTTTACGATATCGAAAGCGGCAAAATATGCATCAACGGTCAAGATATATCCCATGTGTCCCGGGACGACCTGAGAAAAAATATGGCCATTGTCTTGCAGGACACCGTCCTTTTTTCCGATACCCTGCGGCAAAACATGAAGTATGGGAATGAGACGGCTTCGGATGCGCAAATTGCAAATGCCATGCAAATGAGCCGCTGCGACGATTTACCCAGGCGACTGTCCCATGGCATGGAATCCGTTCTCGTCAATTCCGGAGAAAACATCAGTCAGGGGCAGAGACAGCTCCTGGCGATTGCCCGTGCTTTTGTGGCCGACCCGAAGATCCTGATTTTGGATGAGGCCACTTCCAATGTGGACACACGCACGGAAAAAGCCATACAGGACGCCATGCAGCGCGTGATGAAAGACCGCACCAGCATCGTCATTGCACATCGTCTTTCTACCATCCGTGATTCCGATATCATCGTCGTCATGGATCATGGGCAAATCGTAGAGAGCGGCAACCATGACCAACTTCTGGCACAAAAAGGAAAATACTATGATCTTTATATGACGCAGTATGCGGGGTTCGCAACGTAAGTGATAAGCCGTTTTCCGTTTCGGAGGATTCTTCTGAATTGTCCTGCGGCGGCATGGTATTGTCACCATTCCCGTCCAGTTCATTTCAGCCCTCTGTACTCTTTATATCCAGCCATTTCAAAACGTTCTGAATATAGGTATCCCAAAAATACCAGTCGTGGATACCCGGCCCTTCCTCATAGGTCACACAGGCACCGGCTTCTTTTAGAGCAGCCGCTATCGACCGGTTTGCTCCGATCAAATGATCCTCTGTGCCGCAGTATTTCAGTCCGTTCCTGCAGGCGCCATAACCGCCCATGGAAAGGCCGCCGATAAAGGTGTCCTCCCGCTTATTTAAGAATGTAAAATAAAATTGCTGCCATTCCTGATTACAGCAATGGCAGCAATTCAGATAACGGATGCTAGTCCTCTGCACAGTCCGTCAGGATTGCCGCACGGACGACGTTTGCCGCGTTAAATTGCAGATCGCTTAGCGTAATGCAGTACCCGTCCAGCTCCCGGCCTGTCTCGACGGCCTCCACAATGTCATCCACATTTTGCTGACACCCGGGCATTTGCATGTCGTTACCGGCATAAATACAGCCGGTAGAGGCGGAGATCGGATAGATCACCTTCCGGTTCCCCGTCAGCCCCTCGCTATGCTGGGAGGTGAACCAGTCGGTCATCACAACGCCCTTAAAGCCCCACTCGTCGCGGGCCGCCGCCTGTATCAGATCCCGATTATTCGCCGTATGGATGCCATTCAGCAAATTATAGGAGGTCATAATAGAAAGCGGCTTTGACTCCTTTATCGCAATCTCAAAGCCTTTCAGATAAATTTCCCGCAAGGCGCGCTCACTGACATGGGAGTTTGTGAAGTATCGATTGTCTTCCTGGTTGTTTGCCGCAAAATGCTTTATCGTGGTACCCTTGCCCTTATGGCTCTGCACGCCTCTTGTGATAGCGGCAGCAGCCTTTCCGGATACGACGGGATCCTCCGAATAATACTCGAAATTCCTGCCGCAAAGCGGATCGCGGTGGATATTGAGGGCAGGCGCCAGCCACAAATCGACGCCAAAGAGTTCCATCTCTTTTCCCACCATGCTCCCAGCCTGTTCCAGCAGATCCATGTTCCAGGATTGGGCCAGCGACCAGCCGATGGGGATGGCGGTACAGTATTGATAGTAGGTATCGGAATTTTCATCTGTATATTTCGGGTCGAAGGGCTCCTGGAAATCGCCCAGCACGCTGCCTCCGGGCAGCAGTTCCCCACTTTTGGTGGTCTTGAAAATGGGCTGCAGCCGTAGTCCCGCAGGCCCATCGGCCAGGATCATGTTCTTGATGCCGCGGCTCTCTTTGACAATAGAGCTGCTGTCCCCTGCCGCGCCGGGCACCGTATAGGAGGCATTGCCAACCACACTTCCGCCTCCGGCCCGCAGCGTGCCGACACAAAGCTCGGCCATTTCTCTTACCGTCAGTTGGGATACAAGCTCCTCCACCGTGCATTTTCCGGCTTTCACATCCGCCGCTGTCAGCAGTTCTTGATGTTCCGTTGTAAACGGCTCTCTCTCCTTGCTGTAAAGGACTTTTCCGGAGGGGATTGTCTCCGGATCCAGCGAGATGCGAAGAAGCTTCTCATCCGTTTCATCCGTTGCCGCCGCAAAATTCGGAGCCTGGATCTCATCCACTTCACCGGCTGCCCCGAAAAGGTTCTTAAGCTGCTCTGTCACGAACTTTTCTGCAAGAGTCAGCGCGGCAGCAGGCCGGACAGCAGCGGAACTGTTTCCCACAAGGAGTACATATTCGCCCGGCTCCAGCACCCACGCGGCGCATTTCTCGCAGTAGGAAGCCATATAACTGACGGGGAAGGTCACACTGACGGCACAGGAGCCGCCGGGCGCAAGTGTTTCCGTTTTTCCAAATCCCACCAGGGCCTTTTTCGGTTTAGGAAGGCTTCCCTTTGGCGCGGCGCAGTAAACCTGTACGACCTCCTTACCGGCAAGTCCGCCCGTATTTTTTACAGCGGCTGTAACCGTCACATTCGCGCCATCGACCCTTGTCTTTACGTCTGTCAGCTCAAAGCTGGTGTAGGACAGGCCATAGCCGAAGGGATAGATGGGCTTTACTCCAAAGGTGTCAAAATACCGGTAACCGACATAGATCCCTTCCGTATAATACTCATCGTCCACATTGCCGTCGTTATGGCCAAAAGCCGCCACGGCGGGATAATCCGCATATTTTGCCGCCCAGGTATCGGTCAGCTTGCCGGAGGGCACGACCCTGCCGGTGAGTACGTCCGCCAGCACGTCGCCCCCAACGCTGCCCAACTGTCCCATCAGGATGACGGCGTTTACGCCCTTGACCGCCTTGATCTCTGACATATCGATCACGCCGCCGATATTCAGCACCACGATCAACCTGCGGAATCTGGCGGCCAGCAGTTCGATCTGGTCCTTCTCCTCCTGATAGAGATAATAGTCGCCGCGCTTTTCAAAGCGGTCCGCGCCCTCCCCGGATGTACGGGATATGACGTATACCGCCGTATCGGTGCCGCCGTCAAGGTCTTCCTCCAGGATCGGCGCAGGCCCCGGCACCTCAAAATGATAGGTAAAGCTGATATAGAACTCCGCTACATTCTGGCGCGCCGCCTCGTCCTTCATCCATTTCAGATAGTTTACCCTGTCCTGTGCCTCTTTTTTATCCTGCCGGTCCAGCCAGGCTTCTGTGGTGATGGTAAAGCCGGCGTTCTTCATTCCCTGTTCAATATTCACGGAGCTTCTCGTATTTACATCGCCGGAGCCGGTGCCTCCCTTGACGGTGCTGCGCGCTCCGCTGCCAAACAGTGCTGCCTTGCAGGGAGCAAGCGGCAGGGCGCCGTCATTTTCCAGCAGCACGACGCACTCCCCGGCAAGGCTGTGGGACAGCTCCAGATGTGTCTGCTCTCGCTTTGAAATCTCCCCGGATTTTGTCGCATAGATCTTTGCCATTGGTTTTATCCCCTTTCTCCAGGCTCAGCAATATTTCTTAAAAAATTCGCACTCCTCGTCATTGCAAAGTTTCGCGTCGGCGCTTTTCATGTCACAGTGGAACACATGGGGGAGCTTTTTGTCCTTTCCGCCATAATAACGGAATAAAAACGGCACGTCTTTTTCCAGCAGTTTGGCCGTCATGATGGGCGCCTGATCCTTCAGGAAGTCATCATTGCAGGTCATCAGGAATACCGGCGGGTATTTTTCCGTGACATAATTGGCTACCTGGATAAGCGCAAGCTCTCTGGGAGAGCCTCCCTCTGGCAAAAAGTCCGCCATCAGTTGCGTCGTCAGATCCTGCTTTGACGTATCAATCTCGTAGGCGCCGCAGTTGAGCGCTACAGCCGTGGGCGCAAATCCCGCCGGAGGGGTAAAAGCATATTTCGCCGCATACTCCGGGTTCGTGCAGATCGCCGAATAGAGCCCCAGGTTGTGGGCTCCCGCCGAATCGCCAACGGCAAACACATGATCCGCGTCAAAACCATATTTGTCCGCATTGGCCAGCACCCAGGTAAACACGGCGTTCGTATCCTCCAGGGAAGCCGGATACTTATTCTCCGGAGCGAGGCGGTACGAAAAGTTGACGACAGCGAAACCGCGCTGGGCAAGATTCATGCAGTAATACTGGTACCGCTCCTTGTCGCCGTACACCCAGCCGCCTCCGTGGACGCTGACAATGACCGGCAGCTTTTTTTCTTCCATCGCTTTCGGCCTGTACACATCGAGGGACTGCCACACCGGATCGTCTCCGTATACAATATCATCGTACCGGACAATATCCGCAGGAGTCGTAAGACCGGCATCGCGTATATCATCGCCCGCCTTAAAATTTGTTCTGACAAAATCGCTTGCTTCTGACATATTCCTGTTCTCCTTTCCATATAAAACGCCCTACGCGAAGCCGCCGGTGCGGCAGTTCCGCGCAGGGCTGCACTTTAATTTGCAATTTATGCGTTGTGCTTCTTTTCCAGATCGGCCTGGATCTGCTTGATATTCTTATCAATGTTCATCATAATGACAAGCACCAGGCAAACGGCGCCGATGATCGCGCCCATATATCCGAAGTTAAACCGGATGGCCATATGCGCGGACATGGGCTGCATCTCAGGCGCGACAGCCTCGATATAGCCGCCAAGGGAGAGGATTCCGGCGCCAACGGCGGAGCCAAGGCCGATGCCCAGCTTCATGCCAAAAGAGGTGCAAGAATTGATCAGTCCCTCTGACCGCTTGCCGTATTTCCACTCGCCGTAATCGACAACGTCGGCTGTCATGGCGAAAATACCGGACATGATCGGGCCGTTGCCGAAGCCGCGGATGATAATGCCTATTACGATAAGCGGAAGGTTCGTGCCGGCGGCGCCCACAATCAGGCTGCCGACGATCATCATCAGCTTACGCTTGCCAAATTTGGCCACCAGAGCCGGATTCACAAAATTCGCCGCGATAGCGGGCGCCGTCTGGCAGGCGCTGAGCAGGCTGAATATGGCGGCGTTTCCAAGAACCACATTGCTGAAATAGTATCCGGACATACCCGCCGCCACCACATTGATATACAAAAACAGGAACATGAGCGCCTGCATATAGAAATACTTATTCTTCAAAACGGCGGGAAGCGCCTCCTTAAAGGGCACGTTCTCCACCTTGACAACGCCGCTGTCGTCAGCTCCGATATGTTCTTTACAGAACATAAAACAGATGAGCAGCATCACAAGCTCGATTGCGCCGTAGATGATGGACAGATTCACCCAGCCGATCCTTCCGACCAGGGGGATCGTCACCGCGTTGATGATGAGCGTTGTAAACTGGGTCATGACGAAACGGATGGAGGCCGTTGTCGCACGATCCTGCACGTTCAGCGTCATGCGCGAGAGGAGCGCGTTATAAGGGAGGTTGTTAGCGGTATAGACCAGGCAGTTCATAAATATGTAGGTAACATACGCGTAAGCCAGCTTTCCGCCGGAGCTGAGCGACGAGGGTACCGTAAACAGCAGGATCAGGCCAATCATCATAAGCGGCGCTGACCACAGAACCCAGGGGCGGGCTTTCCCGTATTTGCTTTTGGTCTTATCCACCACAGCGCCCATGATAAGGTCTGTCACGCCGTCAAAGATACGCGCCAGCAGCATCATGGTACCGACGGCAGCGGCAGCTATGCCCACTGAGTCGGTGTAGAAGGCCGTCAGGAAGGAACCCGCCATCGCCACATACACGTTGGCTGCGGAGTCGCCGAATCCATAGGCCACTTTTTCGCCTATGCTAAGGCGATGGTCATTGGAAGAATTAGCCATAACTTTTACTCCTTTGCTTCATATTAGCAGCATTTTTACTGCTTATAAAACAATTTTATAAAAGATATGGCTTCAGAACTTCCTATTTTTTGCAAAAAAACTGCGTTAAATTATCTTTTTAGCACAATTCATCCGAAACTGATGCGGTGTTACGTTAAAGTACCTTTTAAAAGCATTGATAAAGCTCCGGTCATCGGCGAAGCCGTGATCCATGGCTATGTCGCGCACCAGTTTATCGGAGGCAAGCAGATCCCCCCTGGCCTGCAGCAGCCGGTAATAAACCAGGTATTCCGTAAAGGTAACGCCGGTACTCTTTTTGAACCACCTGGCAAAATACTGCGGCGTAAAGTAAAACATCCGGGCCATATCGGCCTGCGCTATCGGTTCGGAATAGTGGTTTTCTATATAACGCAGCACCTGCTTCAACTCCTCCACCTGATTGCCGGAGGACAGCACGGCGTGTTTTTCGCGGCTGACAGTGCCGGTGTCACACAGATAATACAGCAGTTGAAGGAGCAGCCCCTTCATGTAGATATATATGTGTCCCGATCCCTTATGCTCCCCCGCCGCATACTCCGAGAACTGGAAAAAGATATCCCGCATCTGGGGCGTAGCGGCCGTGCGCTCATTCGTGAACCAGATATCGCTGTATTCCGGAAAATTATCCTCCAAAAATCCCTTGCTCACCAGCAGCACGATACAGGCGAGCGCATCCGGATCCGTATGCTTTGAAGCATCCACATCGATCCTGTGAACGCTCTCGCAGTTCGTGATGATGAGGTGATCCGTTTTTTCCTCTATTCTTTCGCCGTCGATATAGTGGATGCCGCCCCCCTTTACGACGTAGGCAATCTCCAGATCTTCGTGCCAGTGGCTGTTTTTAATATATACATAGTCGCTGTCACTGCAGCGGACATTTGCAACGAAAAAAGGTTCGTTGCGCCTATATTCCACTTTTTGATGCTTTGGCAGAGGTTTTTTCATTCCTGTCCCCATTCCCTGCATATCGCGCTGCAGCCCGGCACTGAAAAACGTCCTGTTCTATAGATTTTTGTTTTTGCAATCGTCATTTCGATTGTTTGTTATTTACATTCTATTATATACCGGAATTGTGTTTTTTTACAACGGATTTCCGACGATTGGCGAAAGATAGAATCGGTAAAATGCGGATGCAGACGGGCAGAAATATCCGTAAGGTGCGGAACACGGCTTTACGAAAGATACATAAGAAAATCCTCCCGGCACTCAGACCGCGGGAGGAATCAGGACAGCCTATGACGATGGAGGAACGGCGCTTTCTTGTGGAAATGAAGGACACCGGCATTGACAAGGATGGCGGCAATTCGTATAATAGGTAATAGGAATATTCGATATTCTGGTTACACGGAGGACAGTATGAGAAATCTGTTTGAACGCACAAGCTCCCATTGGGTGCGGTACAGTGAATATGAATGGCGGGCGGCGGAGGACGGAACGCTCTATCTCACTCCGGCGAAAAACGCAAAGCCGGAGATATATGACCCGCTGAAGGATGCGCAGCAGCTTGTGCTGGATGCCCTCAACATCGGGCGGCTCTGCATGAGTAAAAAGCCGGACAGCGATATTCAGAAAGAAGTCAGGGCGTTTGCTCTTAAATATGGCCTTTTCGGGTTGATGACCGCGCTGCCCACCACGCCGAAGTTTATGGAGTATGAAAACGTCTATCTTCC
>CANQFM010000044.1 GCA_947598825.1 uncultured Eisenbergiella sp. | reverse complement strand
CTGTAACCTTAAAATAGCACTGTTGGAATTGAATGTCAATATATTTTTATTGATTTTCGATAAATTTTTATTGAATTGCGAGGATTATCCCCTCATCCCCTCAATCCCCTCAATGCCCTCAATGGAGCGCCTCCTTCATCTCTTCTGCGCGTTTTCCTCTTTCCAGTAGATCTTCCTCTGCTTTTCATCCAGCCCTTCCACGAACCTCTTTTTGTAATACAGAAAATCCTCCAGATCGATCAGGATGTGGTAGAGGATCGCGATGCTTTCAAATTCCTCCCAGCTTTCGGGCAGCGCCACATCCTTCAGCCCCTCTATGATCATTTTGAGCCGCCGGATCTGTTCCTCCGGAGAATGCACTTCGACCACAAAGTCCTTCATATATACGATATACCCCGCCACGATCTGCGCCTGCCGGGGCATATTCCGTATCTTGCGCATCTCATAATGGAGATTGTGCAGCACGCTGCACTGTTTCATCCGCATTTCAAAATAGTCTATGTAATATCCCGGATGGGAGGCAAACGTGTTGTTCTGATAATCGCAAGCGTCCAGCACATACTGCCGCAGCTTTTCTTCCAGCTCGGACAGTTCCCCCCAGACGTCCCCTTTGGCGTCTTTGTTGGAAAGATAATCCGCCACTTCTCCCAGGATCGCCTGCATCTGCCACTCGACATAGCGCATATGCAGCACCAGTTCCTTTTTGGAATTTTCATTGTCGTGGAACAGATTCAATACCACAGCAACGGTAATTCCGATCAGCACCAGCAGGATCTCGTTGCCCACCGTCGACGGCTTAAAATCCATATCCGCCAGGAAATGGGCCGCGATCACGGCGTTGACCGAAACGGTGGCGCCCCAGCCCAGCAAATCGCTCACGACCACCAGTAGAAACACAAAACAGCCATAGGCGATCCAGGGATTTGAAATATGTAAAAACAAGATCCAGGTCATCCCGATCGTAAACAGCATCGTGAGGATCCGGTATACGGAAAGCTTGACCGTCTCCCATTTTGTGGATACGATCGTCAGAAGCGTGATCGTGCCCGCCGAAATCTCATGGTTCAGATGCAGCATATGCGCAAGGAATATGGCAAAGCTGCTGCCCAGCGCGATTTTGATCCCCCGCAGGAGCATTTTTTTGTATTTTCTGTCCATCCCCGTCCCCCTGTGCCAAACCCGTATATATGCAGTATATACCCTGCGGGAAAAAAGAGCAATCTCCGAAAGGGTTGCAATCCCCCTTTCGTTCCTGTATAGTATTTTACAGCAACCGTCTTCCGAACATTTTGAACGATAGGACATGACTTCATGAAAGAATTTTACAAACTGATCGACGCCTGCCGATCGGAGAAGGTTTACATCCAGACCCACAATTTCCCCGACCCGGACGCCATCGCCTCGGCTTTCGGCCTGCAGGCGCTTTTTTCCCACTTCGGTATCCCTGCGACTCTGTGCTACCACGGCAGGATAGACAAGCTCAGCACCCGGAAGATGACCGAGCTTCTCCATATCCGTCTCGTTTCCTATGCGGAGCTGAAGGATCAGATGCGCCCCGAGGATGTTATCATCTGTGTGGATTCCCAGAAAAGCGGCGGGAATATTCTGGATATGGCCGGAAATGAGATCGCCTGCATCGACCATCATCCCACCTATACCGCCGTGGAATACCTGTATTCGGACATTCGGACAGTGGGTAGCTGCGCCACGCTGATCGCAGAATACTTCCAAAAGCTTAACGTCCCCATGACGGCGGAGGTGGCTACGGCGCTGCTCTACGGCCTGAAAACGGATACGGCCCATTTTACAAGAGGCGTCACGGCGCTGGATATCGATATGTTCCGGTATCTTTTCCCGAAGGCGGAGGAACACGTCCTGACCGAGCTGGAAAAAAACACCCTGGAATTTGCCGACCTCAAAGCTTACGGCTCCGCCATCGAAAATATCCGAGTCTACGACAAAACCGGCATCGCGGCCATCCCCTTCGCCTGTCCGGACTCCCTGATCGCCCTGGTGGCGGATTTTATTCTCAGCCTGGAAGAAGTAGAAATTGCTATCCTCTACTCCTACCGGGAAAAGGAGATCAAATTTTCCGTCCGGTCGGAGAACCCGGACATCCACGCCGGGGAACTGATTAACACGGCTTTAAAAGATCTGGGAAACGGCGGCGGCCATGCGGAAATGGCCGGCGGCAGCATCGGGATGGAAAATATCCCCAGGCTGGGCGCTTACCCCGACGATTCCATCCGGGATCTGTTTTTGGACGCGCTGGAAAAGCTTTCTGCCTGAACTATCTGCCGATCCCCGCCCGCCTGAATACGCGGTAACATACCGGCAGGCACAAAAGGGCCAGGGCCGTGTAGACCGTAAACAGGATCGGCAGCGCCCCCATGAGGCGTCCTCCCACACAGTACAGATTGAAATACCGCACGGCCAGATCCATCTGGAAAAGCTGATCCGGCAGAAGCCCCGTCAGCTTCGACATCCAGTCCGATCCCAGATTGTCCAGCACAGAGGGCAGAAAAATCAGCACAAAGGGCACGGTCACCGCCACTGTGGCAGAACGGGACCAGGCCGAGACCAGCATGGTCAGAAACAAGAAGAACAGGGCGCCCGCATAACCGCCGAAGGAGGCCAACAGATAAAGCTGCCCGTAACTGATGTTGTAGAAGCTTTTCCAGCCCCCAAGCCCCGTCTGGATCATACAGGAGGCGCCGTCGGCCCCCAGCGTTCCCAGCACGAATAGGGAATAGGCGCCCCAGACGATCCAATACGCGCCGGTCACAAAAAGGACGCCCGCGCCGATCTTAGCCTTTATCGCCTTTCCCCTGCCATGGCAGGCGGTAAAAAAGACCGCATCCGCCCGGTTGGAAAATTCTCCGGCAAACAGTCCGGCCGCCACAAAGCTTAAGGTCAGCACCAAAAACATCTGCGGCATGGCGGCATGTTCCAGCAGGCTTTCCCACCCCTGTTTCCAGGTATAATACAGGGGTGTTTTCATGTTTTCGTAATGGTCGATAAAAAACGCCTTTTCTTCGTCGCTGTATAAATCCTTTGCCTCCGTATCCAGCCAGGTTTTCAGCGCGGCCAGACGGTTCGGATAGAAGTCCGCCGCATCGGCGGGGGTAAGGGAATTGATCCGGTAATAATCATAGGTCCGAAATTCACAGAAAGCGCAGTTTATGATATTACGAATATCCCGGTAATCCTGCATCCATCCATAGGCGATATTGGATCGGGCGGCATCGTCCGCGTTATATTCCGGCGTGGCGATGATGCGGGCGTTTTTTTCGATGACCGCCGCCACCGTCTCCTCCGTCAGCGGGCCCATCCAGGCTTTCTGCGCCTCCCGCAGCTTTTGGGCGGCAAAATACCCATATCCGCTTTTCCCCTGCCCGTCGGTAAAATTGACGTCAATATCGGTAACGGCGCAATAACAACTGACGCCCCAAAAGACGACCAGAAGAAACAGCGCGATCCGGTTCCCCTTCCCGGCAAGAATCTTTTTTAATTCATAACGCAGCATCCTCATTCCCCGCTTTCTCTCCAAAATAATACAAAAACACATCCTCCAGCGTCGGCGTCTCCTCGATGGCGTCCGCCGTCGGTTTTTCTTCGGACAGAATCCGCAGTTCGCAGCCCTGATCGTCCGTTTTGAAATTCGCCACCTGATATCGGTTCAGGCAGGCATCGGCTTCCTTCCCGGATACACGGCAGCACCAGACCTTTACGGGCGCTTCCCGCAGGATTTTTTCCATACTCCCTTCATGACAGATCTTTCCATCCTTCATCAAAAAAATCCCCTTCGCGACGTTGGCCACATCCGAAACGATATGGGTGGACAAAAGCACGATCCGGTCCTGGGACAACTCGCCGATCAGGTTCCGAAACCGGATCCGCTCCTTTGGATCCAGGCCCGATGTGGGTTCGTCCAAAATCAGCAGCTTCGGATCGTTTAAGACCGCCTGAGCGATGCCCACCCGGCGCTTCATACCGCCGGAAAATTTCTTCATTTTTTTCTGGCGCACCTGATATAACCCCACCCTGTGCAAAAGCTCTTCCACCCGGGCTTTGGCCACCGCCGGGCGCAGCCCCTTGATGGAAGCGATATACATCAGATAATCCTGAGCGCAGAAATCCGGGTAAAACCCGAAATCCTGGGGCAGATAACCCAACAGCTTCCGATAGCGCATATTCATTTCAAAAATGTCCTCGCCCTCCCACAGGATCCGCCCTGCGGTCGGCCTTATAAGCGTACATAACATCCGCATCAGCGTGGTCTTCCCCGCCCCGTTGACGCCCAGCAGCCCGTAGACGCCGTTGTCCAGCACGGTGGACACATCCGATACGGCGGTCAGATCCAAAAACCGTTTTGTCACATGTTCCAGCCTAAGTTCCATATTCCCTCCTTCATGCGGCCGCCTCCCGCACCGTCAGCGCTCTTTGCACCGCATACAAAAAATAACCGCTACACAAAACCAGCGTTCCGATCCATACGGGCGTCCCTGCCGCAACCTGCCAGTCCAGATACATCGTCGTCATATACCACGCCGCAGACCAGAGCAGACACAGCAGGACCGCGGCCAGCTCCGAGGAAACCCACCGGCTGGTCAGGGCTCTGAAACAAATACATCCCGTCACCGTCAGCGGCAGGAAAAAATGGATCAAAAGCTGCCCGGGGCCGATATGGGCCGCCCCTACCGCAATAGCGCTAAACAGGCTCAGCAGAAAAACATCCACCAATCCGAACGCAAAGATCCGGGCCGCGTATACCTGGCGCAGGGAATAAAAGGCCGCGCCCTCGATCTCCAGAGAATCGGACGCTTTGTTTTTAAACAGCTCCGGGATCAGCAGTATGACAAAGTCCGTCCCCAGCACGCCCAGCAAATGCTGGGCATACCGGGCGTCCTTCTGGCAGAGGGCCGCGCCCCCCAAAAACAGCAGCAGCAAAAACTGCCAGACCCACCAGCGTTTTCGGATATACGAAACCTGCCAGATCAAAAACTCAGCGCGGGACAGCGACCTGCCCGCCTCTCCCTGTAAAAAGCTTTGCCGGGAGGCCCGGGCCGCCTGCGCGATCTTTTCTTCCCGCGGCGCAGGGAACAGTTCCCGCACATCAGCGATCCTTTTTTTTTGACTTTCTTTCAATCTCTACACCCTTCCTTCCAAACGCTCTGCCAAAAGCTCCCTGGCCCGGCGCAGCCGATACTTTACTAACGGCAGGCCGATCTGCAGCGCTTTCGCAATCTCTTTTTGTTTTAACTCCTGAAAATAATGCAGGATCACCACTTCCCTGAGTTCCTCCGGCAGACTTAAGATCGCCCGCCAGACCTCCAGACGCCGGATCGTGGTTTCTGCCGGATCCCCTCGTCCCCCGTGTTCCGGCACCCCTCTGCAGGCCGCGTTTTCCTCCGTCGCTGCGGCAAAAAGCCCCTCCTCCTGGGCCATGGGGATCTCCTGACTCTTCCCTGCCTGGTCCCGGCAGAGGTTCTTTGCGATGGCATACAGATAGGCCCGCGCCTTCCCCCTGTGGCAATACCGGTCCAGAGAAAGGAAAAAACGCGCAAAGGTTTCCTGTGTCAGATCCTCCGCGCCGTAGGGATCAAAGACGTGGCAGTTACAATACCGAAGCACGTCCCGGTAATACTTTTGCACAAAGCACTCCACGGCAGTCTCGTCTCCCTGCCTCATCCGCGCAAACAGCAAAAAATCCGCATCCATGTCCCCCGCCTTTCTCCCGCCGCAGGTTTTGTCCTCTTTTTATGTCTCTGACAAATATAACGGTAAAAAAGCAAAAAAGGACAGGCAAATTCCTTAATTTTCTTTAAAAACAGGCTCCGGCAAAAAAATACCGCCCTCCGGGCGGTATTTATAAGACATACATTTTATTTCAAACTGTATTGTTCCAAAAATTCTGAAACAGTCAAAACAGCGTTATCTTTCGGAAAATGTTTTATATTTCCCGTAATCAGCTTTGCACCGCAAAACTTTGCGACCTCATAAAACTTTTTGTCCGCTTCATCTGAGAAATCAACATTGAGCGGTTCCGCAACCACACTACGTCCGGTATCTGAAATCCAATCAAGCAGAGCGCTCACTTCGCTGTCTGTAAATTTGAATTTCGGTCTTGTTAAAACTTCCTTGTACTCGCTTAAAATCCTGTAATCATAACAGGGGATAAGGCCTCCGCTGATTATCAGACTTAAAACCCTCGCAGGCGCGCCATTCTTTGACCATAGAGCAGATACCAGAATATTCGTGTCGATCACTACAAGCATAATCAATCTCCCCGACGCGCAGCAGATATTTCGGCTTCGATTTCCTCATCAGTCATATAGCCGTTTTCCGCCGCTTTCATTCGCATAGAATTAAAAGCAAGCATTGCCTTTGCCTGTCTGACCGCTTTTACGGTTTCTTCAAAACCGCCCTCCGCAATATCAATCAAAATCGCCGTCGGTTTGCCATTGTTCGTAATGACAACTTCGCCATCGGAAGAAAGATCATCCCATATACTCTTTGGAGTAGTTCTTAAATCTCGTACCGTATAAAAGTTCATATCCGTCACCTCATAACTATTATGCTATATTGTATCACAATTGTCAACAAATTATGCAACAGCAGGAAATTTCAAATGTTTGATTGCAATCTCCATGGAAGAAAGTTACAATACAAACTCCATACGGTGCTTTTTAAAAACGCCTCACTCCGATCGGTGTTCCTCCTGGCGCCCCAAATGGAAGAGGGGCGCGGGCCGGTTTCTGCGCCGCCTGTCCGTCCTCCCCTCGGCGTGGATCTCGCCGGCCGCCGTCAGCGCGTACTTCGTCAGCGTAGGGCCGACCAGCTCATATACCAGGACGGAGAACAGCACCACGCTGCGGATGGTGGCGCCGTCCTGAAGCTGTTGGGCGGTCAGCGCCATCCCTAAGGAAACCCCCGCCTGCGGCAGCAGCGTGATCCCCAGATATTTGCGGATACTGTCGTTGCAATTCGTCAGGGCACAGCTCCCATAGGCCCCCAGGTATTTGCCTGCGGAACGGATAACGATATATACGCCGCCGATGAGCAGTACCATGGGATTGGAAAGGATCTGCAGATCCAGCTCCGCTCCCGAAAGGACGAAAAACAGGACGTACAGCGGTGCCGTCCAGTCGTCGATATGCTCCATCAGGCTCTCTGAAAAATCACAGATATTGCAGAACACCGTCCCTGCCATCATGCAGACCAGAAGCAGGCTGAATCCGATATGGACGCCGGCTACCGTAAACTCCTGCATCGATGCGCCCACGGTAAAGAGGACGCAGGAAATGGAAAGGCACAGGCGTTTGCTGCCGGAATGGAAATATTTCTCTATCAGGTGCAGCGCAAGCCCGGCCAGGCCGCCCAAAAGCAGGGACAGTACAATTTCCAGAGCCGGTTCCGCCAGCACGCTTTTCAGACTGACGGTCCCGCTTTCCAACGCGGTGGCAATGCCAAAGGACGCGGCGAATACCACCAGGCCCACCGCATCGTCGATGGCCACCACCAGCAAAAGCAGCTTGGTCATGGGGCCTTCCGCCTTATACTGCCGGACTACCATCAGCGTCGCGGCAGGGGCAGTAGCCGCAGCGATAGCGCCCAGGGTGATCGCAGAGGAAACGGAAATGACCTGCGGGAACAGCCCGTGCAGCGCGATCAGCCCGACATCCACCAGAAACGTGGTAATGACCGCCTGCAGGATACCTACGGTAATCGCCTGCCGTCCCATATGCTTAAGCTGCTCCAGCCGAAACTCATTTCCAATAGTGAAAGCGATGAACCCCAGCGCCATCTGGGAGATCAGATTCAGGCTTTCCACCTCTGCAGGGGAACGAAACACAAGCCCCAGCTTCCCCAGGCAGAACGGCCCCAGCAAAACGCCCGCCACCAGATACGCCGTAACGGCGGGAAGCTGCAGCTTCTTCGCCAACCGCGTCATCAGAAGGCCGCCCAGCATCGCGGCCGATAACTGCATCAAAACATACATAACGATCACACCTCCATCATACGGGGAGCAGGGCGCCCCATCCGGTCGCACCCGCTCTTACCAGCCAGTAATATAATCCCGAATTGTGAATAATATGTTTATAAAAAATGAACAAATTATGAACTCGCAGCTTATGCCGGGCGGCCAAAGGACCGTCCTCAAAAAAAGCGGAAAAGGGACTGGCACTACAGGCGGATTTCGCTTACAATAAACGTAAACTGACTTCCGGGAGGATATGACCCTATGACGAAAGAAGAGAAAGAACAACAGAAAAAAAGCCCACTCCAGGGAACTGGCTTTCTGGCGGCGCTGTTTAAAAAGGAACCCGTCCTCACAGTCTCTGCGCTGTGTATGTGCGTTTCCATGTTTTTCGTCCCGCCCAGCAGAGCCTATCTGGGCTATATCGACTTTCGCGTGCTGGCGCTTCTGTTCTGCCTGATGGCGGTCGTAGCCGGACTGCAGAAGCACGGCCTTTTTACCTGGATGGCAGGCCGCATGCTGACCGGGAAAAAGCAGCGGCGCACCCTTTTTTTGCTGCTGATCCTGCTGCCCTATTTCTCCTCCATGCTGGTGACCAACGACGTGGCCCTGATCACCTTTGTCCCCTTTGCCATCCTGATCCTGGATCTGACCGGGCAGCAAAAATACATGATCTTCACGGTCGTCCTGCAGACGGTAGCCGCTAACCTGGGCAGTATGGCAACGCCGGTAGGCAACCCGCAGAACCTTTATCTGTATTCCCGCTTTCAGCTTACCGCAGGCGCCTTTTTTCAGATCGTACTCCCTTACGCGCTGCTTGCGCTGCCCCTTCTGGCCGCCAGCGTCCTTTTCTGCCCCAGAGGAGAGGTTTCCGTCTCCCTCGCTCCAGCCGCTTCGCCGGGAAAGAGCCGTCAGGTATGGATGTACCTGTTTTTATTCCTTCTCTGCCTGCTCTCGGTTTTCCATATCCTGCATTACGCCATCCTGCTGGCCGTCGTCTGCATCGCCCTGTTAGCGGCGGACCGTTCGCTGTACCGGGCTATGGATTACAGCCTGCTTCTGACGTTCGTCTGCTTCTTCGTCTTCGCCGGAAATATCGGTTCGATCCAGGGCGTCAGGGACTTCTTACAGGAGCTTCTGTCCCGCCAGCCCCTGCTGACCGGCGCGCTGGCCAGCCAGGTGATCAGCAATGTGCCTGCCGCCGTACTGCTCTCCGGCTTCACCCAGGACTGCCGGGCGCTGCTTTTGGGCACGGATATCGGCGGGCTGGGAACCCCCATCGCCTCTCTGGCCAGCCTTATTTCCTTTCGTCTCTACATGAAAACCAGGCGCGCAGACGCCGGAAAATATCTTGCCTTTTTCCTGTCCGTCAACGCAGCCTGGCTTTTGCTCTATCTTTTCATCGCCCTGCTGGCAGGCTGAACCCTGCCCAGAGCTTCTTCCTTATGCCTTCTTACAGGAACCGGAAGTAAACGGTGGTATCCAGCAAACGGTAATTCTCTCCGTCTGTCTCATACAGATGGATCTGGTAAAGCCCAAGGCTCTGATAAGCCGAAAGATCTACGTAAAAAACCGTCTCCCCGTTTTCCATGACCGGATCGGAGATCCACTGCAAATCATCCTGTCCGTTTTCAGCGCTCCAGACCGCCGCCTGCAGATTCGTTTCCCGGGGAATGGCCGTATGTACGATCAGGGCCGTCCCCGTCTCGTTCATAGCTGCCCATGCCGCAGGCTGCTGCAGGTGAAATGTACGATAGCGGCCCGACAGCCAATTTTTCAGATTGGATACAGACTTCCCATAGGTATCCGCAAAATCGCTGTAGCCTTTGGGATTGGCCTCCCCCAGGGTATTCCAGCGGATATAATTCATATAGGCGGACGATGCGATCTGTTTCCGGTAGCTGTCCACACGTCCGGTCAGCTTACGGAAAGCGGCGTCATAACGGGTCCGGATCTCCTTTACCCGGCCGTAAAACGCCGGAGACGCCAGCAGCCGGTTCATTACCGGATTGTGTAAATGTTCATAATACTGGTTTACATCCAGGTCTTCATTTCCCATACAGGTATCAAAATCCCATACGGGCCCCAGGTGCAGCACATCGCTTTCCCCGTCTTTGTACCAGTAAAAGCTGGAATTATTCGCCTCCCTGTTCAGCGCGTATTCCGTGATCAGATAATATTTGGCAAAAGAATCCACATCGATCATGGAAGAAAGCGCTTCCAGCGTCACCTGCCCGGAAGGCGTCTGATAGAGATATAAAACAAACCGCTCCAGCGCGTTCTGGAAGGACGCCATCGCATAACGGATCTGATTTTCGTCCTCTTCCTCCACCGATTCCTTAACGGTATAATGGGCATCCAGAAGGCTTTCGTAAAACCAGTAATCCTCCTCGGCATAAAAGGCATTGTCCAATTCCATCAGGACGCCCAGCTCATCCTCCAGGGCCAGCCGGCTGCCGCCGATCTCCGCCTTTTCCCCGATGAGATAAGTCCCCTGATATCCGCCGTCGATCCACAGATCCACATACCGGTAATCGGTCGTGTAGGCCATCTCCAGTTCCTTTGACAGATCCAGGGCGATCATGTTGCGCATCAGGCTGTCATCGGATGCGTTGGCCAGAAGAATCCATTTTTTCGCGGCTTTCATCCCCAGCACAGAGGTTTTCTCGGCAAATTTGATCTGATACCCTTTCTTATCGTATTCTTTCCAGGAAGAGTTCCCCCGGCCTTTAAATTCCAGCGAATCCTCCGCTATCACATCCGTCGTGCCGTCCGTATTGGTCAGATACAGGGAATTTCCCGGATATTTGATGTTTTTATCGAGCTGCACCGTCTCCAGCGTCGTGCCGTGAAGCTGCAACTGTACGCTGGGCAGCTCCGACTGCAGCACCGTTACCTGCGCGTCCCCTGCCGTCAAATGCGCGACTGCGGTATCCCCGCTTTTGCGAAACGCACCGCTCCAAATCCCGGTCTGGGGATCCCATTTCCCTTTTGAAACGCCCTGGACTCTGCCTTCACAGGTCAGTTCCAGAGTCGATATGTCCACCGACCGGGGCAGGAACAAATAGGTAATGCCGTCCTGAGGCGCCCGGTATCCCAACACGCGGTTGCCGTTTGGATCGGTCACATAACACGAAAACGTATTTCCCTGTAACGCATCCGTCCCTTCCGGCGCGACGGCCTCCTTTTCCTCTGGCGCAGGAAATCCCTGCACTATCCCCGCCGGCTGAGCGGCCTGTACTTCCATTTTTCCCGCTCCCGCCGTCACGCCTGCCCAGAGGGCGGCGCCCAGCAGGAGCCTGATTGCAAACCGGTGTTTTCTCATCTTTCTCTTCCTCGTCGTAAATGATTTTATCTGAGGAATATTGTATCGAATCCTGTCGATAAAGACAAGAAGATTTTACTGCCCGTTCGCCATTTTTAGCTGGGCCGTCACCAGTCCATAATAAATCCCTTTCTTTTCCAGCAGTTCGTTGTGGGTGCCGATCTCCGCGATCCCGTGTTTGTCGATCACCACCAGCCGGTCGGCGTTGCGCAACGTGGAAAGCCGATGGGCGATGGCGAAGGTCGTTCTGCCCTGCACTAGCCGGTTTAAGGCCTGCTGGATCAAAAACTCGCTTTCGGTATCCAGCGCGGAGGTCGCTTCATCCAGGATCAGCAGCCTCGGATTGTTCAAAATCGCGCGGGCGATGGCGATCCTCTGCCGTTCCCCTCCCGACAGGTTATACCCGTGTTCCCCTACATAGGTGTTGTACCCGTCCGGCGTCTTACAGATAAAATCGTGGGCATTGGCCGCTTTCGCCGCCGAAATGATTTCCTGCAGCGTAGCGTCCGGACGGGCAAACCGGATATTGTCCAGGATACTGCCCGAAAACAGGAAGGTCTCCTGCAGCACCACGCCGATCTGGGAATGAAGACATTCCATTTTGATATCCCGGATGTCCACGCCATCGATTGAAATTTTCCCCTGATCCACGTCGTACAGGCGCATGATCAGATTGATGAGCGTGGATTTCCCCGTGCCGGAGGCCCCTACCAGGCCGATCATTTCGCCCGGTTTTACCTGAAAACTGACGTTTTCCAGCACCGGTTCATAGGTATGATACCCAAAGGAGATCCCTTCAAAATCGAAGGCCCCCCGGATGGAAAGCTCCCGGCTGCTCTCCTTATCCGCCATTTGCGGCACTTCATCCAGCACATCATAAATGCGGTTTAAGCTGGTGATCAGGCTCATCACGGCCCTGGGCAGATGCGTCATCCAGCTCAGCGGGCCGAAAAGGTAACCGCAGTAGGTGATATACTGAACCAACTGTCCCAGTGTCATGTCCCCGTTCAGCACATCGATGCCGCCAAAATATACGGCGATATAAGTCCCCGCCCCCAGCAGAAAGGTCAGGATCGGGAAAAAGACCGCCCAGAACGTCTCATTGCGGATGCTGATCGCCGCAAATTCCTCCGTCTTTTTCTGGAACCGCACCGCTTCCCGTTCCTCCTTGCCAAAGGATTTCACCACCCGCATACCGGAGATGATGTCCTGCAGGCTGCTGTGCAGATCGTCGGATTTTAACCACTGCTTATGGAAAATCGTATGGATGCGATGCCAGAAAGCCCTCGTGATCGCAAACACGGCTGCGATGAAAAACAGGGAAAACAGCGTCATGCGCCAACTGATCGCAAACATCATCGCCAGAGACACGATCATGGTGATCAGCGTGGAAAACATATCGCCGAATACTTCCTCCATAAAGCTGCGGACTTCCCTGGTGTCCCTGGCGACCCGGTTCATCAGTTCGCCGGGCCTGCGGCTGTTGATAAAGGACATGCTCAGCATCTGGATCTTATAATACAGTTTCCTGCGCAGCGCCATACTCAGGGACGCGCCCAGCTTGACGCAGTTCCAGTAACGGTACACTTCCAGCAGGATCCGGGCGACCAGCAGGAAAAAGGAGATCCCGATAAAGACCGTCAAATCCCGCCAGGTCCCCTGTCCCGTGGCCAGCGCCTGATCGATGAAGCGCTGCTGCACGATCGGATTGACCAGGTTCACCGCGGCCACCAGTAACATCAGCAAAGAGATCAAAAGCAGCTTTCCCGTAAACTCTCCGCAGAGGGCCATAAATTTTTTAAACAGCGCGGCTTTTCCTTCGCAATAAGGGCATTTGCTGGTTCCCGGCAGGGCGCGGCCGCACTTTTCGCAGTATTTTTCATATTCCAGGCTTTTGACCCGGGCCGCGCTTTCCATGTGCGGATTTAGGGCCGCCGCGATAATGGCCTGGGCCCCCCGGACAACATAGGAAACGCGGATGATATGGCGCATAGAAAACCGCGCCGCGCAGATCATCTCCCCCGTCTTTTTGGTGACGGTGACGATCCCGCTGTTGACCTGATGCTCGCATTTGATCCGTTCGCAATCCTTTAAGAAAAAGGACGATGCTATCCGTTCCCCGTCCAGCACCAGAAACCGCTCCTGCGTCACGATCAGCCAGACTTCGGAGGCATAGGCTTCCTGCGCCAGTTTTTTTTGATCGTCGAACCGCAGGTCTACGGGGACGCAGTACCAGACGCTCTCGCCTTCTCTCAGCCCGGCGGCGCGCCTTTGCGGTTCGGCCAGTTCATATAATAATTTCATGATCGATCACTCCAAACAGCCTTGGATCTGTCCCGGCTTAAATGAACAGATCCAGCTTCTTTCTCTCCATAACGCTCAGTTGATAGAAATCCGGGATTTCATAGCGGTTGCCGTCGATATCCGTCACCAGAAGGCGGGAATCGCTTAAGTGGATCACCGCATCGCCGCTCATCTGGGTGGTGAAACGGCAGGCGCCGAAGGTGGTCACCACATTCCAGTAGGCGTAACCGTACTCCTCCTTTACGTCCAGCACTTTGGTGATGGACGGCATGAAATACCGCAGCCTGATCTGCTCCCGGATCATCTCCTGCTGCTCCTTTTCCAGTTGGGACAGCTTTTCAATCATGCCGATCTCCCTGGCCTTTTCATCCGCCTCGCGGACAGAAATATATTCTTCCGGACAGGTCAGCGGAAAAGTCAGGTAAATGCCCACCCGGGCATATTCCTTTCCGCCTGTTTTCAGCGACACGAAGCCGCCGCCGTTTCGCGCAAACACCGCGTTATCTTTCGTCAGGAGGCGTATTTCCAAAAGCTCTTCCGATTCCTGTTTCAACGCCTCTTCGTCAAATTCCTGCAGATCCAGAAGATCCGGCAGGCCGTTTTCTCTCTCTTCCATATCTTCCTCCATGCTGTGGGCGTATGCCGACCGGCGCTGTATCGGATGGTCACTCGATCCCCCGCATCGCCAGCGCCTTGGTCTGCAGTTCGCTCAGTTTAAAATACGTCCCTTTTTTGGCCAACAGTTCTTCGTGCGTGCCCGTCTCCGTGATCCGCCCTTCATCCAGCACGATCAGGTGCGTGGCATTGCGCAGCGTGGAAAGGCGGTGCGCGATGGAAAGCACTGTCCTGCCTTTTTCCAGTTTTTCCAAAGACTTCTGGATCGCCAGCTCCGTTTCGGTATCCACCGCCGAGGTGGCTTCGTCCAAAATCAGGATCTTCGGATCCGCCAGGATCGCGCGGGCAATGGAAATGCGCTGTTTTTCCCCGCCGGACAGCTCCCGGCTGGAGGAACCCAGGATCGTATCGTATCCCTCCGGCATTTTGCAGATAAAATCGTGGGCATTGGCCGAAACGGCCGCCCGGATGATCTCCTCCCGGCTGGCATCGGGTCTGGCATAGGCGATGTTTTCCGCTACCGTTCCCATGAATATGTAAGTTTCCTGGGAAACCATCGCCACGTTTTCCCGAAGCTGCTTAAAACCGTACTGCCGGACATTGACGCCGTCCACCAGCACCTCTCCCTCCTGGACGTCGTAAAGCCGGGAGATCAGGTTTACCAGCGTGGATTTCCCCGCGCCGGAACGCCCTACGATGCCGAACACCTCTCCCGCCTCCACGCGGAAGCTGACGTCCTTTAAGATCGGCTTATGGGCCTCATACCCGAAGGTCACATGCTTTAATTCGATCTCTCCTCGCAGCGACCCGGGCCGCACGGGATCGGGGGCTTCCTTTACCTCCGGCACCGCGTCGATGATCTCAAACATCCGCTGCGCCGAATTCATGGCGTCGGTATACCAGCGGATGATGCGGGACATGAACTCCAGCGGCCCTTTCAGTTGTCCCACATAACCGGAAAAGGTGATCAAAAGGCCCAGTTCGATATTGGAGCCGCCGATCATCATGGCGCCGCCGATGGCCCAGACCAGAAAACTGATAACGTCCTCCACCGTACAGTAAAGCGCAAAAAATTTGTTGTCATAGCGGGCCACATCCAGCTCCGCCGTCCTGACTTTGCCGTTATTTTTGGAAAAACGGGCCATTTCCTGTTCTTCCCGGCCAAAGGCCCTGACCACTCTGGCCCCGGTCAGATTTTCGTTCATCAGCGCGTTTAAACGCCGGTTGGCCCGGTGCCGTTTTCCGTAATAGTGCCACAGGCGCGGCATCATGCGATAACTGATGACCACCAGCGCCGGCATCAGGACCACCGAAACCGTGGCCAGCAGCGGATCCAGAAAATACATGATAATACAGGTGGCCGCAATATTCCCCACGTTAATGAAAAAATAGGGGATCCCGTCAATGAAAAAACTGGAAATCTCCTCCGCGTCATCCGAGACCCGGGTCATCAGCCCGCCTGTCTGCCTGCGGGAATAAAAGCTGATGGACAGCCTTCCCATGGATGCAAAAACCTGGCTTTTGAGCTTTGCCACCACCCGCGGCGCGATCCGCGCCGTCAGGACGCCCTGCCAGATCCCCAATGCCTGTATCATGATCTTCGTCAGGATCATGGCAGCCGTCAGGACGCACAGAGCCAGGACGAAACGTCCCGCCGGCAGATGCAGCAGCGCCAGGAATTCCTCATTCTGGGACAATACCTGATCGTAAAGGATCGTGCCGCTCAAGTACGGCCAGACCAAATTCAGGATCGCCGTTCCCAGATAACAGAACATCATGGCCGCAAGGCTTTTTTTATACGGCGCAAAATAGGAGACGACCCGCAGCAGGATGGATTTTTTATCCATGCATTTGGGGCATACCTTCCGCTCCTGATCCGGATAGATCATCCCGCACTTGGGACAACATTCCTTGCCCCGCCTTACGTCCAGATCCTCCGGGCTGATCTGTTCCCCTTTTTTCATTTTTTCAAACAGGCGGCAGAGCCGCAAAAAAACTTCCATCCGGGTATTGGAAAAATGGCCCATGTTCTGCTCTGTCCCGTCGATCTGCACCGCCAGGACGCCGGTGCTTACCTCCCGGATGATCTCCATTTTTTCCACCCGTTCCAGATTGATTAGGCGAAGCGCCGGCTCCTGACCCAGCGCAGGATCCTCTCTCATCTGCCAGCCGCCGTACCCGCCGAAATGATACTCTGCCTTCTCCGCGTGAGGATAGGCCGCCAGCAGCAGCTTTTCCTCCGTCAGCACCACGACGGTATCCGCAAAACGGTATTCCATATCCATATCCGCCGTCGCGGCAAAAATGATCTGCTCCTTTAAAACCCCATACTTTCGGGCAGCATTTAAAAAACTGTCCGGTAATTTCAAATTCTCTTTCATCTCTCTCCCGCTTTCCCCCGGAACGCAAAAACGCCACAGCTACCCAAATAGCTGTGGCGTCTGATCACGCAGTCCTTTACAGATCCGAATACAATCTGTCCTGGAACCTAATCCACATCCTTCCGGGAGGCAATCCTTACCTTCTTCAACTGTGATACCTGATTTTTTGACCTGAACATCATCGTATTGCCTCCTTTCCTTTTTATTTCGCTCAGTCTTTGCCCAGTATAAACGTTAATTCCCGGATTGTCAATGAATTTCTCCATTTTCCGGAAAACTTTTTCATTTCCGCCCCGGAAAGGTAAAAAATCATATCCCTTCCGCCAAATCAGCCTGCTGCCGGGCCTGCCTCCTGCTGCGATCGCAGCGGATCCACTCGTCCAGCGTCAGCGGCGTATAATCGGAATACATACAAAAGCAGTTGATCAGATTGGACGGAATCGGCTTACGCTCCCCGGTTCCACTTTCCCGGAAGCTGTTTTGGGTGATCTCCTGGAACTGTTCCACCAGCCGCTGATCCAGCGTGTCGTGGACATGGCCGTAAAGCATATAGGCGATGGGTTCCCCGCTGCCGTCGATCCGGTTCTGCCCGTTGTAAAACAGGATCGGATAATGGCAAAGCACCACCTTGCGTCCGTTGTCCTTCAATTCCTCATAGGGCCTGATCCAGCCGAAACGGCTTGCGTCGTATTTTTTATCTGTTAAAAAACGGTCGTGGTTTCCCTGAATCAGATACAGCCGCCCCTTCAGCCGCGCAAGCAGCTCGTTGGTCTCCTCCGGTTTTCCCCAGGAAAGATCCCCCAGGATCACCACTTCGTCGTTGTCTCTCACTTTTTCGTTCCACCGCCGCAGCATATACGCGTTCATCTGCTCCACGTCCGCAAAGCCGCGCCGGTCCATCTGTTCGTTTAATTTTGCATGAAAAAAATGCGGATCCGCAATATAATATCTCATCTTTTCTTTCCTGCCAAATGCCTGTTATATGGCAGATTATAGCAAGTTCCCTTTTCCGTGACAAGCCCTTTTGCCGGAAAGGACGGGATTGACAAGGGGCCGCTTTCCCATTATAGTTGAATCATAGAACGTTCTCATTTCATTTACCGATACATCATATTATTTTACAAAGGAGGAGTATTGTATGTCCAAGTACGCAGGCACCAAAACCGAGAAAAATCTATGGGAGGCTTTCGCGGGGGAATCCCAGGCAAGGAACAAATACACCTATTTCGCCTCCGTAGCGAAGAAAGCCGGTTATGAGCAGATCGCGGAGCTTTTCTTAAAGACCGCGGACAACGAAAAGGAACACGCCAAGCTGTGGTTCAAGGAGCTGGGCGAGCTGGGCGATACCGCGCAGAACCTGCTCCATGCGGCGGAAGGGGAGAATGCCGAATGGACCGATATGTATGAGCGGATGGCAAAAGAAGCGGAAGAGGAAGGCTTTGCCGATCTGGCCGCCCGTTTTCGCGGCGTGGCCGCCATCGAAAAGGCGCATGAGGAGCGCTACCGCGCGCTTTTGCACAATGTGGAGACCAAGCAGGTCTTTGAAAAGAGCGGCGTACAGGTCTGGGAATGCCGTAACTGCGGCCACATCGTAGTGGGCACCAAGGCGCCCGAGGTCTGCCCGGTCTGCAATCATCCCCAGAGCTATTTTGAGGTAAAGAAAGACAACTATTGAGGCGTTTCAGAAAGGCATCCGGATTCTTTTCCGGATGCCTTTTAAAAGCGTATCCTATTGCCCTTCCTTTGAAAATCTAATTTCGCCCAGACGTTGGGATATTCTGCGTTCATCCCAGCGCCACATCCAGCACCATCATCACCAGAAAGCCCACCATGACGCCCAGCGTGCCGAACCGGTCGTTCCCACCGGACCGGCCCCCGGCCGCCTCCGGGATCAGTTCCTCCGCGATAACATAGAGCATGGCGCCGGCCGCAAAGGACAAAAGCCAGGGCATGACCGTACCCATGCCGCTTCCCGCCGCCGCGGCCCCGACGCCAAAGACCGGTTCCAAAATCCCGGCCCCTGCGCTGATCAAAAAGGCCCGGCGTTTCCCCACGCCGTCCCTTCGTATCGGGATCGCCACAGCGCTCCCCTCCGGGAAATTCTGGATGCCGATCCCAAACGCCAGCACCACCGCCGCCGCAAATATCTGTTTCCCGCTTCCCTGCGCCGCCATCAAAAAGGAAAGCCCCGTGGCCATTCCCTGCGGGATATTATGAAAAGCGATGGCCGCCAGCAGCAGCGTCGTTGACTTTTGCATCCCGAAAAACCGCCTTTGCTCCCCCACGCCGTCAAACCAGCGCAGGATGAACCGGTCTGTCCCCAGCAAAAACAGGCCGCCGGCGGCAAACCCGCCCGCAACGGGAACCCAGTCCGGCCCTGGAAAGGATTTCGCATCCTCCATGGCGGGGATCAGAAGCGACCAAACCAGCGCCGCCAGCATGACGCCGGCAGCCACGCCCATCATCGACCGCTCGATCTTTGGATCCATATCCTTTTTTAACACAAAAACAACGCAGGCCCCCAGCGCCGTCATCAAAAAAGTAAAGCCGGTGCCGCAGGCCGCATAAAATACCGCGTTTTCCATACTTACTTCCGTTCATGGCCTTTGTTTTACCATATACAAAAAAGCCTGTCCCGGAAACTGTTATCGCAAAATCCGTCAAAAATCTTATTTTTCCTCTGCCAGCTCTATCCTCGCCCCGGTGCAGTCCTCCAGCATGACAAGCCCGTTTTTTTCCATGCTGTAAGGCTCTGTAAAGCGCACCTTCCCGCAAACGGTGATTTGATCCGCGCATCTGGCGTACACAGCCGGTATGGCATGGGGATAGACGTTGCGCTCCGACGGCTGCTCATCGAAATACCCGCTCGGCTGAGTGCCCTGAGAACACAGCGTGATCTGCAGATCCGTAAGGGATATGCCGCCGACCCGGGCGTCCGCCTCGCCCCCTATAAAAATGCTGGACTCCGCTTTCATGAAGATATGGTCGAAGGTAATATTTTGTATCCTGCCGGGATATCTGCGCTCGCTATTCCTGTAGGTAGCGTCAATGAAGATCGGTTCGCCGTTGCCCCACCACATGGCAGGCCCCGCCGCGCGCATCCCGTCGGCGTATTTGCGCACGCTGCCTGTGAGATGATGCACATGGATATCCTCGATCACGGCGCCGTCCCGCGCCCAGATGCCCACGCCCCGGGAACAGTCGCAGATCACGCAGTCGCTCATCAGAAGATTCCGGATATCCCCGTGGGTTTCCGTCCCGATCTTCAGCCCGGAATCCCTGGAATATAAAATACAATTGCTGATCACGATATTTTGGCTGCCGCCGTAGCGCGCCGCCATGGGTTTCGTGCTTTTGACTACGATAGCGTCGTCCCCGGTCCTGACCAGACAGCCCGTGATGATCACATCCTGACAGCAGTCCGGATCGATGCCGTCGTTGTTGGCTCCCCTGATATCGTTCAAAATACGGATATCCTTTACCAGCACATGCCGGCATCCGGCCATATGCAACGTCCAGAACGCGGCGTCCCGGATCGTGATATCCTGGATCGTAAGATCTTCCACATCCTCCAGAAACGTGGTGCGGGGGCGGAAAGCCGTCACCTGCAGCGGACACTCATGCGCGCCGTTATCCGCGTTGTCGTCAAAAAACACCTTTTCGCCCTGTCCCCAGATCTCGCCCTCTCCGGAAATGGTGATATCCTTCTCATGGCAGGCGAACAGGAAACAGCCGCCGTCCCATCCCGTGCAGTCATTGTCGTCGTCAAACAGCTTTGCAAAATCCAGAATATCCTCTTCCTTAAGGCTGCCGATCAGGACGGCCCCTTTTTCCAGATGCAGATCGATATGGCTTTTTAAGACCAGCGTGCCGCTTAAAAAACGCCCCGCCGGAACCACGACCCGTCCTCCCCTCCCGGACGCTTCGTCGATGGCCTTTTGAATCGCCTGGGCATTATTGGTAACGCCGTCGGGGACGGCGCCGTAATCTATGATATTAAAAATCCCTTCTCCCATCGGGTTTTTACCTCCTTTTCTCAGATCCCCATTTTCTCCAGATACGCTTCGATCTCCCGGCGCAGCGCGGTCACGGATCCCTGGATCATCGGGGCCTTGCCGCCGCCGCGGCCGCCCAGCGCTTCATTGAAGGCCCTGCCGAAAGCCGCGATGTCCCCCTTCCTGCTGAGGATCACATAACGGTAGCCTTCCTCGTCGCTCCCGCAGAAAACCGCGGAAAACTCCACCTTCTCCTGCAGGCGGTCCGCCAGCCTGCGGGCATCCGTTACGGATAAACCCTGTTCAAACAAAACGCAGGACTTCTGTCCCTTTGGTACGCTGTCGGCTTTCTCCTCCAACAGCCGAAACCTTAAAGCGCCGTACTCCATTTTCAGCGCGTTCATCGCCTCCAGCAGTTTTTCTACCGCCTCCGCCGTCTGATCCGGCTTCGCGGACAGCAGCGCGGAAATTTTGGCCGCGCTCTCGGATTTCTGCGCATAGTCCGCCAGCGCTTTTTCCCCGATCAGCACGTTTAACCGGATGCCGTTTTTGTAATGCTCGCTTCCGATCACGCGGATCGGCCCGATCTCTCCCGTCCGCTTCACATGCGTGCCGCAGCAGGCGCAGCAGTCCGCCCCCGGTATCGTAACGATGCGCACCGGGCCGGAAATTTCCTTTTTGCTTCGATATTCCAGTTGGGAAAGGCTCTCTGCCCCGGGATACTCCGCTTTGATCTCCACGTCTTCCAGCACCTTTTCATTGGCCAGACGTTGTGCGGCGCCGATCTGTTCCTGGGTCAGCAGCCCGGAAAAATCAACGGTCACAAACTCCCTGCCCATGTGAAAGCCGATATTGGAATAGCCGTAGGTCTTACAAATGATCCCGGAAAGGATATGCTCGCCCGAATGTTCCCGCATATGCGTAAGCCGCCTCTGCCAGTCGATCCGGCCGCGGACCGCCGTTTTCTGTAAAAGAGGGCCGTCGGTAAAATGCGCCACTCTGCCGTCCGTTTCCTGCACATCCAAAACCCGGACAGCCTGCGAAATCTTCCCGTCCTTTGTCTCCGGCGCTCCTCCTTCTTCCCCTGAAACCGTCTCCAGCGTCCCAAGGTCGCAGGGCTGCCCGCCTCCTTCCGGATAAAAGGCCGTCGCGTCCAGAAAGATCAGATACCCGCCATCCGTCGGGCGGCACTCCTCCACCTGCGCCATAAATTCTTTCAAATACGCATCCTCATAGTATAAACGTCTGGTCATATTTTCCTCCATGCCGCGGGCGCTTTCCTTACAAAATGCGCGTACCCGCTGCCATCGGCATCCGGCAGGATCAATATTCCTTGCGGATCTCTTCCGGCGAAATGCCGTATTGTTCCATAAAAAGCTTTTTGTCCTCCGGCGTGCGGATAAACAGGACTTCTTTGAACTGTCCCGTCCGCCTGTCCTTAAATCCGGCCACCTGTTCCCCGTTGCAGATGCTGGCCCTGATGACGGGCGTTTCATTTTCCCGGTCAAATTCCCTGTAAACCGCCGGTTTCTCCTTTTTGTCCCAGAACATCTTTTTCTCCTTTCCCCCGTCCTCCTGTCATTCTTTGCCGTTTCACAGTCCCAGCATAGCGCGAATGTTATTGAGGTATTCCGGATCCGTCATCATCTCCTCCGTGACCATGTAGCTGGAAAGGGGATTCTGCCACGGGATCACAAAGATATTTTCGTCTTTTATATCGTAGGCAGACAAAATCAGCGCCATTTCCTCCGCTGTAGCGCCTTTCAAGGCCATTTTCTCTTCCAACGTTTTCTCAGCGTTGGTTCCCGGCATCAATCCGAAACGATAGTCCGTCTCAGACAATTGCCAGACATAAACCTCCAGCCCCTTGAAGGTTTCAAGTGCGAAGTATTCCGGGTATTTAACCTGCAGCGCTTCTATTTCTGGAAGGAGCTTCTGTGAAACCACCTTCGCTCTTATAGCGCAGACCAGCACTGCCGCACAGGCGACGACAGCCGCAGCAATGACCCAAAACGCCGTTTTTTTGTAATGAAACACGTTCCCCACCCTTTCTTTTATATAAAATAAGGGGTATACGAACACCGGATGTTCGTATACCTCTTAATTAATGGATTAATGGAGATAGTGGGATTCGAACCCATGACCTCTTGCATGCCATGCAAGCGCTCTCCCAACTGAGCTATACCCCCA
>CANQFM010000043.1 GCA_947598825.1 uncultured Eisenbergiella sp. | reverse complement strand
ATGGTGATGTGCTGCTCCTTGCCCGTGCCCAGATCCTTGGCGGATACGTTCACGATGCCGTTGGCGTCGATATCGAAGGTAACCTCGATCTGAGGCACGCCGCGCATTGCAGGCGGGATGCCGTCCAGCCTGAACTGGCCCAGGGATTTGTTATCCTTCGCAAACTGCCGCTCGCCCTGCAGCACGTTGATATCCACCGCCGTCTGATTGTCCGCCGCCGTAGAGAACACCTGGCTCTTCTTGGTCGGGATCGTGGTATTTCTTTCGATCAGCCTGGTCGCGATGCCGCCCATCGTCTCGATGGAAAGGGAAAGCGGGGTAACGTCCAGAAGCAGGATGTCTCCGGCGCCGGCGTCGCCCGCCAACTTGCCTCCCTGCACGGAAGCGCCCAGCGCCACGCACTCATCAGGGTTCAATGTCTTGCTGGGTTCATGGCCGGTCAACTGCTTCACCTTATCCTGCACCGCAGGGATACGGGTGGAACCGCCTACCAGCAGGACCTTGCCCAGCTCGGAGGCCGTTACGCCGGCGTCGCGCAGCGCGTTCTGTACCGGGATCGCGGTCCTCTCCACCAGATCGCTGGTCAGCTCGTCGAATTTCGCCCTGGTCAGGTTCATATCGAAATGCAGCGGGCCGCTGGCGTTCATGCTGATGAAGGGCAGGTTGATATTGGTGGTCGTGGCGGAAGAAAGCTCCTTCTTCGCCTTCTCGGCCGCTTCCTTCAGCCTCTGCATCGCCATCTTGTCATTGGAAAGATCCACGCCCTGCTGCGCTTTAAATTCGGATACCATCCAGTTGATCACTTTGTTATCGAAATCATCGCCGCCCAAATGGGTGTCGCCGTTGGTAGCCAGCACTTCGATCACGCCGTCGCCGATCTCGATGATGGAAACATCGAAGGTACCGCCGCCCAGGTCGTACACCATGATCTTCTGTTCTTTTTCATTGTCCAGGCCATAGGCCAGCGCCGCCGCCGTAGGCTCGTTGATGATACGCTTTACATCCAGGCCGGCAATCTTGCCCGCGTCCTTTGTGGCCTGCCGCTGCGCGTCGTTGAAATAGGCGGGAACCGTGATGACCGCATCGGAAACCTTCTCGCCCAGGTAGTTCTCCGCGTCCGCTTTCAGCTTCTGCAGGATCATGGCGGAAATCTCCTGCGGAGAATATTTCTTGCCGTCGATGTCCACCTTATAATCCGTTCCCATATGCCTCTTGATGGAAGAAATGGTCTTCTCCGCATTCGTCACGGCCTGGCGCTTTGCGGGTTCGCCGATCAGCCTCTCCCCGTTTTTGGAAAACGCCACCACGGAAGGCGTGGTCCTGGCGCCCTCTGCATTCGCGATAACGGTGGGCTTGCCGCCCTCCATGACCGCTACGCAGCTATTTGTCGTTCCAAGGTCAATCCCAATAATCTTGCTCATTTTTTCTCCTCCTGCTCTTTCGCTATCTGAAATGGATTTATGTTCTATGATAAAATGCCTTCGCGCTCCCGCGCCGCCGCATTCAAAGCCGCTTTGCTCTGTCGTTTCCTCTGTTGACGGGCTACTGGACTACCGCCACCATGCTGTGCCTTACCACGCTGTCCCGGTACATATATCCCTTCTGCAGCTCCTGGGCCACCGTGCCGGATTCCAGTTCGTCGTTCTCCACCTGCATCACCGCGTTATGCAGTTCGGGATTAAATTCCTGCCCTACCGCTTCGATGGGCACTACGCCCAGGTTATTAAGCTCCGTCATGAGCTGCCGGTAGATCTTGTTCATCCCTTCCACAAAGGGCGCGTCCTTCTCCTCCTGGGGCACCGTCGCAAGTCCGCGTTCAAAATTGTCCACCACCGGGAGGATCTTCTCGATCACGCTCTTTGCGCCCACCTCATACATGGCGCTCTTCTCTTTCTCGGTGCGTTTGCGGAAGTTCTCAAACTCGGCCATCTGCCGCATCAGCTTATCCTGCAGTTCGGCGATCTGTCCCTTGAGCGCCTCTTCCTTCTTATCTTTCTTGCGGGAGAAAAGCCCTTTCTTCTCCTGCGCGCCTTCGTCAGCCTCCGGAGCCGGTTCCTCCTCCTGCCCTGCCTGGCCGGATGCCGCAGCCTCCTGCCCGGCGCTTTGGGTCTCGCTGTCCTGCTGCTTTTCTTCGCTGTCAGGCTGTTTTTCACCGCCGTCAGGCCGTTTTTCGCTGCCGTCCTGCTGTTTTTCTTTTTCCTGCGCTTCCTGCTCCTTGGCCGCCTTTTCCTGCCCGGCCTCCTGTTCCAGTCCGCTGTTCTTTGTTTCCTCAGCCATATCCATCATCCTTCCTGACATCCCGTCCGTCCCGGAGCCTTACAAAAGCTTCCGGCGCGGCCGCTATTTCTTATAGATCGCATCCAGTTGGTTCATCAGCGTCTTTAACGTGCCGATCACTTTATCGTAATCCATCCGCTTAGGGCCGATGATCCCGACCGTCCCGCGAAGTCCGTCGCCCAGTTCATAGGTAGCTGTGACCACGCTGCAGTCTTTCATGGACTGCACCGGCGTCTCGTTGCCGATATATACCTGGATGCCCGTCTGATTCTCTTCCGACAGGGTGTCCTGCACCAACTCGTTGAGCGCGTGTTCTTCCTCGAAAATATTGATCAGTTCGCTGGCCTTCTCCCGGTTATCCGTCAGTTCCGGATAACGCAGGATATTGCGCGTACCGCTGGTATAGATCTTTAAATCCTCATCCGACCGGATCGCCTCGGCCACCGCGTCGATCACCTCGCTGACGATATCGCTGTGGATGCCCGCCTGTTTCTTTAACTCCGAGATCATCGCCAGATTGATCTCATCGATGGACAGGCCGTTCAAATGGGTGTTCAGCAGGATGTTCAGCTTCAGGATCGTCTCGTCGTCCAGGACTTCATCCACATTCAGGATAGAGTTCTTAATGACATTGCCTTCTACTACGATGACCGCCAGGATCTGGTTGGCTTCCACCCGGGAAAGCTGAATGAATTTCAGCTTATTGCCCCGGTACTGGGGAGTCGTCACCATGGCGGCATAATTGGTATTGGCTGCCAGGACCTTGGCTACCCGTTTCAGCAGGGTATCCATCTTCTCATCCTTCTCGCTGATGAGCCCTTTGAGTTCTTCGACCTCCCGCTCCTTCTCCTCCAGCATCGTATCTACATAAAAGCGGTATCCTTTATCGGAAGGGATCCGTCCTGCAGAGGTATGGGGCTGTACGATATAGCCCATCTCCTCCAGATCGGACATCTCGTTGCGGATGGTAGCGGAACTTAAGTTCAAATCGGTATATTTGGATATCGTCCTGCTGCCCACCGGCTCGCCGGTTTCCAGATAATTCCGGATGACGGCCTGCAGAATCTTCTGTTTTCTCTCATCCAGTTCCATGCTTCCCCCGCCTTCCTTATTAGCACTCGTCAGCTTCGAGTGCTAACACCTCCTGATGCTAAAGATACCACTATCCCTACCTATTGTCAACCTCTTTTTCCAAAAATACTTATGAAGAAACTGTGAAAAAAAAATAAAGCAAAAAAAGAAACACCGCAGGATGCGATGTCCGAAAAAGCTGCAGACTTTGCCCCTGCGGTGCAGTTGAAAACAGATGTGTCTGTCTGGCCGGCATCAGAAACGAACGCCGGCGGATAAAAGCTCGTATCCGTATAGATAAGGAAGCGATAACCGGTCAGATCCAGAAGCTTCCTTTTGTCTCGCCGTTGATCACATAATAGGTCTGCCCTTCTTCCGGCTTTACATACAGTTCCACGCTGTGAAAATCCGCCGGATCCTGTCCGAGATCAAATTCCCAGACGTCCTTCGCGATCTGGACCAGCGCGTCCGTGGAATACTCCCTGCCGGAAAACTGTACGCAGATCTTCGCGTCCGTCGCAGCCTTTTTGTCCGCCGTTTTCCTGGCGCGGGTCTTTTTCTCCGCCGCCGGCTTTACAACCGCGGCTTTTACGGATTTGGCGGCTGTCGTCGCCGTTGCCAGCAGTTTCGCGTCCTTTGCGGTTTCTACCGCATCCGGCTCCCTGTTTTCTGTCATTGCCTTCTTGTCAGCAGCCTTTGTCGCCGTCTTTTTTGTCACTGTCTTCTTGGTCGTTTTCTTTTCCATAATCTTCTCCTCCCAACATTCAGGTGTACTCAGACAAACCGTGTCCGATCAAATTTGTTTCTACCTGAATTCTGTGCCAGTGTAACGCGAAATATTCCATTTGTCAACCATCAACCGTTTTTTTGGGGGAACAGTTCAGCCAGCCGCCTGGCCCGGGAAGGTAACCGTGATCGTCGTACCCTCGCCCTCTGCGCTGTGCAGATCGATCTTCGCGTTATGGAGCCTGGCGGCGTGTTTGACGATAGACAGCCCAAGCCCGGTGCCGCCCAGCTCCTTGGAACGGCTCTTATCTACCCGGTAGAACCGCTCGAAAATGCGGTCCTGATGCTCCGGCGAAATGCCGATGCCGGTATCGGCAACAGAGAGGATCACACAGCCGTTTTCCGGTCTGACAGTCACAATAACTTTTCCGTATGCGCGATTGTATTTGACGGCGTTGTCGCAGAGATTAAAAATAATACTCTGCAGCAGTTGCAAAATTCCGTTGATGATCGCCGGCTCCCCCTCGAGATTTATGGTAATATGCGCGCTTTCCGCCTCGGCCTGCAGGGATTTTACGGTTTCCTCCGCCAGAGCGAAAAGATCCACCTCCTCCCGCTTCATGCCGTCCGCGCCTTCGTCCAGTCGGGAAAGCCGGATAATATCTTCCACCAGCCGGATCATGCGCTGGGCCTCTCCCTGGATCCGGTTATAGAATCCCATACGGTCCTCTTCCCTCACGATGCCATTGGACAAAAGCTCCGCTGACCCGGCGATGATCTGCAGGGGCGTTTTCAATTCATGGGAAACATTAGCCGTAAATTCCCGCCGCATCTGTTCCGCCCGCTCTTTTTCCGTTACGTCAAGCGCAAGAAGGACTGCGCCGGTCACATTTTCGTCCTCTGAGACAGGGCTTACATCCAGTTGATATTTCCTGCCCTTTAATGCGATGGTTCTCTCCGCCCGGACGCCCTTTTCAATTTCTGAAAGCAGTTCGGATATTTCGATACACCGGTTGACAGACAACATATGCTGTCCGATACAGGCGTGCGTGGTATCAAACAGCCCCGCCGCCGCACGGTTGATCCCCAGGATCATGCCCTTTGTATTCAGGACGACGATCCCTTCCGTCATATTTTCCGTGACGGTTTCAAATTCTTCCTGCTTTTTCCTGAGTTCAGCCGCCTGTCCCCTGATCTGCCGCTGCTGTGCGTCGATCCGGCGCAGAAGCGGCGACAGTTCATCGTAGCCCTCGTTATTGAGCGGATCGTCCAGGTTCAGCCGGTTCAGCGGCTCTGTAATGTGCCTGGAAAGCCGGTATGCCAAAAAGGACGAAAGCGCTACGGCAATAACGAGGATGACCGCGATGGGCTGCATCATTCCAAGAAGTAACGTCAGCATCGTATTCTGGGCGACGGAAAGGCGCACCACGGTTCCGTCCTCCAAACGCCTGGCGCTGTATAATGTGCGCTCCATCAGGGTGGCGGAATAGCGCGCGCTTTCCCCATACCCGGTCGATAAGGCCTCTTTCATTTCCTCCCGCTCCAGATGGTTTTCCATTTCAGAGGCCTGGGCCTCACTGTCGAAAAGCACCTCCCCGTCCGCATCGATCCATGTAATGCGGTATCCCCTGGTATCCAGCCCCTTCAAATACTCTGCCCCCGCATTTTCAACGCCCTGCGCGGCAAGCTCCGTCTGCGTTTTAAGCTGATTCTGCTGCACATTCCCGAAATAATCGTAAAGTACACCGAGAAACAGCGCCACGCAGGCAAGGAATACCGCGATCGCCACAAGACAGATCGATCTGAAAATCCGCTTTGTCATTTTCCCGCCTCCAACCGATACCCCACGCCGCGGACGGTTTTAATATACTCGCCGCAGCGCCCCAGTTTTGTGCGCAGCGTGCCGACATGGACATCCACGGTGCGCGTCTCGCTCACATATTCGTCTCCCCAGACGCTGACGCGGAGCTGATCCCGGGTAAACGCTTTTCCGGGATTTTCCATGAAGCTGCGAAGCAGTTCGTACTCTTTAAACGTAAGCTCCACGCGTTTTCCGTCCGACATTACAATATGCTGTACCGTATCCATTTGGAGTTTGCCCAGCGAAAGCACTTCACGTCCCCCGGCAGGGCGCGCGCGCCTTAAAAGGGCCTTTACCCGCGACACCAGCTCCATCATGCCAAAAGGCTTTGCCAGATAGTCGTCGGCTCCAAGATCAAGGCCGATCACCTTGTCGTATTCCGTGCCTTTTGCCGTAGCCATAATGACCGGCACCATATTGCCCTCCGCCCGCAGCCGTTTCAAAATGCCAATGCCGTCCTCGCCGGGGAGCATGATATCCAAAAGGACCAGTTCGGGTTCCTGTTCGGAAAGCGCCTCATAAAATGATTCGCCGTCCGGAAAACCCTTTGCCTCAAATCCCGCGGAATTTAAGGCATATATCATTAAATCGCGGATGCCGCCGTCATCCTCTACGCAAAAGATCATGGGAAACACTTCCTTTCAACAGGGCAGGACGGGTCAGACTGCAAAAATCCGGATCACTGACCCCAATCCATTATATCATCATCTACAGCCTTTTCAATCGATTCCCTGCGGCATATTTTTCTCTCCCCTGACGGAAAACAGCACCCAGCCGGCAATGTTCGTGGCGTGATCCCCGATCCTTTCAAAATATTTGGCTACCATCAAAAGGTCGAGGGCATATTCCCCCTCGGTGGGATTTTGCGCGATCAATGAAATGAGGCTGTTTTTGATCTCCACAAAAAAATCGTCCACAATGTCGTCGGAAGCTATGACCGCTTCGGCTATGGAAGTATCCTGCTTCACATAGGCGTCCACGCTGTCCGTTACCATTTGAATCGTTGCCTTTGCCATTTCCCGGATCTCAATATGCTCAGGGAGCGTCCTGCCGTTCAGAAAAGGCAGGATCTCCGCGATGTCCTCCGCCTGATCCCCGATCCGCTCCATGTCCGTGACCATTTTTAACGCGGCGGATATCTGCCGAAGATCCCTCGCCACCGGCTGCTGCTGCAATAAAAGCCGCAGGCAAATGGACTCGATCTGCCGCTCTTTTTCATCTATCTCGTGGTCGAGCGGGGCGATCTTTACCGCCAGCGCATCGTCCTTTTGGATCAATGCGGAAACCGCAAGGGAAATCACTTCTTCGCACAGCGCCCCCATCCTGATCAGCTCCTGGTTGAGCGTATTAAGCTGCTCGTCAAATCGTGTCCTCATTATCCAAACCTCCCTGTAATATAATCCTCGGTGCGTTTGTCTGCAGGTCTGGAAAACATTTTTTCCGTATCCCCGTACTCTATGAGTTCTCCTAAAAGGAAAAATGCCGTCCGATCCGAGATCCGCACCGCCTGCTGCATATTGTGGGTAACGATAACGATGGTATACCTCTTTTTGAGTTCCATCGCCAGATCCTCAATTTTAGATGTAGAGATCGGATCCAGGGCCGAGGTGGACTCATCCATCAGAAGGACGTCCGGCCTTACCGCCAGGGCACGGGCGATGCAAAGCCTTTGCTGCTGTCCGCCGGAAAGGCCCAACGCGTTTTTTTTCAGCCGGTCTTTTACTTCGTCCCAAATTGCCGCATCCCTGAGGGATTGCTCCACAATATCGTCAAGCTTTGCTTTCGCGCGGATCCCGTGGGTGCGCGGGCCATAGGCCACGTTGTCGTAGATGGACATAGGGAAGGGGTTGGGTTTCTGGAATACCATGCCGATATTCTTGCGAAGAGCCGTCACATCCCGGTCGGCAGCATAGATTTCCTCGCCCCGATAAGTCAGTGAGCCGGTTACTTTCACGCCTTCGATTAGATCGTTCATTCGGTCGATCGTCCGCAGGAATGTGGATTTGCCGCAGCCGGACGGCCCGATCAGGGCGGTGATATGGCGTTCTGGGATATCCAGGCAAATGTCCTTCAGAGCGTGCGTTTCGCCGTAATAAAAGTCAAGGTTCTTTGCGGAAATGATCGTATCAGCCATAAGTCAGCTCCTTTTGAGTTTCCTGCCCAGAAAGTTTGCGGAAAAATTGAGGATCACAGTGAGGATCAGCAGGATGGCCGCGATAGAAAAGGCAACCGCAAAATC
This sequence comes from uncultured Eisenbergiella sp., assembly GCA_947598825.1. GTDB lineage: Bacteria > Bacillota > Clostridia > Lachnospirales > Lachnospiraceae > Gallintestinimicrobium. Next base: position 18,295 of record CANQFM010000043.1, on the reverse strand, counting down.
CGCGTTTTCTTTGGCATAATGATAGAGCGCAACGGTGAGGGTAGCGCCCGACGCGCCCGCCAGCCGGTCAGGGGAAAAGCGCTGCATCGCCATGCTCATACCGGCGGTATACATAAGCACCGCGCTTTCTCCCACCACACGGCCCGCGGCGAGAATACATCCCGTGACGATACCGTCGATGGAGGAGGGCAGCACCACCGTGCGGATCATGTGCCATTTTCCGCTTCCAAGGCCAAGGGCGCCCTCCCGGAAGGATACCGGCACCGTTTTCAAGCTCTCCTGCGTCGACCTCATAATGGTGGGCAGGATCATGATCACCAGCGTCAGGGAACCGGCAAGCAGCGTTTTTTGCAGTTTCAGCGCCGTGCAGAAGATAATAACGCCAACAAGGGCGTAAATGATGGAAGGGATCCCTGCCAGCGTTTCGGAAGCAAACTCAATGGCCGCCACAAACCTTTTGCTCCTGGCATATTCCGTAAGATAGACCGCCGCGCCCACTCCCAAGGGAAGCGCCACGGCCAGGGAGATAACGATCACAAAAACCGTATTTTTGATCGCCGGCAGGATGCCCACCGTGTGGTTTATGACGCTCTCGGCGGTGGATAAAAACCGCCAGTTGATGCCGCCTATCCCCCGAAAAAGGATATATCCGATGAGAAACAAAAGCAGCAGGGCCGTGACGGCAGCGCATCCGTACAGGAGGATCCGACCTGCAATTTCATAAATTTTCCGTCTCACGTCAAGCCTCCTTCTCCCTTTTTAAAACGAGGTTCAAAAAGGCGTTGATCAGCATGATAAAGAGAAACAGGACAAGCCCGATGGAAAATAACGCCTGACGCTGTAAGCTCCCATCCTGCGAATAGTTTAACTCAATGGAAATGCCGGTGGTGAGAAAACGCACAGACCGGGTAAGGGCCGGCATGTTGGCCACATTTCCCGCTACCATCATAATCGCCATGGCCTCCCCGATGGCCCGCCCAATTCCCAATACCACCGCGGCCGCGATGCCGCTCTTTGCCGCAGGGGCGGAAACGCGGAAATACGTTTCCAGCTTTGTCGCGCCGAGGGCCAGGGACGCCTCCTCATACTCTTTTGGTACCGCTTCCAAAGCCGTCTCCGAAAGAGAGATGATAGAAGGCAGGATCATCACGGCCAATACGAGGATGGCCGCAAGCAGGCTGTCCCCGGCAGGCAGATCCAGCCAGTTACGCAGCGCCGGAACAAGGACGCACATACCCACAAGGCCATAGACCACCGACGGGATGCCCGCCAGAAGGCTTACAGTCGGACGAAGGATATCCGCCACCTTCTTCGGCGCTGCCTTGGCCAGAAACACCGCCGTAAAGAACCCGATGGGCACGCCAATTGCGATGGCTCCCGCAGTACCGTATATTGAGGTAAGGATCAGAGGGAGGATGCCGTACTGATCCTGTCCCGCCGCCCATGTTTTCCCGAAAAGGAAATTGGCAAGGCCTACTTTCCGGATCGCCGGGATCCCTGAAATGACGAGGTAAATGGTAATGAGCAGTACAAACCCCACCGCTATCAGTCCGCACAAGGTAAAGAGAATCTGCATGACCCGCTCCACCGCTTTTTGTTTCATCCTTTTCATATCAGTTCGGATATACGGCGCCGGCCGCTGTAATGTACTCTGCCGCTTCCTCACTCGATGCGAAATCGAGGAATGCCTGGGCTGCTGCAGAAAGTTCCACGCCTTCCTTTGTGACCATCACAAAGGGACGCTGGATCGTATAGCTTCCGTCCTTAACGGTAGCCTCGCTGGGGGCGACGCCGTTTATTTTTGCGGCGGCAACGCTGCTGTCCACAGCGGAGAGGGAGGCATATCCGATGGCGTTTTCATTGGAAGCGACATTCCCGATGACATCGCCGGTAGAGCCGTACTCATTGGTATAGACGCAGGCGCCTTCCACGCCCACGATCTCCTCGAAAGCGCTGCGCGTTCCGGAGCCGTCCTCGCGGCCGTATACCGCAATGGGCGCGTCCGCGCCGCCAAGCTCAGACCAGTTGGAAATTTTCCCGGTAAAAATATCCGCGATCTGTTCCGCAGTCAGGTCTGTGACAGCGTTTTGAGGGTTTACCACAACGGCGACGCCATCCAGCGCGACCACATGGGCTACAGCGCCCTGCTCCATCTCTTCCGGCTTGAGTTCACGGCTGGAAAGGCCGATGTCGCAGGTCCCGTCCAGGACGCCGCTGATGCCGGATCCGGAACCGGTGCCGGAGTAGTTGACCGTAATATCCGGTTCTTTTTCCTTAAAAGCTTCGGTCAGCGCCCCCATCACATCCGCCATAGAGGTAGAACCGTCTGTGTTGACTGTACCGCCTTTCTGGTTTCCGGAGCATCCGGCGAGTACCGAAAACCCCAAAGCGGCAATAAGCGCAAGTGAAACTACTTTCTTCATTTTCAAAATTCTCCTTTGCATTTTTTTCGTTCCCTTTCCGGTCACAATTATAGGATAGCGCCTAAATATCAAATCCTCTATCGCGCTCCTGTAAAATACATGTAAAATCAGCGTCCTTTTTTCATCCCGATGATTTTTCCATCAAAAAAAGCGCTCCTGAAAACGTCAGAGGAACGCTTTCAAAAACGCTTTCCTGTCATGCAAATAAAGTCCCGGCTCTTACCGGATCACGAAAAAATACAGCAGCACCAAAAGCCCCAGCACGATCCGATACCAGCCGAACACCTTGAAATCATGCTTTTTGATATACCCCATCAAAAACCGGATCACGATCAGGGAAACCACAAAGGCCACCAGCATCCCCACCAGAAGAAGGGCCGCCTCCATCCCGGTAAAGGAAAACCCGAACCGCACGATCTTGAGCAGGCTGGCCCCCAGCATCACGGGGATCGCCAGGAAAAAGGTAAATTCCGCCGCCACGGTCCGCGATACGCCGATCAGCAGGCCGCCCAGAATCGTCGCGCCGGAACGGGAAGTGCCGGGGAAGACAGCCGCGATCAACTGAAAGAGGCCAATGATCAGCGCGTCCTTATAACTCAGCCTGTCAAGCCGCCGCACCCTGGCCTTCTTCCCCCGGTTCAGATTCTCGATCAGGATAAATCCGACGCCGAACAGGATCAGCATGATCGCCACCGTTACCGCATTATAAAGATATTTCTCCAAAATCTCGTCGAACAGAAGCCCCACGACGGCCGCAGGGATACAGGCCGCCAGGATCTTGAACCAGAGGATAAAGACATCCTGCCGGACGACGCTCTTTGCTTTACGGGAAAAATCAAAGGGAAATATTTTCTTCCAATACAATACGACCACAGCCAGGATCGCCCCCAACTGGATCACCACCAGGAACATATCCCAAAATTCCTTTGATACGTCCATATGTACAAATTCATCCAGCAGGATCATATGCCCCGTACTGCTGATGGGAAGCCATTCCGTGATCCCTTCCACGACCCCGAACAATATCGCTTTTAAGATCTCCAATACCGTTTTCATTTTCCGCTCCTTCCCTTCCGGCCCTCAGACAGCGCCGAACCGGCGCCTGCGCCTGTCATATACTTATGCCGCACGATCAGAAAAAATCCTAACCGTCAGCGGCCGTATACTTCTTTCGCAAACTTCACCAGCACCGGCAGGGAACGTTCCACCTTCTCCGTATCCACGCAATAGGCCATGCGGAAATAGCCGGGACAGCCAAAGGTATCCGCCGGCACCAGCACCAGATCGTAGGCCAGCGCTTTCTGGCAGAAAGCTATCGCATCCTCCTCCAGCGCCTTCGGGAAAATATAGAAGGTGCCCGCAGGCTTCACCACATCAAAGCCGATATCCGTCAGGCAGTCATAGAGAAGATTCCGGTTCTTCTCATAAATGGAAAAGTCCGCCGTCTGATCCAGCACCCTGGATACCGCCAACTGCATCAGAGTGGCCGGGCAATTGTGGCCGATCCCCCTGGAGATCTGGCCGCACATATTCACGATCGTCGCGGCGTCCGGACAGGCCGGATTCACCGCCAGATAGCCGATCCGGTCTCCCGGCAGGGACAGCGCCTTGGAAAAAGAATAACAGGAAATCGTATTCGCATAAAACTTGGACACATAAGGCTGTTTTTTGCCGTCAAATACGATTTCACGATAAGGTTCGTCTGATATAAGGAAAATGTCATGGCCGTACTCCGCCTGCTTTTTCAAAAGGACATCGGCCAGCCTGCGCAGCGTTTCCTCGGTATAGACCGCACCGGAAGGATTGTTGGGGGTATTGACCAGCACGGCCGCCGTCTTTTCGTGAATCATCTGCTCAAAAGCCTCAAAGTTGATCTGAAAAGACGTGGTATCAGCGGGCACTACCTTTAAAACCGCCCCCGTCAGATCCACATAGGGCTGATATTCCGGGAAGTAAGGCGCAAAGGTCAGCACTTCGTCGCCGGGTACTGAAACAGCCCGCAGCGCATGGGCGATCGCAGCAGCAGCAGCAGAAGTCGGAAAAATATGCTCCGGGCCGTAATTCATTCCGAACCGTTCGTTTAAGGAACGGGCAATGGCCTCTTTCACGGAAGGGATCCCCAGCGTCGGGCTGTACCCATGCACTGTCATGGGGTCTTCCTCTTCCAGCAGGGAGATCACCGCTTCCTTAAAACACGAAGGCACCGGCACCGAAGGATTCCCCAGGCTATAATCAAACACGTTCTGCCTGCCGATCTGCCCGGCCCGCACCGTCGCCGCCTCGGACAGCGTGCGGATCACAGATTTTGCTCCCAACATTTCTTTATACTTCTGTACGATCATCGCTCTGCTCCCTCTTCTATGCCGCAGTCTCCGTTAGCATAAACTTAAATTTTTCTGTTATTTTACTACATTCGCCAGGCGATTGCAAGGTTTGCGAGGAAAAAAGGAGGCGGCAGGGCCAGGCGCCCCGGGACATACCACCTGTCCTGGAGCGCTTCTGCCCTGCCGCCTTTTGCTCTTCTTCTCACAGCCCTTACTGCAGCGGCTGTTTGTCTTCACTATCCTCATCCGAAGCAGACTTCCCGATCTCGTCCTCCCAGGACTGAATAGCCTCGTGGGACGTGTAGGAACCCAGCGTAACGGTTATGGTCTTTTCCTCATATCCCCTGTTTCCCTGCTCCATTACGGTCATCTTCACAGTCTCTCCCGCCTTGTAATAGGTGAGCAGTTCCTTTAAATCTTCGATGGTTTCCACCTTCTGTCCGTCAAAAGCCGTGATCACGGAGCCCTCCTGCAGTCCTGCCTTCTGCGCGGACGTATTGTCCTCTATCTCTACCACATATACGCCCATCGGAATCCCGTAGGCTTCCTCCACGTCGGCGGGCACGCTGCGCCCGGTAATGCCCAGCCAGGCTGCCTGTTCCTCCGGCGCCTTTTCCCTGCTCTGACGGTTCATCAGATCCTCCATGATCGGAGCCGCCGTAGAGATGGAAATGGCATAGCCCATCCCTTCCACTTCTGTAGAAGCGAACTTCGCGGAATTGATGCCGATCACCTCGCCTTTCATGTTCAGCAGGGCGCCGCCGCTGTTGCCGGGGTTAATGGCGGCGTCCGTCTGGATCAGGGCCGCGTCCGTGGTATCGATCTGACGGTTCAGCGCGCTGATAATACCTGTCGTCACGGATTGCCCGTAGCCCAGCGCATTGCCGATGGCCACCACCTGCTGCCCGACCACCAGCGTTTCGGAATCGCCGATCTGCGCCACCCGGATCGTCTCTTTTGTCTCTTCCGGAATCTCCTCCATCTTCACCGCGATCACCGCCAGATCGTTATCCGCATCCGTTCCCTTAATGTTCGCGTTCATCACGCTGTTGTCCACAAAGCAGACGGAAAGCGTCTCCGCTCCCTCCACCACATGGTTATTGGTCACGATCAGCAGCTCGTCTTCGTTTTCTCCGATGATAATGCCGGAACCGCTGCTCTGCACCTCTCTTTCATAGGTGCGTCCCCCCATACCGAACATGCTCAGATAGTCGCGCACCTCCTGAACGGAAGTATTGGTAATGGATACCATAGAGGGCATAACGCCGGCTGCAACATCGCTGACATCCAAAGACTGGCTGTTCTGAACGCCGTCGTCCGTCACCGAGGTCGTGCGCAGCACGGTATGCCCGGTTTGCTGATCGGCGGAAGGTTCTGCCGGATCCTGGGTCACTGTGGCCTGCGCCGTGGCCGCTGCGTCCTGGCCGAGCATTTTCCCGGCCGCATAATTGACGCCCCAGAACGTGCCGGCCGCCACTGTGCCAAAAAGAGCCGCTCCAAGCACAATGGCCAGCGCCTTTTTGCCCCGGCCTCCTTTACGGCCTTTCTTTTTGTCCTTCGCTTCCCGGGACGGTTGTCCGCCCGCGTTGTCAAACATATTGTTTTCAGCCTGCTGCTGATTCCTGATCTCTTCTTCGTACAACATAAGACAAATCCTCCTTTTGTTTTTTCTTAAGCATAAGGCAGAATTTTGTTCAAAAAATGTTTGTTTTGTGAAAAAGCTGTGATCATTTCCACAAAAAAACAGGATCATCCGTTCCAATGATCCTGCGCCTTCCCTGTCCTTTTATCCGGGGCCAAAAGCCCTGCAAAGCAGCCTCTTTTTAATATTTAATGCTGGCAAAATCGATGCTCGTCAGCAGATTCGCCAGCAACACGACAAACGGCATCATGATCTCACACACCTGCACGAAGAAACTGGCGATATCCTCCGTGATCCCGCCGAAATGCCGGAAGGCCACATAGCAGTAATACAGAAATGCCAGCAGCGCTCCCACCAGGCAGCAGATTGCCACGTCCAGATCCAGCTTCATCATGCCGACAGCGCTTATTATGATATAAAACACCATAAACGCCGCTACAAGGATTCGGTTCTTATCATCGCCCACATAAAAGGAACATTTGCTCTCCTGGGTGTGCTTAAAGCAGACGATAGACAGACCGTACAGCGCCCGGGAAAGCACAAAGCCGTGGGCCAGCACCGCCCAACTGGAAAGGGGCATCTCGCTCCATAGCCCGACAATGATAAAAAAGTAACAGACACAAATAATGATGGCAAAATAGCCGCTGTGGGAATCCCGCAAAATCTCCAGCTTTCCTTCCCTGGGCTGATGAGAACACAGCGCATCCACCGTGCGGAAAAAACCGTCGAGAAACGCGCCGCCCGACAAAAAGATCGGCAACATGACGCAGACCACCGCCCCCAGGAAATTGTTGCTGAGCAGATAAGGGGAAAACAGCATCCACTCCCGGATCAGAAATCCGATGATCGCCCCCACCAACGGGACGAAGATCAGGATATATTTCATATCGTCCTTATTCCGCTTCCCCTGTCCGGAGGGAAAAACGGAATAGATCGAAAACGCCAGCCGGAAGCTGTTCCAGATATGCTTCATGTCGCGCACCTCTTCATTTCTCTTTGGTAAAATTCTCTGTGCAGGCCTTACTCGATCACAACATCGTCCGCATGCTCATTCCAGATCAGGCAGATCCACGTCTTCCCGCGGTTGAGTTCGATGGGATCCCCATTTTCGTCTACATACAAAGCCGGATCCGTATCCGCGTAGCGCGACCAGGTGCCTTCGATCATCTTCCCGCCCGTGAATACCTGCACTTTATAATCCTCTCCATTGTCCACGCCCTCTTCCCAGCCGCCGTGGCACATGAAGCTCATATAACCGTTCTCGTCGCGGAACTCCCCATGGCAGTACTGGAAGATAACATTATCCACCGCAAGCTGTTCCCCCGTCAGCTCGTCGATATGTTCCGCGCCATACTGATAGCGGTAGTATTTATTGTCCTGCGGGTTGTATTCAAAATATGCCTGCACGTTGGCATAGCCGTTGGCTTTGCCGGAGGACTTGCCGCCCGGATAGAGCGCCGAAGCGTCGGGCGCGCCGGTATAATCCGCCCTCTCCCCCAGGGGCGCGAAAGTAAATTTCTCCTTATGGGTATCGTGATACGTCAGGCTGTATTCAAACCGCTCCGCCTGATCCAGCAAAAGCGCGCCGGTCGTATAGACGTTATGGGGCGCTTTGCGCTTATCGGAACGCGGATACGTCTCATTGGACGCCGGCCGGTCGATCCCCGCCACCGCGCCGCTGATATTGTCCACCTGGTCGCTGTTGAGCATCGCGCCCACATAAGGGGTGGCCTGTCCGAAATGCGCATAGATCGCGTCAAATTCCAATGCACAGTAAACAAAGTAATCCCGGCTGCTGCGGATATAGCCCAGATATTCCATATCCTGCCAGTTCTCAAACAGCGGCATCAGGCGGGTCACATCCGCCTTCTCCATAGGCGCTTCATAGATCACCGAAGCCTGTCCGATCCCCGCCTGGGGGCAGCCCGCCTTGATATTGTTGAGCATCACAGCCAATGGACGCATTTGCTGTTCCTCAGCCGTACATGCAAGTCCCGTCAGATAGCTGACCGGACCCTCTTCTTCTTCGTCTTTCGTCCCGCTTTCCGTCCCCTCACTCTGCGTCTGTTCCTGATCGGTTCCGGCGGAAACGTCAGGGCCCTCCGATTCTATGGTTTCAGCAGATGTATCTCCCGTCCCTTCGCTGCGGGCGCATGCGGCCATCATAACGGACACAGCGAGAGCAAGGCAAAATAAACTGACTTTTCTCATTCTGATCTCTCCCAAATCGATCCTGTCCCAGAATAATTCCAATATATTGTACTCCCTAATGCTGCAAAAATCCAGCTTTTTCTTTTTTTTGTTACATTTATATTACATTTTCCCCAGTCACGCCTTTATAAGCCGAAGTTTCACTGCAACTTTCACAAGAACCGCGCCTCCCGGCATTGCGAGAAGTTCTTCCCGTTCCATGCACCCCAGTTTCAGGGACATGGCAAAATAAACGATCACGCCTACCGCCACGGAAAGGAGGATGCAGCCCGCATTCGAGGCGGCATTTAACGGCAAAACCAGCATCAGGCCGTAATAAACCGCCGCCACCGCAATTCCCATAAGGGCGGCGGCCCCCAGAGGCAGCAAAAACGTATGCACATACTCCTGCCTGTATTCCGTCGCCCTGCGGACGGAAATGCCGTTTAACACGCACATCAGCAGGGAATAGAGCGACACGGATATGGCGAGGCTGTAAATCCCCAGATCCGTATAGATCAAAAGCAGCGCCGCCGTAAGGGACTGCACGACCAATGCAATCACCGCGTTCGTCACGGGTTTTGTCACCTTTCCCACCGCCTGGAGGATCGAATTGCTCAGCGTGGAAAGACAGTAAAACACAATGCTGGGCCCCAGCGCGGCCAGAAGCCAGCCCGCCAGCGCCACGCTGCTTTCTCCCGTGTTATATAAAAGCCGGACGATCGGCCGCGAAAGGACAGACATGCCCATCGCGGCGGGGATCGCGATGAACATGATCGTCTTGATCGCCGTCCGGATCTTCTGATTCACTTCTTCTTTATTTTGAGTCTCAAAGCTGGCCGCAATACTGGGAAGTATTGCCGATGCCATGGCGGACGCCAGGGCGATCGGGATATTGGAAAGCCCCACGGCTTCCGTATCGTAGATCCCGTTGATGCGCAGCGCCTCTTCCTCGGCCAGCCCATGCACCGACTGCATCAGATTCAGATACAGGGTCTGATTGATCAGCGAACTGGCATTATAGGCAAAGGTGCTTAAAAGCACCGGCGTGACCATAAAAAGAATGATTTTCAGGATCTCGCCGTTTCCCAGAAGCGTGGGACTGTGATCCGACTCGATCCGTTTCTGGATCGTTTGTTTATTCAGCCGATAAACCATCAGCATAAACAAAAGCGCCGCCAGCACGCCGACTCCGATGCCCGCCGCGCTTCCCACCGCTCCCCAGGCCGCCCTGGTGAGCGTATCTTTTGCCGAAAAAAGATACATCAACAGCCATGCCGCGCCCAGGCTTACCGCCACATGGATGATCTGCTCCAACACCTGGGAGACGGAGGTCTGCACCATCGTCCGGTTTGCCTGAAAATAACCGCGCATCACGCCTAAAAGGCCCGAAAAGAAAATCGTGGGCGCCAGCATCCGCAGCACCATGGCCGGCCTCTGGGGAAGCAGAAACCCCGCTCCAAAAAAAGCGAACAGGCTGGCCGCCCCGCCGACTACGACGACATAAAGGATCGCCACATGAAAAATACGCTGCGCGTTTTTATACTGATGCAGCGCAAGCCTCTGGGACACCACCTTGGAGATCGCCGCAGGGATACTGTAGGAGGCGATCAGCAGGATCATCTGATAATAACGGTAAGCGGGCGTATAATAGCCGTTGCCCGCTTCCCCGATGATGTGCATCAACGGGCTTCTGTATAAAAGGCCGATAATCCTGCATAAGATCCCGGCCATCGCCAGGATCCCGGCCTGTTTTACAAAGGAATTGCTTTTACTCGACTGTTCTGTCATAAATCACCTGTTCGTTCCGGGGACATCCGTCATCGCCCGCTATTCTCCCAAAAGAAATGTTTCCAGATAATCCAGCCTTCTCTCCACCACTTCCAGCACAAAAATATCCGGATCCTGCTCCCGGATCTGATCCTGCGTAAAGAAGCCGTTCCAATGGGGCATATAGGTGTCCCGGAAACTGCTGGCCAGAATGCCCGCCATGTTGCCCGCGAAGGAGTCCCGTACCAGAAACAGTTTCCTGGGATCCGGCGCATCCGAATGATAGACCAGCGCCGTGGCGTCATCCACCAAAACCGCCTGAAGATTATTTCCATTATATCCCGTCACGATATAATTGATGTCTTTCGGCATCTTTTCCCTGTAATACGCCTCAAGATTCATCATTCTGGCCAGATCGTAGCCGGAATAATCATCCTCCTCCAGCGTCAGTTCCTCTATGGCCGGCGCTTCTATCCCCAGTTCCTTAAGGAGCGCCCTGCCCCCGATATAACCTCCGGCCAGGTTCCAGTGCGTATCGTAATGCCAGTACAGAGAATACGCATCCTTATACTGTTTCAGATCCTCCAGCGGATATACCACCCGGATATCCGTATTCTCCCTCAGGTAATCCACCAACTGCTGCACTCTGGAAATCGCGCCCTGTTTATAATAGGAGGGCAGCATATCCTCCCCGTACACGGTTTCCTTGTTGGGCGCCAGAAACAAAACAAATTCGATCCCCTGCCCCGCCAGGTATGCCTGGCTCGCCGTCAGATTGCCGGCGATAGCCGCAAGCTGCTGCTGGGAAAAAAGATTGGTCCCCTTATAATCGTCGATATCGCTTTCCGCGCTGTAAAACAGCCAGTTTTCATCCCCGATCACCACTTTGTCATTCACGGAACGCTCCCTAAACAGACGCACATCCACCAGACTGTTGAAGGAGATCAACTGGCTCCTAAAGGGCACATTGTCATTGTAATACGCCTCAAATTCCGCCGGAAAGCTCAAATAATTCTGACTGGTGAGCCTGGGCGCCCTGGTTATCACCGTATTTTCCGTGGCCTCTGTTTCAAACCGGTCCTTTGCCGCCCACCATATAGCCCGGGGCAGAAGTAAAAGCAGGGCAAAACAGATCAGCCACGCTGCCGCGATCTTTTTCTTCATGAATAGACTCCCGTTTCTCAAAAGTTCAGATAAATGGCCGGATTATAAGTGCCGTTTACCAAAGACAGCATGGAAGCGCCCACCAGCGCCATACAGTACAGAAGCTCCAGGATCCCGCCTTTTTGCTTCTCAAGCGAAGGGCAGAAGCGATGTATCCCCGCCTGCAAAAGCCCCATTCCCAATACGCCTGCTATGGCCATGGCGATACAGCGGTGACTTACCAGCTCCTGCAGCGCAAACGTACTGTATGTATACCGCCACGGCATCAACATCCGTTTGAGATAGGCCAGGGCCGGAGCCAGATTCGCCACCCGGAAGATCACCCATCCGAAAACCACAATGAGCATGGTATAAAGATATTTCAGCACCCTGGTCCGATCCAGGATCTTTTTCAGCCCCAGCCGCTCCAGGATCATAAAGAACCCGTGCATCGCGCCCCAGGCAACAAACGCGGTGGTCGCACCGTGCCATAGCCCTGTGGCAAGAAAAACAACGATCAGATTGCAATAGGTGCGCAGCTTCCCTTTCCGGTTGCCGCCCAACGGAATATAGAGATAGTCCCGAAACCAACTGCTTAAGGAAATATGCCATCTGCGCCAGAATTCCTGGATGGAACCGGACAAATATGGATAGTGAAAGTTCTCGCAGATCTCAAAACCGAACAGCTTCGACAATCCTACCGCCATATCGGAAAATCCCGAAAAATCATAATAAATCTGCAGGGTGTATAAAAGCGCGGCGCACCACACCATGGCTCCCGTCACGTTATGGATGTCCTGCCCGTATATCTTATCCACACAGCTTCCCAGCACATTGGCCACCAACACTTTTTTCCCCAGGCCATAGGAAAAGCGACGGATGCCCTCCGCCGTCTTTTCAGACGTGATGGAACGTTCCCTAAGCTGCGCTCCAAAATCCCTGTACCGGGCAATCGGCCCCACAGAAACCTTCGGGAAAAAAGACAGATACAACGCCATATCGACAGGATTTTTCTCCGGCGGATACAGCCCCCGGTACAGATCCACCAGATAGGAGACAGCGCCGAAAGTAAAAAAGGAAATGCCGATGGGCAGCGGAATATTTTGCATTTCAAAAACCTGCCGCCCGATGATACGGTTCAAGATACGAAGAAAGAAATCAAAATATTTATAATAGCCCAGCAGTCCAAGATTAGCCAGGACGCCCACTGCCAGCGAAAGTCTCGCCCAACGCTTTGCAGCGCCGATCCACAGGCCCATACAGTAATTGAGCGCGATAGAAAACAGAAGCAACCACAAATAAGCCGGATCGCCCCATGCATAAAATACCAGGCTCGCCAGCAAAAGCAACACATTTCTTATCTGGATACTTCCCTTTTTGCCCGTTGTACCGCAAAGCCTGTCCGCCACAAAAACGACCGGCAAAAATGCGGTAAGGAACAACATGGAATTTAAACTCATCTCTCATACTCCGACCAATCAATACCCCGGGCCGCAAACAATCCCTTAGTATAGTATACCGCGTTTCTGAGGTTTTTCAATCTTTTTATGAAAAACAACGGCCGCGCTCAGTCGCGCCGCTCCCCCTCATTGTCGTAACATTCGCAGAAACGGGCGGCAAAGGCCGGCGGCTCCGCTTTCACATACAGGTGGGAAATATCGCCAAATCCGTTCACGCGAAAATATGCGATCCCCTTCCGTCGCTCTTCCGTGATCACCGTCGTTACCGACGTAGGCGGCGCGCAGAAACCATGCCAAAGGGCCATGGGCGACATGTTCAGCAAATGTCCCAGCAGCACACAGGTCACGCCGAAATGGGCAAACAGCAGGATCGTATCATTATTCGCCCTCTCTGCGCGGTAAAACCTCCCGTCCCGCCGATAACCATGATCGGCCAGCAGCCTGTCGAAGCTTCCGGTCACCCATTCATATTCCTCCCGCACTTTCCCCTTCGCCATGGTCTCAGGCTCGTACCACTTTCTACAGTCCAAAAACCGTTCTTCCGCTAGCCAGTCCTGCGGCAGCCAGTCCCAGGCGATCCGTTTTTGGCCCGGCGCGTCCGGACGGTCGATGACCGGGGCAAACTCCCGCAGCCAGTCACATTCCACCGGAAGAATTTCCTTTCCCCGCCGTTTTATTTCCTGCAGCGTATAGGCCGCCGTATCCTTCGCCCTGCCCAGCGGAGACACATAACAGGCCTTTATGTCGAGCCCTGCCAGCCGGTCCGCCAGCAGCCGCGCCTCCCGGCGCCCCTTTTCCGTCAGGGAATCCCTGATATAATCCGGATCTCCGTGCCTGATCAATAAAAGCTTCATTGCAGAAGCCCCTCCTTTTCCAGATATGCCAAAAACGCCTCGCAGCCCTCCGTGATATCCGCCCAGGCCGTCGTAAAATCCCCCGTATACCAGGGATCGTCGATATCCCTGGGCCGCTTTGAAAAATCCAGAAGGCGGCAGATCTTATGCTGCGGATCCCCGCCCGTGATGCGCAGCATATTACGGATGTTATACTGCTCCGCCGCCAGCAGGTAATCGTATTCCTCATAATCTGCCCTGGTCATCTGACGCGCAGTTTTACCCGCCGGATCCAATCCATGCTCCCGCAGGATCCGCCGCGCAGGCGGATAGACCGGATTGCCGATCTCCTCCCGGCTGGTGGCCGCAGAAGCGATAAAAAAACGGCTGGCAAAGCCGCGCCTGGCCACCATGTCCTTTAGAATGAACTCGGCCATGGGGGAACGGCAGATGTTGCCGTGGCAGATGAAAAGTATTTTTAACATTTTCATTTCTCCTCATTTATGAGTCTTTTTTCTTGAAATTTCTTGTATTTTCTGGCTTTTTTAGGCTTTCATAATTTCCTTTGAAAAATTTCCGCTCATAAATGAGCTATCTTTTTCTCCAAACAGTTGAGCTATGAATTGAGTGATGGGTCTGCCCCATAGCTCAACCGTTTTTTTAGTCCTCCTGCACCTCTTCATCCAGATTCGGTTTTGGTTCCTCGTCCGCCATGTCACCGGCCGGAGCCACGAGTTCTGGGACCCGGTCCAACGGATAAACCGCATACTGGTTTCCCATAGCGACACGGGAAAATTCTTTCCTGACGTCCCCGGATTCCAGGTGGGTATAGACGTTCAGCGTAACTTCAATACTGCTGTGCCCCATGATAATCTGCAAAGTCTTCGGCGACATCCCGGCGGCGGCACAATTCGAGCAGAACGTATGCCGTGCCACATGCGGCGATACCTCCGGGATCTCTTCTTTGTAAATCCGGTTAAACTTTGCGGCCGCCCAACGGAAATGATTGCTCCAGTGCTGAGCGACCTCATAGTTCCCGTTTCTGTCAACCCAGAGGAATCCTGTCGCACACTCTGTATGATCTTCGTTCCAGATGGTCTTTTCCTGTATCTTCGGCCGATTCGCGATCACTTTCCGAAAGGTTTCTTCCACATCCGGCAGCATCGGCACAGCCCGGTAACCGTTTTCCGTCTTCAAGGTTTCGATATAAAGAATCATTTTTCCGCCGTCATGCAACCGGAGAAGCTGCCTGCGGACATGGATCACATGATCCTTAAAGTCGATATCCTCCGCTGTCAGCCCGCAAAATTCGCTGATGCGCAGCCCCGTATGAAACAGAATATAGATCCCGTCAAAATAGCGGCTGAAGTGGCTATCCGTCCGCACAAAGTCGAGGAAGCGGCGCATATCTTTTTTGGTCAGGGCTTCACGGGTTTCCGATCCGCCGTACCGCTTCTTGTTCAACGGAAAATCAAATGGGTTGTCCATCACCCAACGGTTTCGCTTCGCCATCTGGAACGTCGGCCGGAGGATTCCTCGCAGGGTACAGATTGTACTATACCCCTTGCCCTGTTTGTCGTGAAGCTGCTGAAACCATTCTTCCGCCTCCACAGGGCTTACGTCCCTGATCCTGCGCTGTCCCATTGGATCGTACTGCATAAAATTAAGCTGCGTCCGGTATCCATTACGGGTTGTTTCTTTCACATCTTTCCATTTCAGATCTGTATAGCGTTTCATCAACATATACACAGACTGGTTTCCGGCGGCCGTATCGATCCCGTTCATGATCTGTTCCTGGATCAAGCGCTCCTTTTCCCGTAAGGATTCCCCATATTTCTGATTCACGCCTTTTGGAACGGTATCATTCGCCGTCAACGTCCAGGAATAAACTGACCGGTGCCTGCCTGCGGCATCCTGGTGCTGATACCGGTATCTTCCTGTTTTTTCCTCATAAGTTTCCCCCGCTTTCAGCTTTCTTCCTTTGGGATCTTTTCTTATGTCATTAGCTATTTTCTCCCTTTCCTCAGAATATAGCAATATTATTATATCATGGATCATCTTCTGATCCAGCCGTTTTTTCTGACATCGATTTTATTTTACTTTATTTTTACACCCGGTTCAAGAGCCTTGGCCTATTCACGCCTGGCACTTGGCCTATTCACGCCTAGCATGTTCCTAGATTCGGAGCCAGAGGCACAGGATACAAGCCACCCGGAGGGCCTGCACTTGACGGGTTCGTCCGGCGGCGCTAAACTGCGCAGACCGATGGCGGAGCACAGGCAGCATGTCCCTGAGTTCCTCGCCATCGGCACAGCCGCCAGGTGCCGCCGGGCGGTTCTGTCAAGTGTGGCGGGTTCAGACGATCTCTGCTGCCTATTTGTTCCATACCGTTTATATTGTATCCCCACCCAAAGGATTTCCCCGGCTCACGCGGTATTCCTGTTTCCGCGGCGCCCTGAGAGGGATGCCGTTTTGGCTGCGCTGTCTTTCCGCGAGCGGCGAAGCTGGGCAGCCTCTTTTGATTCCGCAAGGCGGATGCTCTCCACAAACAGCGTGATCCCATAGTGCATGCGTCCGCTTTTCCTGTCCATGTAGTTGTTATTGCGCACGCTATAGGCAACCGACACGGCAGAGCCGGTATCTAAAAGGGAGTATAGGCCGTTTCCACGGTTTGCCGGGATAAATGCCTCTACAGGGATAAACTGTGCGCCGCGTTTTCCATCCCTTCCGGTGTAGCCGTCCGCAGCCGCAATCGTCAGGAACACGCGCCGGGAACCGTCGCGGTTGGCCGCAATATAAGGAGCCTTTGTCAATCTGCCCGTTGCCTGGCCAACATTCTGCATGTTAATCATTGTTATACCTCTCTTTCTGTACATGCTGACATATTCCTATGTCTATTTTAAGCTTCAAAATCATACCCGGCCGCGTTAGCGGCTTATTTTCAGGCCCTTTCCGCCGTTCTTTCCACACCTTGCGGAAGGATTCATTTTAGCCCATGCCGGACCTGAATCCGGCGTTTTACGTTGTTGCAGCTTGTTGCATATTGTTGCACCTCCTTTGGCCGCTGAGCCGACGGAGGGCGTTCCTCAGACCGGCGGCGCGAAGCGGACATCTGTTCTTTAAAGGGGCCGCATGGCCCCTTTGCGAACCGTGCGGACGCAGGTGAGCTGAGCACCCGAAGGACGGTCCGGTGGACCGTCTGAGGGCAAGGCCGTAAGGCCGCAGTAAGAGCCCCGGAGCAGCGTAAGCTGCGGAGTGGGTGGAGCCGCGCAGAGCGCGGCGGAAGGGACGCCGGCTATGCCGGCCACGGAGCCGCAAAGCGGCGACGTGCCGTCCCCCCCTATGCTCTTTTGCCTTTTTTGCCGCGTGGAGGCCCTTAGCGCCGACGCAGCGGCAGTTTTGCCCCATAAATGAGGCAATTCGGCATTTCCATCGCCCCGTTTTTTGGGGCGTTTTTCATGGAAATTTTTTCCATGGTGGAAATCCGGTGCAAAAAAGCCTCATTTATGGGCAGGCAGATTGCGGGATTTTTCCATGGTTTTCGTGGCGCATGACACGCATGGAAAAATGCCGCAGGAAGGCCCAGCCGGGCGTTTGGCTTCCGTTTTTGATTTCCATGATGGAAGCCATTTGAAGCTTTTTTGGGCCGTGTGCACCGCTATCTCCAGGGGGCTACCTGGAGGTATCGGCTCCGCCGGGCTCTCCGGGCTTCCATGATGGAAACGGTTTTTCCCATCCGGAGAGGACGCTTTTTTTCTCCCCCTGAGGGCATGGCGGCAGGGGTTCCGAAGGGTGTTTTGAAAGGCCGTCGGGGCTTTTTACGGCGGCGATATTTTTTCCATGATGGAAACGATTTGCGCCTTTTAGGGTGCGGCACGGCCGATGTCCTGAGAGTGGCCTTTTTTCGTGCCGTGTATATCGGCGTTTCCGGGCTTCCATGATGGAAAAGCGTTTTTGGCGCCAGAACAGCCCCTTTTGGGGTGTTGCATTTTGTTGCATACTGTTTCAGGCGCTTTGTTAAAAAAATAGGCCCCGGACGTTTTTGGGACGTCTCGGGGCGTGCGTTTGTATCATATTTTGATTTCCATGATGGAAACGGTTTGCGTCTTTTAAAGCGCGGTATATCCGACGCCTGCAGGGTGCTTTGTTTTTGCGCCGTGTATATCGCCGCCTGCGGGCTTCCATGATGGAAATGAGTTCCGGCGCGGTTTTTTGGCTTTTGGGCCGCTGCGCCGGGTTGATGTTTTTTAACCTGTTGGCGCCCTTGGGCGCCGTTGATCTTGCCTGCATCTCATAAGAAAAAGGGGGTGTCGCAAAATCATCAAAATTAGATGATTGAGCGACACCTTCGCTTATTATAACCCAAAAATCCGGAGACTTCTCTGATTCCAGATGGTTCCCCGGATTTTTGGCGTACTCTAATAAGCCTTCTCCATTTTCTCCCTACTACAATGTATTTATGGTTAATACCCCTTACAGCCAGTAAGGAATTACCCATCTTGTTGCTTAA
>CANQFM010000042.1 GCA_947598825.1 uncultured Eisenbergiella sp. | reverse complement strand
GAAAGCTACTGCCCTTTAAAATGGTTAATCAAACCTGGTTTAACAAGAATCGTAGCGTATTAGTTTATTTTGGGTGAGATCATAGGAGCAAAAGCTCCCGCATAAGCCAGACAAAATCAAATGCCCGCCTCCAACACGGCCAAAAAATTTTAGCCTTCGAAAACGGGTGTTTGATCTTATATTTTGGAATAGCTATCCAGAAAATGATGCTTCACGCCGTCCTGTTTATATGCGATCAGCGTGCGCAGGTTGACGTTTTCCACGCTGCGGAAAATGTTCTTTTCCACCTGGGGATCCTTTTGGGCCAGTTGGCGGATCAGCTCTTTCACCTCTTTGCGTTTGGAATTCTGCTGCATTTCGTTCTGGGGAGAGGCAAGATTCTCGGTGAAACGGCAGGCGCACTGGAGGAACTGCAGCCCGTTGGCATCCCGCCAACGGATGATATCCGCTTCCCTGACCAGATACAGGGGGCGGATCAGTTCCATCCTTTCAAAGTTCGTGCTGTGCAGCTTCGGCATCATCGTCTGTATCTGTCCTCCATAGAGCATTCCCATCAGAATGGTTTCGATCACATCGTCGAAGTGATGCCCCAGCGCGATCTTGTTACAGCCCAGTTCCCGGGCCCTGCTGTAGAGGGCCCCCCGCCGCATCCGGGCGCAGAGATAACAGGGCGAGTCCGTCTGGCCGGCCGTGATATCGAATATCTCCGTCCGAAAGACCTGGACCGGCACGCCCAGAAGCCTTGCGTTGTCCAGAAGCATCCGCCGGTTCCGTTCCTGATACCCCGGATCCATCACCAGAAAAACCGCCTCAAAATTGCGCGTCCCATGCTGCAAAAGCTCCTGGAACAGCTTGGCCATCAGCATCGAATCCTTGCCGCCGGAAATACAGACGGCGATCCGGTCTCCCTCTTCGATCAGCCGGTATTCCTGCAGCGCCCGGGTAAAAGGCGACCAGAGCTGTCGGCGAAACTGCTTGATAATGCTCTGCTCCGCCTGGCTTCTTCGTTCTTCGGGACTCCTGTCCGCCTCATGGATCCGTTTCTGTTCTTCCCGCGTTTTTTCTTTACTCATACCTGCTCTTCCACATCGGAATCAGTCGCGGTCGACATCATACTTCAGGATATCCCCCGAAACCGCATCGATCGTATAGTCATACTCCGTTCTGCCCAGATAAAATTCCACCTCATATTCCATCCGGCCGTCGTCGTAATCCAGTTCGGCCTTGATAAAGCGCACATCCCCTTCGTTCAACTGCGCGTGATCGAGCGCGATCTGCTTCGCAAGGTCGGCCCCGATATACGCATCCTTTGTCTGCCCTGCGCCGTTATCCGTCAAAGAGGCCGTCGGCTGGGCAGCCGTCTCTGCAACCGGTGCGGTTTCCTGCCGTGGGGTGACAGAGCTTTCCTGCTGCGGCGCCGCAGGGCCCTCCTGCTGCGAGGCTACAGGGTTCTCCTGCGACGGGGCGGCAGGGCTTTCCTGCTGCGGGGCTGCAGGGCCCCCCTGCTGCGGCGGCGCCGCCTCATTTCTCCGATACGCGCTGCCGCCGCCTTCTATATCCCGGGAAATGATATCCCCGTCTCCGGCCTGGATCGCATAATCGTATTCCACGCCGTCGCAGTAAAAATCCACTTCGTACTGGAAACGCCCGTCGTCGAAATCCAGCCTTGCGCGCAGGGCGGATACGTCGACCTCTTCAAGCCCCGCGTCCTGCAGGGCGACTCTTTTTGCCGCCGATTTCCCTATAAAGCCTCTCCCAACCACGATCGCGCCGATCGAAGTAAGAAAGATCAGCAAAACGATCCCTATGACTATGGTCGAAACCACCGCCCTTCCGGGCGTACTGAAAAACTTTTTCATCCTGTCCTCCTTTTCCACACCATATCACAAAACACCGATCAGATGGCTTCGGATCCTTCCCCTGCGAAACGCCATGTCCCCTTCCGACCTCCATTCCACCGTTTTCTTTCTATCCCGGTAACGGATTTTCGTCAGACAGTATTCCCCTTTCTCATATCCGTAACCGTCCCCGGCGTCCTCGTACAGCGTAAAAGCTCCATCCGCCCCGCCGTAAACCTGCAGCAGAATATCCCGCCCCTCCATGTCCGCCGTACTCTCTCCCGGCTCCATAACCGGCACAATAGAACCGGCCCTCACATAGACCGGAATGCGGTCGATCCCGACGCAGGATAGGATCTCCTGCCCGCCTTCAAACCGCTCCTGCGTGTAAAAATCGTACCAATCCGTACCTTTGGGCAGATATACGCGCCGGGTGGATTGCCCGTCTTTCATCGGCTCTGTGACCGGGCAGATCAGGAGCGCCGGGCCAAACAGATACTCGTCCATGATCCCTGCCGCCTTCTCGTCCCCGGCAAAATCAAAGACCAGCGGCCGCATAATGGTGCCGTTTTCCCTCCACACCGCGCCCGCCAGGGAATAAAGATAGGGAAGCAGCCGGTATCTGCCCCGGATAGCGAAAAGGAGCGCCTCGTAAAAAGGTTCCCCCGGCCCGCCGTACTGCCACGGTTCCCTCCTGCAGTCCGTTCCATGGCTCCTGAAAACGGGAAGGAACGCTCCGTACTGAAACCATCTCACATACAGCTCCCGATAGGCCGGATCCAGGTTTCCCTGTTCGTATTCTCCGTCCCAGAACCAGCAGTCCCCTTTCTTTACAAAAAAGGCGCCGATATCCAGCGTCCAGTAGGGCATTCCGCTGGCACAAAAATGAAGGCCCGCCGCGATCTGGCGCTTCAGCGTATCCCATTTCGCACAGGTATCTCCGGACCAGAAAATCGTTCCATAACGCTGGCTTCCGGCCCAGCCGCTCCGGGTGAGATTGCACACCCGTTTCTCCTGCCGCGCTATCCCGTCCTGCTGCCTCTGGCTGTTTCTCTGGCCTTCGTAGATTCCCCTGGCATGATACAGTCCGTAGGCGTTGGCCTTCTGCCGCGGCATGATCTTCGCCGTCTCTTCCAGATAGTTTTGGTACATCTCTCCCGGTTCCGGCTTCATCTTCCGGCTCCACTCCGGGGTCACCGGTTCGCTGGAATCGCACCACCAGGCGTCGACCCCGTGGCCAAACAGCCCCTCTTCGGCCTGTTTCCAGTACAATTGCCGCCCTTCTTTCTGGAAAGCGTCATAGATCCCGCTTCCCGGCAGTAAGAGGCCGGCTTTTTCAAATGCCTGGTAATTTCCGCTCTTTGGATCCATACTGGGCCAGACGGAGATCATAAAGCGGACTTTCCGCTCATGCAGCCGTTCTATCATCGCCGTCGGATCGGGGAACCGTTCTTCATCAAAGGTTTTCTGTCCCCAGAGATCCCCTTTCCAGGACATCCAGTCCAGCACCAGCGCATCCAGTCCGATCCCTCTTTTGCGAAATTCTGCGGCCGTATCCTCCAGTTCCCGCGCGGATTCATAGCGCTCCTGGGACTGGATATAGCCAAAGGCCCATTTCGGCAACAAAGGCGACTGCCCTGTCAGGGCGCGGAACTGCCCTGTCACCTCCTCCGGGCTTCCCGCCAGGAAAAAATAATCCAGATATTCGTCCGCGTCCGTATAAAATCCGGAGCCATACGCCGTATCGTCAAATACCGCCGTACCCTGCGTGGAAAGCAGGATCCCGTATCCGTTCCCGGAAAGCAGCAGGGGGATCGCGATTTTCAGATTGGCCTGGTGCAGATACTGGGTCGTGTGCCTCAGATCCCACACCCCTTCTTCCGCCTGGCCCAACCCATACAGGCGCTCCTGCGGTGCAAATTGAAGATACAGCCTCGTATGGCAGAGCTTGCCGTCAAATTCCTCTACGTTCTTGCTCTCCCAGGCCCGCTCGGCTGCCAGATACGTCCCATCCGGCCTCTCAAACCGGATCGAGCCGGTGGCGCGGATCACGACCAGACGAAGGGCCGCCGTTTCCAGGAGGACCTCCCCGGCAGTTTCCTCCCAGTCCCAGATACAGGAAGAGGAGAGATCCGCGTATTCCTCTCCCTGTTCCTTTCCAAAATCCGCGCTTTCCGTATAGGAAATGCGGACGGCCCGTTCTGTCTGGGGGATCAGGCGGATGATTCCGGACTCCGACAAAAGAAACAGCGCGTTCTTCTCCCTTATCGCTTTTGTAATAGCCCTGCTTTTCCTGCCTGTTGCCTGCAGCATGTCCCGATCCCTCCCCTTTTCCATATGAAGCCGTCTCAATTATAGCATAGGATCGTATCGTTGTTAATGCTGATACACAAATTTATCACGCGCAATTTATCACGCGTTCCATTTATCCATCCCCAGGCTCTCTGCCAGCTTGTTTACTTCCTCCATGATTTCCGGCAGGATCTCCACATAATGCGCGGATGCGGCGTAGCTTAACGCTTCCTTCTCCCCGGGCATCAAAATCGCTTCCACGTTTTTGGCCCTCCTCACAGCCTTTAGTTCTTTGATCCTTTCGTCCACTGCTTCCGTAAATTCATGGAAATCCCGAAACGCTTCAATATTCCACGCCATCATCATCAGAGAAGCGCCGTCCGCATCGTCCCTTGCCCTAAAACCGGTTCCGCCGCCAAACAAAACCCCCGACAAAACGTCGATCATGAAGGACGTTCCAAATCCTTTATAGGCGCCGGTCGGCATAACGGAATAAAAATCCGCCATTTTCGTGGTCGGCATCCCTTCCTTATCCAAAGCCCAGCCTTCCGGGATCTCCTGAATCCCCTGCTTCATCATATTGGCGATCCGACCGTTTGCCACCACACTCTGCGCCATATCCAGCAGCGGGCCGTGTTCTTCTTTGGCCGGAACCGCTATGGCAATCGGATTATTCCCGATCGCCTTTTCCGCGCCGCCCCAGGGGGCCATGGTAGGATCGCCGGTAGACAGGGCCATTCCGATCATGCCCTCGCGTTCCGCCAGACGCGCGTAATATGCCCCGGCCCCGAAATGATTGGCATTTTTGACGCCCACCGCGCCTATACCATATTGCTTTGCCTTCTCAATGGCCTTTTTCATGGCATGATATCCCAGAATCTGCCCGTTACTGCGCTTTCCGTCCCATACGCAGACAGCTCCCTGATCCCGTTTCACTTCATAAGCCATAACGGGCTTCATATACCCGTTCCGGATCAGGTTGATATATCTGGTCACACACACGATCCCATGGGAATGGACTCCCCGTTGGTCCGCCTGTATCAGGGAATCCGCAATGATGGCGGCTTCCTCCTCCTTAACGCCTGCCTTTACAAAAATACCTGTAATAAACTCATATAATATGCTGACATCAACCTTAAGCATCCCTTTCTCCCCTTTCCTTTCCTCCCAGCCAGCGCCGCATACCCTGCCTGACGTGACTCGCTTTATCTACCCTCAGTCCTGATCTTTTGTCACTTCCAGATACATCGTATATAGCCGGAAATCCTCTCTCCTGATTCCTTCCATATCCACCCGGACATAGACATATTCCAGACCCTCGATCAGATCGCTTCCTTTCCATCTGACCGCCATGCGCAATCCGTTTTCCTGAATCTTTTCGCAGTCATCCGCCGCATACCCCGGAATCGGGCAATAATTTCTGTCCAACAGGCTGACTCTGGCATACGCGTACTGGGAATCCTGGGAAGCGTTCATGTAGAGCTTTGCCCGTTTTCCCTTTAAATCGATTTCATTTGTCATGATAAAGCTTTCGTCCGCATGCGTATAAGGCTGGAAGTAGCCAAGACGGTCCCTTTCCCACACGGCCTCACGGACTCCGTCGCAATAGCAATGCGGCCAGAAAGAAAACCACGCGATCGTTTTATCCCCGATATTAGCAAAGGCCTGTCCCTGCGATAATGCCGGGGAGGTCCCATCATACGGAGTATCCCCTTTCAGCTCCCTGGCCTCGATGATCGGGAAGTCCGGTACAGGTTCATAATAGTGCAGTCCATCATGCGTAACGACCAGACCGATATTCATGGAAAGAAAACCTCTGTCATTCCATGCGTTTCCTTCCCACATACCATAGAATCCAAGGATCACATTCCCCCTGTTCCACAGACCGGCCCCCAGATGGACCTGCGAACCGTTCACCTCCCCATAACAGGTGGGCCTGGGCGGCAGGGATTCTCTGTTAAAGCCCATGCAGTTTGCGGGTGTCCAGTGGATAAAATCCCTGGAACAGTAGGTACATAAGGATCGGGGATTCCTTTTTCCCTTCGGGCTGTAATGTCCGCCAATTTCCTGACCTGTCACATAATATACGCCGTCTATTTTCGTTCCTCCGGACTGCTCGAAGAAACGATTTGTCACCGGATTGTGTTCATATTCCGTCCAGTGTATTCCATCCGGACTGAAAGCAACCGCCATATTTCTCTTATATTTCGGCGATTCAAAATTCAGCTTGAACACTCTGCTTTTGTCCTCTTCCTCCGGATCATAGAAAACCACGCAGCTCATCAGGTCTTCTTCAATATCCAGATCGCAGACATTATTGTGCTTATTCCCATTGTATTCATAGGCTCCCAGATCCGGCTTTTCCCAGTTCCTTCCGTCCTTACTGATTGCAAGGCAGATCTTATGCCTCAACGGTTTGGAATGAAACCGTCCCTCATAACCGTCGTTTCCCAGATACCACATCCAATATTCTTCTCCCACCTTCCGGACCGTTCCATAGAAGGCAATATCCCCGCTATCCTTTTCGCCGCTCTCCCCTATCGGCACCACAACCCTCGGGCTGATCCCGAATCCGCCGGGGAAGGAAATCAACTCCATTTTTACTCCATTCTGAAAAGGAAATGCTTCCAGATCGAAGGGAAACCATGTTAATTCTTTGCTCATATCCAACCTCTTCTTTCTTCCAGTTTGGAAAATTCTCCTCGCAGCATTCTGCTTACTCTGGCCAGTTCGCTGCTCCAGTCCGCCCCCTCAAGATACCAGAATTCCGCCAGATATCTCCTGACCCCCAGGGAAAATGCTTCTCTGACCGTTCTTCCGAAATCAACGTGCCCCATGCCGAAAGGCACTTCCCGGAATCTGCCTGGAAGCGTTTCTTTTAAATGAAGAGCGGCCAGATGGCCGCTCCCCGTCTGTAAATCTTCCATTGCTTTCTCAGTATCTCCGCCGACAGCGTTTGTGATGTTACCGATATCGGGATAGATCTGAAGGAAGGGCGAACGGATCCGCTGCACATAATACATCGCCTTCGCAGTCGTGTTCATAAAATCCGTCTCCATCGTTTCAAAGCCCAATATCACTCCGGCCTGCGCCGCAACATCCGTTATTTTATATAAATTATACTCAAAGCGCTTCTGCGTCCCCAGGGTAGATGGCTCGTAATACACGTCATATCCCGCCAGTTGGATCGTCCTGATCCCCAGATCCGCAGCCAGATCGACCGCACCCTTAAGGATTTCCAGGCCTTTCCTGACAACCGCTTCATCGCTGCTTCCAAGAGGATATTTCCTGTGTGCGCTTAAGCATATTGACTCAAACGCGATCCCGTTTTCGTCGGCTTCACGCAGTATTTCCTTCTTTTCTGCGGAAGTCATTGCAAGGCGTTTTATTTTCTCCGGCGTCTCATCAATACTTAATTCCAGGAAATCATACCCGGCCTGTCTGGCCGCCGTAAATTTCCGGCTCCAGGAAAGCTCTTTCGGCATGGCTTTTTCATATAATCCCAATTTATATGAATTCACCTTTCCGGGCCTCCTGCCAGCTTATTGATTTGCCACCGCATTATCCAGAATACCCGCCAGCTTATCCAGCAATTCCTGAGAAGTCATTTCTCCCATACATACAGCCTGGAAATCCGGAGTCAGGTCGCCATTACGATAAGTAGCGAAATCCGGAAGCCAATAAGGCGTGTCAATAAAGATCGCATTATCATCCTTCAGCAAATCCCTGACCACGCTCCAGCCGGTCTGATTTAAAAACCATTCTTCCTCATGAACTTTCGTATTCATGGGAATCGCGCCCAATGCCCTGGTAATTCTGGAAACATTTTCAGCCTGGAGCATATATTCCATAAACGCGAGGCCGCCGCTGTAATCTACATCTTCCCCCTTATTGAACAGACAGATCTTAAAAGTCTGGCTGCCGGATGAGCAGTAATAATGTCCGCTTTCGTCATTCTCCAGCGGATGTATGCCGCCGAGATTTTCCGCGCCAAGATTTTCTACAGAAAACGGAGAAGACCCTGAGTTCTGCATGATATACATGGACGCGCCGGCAAAAAATTCCGCCATCATCGCGTTATAATCATTGGTAACGCCGTCCGCGGATGTCCAACCGTTTCTGTAGATATCAACATAAGCATCCAATGCCTCGACAAATTCAGGGCTGTTAATGCGGCACTTACCGTTCTCATCAAAGAAAGAAGGGCCGTCATCCACCCATGTAAAGAGCCAGTTAAACATAAAGTCCCCGGGCTTCTTTCCCTGCAAACTGAAGAAATAAGTGTTGTCCTCAG
The DNA here is from genome assembly GCA_947598825.1 of uncultured Eisenbergiella sp. Taxonomy (GTDB): domain Bacteria; phylum Bacillota; class Clostridia; order Lachnospirales; family Lachnospiraceae; genus Gallintestinimicrobium. The sequence continues at coordinate 18,580 of CANQFM010000042.1, read as the reverse complement.
GGGATGCATATTCTTCACAGAGCTTCAAAAACTCTTTCTGCGTAACAGGGGGCTCGAGGTTGTTCTCCGCGAACATGGATTTATTATACCAGTTCATATCGATATTTACCGAAAAAGGGACCCCGTATAAAACGCCCTGACCGACATTGGCCGCCAACTGTACCGCATCGGCGTCAATCTCATCCGCCACATCCCAATTATAGAAATAATCGTTCAACGGAAGGATCAGCCCCTGCGATGTATAGTTGATCATATTCGTATTCAGGGTCACGATATCCGGCATTGCATCCCCGGCGATCGCCATACTGAGATTGGAGTCAAACTGGGAACTATCGAGGTGTACGACCTCCACTTCCCACTTATCCTGAGATGCATTGAACTCGTCAATCATTTCCGCATAGGCTGCCTCCACTGCCTCGCCGATCTGCAGGCACCAGAACTCCAGCTTCTGTTTTTCTCCGGATGACGCCTTCGTTTCCTCCTGTCCACTGCTTTCCCCAGAAACGGTACTTTCCGGCACGGTGCTCTCAGAAGCGGGATTGCTTTCATTTTCCTGCGATTTGTTCGCGTTACCGCACCCGGTAACCGACATTATCAATAACGCCATGGTTAAAAATAATGCCATAATAGATCTTTTTTTCATACTTTTTCATGCCTCCTGGTTTTCGATTTTTACGATTCCTGTTTTTACTGCTGATCACCAAATTACTGCTTTACCCTATCACCCCTTTCTGCATGGAACCTCATTTCCCGCCTAAAAACTTTACCCTTTTACCGAACCGCTTGTCTGATCGCCAACCAGATTCTTCTGGATGAACACAAACAGGATAATTACAGGCGCCAGGGCGATCACACATCCGGCCGCCAGTCCGCCATAATCAATGCCGAATTCCGTCTGAAAAGAATTCAGGATCAATGGCAGCGTATATTTCTCTTTCTGCGAAATAAATGCAACCGAATAAAGGAACTGATTCCATCCGTTAATAAAAGCGTATGCTCCGACGGCTACCATACTGGAACGCATATTTGGCAAAAGCACCCGAAATACCGATCCTATAACCGTACAGCCATCCACCTGCGCCGCCTCCTCCAGGGTCGTGGGAATTGCGTTATAAAATCCCATCATCGTGAACATACAGAAGGGCAGGGATGTTGCGGAGGAAACAATGATAACGGAAAGCGGGTTATTGATTAACGACATCGCAGTCATCATCCGAAACAGGGGAATCATCAAAACAACTGCGGGGAACATCTGGGTCAACAGCAACATGATATACACGGTCGTCTTCCCTTTAAACTGATATCTGGACATCGCAAAGCCGCCGATCAGGGATAAGAACGTCACAATAAAGGTCACGCTGACAGCTATTACGATCGTATTGAGAAAATATCTTCCGAAACCGGATTTGGAAAACAGCTTCAGGTAATTTGAAAATACGATTTTCCTCGGCCAATAAGTGGCCGGGATCGTCAATACCTCTTTTCCCTCTTTAAGCGACGTAATCACCATCCAGTATATCGGGATCAGAATAAAGCCTAAAAACAGCAAAAGCGGAAGATAAAAACAGATCAGTTTTTTCAACGCCTTCCTTATTCCCTTTTTTTTCACTAATACAGCGCCTCCTTCCCCATTTTGCTGATCTTAATGTAAATCAGTGAGAAGATGCATAAGCAGACAGTCGCTATTGCTGCAAGGGCAGAAGCATATCCATAGTTCAGTTCATTCTTAAACTTGTTCATGATATACAGCGTGTAGGTCATGGTTTCCCTTCCGGGGCCGCCGCCTGTCAGACTGAATATCAAATCAACCGCATTAAAGGTCCAGATCGCGCGCAACAGGGTCGTTACAATAATAGAATCCTTAACTACGGGAACCGTAATGCGAAATGTTTTCTGAAATCCCGTCGCGCCCTCCATATCCGCCGCCTCATAGAGATCATCCGGGACCGTCTGCAGCGCCGATAAATAGTTGATCACAAAAAACGGAAGCCCTCTCCATACATTGGCGATAATCAAAGCGATCCTGGCCCTGCTCCCATCCGAAAACCATGAAATATTTTCCGTGATCATACCGAGCCTTTTTAAAATATCATTCAAAAGCCCATATTGCTGGCCAAAGATCAGACTCCAGATGATGGCCGTAATAACGCCTGAGATCGCCCATGGCGATAAAATCATCGCCCGCACAAATCCTCTTCCCCTGAACTTTTTGTTCAGCATAGTTGACAGCCAAAATCCCAGAACCGCTTGGATGACAGTGCTGACAACTACCCAAATGAAGGAATTGTACCATGATTTGACAAACAGCTTATCCTGGGTAAGGATCGTCATATAATTCTGCAATCCCACAAAGCCGCGTTCCGCCGGTTTCATCACTTCATAATTCTGAAGGCTCAGTATGAACACATTCACGATAGGCCAGAACATAAAGACCATTACAAAGCCGACAACAGGGAATAAAAGAATATAGGGAATCGCCATCTTTTTATAATAACGAAACGATTTACGCGTTCTCTTCATGCAAAGCCCTCCCCGATTTATCGTATATATAGGCGGATGCGGCCCCGATCTGCCGGTTCGCCGAGTAAATGACATCCCTGTCCTCTCCATGCAGCACCGCGATATTGCTTGGCCCAATCCGGGAGTCGATCGTCTCGGTAACGTATTCTCCATTCCGATAACGGATCATAAAAAGCTTCTGATCCATTTTGCGGTAACCGCCGATGATAGTCGCTTTATTTCCAAAATCACCGGCCCAGACCACATGCCCGAAATCAAATTTTTCAGGATACCGGTATATTTCCCTGCAGCCCTCTTTTGACACCTTCCGAATAACCATATTCCCTCCATGGAATGGCTCTATGGATATCAGTTCATCCTTGCCGTCGCCATCTACGTCAAACACGGCGATATCGGAGGACGGCGTCCTGCTGATCACCTCAACCGTCCATTCCGGGTTCTTTCGTTCCGGGGGCAGGATTCTCAATATTCCGTTTTCACTGCATGTATAGGCGCAGGCTTTTCCTTTTTCGATCCCTCTCCAGTATCCATGGTTCTTGACAAGTCCATCTGCCAGAACCTCAAGCTGCATCGGCTGATTCAGATCCTCCGGAAGCCTGGATACATATATTTTACCGGGATCGCTCCAATCCTCCCTCTCCGTCTTGCTTGTACACAGCGTACAGCCGATAAAGAATCTGCCCGCATCCGTATTCAGGATATCAAACCGGTGCAGGTAGGGAAGATCCAGTATTTTCTGAAAGCTCCATTTTCCTCTGCTGTATTTCCCCCAGACCACGCAGGCTTCTTTACTCTGAAATGTAGGAAAAAAGTTCTGTATCGCCAGCACCTCGTCCTTTCCCGGAATCTGCACAATGCTCATTGTGCCGCCCGGCCCTTCCCATACGGTGGATTTTTCGCCGGTTTCGCAGGAGTACATATAGCATGCCCCGTGTCCTTCCGTAGCAAACAAAACATAAGGCTTTCCGCCAAGTTCTATTACGGTGACCGCATAACAATGATCCAACTCATCCAGCACTATTTTTTTTAACTTCACCTCTACACCTCTCGTTCTCTACAGAAAGCTTGTAAACGGTACGTCCGGCTCCCCGACGAAGCAGTCCTTAAAACCTCTGTCAAACTGAAAATAGAGATCATCCTTATTGTCGGGATAGACAAATCCCCCGCCGACCTGCCAGATATAAGGCTTGAACTGATATCTCATCCGATCCTTCCTGTAGCGGTACAGATATACGATCTCATTCGGATCCGCCTGAAAATTGGACCAGATATCATGATGAACAGGAATCATGACCTTCGTCCTCAATGCCTCCGCCATTCTCAGAATATCCGAGGATGTCATTTTATCGGTAACGCCTCGCGGATTTTCCCCGAAAGAACCCAACGCCACGTCAATTTCATATTCATTCCCGTGTTTTGCGTAATAATTTGAATAATGGGAATCGCCGCTGTGATAAACAGTCCCTGCGGGGGTTTTGATCAGATAGTTTACGGCCCTTTGGTCCATCCCATCCGGAAGCTTCCCCTTTAAAGTGATGGCCGGATCCTCTTCTGTGACCAGCATCGTCCTGTCAAAGGACTCCAGAACCAGAATCTCGATATCTTTGATCCTTACCCTGCTGCCGGGAGCGACAACAACGCATCTTTCCTCCGGCACGCCCCATGAAACCCACTTATCCACGCAGGCCCTCGGACCGATAAACGGGATCTCTTCCTTAACATTCTGCATAATGGCAGCCGCAACGTTTATATCGATATGATCGCTATGATCGTGTGTCGCAAGCACCGCATCTATCTTCCGGATCTCAAACGGGTCATAAACAAAGGGAGATATGCGAAGGTTGGGCTGCAGCTTCCTTGCGCCGCACATTCTGGCCATCTGATGGCCTTTTGTCATCCATGGGTTGCTCCGGGTCCTCTTTCCGGAACCGCACCAAAAATCAATACAGATATTTGTATCTCCGGACGATTTGATCCATACGCCCGTGCATCCCAGCCACCACATCTTAAATGTGCCCGGCTGCACCTTTGTTTGCTCTATTTCCTCATTCAGCCACACGCCCCACTCCGGGAAAGTACTCTTCAGCCACGTTTCTCTGTTTATCCCGTCAATTCTGCTCATATTTCCCCCTTCATCACAATGCGCTATGTTCGATAGATCATAAAATCGTTTTAATTGTTGTGATTATGATTTTATCATTCATATAATCTCTTGTAAATACGCATAATGTGCAAATAAAATATTATTATTTGTCTAAAATTCACATATATGATCATTTAATATATTTTATATGAATTATATCGGTCATTTATGTTTTTATATATGATTTTTCGTTCCTACGTCATGTTTCTGCAGATTTTCGTCCCTTCTTCGGATCGAATACAGTCTTCAAAATGTCATATTATATGAAATTATATGATTTTTATATTGAATATTTATAATTTCTATAATATAATGATTATATATGGTTTTTAAATTTCAGAGAACGAGGTAAGGAAAGTGTATATAGCAGTAGTTGACACAGGCTCCTCCAGCATGAGGATCTCGCTTGTGGATTCGACAGGCAGAATTATTTTTTCCAACAAGCAGGAATATTGTATGGTTTCCGACCACACCGGCAAATGTGAAATGCCCTCTGAGCTGTTCGACGGCGCGATCCTGTCGCTGTGCAAAAGCGCAGCCGCTTTTGCAGACGGTAAAGGCATCCGTATATCCGCTATTTCTCTCACCTCGCAGCGCTCTTCCGTTCTTCCGCTCGACAGCGCCCTCCGCCCTCTTTCCCCTATCATCATGTGGCATGATAAGCGCTCACAGTATATTTGTGACAGAATCAATCAAAAGGCCGCAGAACAGTTTTACAAAATCAGCGGAATGAGGCTCTCCCCCATTGCCTTTGCGCCTAAAATGGCATATATAAAAGAACAATACCCCGGCATTTATCAACGGACTTTTAAGTTTGTAACGATTCATGATTATCTGCTGCTTCTTTTAACCGGCCAGTTGATAGCGGATTCTAGCTGTGCGTGCAGATCCGGTCTGTACGATATCACAAGCGGAGACTGGTCCGACGCTCTGACAGACCTGTTTTCCCTGGACAAAGAAAAACTCTGTCCGATCGTGCCGTCAGGCAGCGCTGTAGGCATCATATCGGAGGCTTTTCATCAGAAAACCGCCTTTCCAAAAGTCTCCGTCATCAGCGCCGGAGGCGACCAGCAATGCTCCGTGCTTGGCCAGAATCTTTCTGGTGCGGCCGCCGGTTTAACTACCGGAACCGGAGGGTATCTTTCCGTCATACTGAATGCCCCTGTTTTTGATCCCCTCATGCGCACGAGCCTTACGGCTGCCGTCGTCCGGGACAGGTGGATCATGGAGGCGAATACGCTTTCTGCCGGAACTGTTTTTCGATGGTTCAATGACGAATTTTACAATATGGGATCGGATCAGATATCCTATGACATGATAAACAGAGAGGTCGCTTCCGCTCCGCCCGGCGCCGGCGGAGTCATAATGCTGCCTTATTTATCCGGCAAGGGATGTCCGGATTGGAACGCTTACGCAAAGGGGGCTTTTTTCAATATAGGCCCGGATACCTCCCGTTCCCGCTTTGCGCGCGCGGTTATCGAAGGGATTTGCGCTGAAATCTGCGACTGCCTCGCCACCTTATCAGAAGTGACCGGACAGACGATAGAACGGCTCAATTTGTGCGGCGGCCTCTCCAAAGCCTCCGAATTCGCCCAAATCATATCTGACATGACAAATGCAACTGTTACGCTCTATAATATAGGCGAAACTACCACCCTGGGGGCGTGGGCCCTCGCCGCGGGCGCGGTTTCACTATACGCTTCACCGGAAGCGGCCGTAAAAGCCTTCTATGCATCCTGCCAGTCTGTGCATTATACGCCGGATGCTTCCCAGCACAAAATATATTGCGGAATGCAGTCTTTGCGGAGAAAACTATACGAGGTTCTGCCTCATGAACAAATATACAATATTATGAATGGAGAAAAGTCATGAAAAGAAGTAAGATCGACATTATTAACAGACAGAATTCCATTCTGGAATTTCTGCAAAAGAACAAGTACGCCTCCGTAGAGGAAATCGCCGCAGAATTTAAGATTTCCATTGCCACCGCAAGGAGGGATCTGGCGGCGCTGAAAAGCGACGGAGAAATAAAACGCTTTTCCGGCGGAGCCGGATTGCCGGATTCCGCCAAGGTATTGCCGCAGTTTGACGACGCGCGTTATAATATGTCCAACATACCCGAAAAAAATGCCATTGCGAAATGTGCCGCCGAGATGCTGAGCGATGGAGACACTGTCTTTATCAATTCCAGTTCAACCGCACTTCGCATTTACCAATACATCACGAACAAATCCGTCATCGCCGTAACGAATAACGGCCGCAGTCTCTTCCTGGACCGCAATCCCGGCACCGATCTGATCATTCTCGGCGGCGAAGTCCCGAACGCGCAGGGCAATTCCCATAAAAAAATGTCGCTGACAGGAGAATTTACCGTTGCCAATATCAACCGGATCGCGGCAACAAAATGTATTCTCGGCGTCAGCGGAATCAGCGTCGAAGGTGGCCTTACCTCCATGGCGATCCAGGATCCTGCCGTCAACCGGGCCATGATACAGCGCTGCAACGGGCCGGTCATCGTGGTCGCCGACCACCGCAAGATCGGAGTCGAACACAATTTCCGGTTCGGGAAAATCACGGATATCCATTGCCTGATCACCGACAGCAAAAGCAATCCGCAGAAGCTTGAGGAATTTCGAAACCTGGGGATCGAAGTGATCATCGTGGAACCTCTGGAGGAATAAATCTATGCTCTGGGACCCAGATCATATTTCACCAGATCCATCCGCACCTTTCCGTCCGCGTAGAAGGAGATCCCGTCCGCTTCCTGCGGCGTATACACGATAGCGGTCAACGCCTGTTCCCCGTCGTTTACAAAGACTTCGACGCTGAACCGGTCCAGAATGATCCGAAGGTGCAATCTGCCGTCTTTGCTGTTCACCAGGCTGCGACGCTGATGAATGATCGCCCTTCTCGACCCGGAAAATTTCCGGTCTATCTTTAAAATGGAATCCCCCGGATGGAAACTCAGCGAGGTCCAGAACTGTTCGTTCTGCGCAAAGCGGACGGCAAATTTCCGGTAAAGATCCGTATCTGCCTCCGGGCCGATGGACAATTCCAGCTCCACCGTTCGGCCCTTTATCCGATCCAGTTTACAGTCGCCGGAAACGGATACCCCTTTGTATTCCACCCGATCGTGGCGCAGCATTTCCAGCTCCCTCACCGGGCGCTGGTACAGCCTCCCGTTTTCGATGGATAACTCCCTGGGCAGGCTCAACTGTCCGAACCAGGAAAGATTCTGCGTCCTGAAATCGCAGGTATCCCAGTTCTGCATCCAACCGATCATGATCCGCCGGCCATCCGGCGCCTGGATCGTCTGCGGCGCATAAAAATCGATGCCATAATCGACGGCCTGATCCCATCGCTGTGTGAAAGTCCCCGTTTCTTCCTCAAAGTCCCCGATCAGGCACAGCGTTCCGTTCCCGTTGTGATATTCAAACCCCGAAGGGAGCATATCCTGAGGGCTGGTCAGCAATACCCAATCCTTCCCCAGCGGGAAAAAATCGGGACACTCCCACATTCTCCCGAACCGCCCGCCGTTATAGGCCAGCACCTTCTCATACTTCCAGGCAAAACCGTCCGGGCTGGAAAACAACAGGATCTGTCCGGTGCCGTCCGCAGGGCGGTTTCCCACGACACAGCGGTAGCTGCCGTCCGCTGTCCGCCACATCTTAGGATCGCGGAAATCCTCCGCGCTGCATCCTTGTGGCAGATCGGCCGCCGTTATGACCGGATTGTTTTCATATTTTTCATAGTCCGTTCCATCCCCTACCGCAAGGCATTGGGTCTGCGTTTCCTGATAGCCGCCGTTTTGCTGCTGCCTGCGCACGACTCCCGTATACATCAGCAAATGTCTGCCGTCGGGGAGCGTCAGCGCGCTCCCCGAAAAGCATCCGTTTCTGTCATAGCTTTCATCCGGGGCAAGGGCCGCCGGCAGATATTCCCAGTGCAGCAGATCGTCGCTCACCGCGTGTCCCCAATGCATGGGGCCCCAATGGCAGTCGTAGGGATGATACTGATAGAAAATATGATATTTCCCACCGTAATACGAAAATCCGTTAGGATCGTTCATCCATCCCGTGCGTGCGGACAAATGAAACGCCGGCCGTTCCTTTTCCCCAATAGCTTTTTCCGCGACTTCCTCATAGTTACGCGCTTCCCGCAATGTTTGGCTCATACTGTCGGTCTTCCCTTTCCCTTTTCTTCTGTCCTATTGCGCATAGTAGGCGTCCAGATATTTCTGGAAGATGGCCAGCAGATCCTCCAGCCCATAGGCGTCCAGGCTCTGCAGATATTCGTCCCAGTCCGCATCCGTAAATCCGTTCATGATCCAGTCGGATCGGGTGGCATTGATCTTCTTGGTAATATCCGTCTGCAGGTTGGACAGGTCTTCCGTATCCTCCTGGGTCATGAACACATTGGGATAAACGTACTTTGTATTCATATCCGGCGTATAAGTGTCCTTGATCCAATCCAGCCGGTACTGCGCGTCATCCGGGCAGGTGACGTAAACGCCGTAGTACTCATCCAGGACCGCCAGAGGGCCGTTGACGCTTTCCGCTTCCCGCACCTCCACAGGGGACGCGTCACCGAGAGGCGCATGTACGAGCATCTTCTCTCCCTGTTCGTTTTCACCCAGTTCAAAGATATCGAAATCATCGTCTTCGCCATAAGTACCCCAGTTGTTCTGCGGGGACTGGAACGGGTCGTACATCTGATCCAGCCATGCGCAGACGAGGGCCGGGCTTTTCGCCACCGCCGTCACCACGCAACGGCCGCGGTCATAACCGCTGGTAAAGGAACCGTTTTCCGGCGTGATGTTCCTGGTGTCCGCCGTCAGGGCCGGCAGCGGCACCCAACCGTTGAAATCGTCCACGATATTCGCCACGTCCCAGCTAAAGCATACGCCATAGCGGCCCGATTTGCCCTTCGACACATAGGTGGACCACTCCTGGGTAAAGGCCTCCGGATCCAGAAGCCCTTCCTCATACAGCTTGTGCAGCCAGGCAATCCCGTCCTTAAAGCCCTGCTGGGTCGCCGTGCAGATCACCTGCAGATCGTCTGTGACCGCAATGTGCCTGCCCTGATCGTTATCGCCGTAGCCTTCCCCGAATCCGTTGATCAGGATCGCCATATCCTGGCTGCCATCGTTTACGATACAGGACATGGGGATGATGCCCCCGTCGATATGAAACTCCTCCTGCAGTTCGGAAGCGTGGTCGCGGAAGGCGATCAAAACCTGTTCGAATTCATCCACGGTCGTCGGGACTTCCAGATTCAAAAAGTCCAGCCACTTTTTATTGATAAAGCTCATTTCGCTGACCGTCTGGATCGCCGTTTTCTCCGAGCCCAACTGTTCGATCCAGGGCAGCGCCCAGATATGTCCGTCCGCATCCGTACTCATTTTACGATATTCCGGATATTTGTCAAATACCGCTTTCAGATTCGGCATATAGGTGTCGATATACTCCTCCAGCGGGATGATGACGCCCTGATCCGCATACCGGAGCAGATCGTTATCGGAAAAGTTGGCGGTAAAGATAAAATCCGTCAGCGTATCCAGATTCGCCATCGCCAGCGTGATCTTGTCGCCCCACTGATCCGCCTGGATGGCCGTCCACTCGATCTCTACATTCGTCTCCTCCTGCAGCCGCTTGAAGATCGTGCGGTTGTTGGGATTGGATTCCGTGTTGGCCGGAAAGCTGATCATGCCGGTCAGCGTCGCTTTTTCCTTCAGCGGGAATTCCAGTTCGGCCAGATCCACCTGCTGCATTTCCCCGTTATTGAGTTCCACGTTCCCGCCCTTGCCGCAGGCCGTAAGCGTCAATACCATCAACGCGGCCAGAACGGCGGCCAGTATGCTCTTATAAATCCTTTTTTTCATATTCGCCTCTCCTTTTTTGCAATCAGAAATCCTGCCATGCTATGTATTCAGCCCTTCACCGATCCGGCCATGATCCCGCTGTCAAAATACTTCTGGAAGAAAGGATACATCACCAACAGCGGCAGGCTGGAAATGATGATCGTGGCATATTTCAGCAGTTCCGCAAGCTGTGCGCGCTCCGCCGTACTCTGCATATCGGAGATCATGCCCGATTCCGGCTGGTTCTGGATCAGGATGGCGCGCAGCACCAACTGCAGCGGCTGCTTTGAAGCGTCGTTTAAATAGATCATGGCGTCAAAATAGCTGTTCCACATCCCCACAAACTGCCACAGGGCAAGGGTGGCGATGATCGGCGTACACACCGGCAGCAGGATCTTAAAGAAATAGATCAGCTCGTTGGCGCCGTCCACATCCGCCGCTTCCCGCAGCTCGCCGGGGATCCCCTGATAATAGGTTCTGGCAATGATCATGTTCCAGACGCTGAACGCGCCCGGGAGGATGACCGCCCACATGCTGTCCAGAAGGTTCAAGCTGCTGATCAGCAGGTAGGTCTGGATCAGCCCGCCCCCGAAAAACATGGTGATCACAAAGATCACATTGAAAAATCCTCTTCCCCTAAAATCCGCCCGGGACATGGGGTAAGCCGCCAGCATGGTGACCAGGACGGAAAGGAAGGTAAACACCACGGAATAGATCACCGCGTTTTTGAAACCGATCCAGATCTGCTTATTGGAAAGCACCCGTTGATAGGCTGTCAGCGTCCATTTGTCAAAATCGAAGGTGATTCCCTTATTCTGCAGCGTGACCGGATCGATAAAGGAGGCCACGACCACATAGATCATGGGAATGACGATGGCGATCACGAACAGCCCCAGCAAAAGAAAGCCTACCGTCAGCAAAGCCTTATCCTGTAAGGAATATCTGGCAAACCTGCTTTTTTTCTTCATTTTGCTCCTCCTTTATAACCCCTGGCCGTCATTCATCTTTGCCACGATCTTGTTCACCGCTACCAGCAGGATCACGTTGATCACGGTATTGAACAGCCCCACCGCCGTGGAAAAGCTGTAGTCCCCGTCGATAAGACCCCTTTTATAAACATAAGTAGAGATGATCTCCGAAGAAGCCAGGTTTAAGTCCGTCTGCAGCGCGTAGGCTTTTTCAAAACCGATGCTCATGATGTTGCCCGCCTGCATGATAAACTGTATGATCACCGTACTCTTAATGGCCGGCCATTCCACGGCCTTGATCTGCTGGAAGATATTGGCGCCGTCGATCACCGCCGCTTCCTTTAATTCCGTGCTGGCGTTGGACAGGGCCGCCGTATAAATGATGGAACCCCAGCCTGCCCCCTGCCAGATCCCGCTGGCGATATAGATGCTCCGCCAGGCTTCCGGCATGGTCATAAAGTTGATCTGGGAACCCAGCAGCAGATTGACCGGGCCTGTGACGGAAAGAAAGATCCGCACAAGGCCGCACAGGACGATGACCGAGATGAAATTCGGCAGGTAAAGCGCCAACTGGATCTTCTTCTTTACGCCGACGCTTTCGATCCGGTTCAACAGAAAGGCCAAAATAATAGGAACCGGAAAGCCCCAGAGCAGCCCGAAGACGCTCAGCTTCAAAGTGTTCGCCAGATACCTCAGAAAGTCCGGCGATGACAGGAAGCGCTGGAAATGCTTAAAACCCACCCATTCGCTTCCCAGGATGCCCCGGATCGGATTGTACCGCTCAAAGGCGATCAGGATGCCGCCCATGGGGATGTACTTGAAAATGATCGTCAGGGCCAGGGCGGGCAGCAGGAAAAACACATATAACTGCCAATGCTGTGTCACATATACCAGTCCATTGTGCAGGTTTGTGTTTTTCTTTTTTGGTGTGACCATAAACCTTTCTCCTTTCTTTCCCTTTGCATTTTACTTCTTATTTGTGCATTTGTAAAATGCTGTTGGTATTTTTGATAAATAAACAATAACTCTGTTTTTACATTTTGTCAACAATAATTTATTCAAATGCAAAAAATATTTTCGCATTTTTTACCCTCCAAATGTAATTTATTGTGCTTGTATGCATTTTTCACGGGAAATACCAATTTTTTTTGGGGAATTTGCTATTTTAACTTTTTACATTTGACACATTTTGTTTTGTGCATTATAATAAGGGAAGGAAAATAATATAAAGAAGAAAGAGGGAAAGTATGGCAGAACGCGTTACAATCCAGGACATTGCCGATGAACTCGGCGTTTCAAGAAATACGGTTTCCAAGGCGATCAATAATACCGGCATCCTTGCCGAAGCCACACGGGAAAGGGTCATAAAGAAGGCTATCGAAATGGGCTATAAACAATTCTCCTATGTCAATCTGTCCAATCTGGAGATCCCCGGCCCTGCGCTTCCTTCTGCGGCCAAAAAGGAGATCGCCCTGTTTACCTCCAATTTTATCGGCAGTTCCCATTTTGCCTCCACCATGCTGGATAAATTCCAGCGGGAGCTTTCCACCCTCGGCTACAGCTTCACCATGCACCGGCTCCAGGAAACGGAGATCGCCCAGCTTAAGCTGCCCGCTTCCTACGCCCAGGACCGCACCGCCGGGATCATCTGCATCGAGATGTTCGACCGAAGGTACTGCGCGATGCTCTGCGAACTGGACATGCCCCTTCTCTTTGTGGACTCGCCGGTCTACGACCGGATGGAGCCGCTGAAAGCCGACCATCTCTATATGGATAACCAATCCAATATCCAGAGCTTTGTCCGGGAGATGATCCGCAGGGGGAAAACGCAGATCGGGTTCATCGGAGATATCGCGCACTGCCAGTCCTTCTTTGAACGCTTTATGGGATATCAGAACGCCATGTTTCTGGCCGGTCTGCCCTGTCCGGAAGAATACTGCATCACGGGGAAGGCCCCCGGCATAAAAACGCCCGGTTACGCAGAGTACCGGGACTATCTCACAAATAAATTCAGAGCGATGAAAAAGCTGCCAGACGTCTTTATCTGCGCCAACGACTTCGCCGCTATGGACACCCTGATGGTATTTAAGGATCTCGGGATCCGCGTCCCGAAAGACGTCTATCTGTGCGGCTTCGACGACGCCCCCGAATCAAGGGTGATCTCCCCGCCCCTGACCACGGTACACATCCACAGCCAGATCATGGGATTTGCGGCCGTACAGCTTCTTTTATCCAGGATCAAAGAGCCTTCTTTAAATTACCGTACCGTCCACACGGAAACCAGCCTGATCTACAGGGAGTCCACCAACGGCTGAGAAGGGAGGAACACAGGATGCGTCATTTTTTCGACCCGGAAAGCCCGCTGATGGTTTTCCTCACCAAGATCACCTATAGCGCTTATCTGAATCTTTTATGGTTCCTCTGCTGCCTTCCCGTGGTCACCGCAGGCGCTTCCACCACCGCGCTGTTCTATGTGACGCTGAAAATGGCCAAAAACGAAGAGGGGAATCTCACGAAAGCCTTCTTTTGGGCTTTCCGGCAGAATTTCAGGCAGGCGACCGTCATCTGGCTGATCCTGCTGGCGGCAGGCGCCGTGCTTGGGATCGACGGCTACGTCCTGTACCACATCCGCTTTTCCAACGCCTTCTGGGCTATCATCACCGCGATCTTCCTGGTGGCGCTGGCCGCCTACGCCATCGTGCTGATGTATATTTTCCCTCTGCTGGCGCGCTTTCAGAATACCACCGCCGCCATGTTCAAAAACGCCCTCATGATCGGCATGCGCTTTCTGTTGTGTACCGCCCTGATGGCGGTTATCTATTTTGCCATGCTCCTTGTGATCGTCAGGTTCTTCACGCCCGCCGTCGTTTTTGGGGAAGGGCTGTGCGCCTTTTTATGCTCCTATCCGCTTTCCAACATCCTGCTTCTTTGCGAGAAAAAAGAAAACGCTGCCAACGATCCGTGAAGCATCGCATACATGCCTTCAACGCTGTCCCTCCGCCTCGCCGGAAGACAGCGTTTCTTTTTTTCTTCCCCACCGCAGATAAAAATAGGCCACTTCCATGATGCAGCAGGAGATCCAGCCCACTGGATAACCGAATCCCACGACCCGCTCCGTATTGCTGACAAACCGGGTCACAAAAAACAGATAGATCTGCCGCACCGCCACGAAATTCGTCAGCATAATGGCCATCGGCCCGGTAGAGTCTCCCCGCCCGCGCAGGGCGCCCGCCAACGTCTGATTGATGCAGTTAAAGATCAAAAACAGGACGTTTGTCCGCAAAAACAGTTCCCCATACCGGATCACTTCCGCATCCTTTGTGAAGATCCCCGTGGCGGGGGCGGCAAACACGAACAGAAAAACGGCGATCACCGACGTAATGCCCACCGTCAGCCCAATGGCCTGGACGGTGCCCTTGTTTACCCGGTCCGGTTTTTGGGCGCCGATATTCTGTCCCACAAAGGTCGTAGCCGCCTGGGACATGCTCTGCATGGGAAGCATGATGAAGGTATCCAGCTTGTTATAGCAGCTCCATCCGGCCATACAGGCGGAGCCAAAGCTGTTGATATAGGACTGGACAAAGACATTGGAAAAAGCCGTGATCACGGACTGCACTCCTGCCGGCAGCCCGATGACGAGGATCTGTTTTAAAACGGAAAAGTCGCATTTGAGGTCCTTCCAGGAAAGATAATAAATATCCTTCGTCCGGGTGAGCAGCACCAGGATCATCACCGCGGAAAGAAACTGGGAAATGATCGTGGCGTAGGCCACGCCGGCGATGCCCGCGTGAAAGACGATCACAAACAAAAGATCCAGCAGGGCGTTTACCACGCTGGTAAAGATCAGAAACAACAGCGGCCGCCGGGTGTCCCCCACCGCCCGCAGGATCCCGCTGCCCATGTTGTAGATCAAAAGCCCCAGCATCCCGGCAAAATAGATCTTTAGATAAACCGTCGCCGCATCCATCACATCCTCCGGCGTGGACATGAATACCAGCATGGGACGCACCAGCGCCATCCCGATAAACGTAAACAGGATCCCGCAGACAAAGGTCACCAGGATCGTGGTTTCCACCGCCGTATGCAGCCGCTCCTGTTTCTTCGCCCCGTAATACCGGCTGATCACCACACCGGCCCCGATGGACACGCCGTTGAAAAAAAAGACCAGCATATTGACGATCATCGTGGTGGAACCCACCGCCGCCAGCGCCTCTTTTCCCACAAAATTGCCTACCACCAGAGAGTCCACTGTATTATACATCATCTGGAACAGATTCCCGATGATCAGCGGAACGCAGAACTGGATCAGCAAAAGGATGATATTCCCCGTCGTCATATCCTTTGCGGATGTTTTTTCCTTTGTCAGCATTTTGGATTCCCCTGTTAGTCTTCTGTATACGGCGCCCTCACGGCCCTGACGGCGCCTGCGGTCAGATCCCGGATCACCTCTCCCGCCAGGATCAGTCCCGCTGCGGCCGGCACGAAGGCCGTGCTTCCCGGCGTTCTTTTGCCGCCGGGCTGCGTCTTGGCGGCCACGCTGATCGGCGGCTCCTGGGAATACACCACCTTCAGCCTGTCGATCCCGCGTTTCTTTAACTCCCGCCGCATCACCCTGGCCAGCGGATCCACGCGGGTCTGATAGATATCCGCCACGCAAAAGGCCGCCGGATCCAGCTTGTTTCCGGCGCCCATGGAGCTGATGATGGGCGTACCGCTCTCTTTACATCTTACCGCCAGTTCCAGCTTGGCCGAAACCGTATCGACCGCGTCCACCACATAATCATATGCCGCAAAATCGAATTCCGCCGCGTTCTCCGGAAGGAAAAAGCAGGCGTGTATCCGGACCTCCGCCTGGGGATTGATCTCCAGGATCCGCTCTTTCATCACTTCCGTTTTGAATCTTCCGATCGTTTTATGGGTGGCGATGATCTGTCGGTTTAAGTTCGTCAAACTCACCCGGTCGTTGTCGATCAGGTCAAAAGCTCCGACGCCGCTGCGGCAGAGGGCTTCGCAAACATAGCCGCCCACGCCGCCGATCCCGAATACCGCCACCCGGGAGGCCGCCAGGATCTCCATGGCTTTTTTCCCCAAAAGCAATTCCGTTCTTGAAAACTGATCCTGCATTTTTGCCTCCGTACTGCAGACGAATACGGGCCTGCACGCTCCAAACCTGAGCAGATTATAGCATAACCCGGCCGGTTCGGCAAGGCTGCGCCCCGTTGGGAAAATATGCAGCCAACTGAACAGGCGGTAGATTTCTTCATATCTGCATGATATAATATTTTTTGTATGAGATCGTATTGGAGATACGGTCAGAAGCGACCAGCAGGAGACACAAAAATGGCTAATTTTACAAAGAAAGCAATTCAAGAGTCCTTTCTAAAATTACTTACCGAGCGGCCTCTGTCTAAAATCACGGTGAAGGATATTGTGGCGGATTGCGGCATCAATCGCAACACCTTTTACTACTATTTTGAAGATATGCCAAAACTCATTGAAAGTATTGTTGAGGACGACGCCGAAAAAATCATTCAGTCCTATCCTACCATAGAAAAATTAGAAGATTGTCTGGATGCGGCTGTTGAGCTTGCACTTACGAAAAAACGCGCAGTATTACATATCTATCACTCAGCGAACCGGGAAATCTATGAGATGTACCTTTGGAAAATCTGCGATCATACGATAAACGCCTATGTTGCGTCTGTGTTGCGCGGCAAAAGTGTTCGGGACAGTGATCTTGCCATAGTCAAAGAATATCTGTCCAGCCTTGCCTTTGGCATCTTTTCCAGATGGCTGAAAAACGATATGGACGATGATATCCGAAGTATGCTTTCACACTTGACGGACATCAAAAAAGGAATGATCGAAGAGATGATTTTGCGCTGTGTAAAAGAATAAACTCAGACAAATGAAACCGTTTGCCTAAAAATCGGTCATTTTTATGTCCCGTGTCTGATTGTCGGACACGGGACTTTTTGTGTCTATATGCAATGCAAAGCAGGCTGACTATAGTATAGACAAACGAGCAAAGGAGGTTTGTTTTTATGAAGATGCGATCTGTAACACCAATGAAAATTGCGAAAACCGGATACATCGTCATGTCCGTCCTGTTTTGCGCCGCAGGCATTCTCTTTATCGCCAGGCCTGGAATCTCAACGGAGATCATTGGCGTTTGTATCGGTATCTCAATGATCCTTTTTGGCATTGTTAAACTGATCGGATATTTTTCAAAGGACTTGTTCCGATTGGCGTTCCAGTTCGATCTGGAATTTGGAATCCTGATGATGGTATTAGGCGTGATCGTCCTATTGAATCCCAGGAACCTGATGGTATTTATCTGCGTTGCTCTCGGGATTTCCATCCTGCTTGACGGTCTGTTTAAAATCCGAATCGCCATGGATTCCAGACAGTTTGGGATCAAAAGCTGGTGGCTGATCCTGGCTTTGGCATCTGTCACAGGGGTAATAGGCATTGTTTTGATTTTTGATTCGGTCATTGGGCCGCAGATTCTGTCGGTTTTATTGGGATTGACACTTCTTTCGGAAGGCATTTTGAACCTGTATACGGTGATCAGTACCGTTTTGATCGTCAAGAATCAAGCGCCCGATATCATTGAAGCAGAGGCATTTGAGATCGACGGAAAGGAAAGGTGAAAACCATGAAATTTTCAAAGGCGGTAGTCAAATACCGAATCCCGATTCTGATCATAGCTCTAATCCTGCTGATTCCCTCCGTTTGGGGAATGATGAGAACAAGAATCAACTATGATATGCTTACCTATCTGCCGGAAGATATGGAAACCGTCATCGGGCAAAACGAGCTGATGGAGGAGTTCGGCAAGGGCGCGTTCTCCTTCCTTATCGTGGAGGATATGCCCAATAAGGATGTGGCGGCGCTTAAAGATAAGATCGAGCAGATCGATCATGTGGAAACCGTACTGTGGTACGATTCCATCGCAGACCTTTCGATCCCGATGGAGCTGCTGCCCGACAAAATCTATAACGAATTCAACACAGAAAATGCCACCATGATGGCGGTATTCTTTGATACCTCAACCTCATCCGACGTGACGATGGACGCGATCCGTCA
>CANQFM010000041.1 GCA_947598825.1 uncultured Eisenbergiella sp. | reverse complement strand
TGAGCGACGAGGCCACCAGCGCGCTGGATCCGCAGACGACGGTTTCCGTGCTGGATCTGATCAAGGAGATCAATCAGAAGCTGGGGCTGACGATCATCCTGATCACCCACGAACTGGAGGTCATCAAATACACCTGCAACCGGGTCGCCGTAATGGAAAACGGGGAGCTGCTGGAAAAAGGCAGCGTACAGGAGATCTTTGAAAATCCCCAGTGCGAAACCGCGAAGAATTTCATCAGCGTTTACAACAAACTCCGTTCCAGCAGTTGGGATGACTGATACATACCGATAAGAGGTGAAGCATGAGCCTTTATAAATATCCCTTTTGGGAAGTGCTGATGCACAGTTTTTCAAAAGAAGTCTGGGAACAGGTACTCCCCGCGCTGGGCGAGACCATGTATATGGTGGTGATCTCCTCGGTCTTTGTCCTGCTGTTCGGCGTGATCCTGGGCCTGGTGGTGGTGCTGACCGGTAATGAGGGGCTGTTCCCCTGTGCGCCCCTGCATGCGGTGCTGGGCGCGATCATCAACTGTTTCCGTTCCCTTCCCCAGGTGATCATCATTATTGTCATGCTGCCGGTGGCCAGGCTTTTGCTGGGGCAGTCCTACGGCTCCAACGCCTGTATCATTTCCCTGATCGCCAGTTGTGTGCCGATGTTCGCCAGACTGGTGGAAAGCAGCCTTTTGGAGATCGAGAAGGGCAAGGTCGAAGCGGCCAAAGCCATGGGAAGCGGCAACGCCCGCATCCTGTTTCAGATCATGCTTCCGGAGACGCTGCCATCCCTGATCCGGTCCTTCACCAACGCGATTGTCATTGTCATTTCCATGACGGCGTTAGCAGGGAGCTTCGGCGCCGGCGGGATCGGCTACATCGCTGTGACCTTCGGCTACACCCGCTATCAGCACGATCTGCTGTTTGCCACGATCATCGTCCTGATCCTTATCGTACAGACGGTGCAGCTATGCGGGGACGCCTTTTCCAAGATGATCCTGAAAAAAAGGCATTTGATCTGACGGGTTCTGCCGGTCGGATTTGATGTATAAAAACAGCGGCGGTTTTGGATAGAACCCCGCAAAACAAAAAAGAGGAGTGAATATTATGAAAAAGAAAACAGCAGCTTTGTTGACGGCCGCAGCCATGCTGGCGGCCATGCTGACCGGCTGCGGCAGCCAGGAGCCTGCCGCAGAGACGACCGCGGCGGAGGCGCCGGCGGAGACCACCCATCTCAAGACGGTCTGCGATCTGACCCCTCACAGCGAGATCCTCAATGCAGCGAAGGATCTGCTGGCGGCGGAAGGCATTGAGATCGAGATCGTTTCCACCACCTGGGACGCCAGTTGGAACGAAATGCTGGTGGACGGCGAAGTGGATTTCGCGTACTTCATGCACGTTCCGGCCATGGAGAGCATCGAGGAGGAAATGGGCGTGACCCTCTACAGCGCGGGCGCTATCCATATTGAACCCTATGCCTGCTTCTCCAACAAGGTTTCCAGCGTGGACGAGCTTCCGGAGAACGCTGTCATCGCGGTTCCCAACGACGCGTCCAATGAATACCGGGCCTTAAAGGTGCTGGAGGACAACGGATTTCTTACCCTGTCGGACGAGATGACCTCTCTCAACGCCAGCACGCAGATGATCACCGAATACTTAAAGCCGGTCGAGATCGTGGAGATGGACCAGGCCAACATCATCCCCATGGGAGACGACTTTGACGCTTATTTCGTCAACGTCAACCGGGCTCTGGAAGCGGGACTGGACACCACCGCATATCTGATGCGCGAGGGCGAGGATTCCGAGTACGCCAATATCATCACCGTGACCGAGGAACACAAGGACGACCCGGCGATCGCGAAGATGGTGGAAGTGCTGAAATCCGATGAGATCAAGAAATTCATCGAGGATAACTACAACGGCGCGGTGATTCCTGCGAAATAAAGGCATTTGGGATTGCAAAATCCTGCAAGATTCGCTATACTGAGTAAGGATAAGCTGTTCGATCCGGCAAAAAACGATCCTTTGCGGGGGGACGGCTGCAAAAAAATTATGAGGAGGATGATCTTATGAAACAGAAATTTGGCATCAAACAGGTTGTGGCCATCGGTATCGGTACCGCGCTGTTTATTGTCCTGACCAATGCGCAGGTTCCGTTCCTGATCGTTCCGAACACGGCGCTGCAGTCCCGCGTGGCGGTGCTGACCTTCTTCTCGGCAATTTACGGCCCCATCGTAGGCGCAGCCATCGGCCTGATCGGACACGCTTTGGGCGACGCGCTGTTCTACGGAAGCATCTGGTGGAGCTGGGTGTTCCCGGAAGCCATTTTTGCTATCGCGGTAGGGCTGTTTTCGGAGAGATATAAGGTAAAAGCGGGCGGCTTCGGCAAGAAGGAGATCATTTTATTTAACGTGATCCAGGTGATCGGCAATGCGCTGGCATGGATCCTGCTCGCTCCGATCCTGGACATCGCCATCTACGCGGAACCCGCCAATAAGGTGTTTGGCCAGGGCGCGCTTGCGTTCCTCGGCAACATCATTGTAGCCGGTGTGCTGGGCACGCTGCTGCTGCTGGCATACTCCAAGGTGGGCGCCAAGTCAGGGAGCCTGTCCAAGGAGGATTAAACATAAGCTCTGCAAATCGATATGCCCCATGCCACAGACGCGTGGGGCATATGTTTTGACTATGAAGGCGCCGCGCGGCGGCAGAATGAGGAAAGAATGACCCCAATCATCGAATTTAAAAACTACACTTTTAAATATCGATCACAGACGGAGCCGACCCTTTTGGATATCAATCTTTCGATCTATCCGGGAGAGAAGGTTTTGATCGTGGGACCTTCCGGGTCAGGGAAATCCACCCTGGCGCACTGTATCAACGGAATGGTCCCTTTTTCCTTTCCCGGGGAGAGTACGGGAACGCTGGCTGTGAACGGTTTGGATCCCGCCAAAACCGGGATTTTTGGAATGTCAAAGTCCGTCGGGACGGTGCTGCAGGATACGGACGGCCAGTTCATCGGGCTGACGGTGGCCGAGGACGTGGCTTTCGCGCTGGAAAATGACTGCGTGGAGCAGGAAAAGATGTTCGACCTGGTGAACGAAGTAGCAAAGACGGTGGACATCGAAAGGCTTTTGGATCACGCGCCCACCGAACTTTCCGGCGGCCAGAAGCAGCGCGTTTCCATGGCGGGCGTGCTGGTGGACGACGTGGACATCCTGCTTTTTGACGAGCCGCTGGCCAATCTGGATCCCGCTACCGGGAAAAGGGCCATCGACCTGATCGACCGGATCCACAGGGAAAAAAAGAAAACCGTGCTGATCATCGAACATCGTCTGGAGGACGTGCTGTATCGGGATGTGGATCGGATCATTGTCATCGGGGATGGCAGGGTCGTGGCGGATCAGAAGCCGGATGAACTGCTGGCTTCCGACGTCCTGATCAAAGAAGGGATCCGGGAGCCGCTCTATGTAACGGCGTTAAAGCATGCGGGCTGCGTGATCAAGGCCCAGGACCGCCCGCAGCACATCGAGACAATGAATCTGGAACGCCACCGCCAGAAGGTGCAGGAGTGGTACAGCCATGTGGAGCTGCCGGAGCCGAAGGGCGAAAAAGAGCCGGCGCTGGAAATTTTGGATCTGGATTTTTCCTATATTTCGGGCAATCCCATTCTGGCGAACATTCATTTCAGGATCAACCGCGGGGAGATGCTCTCCATCGTGGGGAAAAACGGCGCGGGCAAGAGTACGCTGTCCAACCTGATCTGCGGGTTTTTGAACCCGGACCGGGGCAGGATCCTGTTAAACGGCGCGGATATTGCGGACAAGTCCATCAAAGAGAGGGGCGAGGTCATCGGCCTGGTGATGCAGAATCCCAATCAGATGATCTCCAAGCCCATGATCTTCGACGAAGTGGCGCTGGGCCTTGCGGTGCGGGGCGTGCCGGAGGAGGAGATCAAAGAAAGGGTCAACGAGACGTTAAAGATCTGCGGCCTGTACCCGTTTCGCAACTGGCCGGTATCGGCCTTAAGCTTCGGCCAGAAAAAGCGCGTCACCATCGCGTCCATCCTGGTGATGAACCCCAGCGTCCTGATCCTGGACGAGCCGACGGCGGGGCAGGATTACCGGCACTATACCGAGATCATGGAGTTTTTGAAGGAACTCAACGAAAAATACGGCATTACGATCGTTATGATCACCCATGACATGCATCTGATGCTGGAGTATACGGACCGGGCCATCGTCATTGCGGACGGCCAGCTTATCGCGGACGATACGCCGGCAAACGTGCTGACCAACGAATGGATCGCGGACCGGGCGTATCTGAAAAAAACGTCGCTCTATGACCTGGCGGTCAAATGCGGCATTGAAGACACGTCGGGCTTTGCGGAACGTTTTATTTATTTTGAAAGGCAGGTGAGGGAAAATGGCGGGATCCAGACTGCTGACGTATAAAGAAAAAAATACATGGATCCACCGGCTTAGCGGCGTGACCAAAATGCTCTTTTTCCTGCTGTGGTCCATCACCGGTATGCTGACCTATGATACGCGGGTGCTGATCGTCATGCTGGTCATGAGCTTTGTGATCTTCGCCCTGTCCAAGACCGAGTGGTCCCAGGTGGGAACGGTATTTAAATTCATCCTGTTTTTCCTGTGCTTAAACCTGTTGGCGGTGTACGCCTTTTCCCCGCACCAGGGAAGCCTGATCTACGGCACCCAGACGGTGCTGGCTTTTTCAGGCCGGTACAGCCTGACGGCGGAACAGCTTTTTTATGAGTTCAACATCATGCTCAAATACCTGACGGTGACGCCGGTGGTGCTGATGTTCATCGTTACCACCAATCCCAGCGAATTTGCGGCCAGCTTAAACAAACTGGGGATCAGCTATAACGTGGGATATGCCATCGCCATTGCGCTGCGCTATGTGCCGGACGTGCAGGCGGATTTTACCAAAATTAAGCACGCTCAGGAGGCCAGGGGCATCGAGATGAGTTCCAAGACGTCCCTGTGGGACCGCCTGAAAAAGATGAGCATGATCATCTTTCCGCTGCTGTTTTCCAGCATGGACCGTATCGATGTGGTCAGCAACGCCATGGAGCTGCGGGGATTCGGCAAACACAAAAAACGCACCTGGTATATGGGAAAGAAGCTGACCAAAAACGACTATCTGACCATCGCCTTTGTGGTGGTCTTTATGGTAGTAGCGCTGACGATCACATTTTCCAACGGGAGCCGGTTCTTTAATCCGTTCGTGTGAGAAACCGTTACGGTTGTTTTCATAGGATCCTGTAAAACCGCAAAAATTTAGAAGCGGACTGTTCAAAAAAGGGCAGTCCGTTTTTTTTGCTTTTTTTGATAGAAATTTGCAACCTTTTTTGAAAAAGCCCGCCACTTATCAGATAGAACCGAAATCCCTGCGCGTTACGGCTGCCTTTTTGCGGCCCGACTATGACGGGGAGAAAAGAATACAGGAGAGGAGAATGCGGGAGAAAAGGATGCAAAGGAGAAAAACACGTTTTTGGAGCGTGCCGGGCGCAGTACTCTGGTTTTTAGCCGTATGCGCGCTGAGCCTTCCGGTGGGAGAAGGGTGCGCTTTGGCCAAAGAACCGGAAACCGAAGATGTATATCAAAAACTAAAGAAGCAGGAACCTGTCCGGATCGCCTGTCTGGGCGACAGCATTGCCGAGGGGGCCGGCATGGCGCCGGACGAGGGCTTTGTGCCGCAACTGAAACAATGGATGCAGGAGACATACCAAAGCCCCGTGGGAGTGGACAGTTACGCGGCGGGAGGCACCACAGCTTTCTTCGGTTATTACCGGTGCAAATCCGATATGCAGGAGAATGTAGACAGATATGGCGCATACGATCTGGTTCTGATCTGCTATGGCCAAAACGATCTGCCCGATCACTTTTCCCTGATCTATGAAGCGCTGCTGCGCGCAGTCAGACAACAGAATCCCGACTGTCAGATCATCTGCCTGCTGGAGCACAGCCAGCGCGATTACACGGATAAAATAGAGGTGGTAAAAGCCCTGGGCGCCTATTACGGCGCGGACATTGCGGATACGATCGAGGCTTACCGGCAATCGCCTTACAGCTATGAGCAGTTGTGCCAGGACAGCGTTCATCCGAATATCCTGGGACATCAGATTTACCGGGAGACTATCGGCAGGATCATTGAACAGAATGTAAAGAAAGGGAAAAAACGGCAGGAAATGCCGCCGCCTGTCAATGCCGACGTCGGCGGTTTTGAGAATTTTACCTATCTTTCCCTGAGCAAATGCCGTCCCCAGGGAAAAGTCTATACGATCGAACCGGGCAGACCGACCGTGGGGATCTTTATCAAGCGCGCCCCGGAAAGCAGGGATGTTCACATAAGGCTGAGCAATGGGACGACCTGGGATTTTCGGCCTGCCGTGGAGAACGTAACGGTGCCTTTTGCCGAATTGATCGGGATCCGCCTGCCGCCGGGCACGAAGATCACGCTGGACAACAGCTCCGGAGAGATCCAGAATACGGTTTATGGATTTGTACTGGCCGGATGACGCTGCGAACCGGAAAGCCGGCCCTTCGGCCCGCAGTCCGGTTGCAATATGAAACGAGAGGTTTTATAATTTAAAAAGAGAAAAACGTTTAAAAAAGGACGCACAAAGGAGAACATCTATGGAAAACAAGGCGACTGACCTGACGAAAGCCATACAGGATTTCCAGAGCGGGAAGGAAGAGGCTTTTGCCGAAATATACAGACAGACGAAAAAGTATGTTTATTATACGATCTATAAAAGTTTGCAGGACGCTTCCCTGACAGAAGACATCATGCAGGAAACCTATCTGGAGGTTTACCGCAGCCTGTCCGGTCTGAAGAACGAGGAGGCGGTGAAGAGCTGGATCGCGAGCATCGCGCATCGCCGGATCAGCCGGTATCTGGAGAAAAAACCAGATTATCTGCTGGGAGAAGAGACGGAAGAGATCATTGAAAAACTGGAACAGAAGGACGGAACGGCGATCCCGGAGGAGGTTACGGACAATCTGGAGACGCGCCGCCTGTTGGGGAAGATCATAGACGGGCTGCCTTTGGGGCAGCGTACGGTCATCGTGGCGTATTATTATAACCAAATGTCGGTTCGCGAGATTGCGGAGAACTTCCAGATGCCGGAAAATACGGTAAAAAGCTATTTGAGCAGAGGCCGGGAAAAGATCAAGGAAGACGTCTTACGTCTGGAAAAAGAGCAGGGAACGAAGCTCTACACGATCAGCCTGCCGGCAATCCTGTTCTTCCTGTTCGGAGAAGAGGCGCAGGCGTGCGAAGTGCCGGAAACCCTGTCGGAAAAGATCCTACAGGCGGTTCCGTCAGACACAGGATCGACAGGACGGGCCACAAATGCCGCAGACCGGGGGAACGAAGCCGCAGGCCAGATCGCGGGCGCCGCAGGCCGGGAAAACGATGCCGCAGGCCGGATCGCGGGCGCCGCAGGCCGGGAAAACGATGCCGCAGCCCAGGGAGCCGCAACGACGGTCAAGGCGGCAGCAGGGAAGGCCGGTGCCGGCCTGATCGTCAAACTGTGCCTCGCAGCAGCGGGGATCGCTGCCGCCGCCGGCGTAGCATTTGGGGTATACCGGGCCGTACAAAGTCATGACGCCGCAGCGGAGGCTTCTGAGGAGGCTGCATCGGCTATGGATGAAACCGGGACGCAGGTCGCTGCGCAGGAGACGCAGCAGGCCCAGGCAGCGGCAGGACCGGGTGCGGAGGAAGAAACCGCATCGGAAACAGAAACGGAGACGCAGGAAGAACAGTACCGGTATCTGATCGAAATGACGGCATTGATGGAAATGCAGAAGGATTCTTCGCTCAACGCGAGGTGCGGCGTAATGCCTATATGCCGGGACGGGCTCTGGGGCGCGGTCAATTATGAGGGCGAACTCATCGTACCCTGTACTTATGAGGGCGTGCAGATGGCGCCCAATGATCTGGGACAGTTCATTATGAACGATGCGGAAAAACAATACGCTTTTGATAAGGAAGGGACGCTTTTGTTCGAGGCTGAGCAGATCACCTCACTCTATGGGGACTATGTGACGACAAAGGAAAGCACCGGGGAATACGACGAATGGGGAGATGAGATTTACCGGGGCACGATCGGGAAGCTGGATGGAACCGTCCTGGCGCAGATGGAAACGTCTGACTGGGATTTTGGAGTGGTCGGCTTTGGGGACTCGGACGTTACTTTCATGGGAGCATTCGAACACCTGATCCGCGTAGATAAGAACGGGAATACCAAGGAATTTGATCCGGTGTATCAGGCGAGCGTGGATGAAGAGGGCAGCAGGGTGCAGTCATCCGCGGCTTCCGTTTCTTTTTATAATGCGCCGGGCGGCCTGTATCTGGACGGCTATTATGTGAGCACCTGGGCGATAATGGAAGAATTCTGCCTAATGAAGGATGAGCGAGCCTTTGATTCCGTGAATCCCCGGATCGTCGCGGAAGAAGTCTGGGGGGACAGCAGGGCCGATACGGAGGTCACTGAAATGCGGCGCGCTTCCATTTTCCATCATGGGGGCTGGAGTTATAATTACGGCACAAAGGTCGGGCTTTTGTATTATGATAAAGACAGCGGCGAGTCGCTGGGCAGTATCCTGATGGATCTGGCCAAGGATACGGATCCCTACAGTTCTGCAGGCAGCGAGTGCGTTCTGGGCGTTTATGACGATCTCAGCATGAATATGGAAAAATACTGGCTGGTAAAGACTGAGGGCAAATGGGGCTATATCGACCATGAAGGCAATCTGCAGGAATTGTATGAGGAGGCTTCCTCTTTTGCCAACGGGTATGCCGTGGTCATAGAAGACGGGACTGCCTGGCTGATCGATGAGAGCTTTACCCGTCTGGAGGAAATCGGCCCGGCCGATGACTGTTTTACTGCTGGAGAATTGTTTTGCGTATCTAACGGGGAGGAACAAAAGCTTTTTGGCATAAAATAAGACAGGCATGAAAGGCCCGGCTCTCTGCGGCATAGCCGCAAAAGGCCGGGTTTTTTATGCCTGTCGCGTATGGTCGTAAATTCCAGCATCTCCTGCCTTTTTCACAACTGCAAGATTTTTCCCTTTTTCCGTATCGGAAAGCTCGGAGAAGGGCAGCAGGCTGTTATGCAGCTTTTTTTCGTCATCCCGTTGGGGCGCATATTTCCAATAGTTGAGAAAATAGAACCGACACCAGCGGATGTGTTCCAGCTCGGCAAGTTCCATTTCCTTCTTTCTGCCGGTCAATTTTGTGAAGACTTCCGCATAATCTGCCTGGGAAATATTGGATTCTTTCAGGAAACCGGAAAGCTTTTCCCATGGAATAGCGCTATCGGGATTGGCACCTTTTTGCAGGGTATATTGTTGATGAACTACCCTGGCCTTTTGAATCAGTTTCCCGCTGCGGATGTTCTCATCTGTCAGGATGTCCGCATCTCTGCCGAAAGGACGGATTGAAACTGTGGATGCCAGGATCTCGCCCATATCCCAGAGCTTGGGGGAGTAATAATAAATGTCGCCGTTTGCGTTGACGAGGATGTTCTGAAACAACCCGCAATCGAAAGAATCCGCAAGGATGATCAAATCCGCTGAACGGATCCGGTTCCATGCTTCCTCAGAATCGCAGCGGCAAAAAGAAAGCCTGTCCTGATTCATCAGTTCAAGATTCGGATGTCTTATCTCAAAAGAACGATCGTCGGTAATAAGGACGTAATCGATAGACTGGTCGTTGGAAAAAAGGTTCAACTGCAGTCCGGTGGCCAGGATTTGTCGGGAGAGAGGCCCATTCCCCCAGATTGCAATGTGAATGGTATTACTCTTTCCCTTTTGCGGGCCGGATCTGTTCCACAGACCGATCTCTTTCCAAAGCGTCCGGGCGATGGCCTGGTTAATATTGAACAGGGTTACGCCTTCTATTTCCCTGATCAGGCCCGGTTCCAGCTCCCGCAGTCCGATATAGACCGTCTTTTTTTGCAGGATGTCTTTGTTTTGTTCCCAAAAACGCAGATTTTTTTCATCGGTCGAAAACAACAGGATATGGGATCTAAAATATCCTTTGCAGATCTCCCCCGGATACGCTGCTTTCACCTTGGGGCCAAAGCAGATCTTTCTGTTTTCGTCTGTGTAAATGGCTACGCTGTCACGGGCAAGGCTGTTCATCCGCCATAGAATATTATTCCAAATATGTCGTAAGAGGCTTAAAACGGCTGTTGCCGTGACCAGCGGAGCCGTCCATCTGGCCAGTTCGATCCACAGGTTGTAGTCATCGGACATGGGGCTGGTGAGATAAAGCCCGAGCCCTGCATACAGACTGTCGGAAACCCCCATACCTGCGATACGATAGCCTGCTGTTCCCATAATCCAGGGGATCAGGGCGAGGAAAGGCAGGATTTTTTTGAAGGATTTTCTCACGCTTTAGTCCTCCAGGAAATTTCTCCTCTGTTTTTTCTGATCCCTATACGTTCTGGATGCTCTGTCTTTGGGCGCGGGAAGCTGTATCAGTTCATTGTCTGACTGGAAGATCTCCCTATCCTCTTCGCAGATATCGATCAGCCGGGCGATCTTATTCAACTTTTCCGCAATTCCATAGGCAGTCCCGACGCAGATCCCGCCGCCGATCTCAAAATAATCGCATATTCTGAAATAGGATGGCATAGCTTGTGTACGGTTGGCAGATACCGTGTAATCAGTATGTGAAACACAGTTCATACCAGGTTTTTCCGGCAAGTCTTTTACGACCTCTGGATGTCGCCTTAAGATTTTGGCAAATACATTCAACATCATGTTGGACTGGTTATCCGTATATTGTTTGCCATATATGGAATAGGTGACATCTGCGGCATGGTATTTAGAGGCGGGAGGATCGGGAAGCTCTATTTCGTCCGACTGGAAGATCTCTCTGTCCTCTTCGCAGATATCGATCAGCAGGGCGATCTTCTTCAGTTTATCTTCAAGCTTCATTGCAGCTCCGACGCAGATTCCTCCGGCAATCTCAAAATAATCGCATACTTTGAAATAGGCCGGCATTGCCTCTGTACGGTTGGCCGGCATCGTGTAATCAGTATGCGAAACACAGCCCATACCGGTTTTTTCCGGCAGGTCTTTTACGACTTCCGGATGCCGCTTTAAAATTTTGGCAAATACGTTCAACATCATATTGGACTGGTTATCCGTATATTGTTTGCCATATATGGAATAGGTGATCCCCCCGGTACGGTATCTGGAGGCGGGAGGATCGGGAAGCTCTACTTCGTCCGACTGGAAGATCTTCCTGTCCTCTTCGCAGATATCGATCAGCAGGGCGATCTTCTTCAGCTTTTCTTCAAGTTTACAGGTAGTCCCGACGCAGATCCCACCGCCAATTTCAAAAAAATCGCATATTTTGAAATAGGATGGTATTGCTTGTGTACGGTTGGCCGGCACTGTGTAATCAATATGTGAAACACAGCCCATACCTGGTTTTCCCGGCAGGTCTTTTACGACTTCCGGATGCCGCTTTAAGATTTTGGCAAACACGTTCAACATCATATTGGACTGGTTATCCGTATATTGTTTGCCATATATGGAATAGGTGATCTTCCCAGTAACGGAAAAGTTTTTTGGGGAACTGTTTTCTACGGATACCGGTTCCCTTTCGGGCGATCTTGTTTCAGAGGGTGCTGGCTGCTGCTTGGGTAGTTCTGTTTGCGAGGGAGTTGGCTGTTGGTTGGTCGGTTCTGTTTCAGAGGGTGATGGCTGTTGTTTCGCCGGTTCTGGTTCGCTGGGGATCAGTTTCTCTTTGTCGTGTCCCTTTTCAAAAACATTATATGACTCGCCTTTTATTTTCACGACCTCGTTTGCGACCTCTCTTATGGTATTTACCAGGGTATCTATAGGTTTAGAAAAAAGATTGTCCTGGTAATTACCTGATCTCAGGATTTTTTGAAAGGCCTCGACCAGTTTCATGGTCGTGAAATGCCCGTTTTTGATGTCATTTGCATAATATTGCACCTCTTCAACTTGCGGGATCAGATTAAGGAGCTTTGCTTTTTCATCGGAGTTCATCGTCACCTTTTGGCCTTCCAGGAACCTGTATGCGACATCCTGGGTCAGGGAAGAAAAGATCTTACTGTCAGGAAGGTATACGGGGATAATGGCTATCTGGTAATTGATCGCTGTCAGCAGTTCAATAAAAGATGCATAGCTTTGTAAATATTCCTTACTGATGAACAGAATAACGGCGGATGCAAATTTAATATTGCTGTCCATATTTTGCAGCCAGGTATGGTTACTGTCGTCAAACTGTTTATCAGAATAGACCCGCAAGGAATAATCCCGCTGCAGGGGGATTACTTTTTCTTCAAATACCTTTTTCCAGTTGTCGCTTTTATAGCTGATAAAAACGTATCCTACATTTTTCTCCCAAGATGTTATCTTTAGGTCTTTCAGTCCCTCGTCCCTTTCCCTTTGCTGTTCCAGTGTTAACATAATGCGCCTCCTTTGTATGATGATTCGGCCTGTGTGGCCTGCTTTTTTCTTTACTTCTTATTTCAAACGGTATATCCGTAGTCCGTCGTACATTTTTAACAGAGCGAGCATACACTCCATAGGTTCCGTATCCTTGGCCTGTTCCTCTTCATTCAGCCGGTCGTAATTCAGGGAGGCTTCTTCGGCGGTTACGCAATGGAAGGCTTCGCCGTCTTTGAGCATATCCTTATGCAGCCTGAATTTCTCGCGCTGTGTGGTGTCACTTGGCTCCCCATAGATCCATCCCATGTCATAATGCTCCTGGAGCCATCTTTGATGCTCCATCCGGCCAATCCTGTCCAGTTCTGCCAGAGTAAAATGGGTGATCATTTCGTAATCTACCTGTTTGTCGGTGTAAAAACAGCCGATAGCGTCCAGATATCTGCCAAAGGATTTTGCCTGATTGATATTGGAGAGCTTATATTCCAGGGATAACGACTGGAAGGCCTCTTCGAATGCATCCTTCGTTTCGGAGCTGCTTAAGTATTCTACTTCCTGTCCCAGGCGTTTCTTCGCTTTCCATTGCCCAAAGTGGTATCTGCCGTGAAGGGCTACGGCGAAATGGTAGAGGCTGACATAACTGCTGTTGGAAAGATACCGTCCACTTCCGGTATGGGTATTTGGGGTCAGAACGGATTTTATGACAAGTCCTCTTTCCGACAGATCCACAATTTCCCTGAGCTTGCGCAGAAAAGTGGGTTCCCCGCCATCCGGAGCGTATATTTCGGAATAGGCTTTCAGCGTTGGTTTTTCATTATTATCAGGAGAGGCGCCTTTCTGATACCAGGCGAGACAGTTGTCCTTATATCGGTCGATCTTTGGACTCTCCATTTCGTCAAATTGATAAAATGCCTGAATTTTTCCGTCTGAAAAATCGAAGGTACAGTCCATGGGATGCAGTTCTCCCCGGGTATTCCTGCCGTAGGCGATCCTGTCCCAGCACTGGAGTTCATCGCAGAGCATCAGCATATAAGCCAGAGGATGCAGCCTGGGGTGCAGCGAGATATGAAATTGCTTTTGATCCTGATCTATCTTGGACAGACTCCATTTGTAAAAGCTGTTGTGCATCAGGATGGCAGTCAACGCATCCAGTCTGGGCTGCGTTATATCGCAATCCAGATCCTTAAACAGCACCTGGAACAGGATCAAGGCGCTGAAATAGGCATGATCCATATAAAAATTGGACTTCTCAGGATGTGAGGGCCTGTGCTGCAGGGACTGACGTATCGCATCCTTGTCCAACTGATAGTTCCTTTGTTTGTCATTTGCTTCTTCATTAAAAATTACCCCGCTTTTTCCATAAAACAGACGTGCCAGTTCGTAGGCGAAAAGACTGTCTGTCGTAGAAAGATCAGGATCTTCAACGGAGATGGTTTTTTTGGCGGTATCAGAAATGACATTGGCGATCTTTTTTCTGACGCATTCGTCGATCCGTGAGAGGGCTTCCTGTTTTTGATAGGCCAGGAAAGGACTCTTTTTGCGGGCGTCCTTCACATTCTTTTTGTTGTCTTCCATGGATTCGAAGTAAGAACAGATCTGCTCAAAGGGAAGTTCAAAGGGGTATCCTATGTCGTGGAACAATGATGTTAACCCCCAATGTTCCAAAAAGTGGAAGGCAGCTTTTTGTTCATCAAGATCCGGATAAAATTCCCGATAATCCCTGCGGAAAGCTTCGCTTGATTCATAGATGGCTAGTCCCAGGCAGAAAACGTAGACGGAGTGGGAAAAATGATCCCTGTGTTTCTGAAGCAGGCTGCTTGCGTTCTGCTCAAATTCGGATAAAAGTTCGATCATCTTTCCGGTTTTCCTGTAATTGCCCAGAAACATATCCAGATAGCAGAAGTAAACGTCAAAGGCATCTTCTTTCCTGCCGGTTCCTAAAAAGCGGACGACCGCATTTTCGAGACACAGCCGGTCAATGTCCATTTCCATGTTAAAAGGGATCTGATCCGGACGTCTGCTCTTGCCTTTACGGGGGGGATTGTTCTCAAAGCGGAGCCCTTCGCATCTGTCTCGCAGAAAGGCGGTCGTCATTGCTTTCAGAGAATGATCTTCCGGGTCTTTCTCAGGCGGCTGTCTGTCCAACATAGTATAGGCCATTTGTTTAATCTCCTTCTGTAATAGTCTCAGTCTTGATTTGGTTAAGATCGATGATTTCATAAAGAGGATAGCATATTTTATTATTGATTTCAACTTAAAGATGAAAAACCAACACTTTTAGAATACACAATATGAATAAAAAACCCGTGTTGGGCCATTGTCAGGGTGTTCCAACACGGGATAGCGCTAAAGATAAAGAACGCTTTAATGCGCCGGCTTGCTTTTTAAGGAATCGATCAACGTCTGCAGGGCTTCCGTTTCCCGGACGGACAGACCGTCCGTATTGAGAGCTGGTTCATGTTCCAGCCCGAGGAGATAATCGGTGGATACCTTAAAAACCGTAGCAATGGTGATCAGATTTTCAATCGTAGGTGTACGGGCTCCCGTTTCATAAGAAGAAATGACGCTGGCGCTCAGGTTGGTATAGCGCCCCATCTGCATCTGCGACAAATTGTTTTTCAGGCGAAGCTCCTGCAGCCTCTTGGCAAGAATCGAGATCATGTTCCAGTATCCTTTCCCCGTCAGTCATTCCATATTTTCGAAATTATTGTATCGGAAACAAATCGTCTAAAGGTGTAGAAAACAACACATATAGAGCATTGCACAAAAAATATAAAAAAAATGCAACTTTTTTGAAAAAAGCTGGCCCTAATCATTTAGAAGCAAAAAAGATCTCTGCAAAAGAAGGAGGAGACAAAATGATCGTACAGGAGTATCTGATGGGGCTGAGAAGAGCGGGGCGCGGCCAATTATGGTCGCGCCAGGGGAAAAGGCGTGTATAAGCATACCCCGTGGGATTGTACGGGCGGGAAAGGAACAGGGAGAATATTTGTGGGAAATGGGAATCAACAGAAGGTGGAAAAAAATACACTATAAGTTGAAAAACAAAAAGCAGAATGTTATAGTATGAATGGTTGGGGAAGGCGCTCGGTCTTTTCTGATCCGGGCGATATGCGCATGAAATTCAGAACATTCCATGTCGTAAAGAAGAGAAGGTTGAAACGTTCTGGGGATTTGTGTTCCCGGTCATCAGGATACGGATTTAATTCTGAAAACGCTTCTCTGCAAAAGAGTGGTAAACGGAAAAAATTTTCGCGTAAGAGTCACTTTTTGAAAAAGCCCCCTATCCTTTATGAAAAAGGCGGGGAAGGAGCCTTAAAGAAACGAGAAGGAGAAAAAACAATGATCAGATGGAAGAAAAAAATGGCAGCTTATTTTTCTATTGCACTGCTGTCAGGAGTCATTTGCGCCTGCGGGAGCGTTCCAGGTGACCAGGATCAGATCCCAACGGAAAAGGAAGAGACAACAATCGACTTTGACAGTACGGACGAGACAGAAGAAACGCTTCCGGAACCCGAGACGATTGAAGAGGCAGAAGAAAGCGCCGTCGAAACAGAGACAGAAACAGAAACAATATTGCCTGAATCCGAAGCGGTTACGGCGGAAGAAATGGCAATTTCTGAAATGGACGCGCTGATGTACGCCCAAGCCAACGTAAATATAAGGGCGAGTTATTCTGCGGATTCTGAAAAGCTTGGCACTTTACAGAAGGGAACCGGGATAAAGGTAACTGGCGTCACAGCGGATCAGAACTGGTACAGGGTGGAGTATAAAGAAGCAGAAGCGTTTGTTGCGGCTTCGTATTTAGGGTTAGAGAAGCCTGCGGAAGAAGTCCCTGCTCCGGCTGTTGAAACTCCTGCGCCTGAAGCTTCTGCGGGAATTCAGGATACATCTGAATTGACAGGGCAGGAGTTAGAAGATTTCCTGCTAGAGGGAGAGAAATCTTATGTTCCTCAGATTGAGGACGACGGTTTAACAGCAGAGGAACATGCAGAGCAAATTGAACATGGCACGGGCGCTGGTGGGATACTTCATGCAGGCTAATAAGGCATTATTCCATGCCGTAAAGAAGAGAAGGTTGAAATGTTCTGGGGATTTGTGTTTCCGGTCATTAGGATACGGATCCAATTCTGAAAACGCTTCTCTGTGGGAAGGTGTAAATTGAAAAATATTTCGCGCAAGTGCAACCTTTTTTGAAAAAGGGGCCCACTATCCTTTATGAAAACGGCAGAAAAGGGCCTTAAAGAAACGGAAAGGAAAAGAAAACCAATGACAGGATGGAAGAAAAAAATGGCAGCCTATCTTTCTTTTGCACTGCTGACAGGAGTTGTTTGCGCCTGCGGGAGCGTTCCAAGTGATCGGGATCAGATCCCAACGGAAAAGGAAGAGACAACAACCGACTTTGACGGTACGGACGAGACGGAAGAAACGCTTCCGGAAACCGAGGCGATCGATGAGATAGAAGAAAGCGCCATCGAAATCGAAACGATCGAAGAGACAGAAGAAAGCGCCGTCGAAGCAGAGACAGAAACAGAGACAGAATCAGAAACAGAGACAATATTGCCTGAATCCGAAACGGCTACGGTGGAAGAGATGGCAATTTCTGAAATGGACGCGCTGATGTACGCCCAAGCCAATGTAAATATAAGGACGAGTTATTCTGCGGATTCTGAAAAGCTTGGCACTTTACAAAAGGGAACCAGCATAAAGGTAACTGGCGTCACGGCGGATCAGAACTGGTACAGAGTGGAGTATAAAGAAGCAGAAGCGTTTGTTTCAGCTTCGTATTTAGGTTTAGAGAAGCCTGTGGAAGAAGTTTCGACTCCGGCTGTTGAAACTCCTGCGCCTGAAGCTTCTGCGGGAACTCAGGCTCCTGCTCCTGTTGTAAATCCTGGGGACGAGGATTTACCGTCAATGGAAGAATTGACTGGGAAACCGAGTACGAGTGCTTATGACATCAACAGTATTCCCAATATGGATACGGCAACATCCGCAGAGGAATATCTACAGCAACTTGAAAACATAGAAGATCCGACCGGCATACTTGGGCAGTTACATGCAGGCTAATAAGGCATTATTCCATGCCGTAAAGAAGAGAAGGGTGAAACAGGGTATTACAGTGACGATATTCGTGATGGGAATTACAGTCCTCAGTTCAGGGGATTTGTGTTTCCGGTCATCAGGATATGGATCCACTTCTGAAAACGCTTCTCTGTGGGAAGGTGTAAATTGAAAAATATTTCGCGCAAGTGCAATCTTTTTTGAAAAAGGGGCCCACTATCCTTTATGAAAAGGGCAGAAAAGGGCCTTAAAGAAACGGAAAGGAAAAGAAAACCAATGACAGGTTGGAAGAAAAAAATTGCAGCTTATCTTTCTCTTGCACTGCTGGCAGGAGTCATTTGCGCCTGCGGGAGCGTTCCAAGTGACCAGGATCAGATCCCAACAGAAAAGGAAGAGACAACAACCGACTTTGACGGTACGGACGAGACGGAAGAAACGCTTCCGGAACCCGAGACGATCGAAGAGACAGAAGAAAGCGTCATTGAGACAGAGACAGGGACAGAATCAGAAACAGAGACAATATTGCCTGAATCCGAAGCGGCTACGGCAGAAGAGATGGCAATTCCTGAAATGGACGCGCTGATGTACGCCCAAGCCAACGTGAATATAAGAGCGAGTTATTCTGCGGATTCTGAAAAGCTTGGCACTTTACAGAAGGGAACCAGCATAAAGGTAACTGGCGTCACAGCGGATCAGAACTGGTACAGGGTGGAGTATAAAGAAGCAGAAGCGTTCGTTGCGGCTTCGTATTTAGGGTTAGAGAAGCCTGCGGAAGAAGTTCCGGCTCCGGCTGTTGAAACTCCTGCGCCTGAAGCTTCTGCGGGAACTCAGGATACATCTGAATTGACAGGGCAGGCGTTGGAAGATTTTCTGCTAGAGGGAGCGGAACCCTTAGACATCAACAGTCTTCGTAATGCGGATACGGCGACATCTGCAGAGGAATATCTAGAAAAATTTGCAAACATGGAAGATCCAACCGGTATACTTGGACAGTTACATGCAGGCTAATAAGGCATTATTCCATGCCGACAAAGGGAATGTTCCAATAGCAATATTCGTGATGGGAATTACAGTCCTCAGTTCTGTGGATTCGTGTTTCCGGTCATCAGGATACGGATCCAATTCTGAAAATGCTTCTCTGTGGGAAGGTGTAAACTGAAAAATTTTCCGCGCAAGTGCAACCTTTTTTGAAAAAGGGGTCCACTATCCTTTATGAAAAGGGCAGAAAAGGGCCTTAAAGAAATGGAAAGGAAAAGAAAACCAATGACAAGATGGAAGAAAAAAATGGCAACTTATCTTTCTCTTGCACTGCTGGCAGGAGTCATTTGCGCCTGCGGGAGCGTTTCAAGTGACCAGGATCAGATCCCAACGGAAAAGGAAGAGACAACAACCGACTTTGACGGTACGGACGAGACGAAAGAAACGCTTCCGGAAACCGAGACGATTGAAGAGACGGAAGAAACGCTTCCGAAAACCGAGACGATCGAAGAGACAGAAGAAAGCGTCATTGAGACAGAGACAGGGACAGAATCAGAAACAGAGACAATATTGCCTGAATCCGAAGCGGCTACGGCAGAAGAGATGGCAATTCCTGAAATGGACGCGCTGATGTACGCCCAAACCAACGTGAATATAAGAGCGAGTTATTCTGCGGACTCTGAAAAGCTTGGCACTTTACAGAAGGGAACCAGCATAAAGGTAACTGGCGTCACAGCGGATCAGAATTGGTACAGGGTAGAGTATAAAGAAGCAGAAGCGTTTGTTGCGGCTTCGTATTTAGGGTTAGAGAAGCCTGCGGAAGAAGCTCCTGCTCCGGCTGTTGAAACTCCTGCGCCTGAAGCTTCTGCGGGAACTCAGGCTCCTGCTCCTGTTGTAAATCCTGGGGACGAGGATTTACCGTCAATGGAAGAATTGACTGGGAAACCGAGTACGAGTGCTTATGACATCAACAGCCTTCGTAAGATTGGGGACGACGATTTAACAGCAGAGGAGTGGAGGGAGCAAATTGAGCATGGCACGGGTTTCGGTGGGATACTTCATGCAGGCTAATAAGGCATTATTCCATGCCGACAAAGGGAATGTTCCAATAGCAATATTCGTGATAGGAATTACAGTCCTCAGTTCTGTGGATTCGTGTTTCCGGTCATCAGGATATGGATACAATTCTGAAAAAGCTTCTCTGTGGGAAGGTGTAAATTGAAAAATATTTCGCGCAAATGCAACCTTTTTTGAAAAAGGGGTTCACTATCCTTTATGAAAAGGGCAGAAAAGGGCCTTAAAGAAACGGAAAGGAAAAGAAAACCAATGACAGAATGGAAGAAAAAAATGGCAGCTTATCTTTCTCTTGCACTGCTGGCAGGAGTCATTTGCGCCTGCGGGGGCGTTTCAAGTGATCAGGATCAGATCCCAACGGAAGAGGAAGGGACAACAACCGACTTTGACAGTACGGACGAGACAGAAGAAACGCTTTCGGAAACCGAGACGATTGAAGAGACAGAAGAAAGCGCCATCGAAGCAGAGACAGAAACAGAGACAGAAACAATATTGCCTGAATCCGAAACGGCTACGGCGGAAGAAATGGAAATTTCTGAAATGGACGCGCTGATGTACGCCCAAGCCAATGTAAATATAAGGGCAAGCTATTCTGCGGATTCTGAAAAGCTTGGCTCTTTACAGAAGGGAGCCAGCATAAAGGTGACTGGCGTCACGGCGGATCAGAACTGGTACAGGGTGGAGTATAAAGAAGCAGAAGCGTTTGTTGCGGCTTCGTATTTAGGGTTAGAGAAGCCTGCGGAAGAAGTTCCGGCGCCTGTTGTTGAAAATCCTGCGGTAGAACAGGAGCCTAGACAGGAACTCACTGAAAAGGACGATTGGCAATCCACAATAGATTCCAGTCAGTCTACGCAGGGCGGAGGTCTTGCAAATGCTGTTGATAACAGTGGTAGTCTAGATGGTATTAACTGGGATACTGGTGAAGGTTTTGATTGGCCTGAAGGGCTTGAGCCGCATCATTATTGATGTAGAATAGAATAAATGAGATTATATAGTGGGGATCGGAAATTTTCAGGCCGTAAGATCAAGCTGATTTGCGCTTCTTATTTCGATGTTCCATTTGAAGCAAACCACTTTGATGCTGCCGTATCGGTCGAATCGCTCCAGCATCTCACAAAGAATTACAGCGGGAAAATCAGATTGTACTTCCAGCCGAATTATGGTAATTTTTACCTGGGTCTACCAAGATGGTAGGCGGTTAGCCCTCTCTGGAGGGACTGTGACCCTCCGATTACATAGAAACCCGTAAGGGAATCCGGGAAAGGAGGGCTGAGCCATATGGATATTTTGGGACTGATTGCGGTGCTGAGCTTCGGCTTGACCTGCTTTGGAATCGGATACTCTTTTGGTAAAGATAGTAGCAAGACACAGAAATAGCCGCCCACCGTGCAAAGGAAGCGGCTATAGCTGTTTCTCATGAATCGGGCTAACCGTCTATCGGTAGTTCCCGTTGGACATCTGTTAGCGCAGATGTCCTTCTTTATATTTAATATACCACAATCTCCGGATTGCCGCAAGCATTTTTCAGCGATTATCCGATTTGTCAGCGATTATCCGATTTGTCCGATTTGCTCCTTTTCTATCTTTGACTTTATTTCGTCCACTAATAAATGGACAGTTGTACCCGGACACATTTCTGATGGCTTGCCCTTACAGTTCATTTCATGCTCGTGCATTTTTTGAGTGGCGAGTTGGATTGCTTCTTTTTCATTGCCAAAGCGATTCAATTTTGCATAAATTGCGGGATCAGATTTAATATATTTTTGTTGCGCTATGCGTTCAAAAATTTGCTCAAATCCTTCGCAGCAGGCTACAGAATTGTTATATGTAGGCACTTGATTTCTATCAAAGATGATCCAAATTTCACCATATTGGGGATTAAGAGATGCAAGATTCAGCGCCTCCTCCACAAGATTTTTTGTTTTGGTCTTTATGACTTTAATTACCAAGTTACCCCGTAGTTCTTGCGGTATGGAGTCCCTTAGTCCATGCATATAATTCTGCTCGGTTTCTTTTGTATCGGTAACAATAAAGTAATAGCCCAATTTAGGTATGCGTCGCTTGGATAATTGCTCTCTAGTCTTTCGGTTACCGTTTCGTTCAGGTTTCGGCATCAGTTATTCCTCCTTAAACATATCGAGATGTTTTAAGGTAGGAATAGCGCCGTATTTTCCTAGCAAATAGTTCTTTTCATAATTTTCATCTTTTCGAATTTTAGCGCCATCTTCATCAACAAAATCAGCGAGAGAATACAAATGAGATACTCCGGATGAATCTTTCTCTGTAAACCAGATTTCATCCCGTCTCAGCATACTACCATTTAATTGCCATGAATCATGCGAGGTGAAAATCAATTGTGCGTGCTGTGTGTTGATATTGAGATCCAAAAAGGTAATGATAAATGTTCGCACAAGCTGAAATTGCAGAACAGGAGCGGCAGGCTGAAAATCTTGAACTGTTTATTGAGAAAGCAAGAAAGTATGAAGGATTTAAAGAACTGGCCCCTTATGCCTTGCTCAAGTCTGTAACGGAGGTTTACGTTGTGAAACCCGATAAATCCAGCGAAAAAAACGGCATTCAGTACGACCTTGCAGATTTTGCCCCAATAAACGAGCTTTTGCAAAAAAGAGAAACGGCACAGCCCGCAGCCATGCCGTTTTAAAACAATCGCTATCCCCAAACCCTACTTCTTATCCCTCTCCGACACCAGCACCACCGTACTCCTGCCGGTAAGCGTAAACTCCCCGTCTACGCGCCTCGGCCGGCCAACCACCTTCTCCGCGCTGTACGCGTAGAGGGTCCAGTGCATTCCGGCGGGGAGGAGCGGGAGCCTTAAGGTGCGCTCCTCCCAATGGATATTCACGCCCATGTAAATAAACTTATCCTCTGCGCCGACCTTTCTGCCGTCCTGCGCGTAGAGGACGCCGAAGGTGTAGAACGGTCTTGACATGTCGAGCTGCCACGGGGTCTCGCCGTGGAAGGAGACCTCAGGGTATCCCGTGCCGTTGTAGCCGGTGTAGAAGTCGCGGGCGGTGATGACGGGGCTTTCTTTGCGCAGTTTGATCATCGCTTTGAAGAACTCAAACACGTCGGCGTTTTTGTCTCTGTCCTCCCAGTCGAGCCATGAGAGCTCGCTGTCCTGGCAGTAGCAGTTGTTGTTGCCGTGCTGTGAGTTCATAAACTCGTCGCCCATCAGCATCATCGGCACGCCTCGGCTCAAAAACAGCAAAGCGGCCGCGTTTTTGACCTGCCTGCGTCTTAGGGCGTTAATTTCGGGATCGCTCGTCTCGCCCTCAAAGCCGCTGTTCCAGCTTATATTGTTGTCAATTCCGTCGCGGTTGTCCTCGTAGTTTGCCTCGTTATGTTTCCAGTTATAGGCAGTAAGATCGTAGAGCGTAAAGCCGTCGTGGCAGGTGACGAAGTTTACCGAATCGTCGGCGCTGCCTGTGTGGAAGATGTCGGGGGAGCCTTGTATCCTCATCAGAAGCTCCGGCGCACATTCCGCGTCGCTCTTGAGGCAGTGGCGGACGCAGTCGCGGAACTTTCCGTTCCATTCCGCCCAGCGCGCAGGCGCGGGGAAGCTGCCGAGCTGATAGAGCCCCGCCGCGTCCCAAGCCTCGGCGATAAGCTTGGTTTTGGAGAGGATAGGGTCATTCGCCAAAAGCTCCAAAAACGGAGGATTGGCCATCGGCGCACCGCTCTCGTCCCTTGAAAGTATCGGCGCTTCATCGAACCTGAAGCCGTCAACATGATAGACGCTTACCCAGTAGCGCAGGCAGTCTAAGATATGGTTTCTCACGACAGCGTTGTTGCAGTTCATGGTGTTCCCGCAGCCGCTGTAGTTACAAAACGTTCCGTCGGGGTTGAGGAGGTAGTATGTACGGTTGTCGATACCCTTATAGGAGATCGTCGGACCCATCTGATCCATCTCGGAGGTGTGGTTGAAAACTACGTCAAGTATTATCTCTATCCCGTTTTTGTGGAGCGTCCTGACGGCATGTTTAAACTCGTCGGCAGTCATTCCTAAGGGGCCTGAAACGCCGTAGGCGGCCTTCGGGGAGAAGAAGTTGACCGTAGAGTAGCCCCAGTAGTTGAACTCCCGCTCGGTGCCCTCAAAGCGCCTGTACTCCGTCTCGTCAAACTCAAAGATCGGCAGAAGCTCGATGCAGTTTACGCCCAGTTCTTTTAAGTAGGGTATCTTTTCGATGATCCCGGCATATGTCCCGGGATATTTTACGCCGCTTTTATTACCGTTAGTAAAACCGCGGACATGCATTTCATAGATTATCGTCTCGTTCATCGGGCGGTTAAGCGGACTGTCGCCCTCCCAGTTGAAGTCCTCAAGCACCAGCCTGCCCCGAAGCGGGAAATCGGAGCCGGGGTATGTCTCCTTCCCCCAGCGGTCGCGGCCGGATACAAGCTTGGCATACGGGTCTAAGAGCACCTTCGACTTGTCGAACCTGAAGCCGTTTACAGGGTCATACGGCCCGTCGAAGCGGTAGCCGTACTCAATATCCTCCGGGTCGAGGCCGAAAACTATCATCGAGTAGTTGCTGCCAATCTTGAACTCGTTGGGAACGGGGATCTCGCAGAACGGCTCCTCATCTCCGCGGTGATACAAAACAAGGGTGCAGGACGTGGCGTCGCGGGAGTTTACCGAAAAGTTCACTCCCCCGCTCTCGGTCATGCTCGCGCCGAAGGGCATGGGGTTGCCCGAAGCGTACTGGAGCACTATGTCGCCGTATTTTAAGTCATGTGTCGGAAATTCGTTCATTTTGCGCATATATTTTTTCCTCTTTTATACAGTTGCAGCGGCTGCTTCGGTTTTGGCATTTCCGGCCGAGGCTACCGTTATTGTCGTAACGTTCATTCCGAATATCTTCTGGTAGGTCATGTTCTTGGAGAGCTTGGAGATAAGCTTGATACCTACATTCTTTGAAGGATCGTCGCTGCTCTGCTCCTCAAGCTGCCTCATCGGGTCAAAGGGCTTGCAGTCGTCCCTCAGCCTTATTACCGTCTCGCCCTTTCTGTACAGGACGCGGATATCCACGGCATGCTTTTTGCCGTCCGCGAAGCCGTGCTTGACGATATTTCCCGCCATCTCCTCGACAGCAAGCGCCGAGTAGGTTGAACTCTTTCGGTCGGTGCCGTGCTCGAGGCAGAACTCCTCGACATGCTCCGCAATACCGACGACGTCCTCCATGCTGTAGAGCGTTGTATCAAGGCGATCCTCCTCGGGGACATCAAAGCTGCGGCCGAACTGGACAAGCTCGCTGAACGAGATGCGGACTTTTTTGAGCTTTATTACAAGCATTACAAATATTACCACAAGCGTTGTCGCTTCGGCAAGTATCAGCGCGTAGAACGAGCCGTTTGCGCCGAGCTTCGGGGACAAAGCAAGGCTCCAGCCTATCGGGAAGATGAGGTAGTCAAGAAGATTAAGAACAGTGACCAATTTTCCATAGTCGAGCGCCTGATAGAACTTGACCGTAACCATCACAAGAACGTTCAGAACAAGCGCGATTGCCAAGCACCGGCAGGCCCTTGCCGCGATCACCGCGACCTCGTCGTTGCCGCCGCAGAACGGGCGGACCATGTACCCTGCGAAGATAAACAGTATCGCGCAGGCGACAAAGACTATCATGAAGCCGTATTTGTAAACTACTTTAGCAAATCGGTTCAGGGACGCGCCGTCCTCCTCGCCCGCGATAACGCTGCCGACGGTAAGGGTAAGCCCTCCCGCGCCGCCGCAGAGTGAGCCGAAGAACGATGCTAAAGACCCTTCCGCCGCAAATGCCGAGACGGCAAGAACTCCGCCGAACTTTAAGAGTATCCTGTTGAAAAGAACGGGTTT
Organism: uncultured Eisenbergiella sp.; assembly: GCA_947598825.1. Lineage (GTDB taxonomy): Bacteria > Bacillota > Clostridia > Lachnospirales > Lachnospiraceae > Gallintestinimicrobium. The sequence continues at coordinate 1,844 of CANQFM010000041.1, read as the reverse complement.
CAGGAAGTTGCAGAACTCGTTTGAAGCGACCGGAGCGCCGGTTTTGACGATCCCGGGCAGCTCCTTCCAGTTGATGAGCTTGCGGTCGAGGTGGATATGGGAGGATTTTTTGACAAAATGTGTCAGGTCATAAACTACCGTCACATAGCAACTGACCGCCGACGCGAGGCTCATGCCGAACATGCCCATACTTAAGAATTTGACGAAAATAACGTCGCAGGACGCGTTCACGATTATGCCGATGGCAGTCGTTATAAATGTCATTTTCTGTTTATTGTCTAAGATCAGGAAGGAATAAAGCGGGCCGGACATCGCAACCGCCGGGGCGCTTATCGCAAGGCCGAGTATGTACTGCTCCGCCATCGGCGCAAGCTCCTCGGTAGCGCCCAAAAGCCTTGCTATCGGGGCATGGAACACGGCAAGTGTCGTCCCGAGCATTGCCCCGACGCCCAGGAGGACGGTCAGGCACATTGTAAACCCGCCGTTCAGTTTTTCCCGATTGCCCCGCCCAAGGCATTTTCCGGCAAACACCGCCGCGCCGTTCGACACGACGTTTATGAAAAGCCAGAAAACGATGGTGATGGGGCTGGTGATGCCGAGAGCCGCCATTGCGCGGTCGCCGAGCAAGCCACTGACGATAAAGCTGTCAACAAGCGTCCCGAGGCAGCTTATCAGTCCGTTCAAAGCCATCGCAGGGAACAGCGCAAGATACATTTTTCTGAGTATCTCCTCGCTGTACCCGTTCAGTTGTTTTTTCATTCACATTCTCTCCTTTTGAATCAACGCGCAAAGCGCACTTTTCGAGGAGATGCGTATACAGCGCCTCCGCCGAGTGCCGTTTGACACATAATACATCTTTTTAAATTATTCCTTTGCGCGGCGGAAATGTCAATCGACGTTTGCGACTGAAAAGTGACGCGGACGGCTGTTAGAGGACAGATGTCAGAGGTCAGATGATGAATGAGAGGGGGACAACGTAGGACGTGGTAAGGCGGATTTCGGAGGTTGCAGAGAAGTTGGAAAATAAACCCCCCGCCGGTTTAGGCGGGGCTGTTTTTTTGAAACATCGCCCTATAAATCTATTTCACATTAACACTGGCCGCACCAGAAAGTATAATATCCATCTCAATATGAGCAGGAGCTTATCACAGTATTTTGCTAAACCTCTCTGCCATATAGTTGGTGCATTAGTGCTATGATAGATTTGGCGATCGATGTCGTCGCAATGTGTTCTCCAATGTGACAGCGGAACACATCTTGCTCGGTCTTGCTGGAGAACAGCAGACCGTGCAAGATGGCCGAAGTGTCGGGGGTTCGAGTCCACGGCCTCTTGAAAACACATATAGAGCATTTCATAAAAAAATCTGAAAAAAATGCAACCTTTTTGAAAAAAGTCGGCCCTAATCATTTAGAAGCAAAAAAAGATCTCTGCAAAAGAAGGAGGAGACAAAAATGGATCGTACAGAAGAAGCGGCGCGCATCCTGCCCATAGGGACGGAGTATGAGATCTGCCTGTTCCCTACATGGAACGTACAGGAATATCTAATGGGGCTGAGAAGAACAGGGGGCAGCGAGTTCATCCTGGAGCCGATATATGGGAGTCTGGCGGAGGATCCGGTTTGTTTTGAGAATGGGCAGCAACGTCTGTATATTCATACCACGAGATTGTCAGAAGAAGGCGTTTATCTGCATGGCTGCTTCTGGCCGGGGCACGGATGGGCCGCGGGCGGAGAACACTTGTATCTGGAGCGCATTGCGGTCGGAGAGACGGAAAAAGGAAGGGCGGCGCAAAAAACGGCGGCAGACGGTACGGTACGGACTCTTTTTTTCTGGAGTTATGACCG
>CANQFM010000040.1 GCA_947598825.1 uncultured Eisenbergiella sp. | reverse complement strand
CGGAGTCCGTTTTCCATTTTTAGGAATAAAAAGGGAGCCATTGCTCCATAGATGAATTACTCATCTATTTTGCAACAACCCCTTCAAGTTGTGTCAGAATACAGACACATAAGAATCGTTAGTCTGTGACAATACATCAGGATATCTTTTCATTGATCCATTGCGTTTACAAAAAATAAATTACACTCTCAAATAATTGGAGCCTTTATGAATAGTTTTGCATAGAAATGTTCATGGAGGTTCCAATTATTTCGCTGCATCCTCAATGCCTTGCAAATATGCTATCAAAATCACTTGGATCAAAAGCAGTTCCAACACTTGTATCCTTCGTATTTTCCTGTATGGATGCTTTTTTTGTTATTTCAATTCCTTCCTCAAAAGGAGTAACTGGTTTGTCATTAACAAGTTTCCCGATTTCCATAAACACTTCTTCAAAATCACCTTCATTTATCATTTGGTAACCACGGTGCTTAGGATCTAGGGCATAAACGTAAGACATATTTGCTTGTCGGCTAATTCCAATAGGAAAGACATAAAGGTCATTTTTTTGAATCCTACGCCATATTTCATTATATACTTTCTCAATTTCGCTATCATCGTCACCAACTGGCTCGCCATCTGTCATAAAAACTATCATTGGAGTGAAAGTTTCTACATCACTGCGGCGCACACTATCTCTATATTGATCTATTGCTTGCAATGTACGGTTTAACCCGAGTGAAAATACAGTCTGATTAGCAGCATCAAAACTGGTTGCATTGCGGATATCAAGAATCCCTAAATCTAAAGCAGGTTGTTGCAATATTGCTCTATTATTATATGTAACGACACCAATAACTGCACGCTCGCTCAAGATAGGGTGCTTTCTCATGCTCTCCAAAAGTTTTCTCATTACTTTTGAAAGGAGGGAAAGCCGTGTTTCAAAAAATCCCACTTTGTTTTCCATAGAGCCACTCACATCAATACAAAAAAAGATTGGGATTCTGCTGTTCGTATTTTGATTCAGCCGATCAAACTGCTTAAATTCATCAGGGCTAAATACACGATCTTGTTCTGAGTTATATTTATTTTGCATAATTATCATCTCCCTCCCAATCTTAATAACCACTGCGACGACTATCCCTACATTGCTTACAACGCTGTGGCAATCTCCCGAATTCCCTCATATAAAAGTCAACTTCCCCTTGGGTTAATATAATTTCCCTCCCACATTTACAGAAATACCTTTTGGCAATCCGTTTCCGCGCTTGTTGTGCGCAGTCAAAACACATACCTTTTTCATCAATTCGATAAGCAGGAATCAATTTCCCACAACATAAGCATTTTCGTTTGTCGGAACGGCAATAGGGACAATGCGTTGGCATATGAAAATCTTTTGTTTCAACAAGCCTCTCATATTTAAACAATGTACCAAAATCATAATAAAAAGATTTACCGCAACTTTTGCATACAAAATGTGTTTGTGATGGTTTGCCTAAACATGAATTGCAAATTTTCTTTTCTGGATACTTATAATAAAAAACAGGATGATCGATTCCACACTTTGTACATTGAATGGTTTTTGTTCCGTTAAACCGTTTAAATGTCCGCGGAAAAATTCTGAGCGATTCTATGTCATAAGGATTGATAAGCTCCTGCTCCAACTCATCCACTTTCTTTTTCCAAAACCTAGCATCTCTCCGTTTCTCAGGAGTACTAAATGCTTGTTCATGCTGAAAGGTATAATAAAATGCCTGTTTTAGATCATTGCCTAGATGACTCCATACAAACCTCCATAGTCCAAAAGATTCTCTTGCACCATGTTCTTCTCCTTGTTTTCCATACCGAAAAGCAAAATTCATTTTTTTAATACTTTCAGAAATGTCTCTATTGTTTCCTTTGTTGTATGGAAATTTCCCGGGCATTAGCAACATGAACACTAGTAGTGCTATTTCATAATTGTCCTGCTGTTTTGAATACAGGCGCATTTCTTCGCCTACATCCTGTAGCTCAGGTGCCTGCAAGACTCGTTCATGTGACAAAACAGGATAGCCTTCAATCTGATACATATCCATTTCTGTAAAATAGACATGATTTTCATCTTTCACAAAAATTGCACTAGGATTTATCAAGCCAAACAAAACATTCCGATCCTGTAAATACACAATTTTATCTAAAATAACTTTTGTTAAATGAGTCAGACTGCGTCTATCCCATTCGGGAAAATTTCTTTCCAATCCTTGCTGGCTCATTAACTGTTGTTTTAATTGACACCCTTCCGCCGCTGGAACAAGAACTCCAATAAATTCACCTTCCACATTATATAATGAATCTGTTGGCCAGCATATCCCTTCACACTGTATATTCTTCCCAAGCATCTTTTTTGTTTTGTCTTCAAAATATGAAATAGTTAACCACGAAGGCTGATATATCTTCGCCTGTACTCCATGTTGTTCAGTTTGGTAGGTGATTGACTGCGGGTTAGAACTAAATTCTTCCCCTAACCTAACTAGCTGATGGTTTGAGGTATATGCTATATCGCCCCTCCCTGGCACACTGTGTGTTTTCCGAACCAGCTTCCTTATTGGTGACATCACATTTGGAAGAGAAAAAATATCTGTATCTGACAAACTGCTATTGAGTTTATGTTGTTCTTTTATTGGTGCTCTATAATTTTTCAATTTTCCTTCTTGATCCAATCCATAGACACGTATATACGTTCCTGCCTCTTTTGCTGCTCGAATGATTTGCCCCATTTTTCTTTCATTTCCTGTAATGAACAGCCAAGTACCCACCCCTTTTATATTACGAAAAAGAGAAGCATAGTCATTGCAACCATCGTATTGAAGTATTTGCATTCCATGATATACAGAAGGTGTGGATATGCTTTCAAATTCCATTGAAGGAACAAAAAGCTGTTTTTCCTTTCCATAGGGTATATTCATTATCCATTCTTGATAAAAAAGCTGAAATCCTGTTGTTGCAAAAAGATCAGCGGCAATCATAACATAATAGTTTGTTTTCAAGATATCAGTGGCACCTGTGCCAGAAAATGGCCATTTATTGGCTTTTGTACTTCTGTCTTTCGCATTTTGCGGAGATTGTCTTTTTTTGTCGTGTACTTCCATACTCTTTTCCTCCCACTATTTTTTACTGTAATTTTTTATTTATCACCATTCTTATATTGCATAACCCAAATCAAGTAACCGTTTTTTTGCCTTTTCGTGCAACTCTTTGCTTTGTGATAATTTCATTGTCATTTTTAAATATTTAATAGCATTCTCCGTATCGTTCATTTCTGCATAAATTGTGCCAAGCATATACATAGCATCATAACTAGCTGGATTTATTTCTATCAGTTTCTGTAATGGGAAAACCCATTCTCCTAAAGGCTTGCTTTTCTCCCTAAGCTGGCGTAATTGTTTCCAATAGATTTCTACGGAACTTACCTTATCCACAAATTCATCCCTATGACGCTCCCATATGTTCTGGGATGAAGAAGGCAGTCTCAATCCAAGTTCACTGACAAGCGTATCCCGTAGCTCATTCAAACGAGCTTTCAATTCGTATTTTTCTGAATCAAGCTTTATAGATATCCGCATTTGGTCGATGACCCCTTTGACATCCCTAAAATCAAATTGAGGAAGCAATACACTTGTATATCTGTGCTGTAACACCCATGCAGCTCCCATCTCATTTAAAGAAGCCGGACTATTATAATAATTTTCCGATAATATAAAAATAACCCTCAAATCATAACTTTGGAATTGTTCTTTTAGATAATTATAAATATTGCTGTCTAATGGAACATTGTATCCAGCAACTGAAGAACAAAACATATTTTCTGAATTCAAGCCTATATGCTCAAATAATTCAACAAGAGGTTGGACAAATGCTAAATCCCGACTGGAATGGCTTATGAAGATTTTACTCGGTTTCTTCTTTTCTGATTCATACATTATTTTAAACCCTCCTCTGATTTTATATTCTATTGTACGCTTTCACCAGTTACATAAATTTACCTATTATAGCAAACATTTTAACATTGGAATGACCCTTAATCAATAAACATTTTTGGATTATCCCAAATAATTTAGAAAATGATAAATACTTGAAAACAAGGTATATAAAATATAAAAAAGTTACCCCGAATATTATTGCACGATTTGCCATTATTACAGACTTTCTTTAATGTATTCGGGATAATCTAACTTTCGGTATAACGAATTTGTAAGATTTGGGAAAATACATAGTAAAATATAGGGTGATAAGATAAAATGCTGATGTAAGGTCAGGGAAGAAGCTATGAGGAAAGTTAATGAATTAAGGAATGTAATTTCAGATCGATTTGCCTGTGAATATAAGGCGTATGACCTGAGCAAAGCATGCAATGCATATGGGATTGAACCGGATGATGGACTTGAACCAATGCATAGTAAGCGGAAATATGTTTTGAGCGGATTGGAAAAGTTATCGGATGATGATATTTGGAAGCTGGCAAAAAGAATTGCGAAGGAATTTGAGAGCACGGCAATGATAAAAGCGATGGAGCCTTATTTAGCTGATACGGAGTTGGAATTTTCATTCGTGACGAGAAGGCGAATTGTTGATTTTTTGGATTCTTTAGGTGACATGGAAGGAAAGATAAGCTTAGATGATTTTCTCTCATTTATTTGGAACATGTCTGAAGTCCCGGATTTTTTCATGGGAATAACTGTAGGTGAAGAAATTATGTCTGCCGTAAAGCGGGATAAGACAATGTCATATAAGGAATTGCTCATAAACCAATTGGAGATCAAGTATCCGTCCGATAAAACATTTATTAAATTTTTAGAGTGTCTGGTGAAACCGGAAGTGAGAGAAGGGGAAGAACAGAAAAAATATGTCCAGGAGATAAACAGGATATCAAGGAAGACGGATATGAATTATATATCCGTTCCCAAAAGTCAGGGGTTCCACATTACAGCATAGGAAAAAGAAGAATTGTTGAGGGAGAATTAAAAAATCTCATTTTTGCACCGGTCGGTCAAAAGCCAGATATCACTATTGAAAATTCAATCAGTAATAAACTGCGGCTGATAGGAGATACCGATAACTGCCTGCTTTATAATTTTGGGGCAGGAGCAGATGGCCTACAGTGGAATACGCTGATTGAGTGGTGGAAAGAAAATAATAAACAGAATGATGGCGACCCGGAATTGGGATTGTATGGAAGATTGAGAGAATCTTTTGATTCGGATATTAAAAAAATTTTTTTCAGTACATATTACAATTACTACCGCCATCCAGTGAAGAAAGATATTCCGGCATTAGTTCCGCAGGTGTATTTACATTATGATCCTCGTAGCAAATATCAAAGAAATGGAAAAGTGGTGTATTCGCATCAAAGAATGGGTTTTTTGATGCTTTTACCACGAGGAGTGCGGATCGTTTTTGAATTAGACGGACAGCAGCACTATTCCTTGAATGGGAAAGCCGAGCCATCGTTGTATGCAGAGATGGTAAAGGATGATAGGACACTGCGGCTGAAAGGATATGAGGTATATCGATTTGGCAGATACGAGTTCCTAGATGAGGCTAATGCTAAAAGTATGATATATGATTTTTCGATAAACTTTTTGAACGGTATGAGACTGTTTTGTGTAGAGAGAAAAATGGCATCCTTTTCATAAAGTGAGATATAAAAGGAATGCCATATTGAATTGGAGAGGTGGCTAAAATGGCAACATATAGAGAATATGGATATAATAATTATACTTTATTAAATTCATTAGTGGATGAGGATAGATTCCACAGTGCGGCTTATCATGAATTCACCCATTTTGTTTTGACTTGTAGAAGTGGAGTTAGAATGCTGATTTATTGTCTTGAGAAAATAGTCATTCCTCTTGACAAAAAAAATGACATACAACTATATAATTCAATAACAAAATTCTTGAATGTAACCACAAACAAGGTGCAAGAAGGGTTAGCAATTTTTGTTGAATGTATAATGATTTTAGTTTCGGAAGGAAAAGAAGCAATCCAAAGTTTTTTTGGATGATTTGAGAATTGAAAATGAAACATATTACAAATATGTCTAGCCTTTGATATTTGTAACAAGAATACTTCAAGCTGAAAATGATAGAAATACAATTTTACATATTTCAAATTTAGTGTTTCTTTTTGGCATTGATTGCACGAATAGTAAAATATATGAATTGAATCCAGGCAATTTCAGTACAAATAAATGCATAAAGAAAACTTTATCTTCTAAGGATTTCGGAAAGACATACCTTCCGGATAAACGATTTATTTCTTATATAAAACATTACAAAATGAGTAATGTTAAATCTTCCGAAGATATAGAAAAATACATTTTACCATTGCTAAGCGAAAAAACTGTTAGGTTAGATATTAAGAAAAATAGACTTAGATTAAATAAAATAAAGAAATTTATTTTAGACTTTTTTGCAAAATCAGAATATATTAATGCATATAAAAAGGAATTATCCAGCGTAAATACTGTAGAAGTTGACATGAAAGATTTGTATATACAGCAGCTTCCTTCTACATTTAATCAAGAGGAACTTTTCAAAATATCAAGAAAAGCTACATTCAAAGAATTGGAGAATAAAGTACAAAAACAATATTGTATTCTTTTTATGTACGGTTCATTAGAAAATACATTTGGCTGGGTCATGGATAAGGTGGGATTAACAAATGAGATTCCTTATGATAAAGATTATTTCCAAAATCATGAGTCAGTGATGATATTTGATTTGATAGAAAAAGATATATTGATTTTTTTAGAAGAATCGAAACAGATTCAGGAAATAATTTTATCGCATAGTAGAAAAGCTACTCTGTCAGTTATAAAAATTATGATTATGATAATGATAGAATTAAAAACCATAATACTGGAACTGACGACGTTTTTATTTATTTTGATTGTACATATATTAATGCAACCCACATTTTAAATAAATGGAATAATAGAACATTGTATTATAGATATATGATATACAAAAACATGGAAGTTCTTATTACCAAAATTTCAGATGGAAGATAAAGATATTTTCTTTTACCTATGACCTTGATTGTTGGAAAGAAAGCAGTGAAGATATTCGTAGTAATAGAAAAAATATGGTTATGGCAGCGAAGGATGAAGACGATGATGGATTTGATGAGTTTGTTTTAGTAGATCAAGATATGATTGATAGAGTCGATTTGATAATAAACTGTCTATTTTCTATGAACTTGAAAGACAAATAGTACCTTGATTGAATTTTGAGAGAATGTGTAAAACGAATTCTGTAAATACAACCGACATTCAAACCGACATTTTTTTTGCTTTATCAAATAAATCCTCAAAGAAATAGAACCTTTCATTATCCTTCCGGCATCTGCGTTTACATTTTCTCTTATTGCCATGTATTGACCATCATTATTAAATTTAAAAAGGTGAATAATCTCTAACTATCTATAATTAACTCTAACTTATATTTATTCGATGCTCATCAAAACCGTAACGAATCCTTTCTGTTCTATTTTCCATCATATGATTTCTGAATAATGGCAAGCTTTGGCTCTCCGAAAATATTGGTAATTGGTTGGTAAAACTGAGTAAGAAACACAGAAAATGGCGGATTTTCAAGCTTTTCGCCTTGTCCGAAATATCCTGCCGTAGCAGATAAATAGTATTTTTATCATTTAATCGTCCTCCCCGTCACTGACCGGGGCCACGAATTCGGGAATCCGATCCAACGGATAACCTGCATACTGGTTTCCCATGACGGCATGGAAAAATTCATTCCTGACATCCCGGCGTTTTGCATCCGGTTCAAAAACTCCGTCCTATTGCTGCATATATTCACCTGCGGTTGGCAAAAATCAATATGCCGAATAAAATTAAAACTGCTCCGAAAGGGATGAGGCCATGCGAAGCACGCTACATATTGGAGCCTTCACCAATTAAATTAAGGCCATACCGTGCACGCAAAAAGGCATCAGTCAACTAAATGATTGATGCCTTTCCCTCCATTACAATCACTTCAAAAACGTATCCGCCATGCTGCCGAGTCCGTATCTGGAAATGATCTCCGTCACTCCTTCTTTTACTTCATCCCGGCTGAAATTATTTTCCTCCAAAAACTCATCAGGCTTTTCATTCAAATAGGAATAAAATAACAGCGCAGTTTCCAGATTTTCATACCCACCGTTCTCCGTTATTTCATACACCACATTTTCCGCCTCGTTGATCTTTCCTTCGTCCACCATGTCCAACAAGCCATCCAATGCTGCCTTTACTTCCGAATCTTCCAGCATTTCCTCCGTGGGAGATTTCGTATCAATACGGAATATCAGTTTCAGTACAGCCCTGATCATTTCCCTAATGAGCCGTATAATATAATCCTGTTCGTACAATTTTGACGTCCTCCTTTCTGCATCCTCGCCTGCAGAAAGGTTTAATCATCCATACGAACCTTCCATGTAACAATCGTATCTCCTCTGGGAAGGCAGAACATATACGCTGCAAAAATCATACAGAGAATACATATCCAGATCTCAAACCAGATATTATAATAGAATACTCCTGTTACCAAATGCTTTTTTACAGATATCCGGCTTTCTTCTTCCATTTCCGCATCTTTGTCCTCTGTCACTGTTTGGGATCTTACTTCCCCAAACAAGCCAGGAGTATTTACGATTCCGCATGAGATAACCGCCACCGATATGGAAACCGCAAAAAGGGAAATCAGAAGCCTCAGCAAAACCTGATCTTTTCTATATTTTTTTAACTTCATTCCATTGTTTCCCCGCTGCATAAATCTATCTTTTAAAAGATGAATACAAAGAAACTCACCTAACAACGAGATTAAGTATATCCGTACTCCGGGTTTTATCTGCAAATCTGCTATAATCAAATGTTCTCATAAGGGTTCCTTTCGTCCGGCATTCTTTCTTTTCGTCCAATTATACTCGATTTTGGACGAAAATCAATCTGCAGGACAAAAAACACCCCGCCGAAGCGAGGCGGCTCCCAGTCCTTGTTCTGTTATGCGGCTATATAAAACAGATCATCAGCGCATATTTAAAAAAATCAGACCAGTCAGGTCTGTCCTTGGGACAGTCTTTCCGGTCTGGTTCTGGTGATATTCTGTTATATGCAAGTGTAAAACCGTCGGGATAAGCCGTTTACTGCCTGCCTTACTCCTCCTCATCTTCGTCCAGCTCACCCATTTCGATCAGGCGCTCCAGCGCCGCTTGCTGCTTTTCCGCCTGTTCCTGCTGCCATTCGGCACTTTCGTACGAAAGCTTCAGAAACGCTTCCAGAGTTTCTCTGGTAAACGGGGAGATTATGATAGCATAGCCGCGTTTGCGGTCTTCAGGAATGCCTGTAAAGTCAAACAGGGCTTTGTCTTTTTCGTCGATCCTTTTGTCCCAAGTGTCCCAACGAACGACTTTGTAGTCCCTGAAACCGCTGCAGTAAAGGGCCTCCTCATATGAGGTGATGTGCCCCCGGTAGTCCTGAACGATCGTGTTTTGGCTTTCTCTGTGCTGTTCCAGCCAGTCTTTGAAAATGGTCTTACTCATGTGTTTTTCTCCTTTCCTGTTTTCATTTTCCTGCGCAAGGGTGCATGTGCTCCAGCGTATGCACCCCTGCGCTTTTCGTCATTCGCCCTCCAGTTCCGCATAGCGCGCGTGGGTCTCCAGCCGGTATTTCCCCACCACCCTGGGGGAACTGCCCCGGATGAAAAGCTGTGCCTGATCCAGCGGCATATTCAGAATGGTGCTGGCCGCTTTGTTTGCCTTTACCGCGATATAGCTTGCCGTCTGCACGTCCAGGCCTCCCAGATACAGCAGGGAATCGCAGTTGTTGATAATGGTCATCGCCTTCTGGGCTCCGTAGATATCCTCCAGTTGGGAAATGCTCTGCAAAATAATGCTGACCGAAATCTCCCGACTCCGGATCACAGAGATGATCTTATCGAAGTCCGGAATGCTGACGTTGGCCGCAAAATCATCCAGAATCAACCGCACAGGCATTTCAAGGCGGCCGTCAGGCGCCCGATCTGCCTGGTTGCACAATTCTTGCAGCACCTGGGTATAAAACAGGGACACCATCCGGTCAAGCGAACGATCCGTATCGCTGACGTTGACAAACACCGCCGTTTTCCTGCGGCCGATATCCGCGATGCGAATCCTGTCCGTCCGGGTGAACATCGTTTCCGTCCCATGAAAGGCCAGCGGCGCGAGTTTCTCTGTGAGCATCCCCATCACCGACGCCGTCGTCTTGTCCGCAGCCGCCATGGTCCGAAACATTTGCCACCGCTGCAGGGCGAAGCTGTCCGGATCCAGTTCTTCCAGTTCCTTGATCAGCAGTTGAAAATACCCGGCACTTATTTCCTGAAACAACGTTACCACGCTGCTTAAGGTGTGTTCCTCCAGAGGCAGACATTCCAGGGTATAGGCGATCAGGCATTCCAGGACCGTGCGTGCGGCAAGTTCCCAGAAAGGATCGTGCTTTATCGTCACCGGCGACAGGACCGCCGCAATGGTCATAATATCCTGCTCCCGATACCGGCCACTGTCCGGATCGAAGCCGATATAGTCCAGCGGGTTATACCCACAGCTCTTTTCGCAGTCCCGCAGATCCAGGCAGAACACCTGATAACCCGCCTGCCGCAAAAGCTTTTCTGTTTTGTGCCACAGGCTGTTCTTGCTGTCGGAAACGATAATGCTTTCATTGCACTGCATGATGTTGGGCAGCACATAGCCCCTGCTCTTTCCCGCCCCGGACGGGCCGATCACCAGATCGTTGTTATTTAGGCCTGTCCGCCGGGTATCGTTGTTGGCGGTTTCCCCCGACGCCAGGATCCGACATTTTTCCTTGTTCATATTATGTGTTCCTCCTTTTCAGATTTTATCAATCACCCGGTCTGCCAGCCCCCAGGCCAGGGCTTCCTCTGCGTCAAAACTGCTGTCTACAGCCGTTTTTGCCAGGACTTCTTCCAGCGAATGGCCCGTATGTCTGGCAATGACCGATGCCGCTATCTCCCGCGTCTTCATCAGATCCTGGGCTACCGCGTTTACAGTCAGGGCGCTTCCCCCGACGCCGCCGGCGATCAGCGGGTCGTGGATCATGAGGCGCGCGTGGGGCAGCATCTCCCTTCGTCCCTTGTCTCCGGACATGAACAGGAGCGCCGCCATGCTGTCCGCACGCCCCACACATACCGTCCGGATGGGGCACGTCACCGCCTGCATCACGTCATAGAGCGCCAGACCGCTGGATACCTCGCCGCCGGGAGAATTGATATACATGGTGATCGGGCCGTCCGGGTCTTCCTTCTGTAAGTACCGCATCTGCAGAATGAGGGAATACACCGACTCCCGGGTGATCTCCCCCACGCACTCCATTTCCCTGTCTCGGAACATTTCTTCCAGGATAGAGCATTTCAAATATCCGCTGCTGCTCTCCCGCAGGATATTCGGCATCTGGATCAATCCGTTATACATTTTGTCTGTTCCTCCTTTTCTTCTTCCGTTTGATACAACGCCGCAAAAGGTTTCACCAGAATATGGCCAAGCAGCGGCATCTTTTCCCTTCCGATCCGATTCACGGGTCCTTCCGGGCCGTCCTTTTTGCAGAGCAGATCAACCAGCTCCGCCATGCGGGGTTCATGTCCCAGCCAACTGACCAGGGGCTGGATCTTCCTTCGAAAAGCGTCCTGCTGCAGATCGATCTTTCCCATTTGGGACGCTTCCTGAAGGAAATCCTCCATAAGCAGGGAAAACGCGGCAATATGACATCCGCTGCTGCCATGTACCCGGCGCAGCCTGCTTTCCAGTGATTCTTTTTCTTTACTCATGAGCCTTTCCTCCTCTCTCGCTCCAATATTTTACCAACGGCGCGGCCAGAGCCAACACTCCCTGATTCAGCCACGCCCTGTCTATCATATCTGCCTGGGGCCCCAGGCTTTTATACAGCTTTTGGATGTGCCAGACCAGTTCCTTATAGGTAATATCCTCCGCCTCTATGCCCATACGGTGCGCAAAGCAGAATACGATCTTTTTTTCCTCCGGAAACGCATCCATATAAACGGACACCGGCATATCGGCCATCCGCTGGATAGCGCTGGTTATATAGGCCGGATCGCCGGCATATCCTTTCTTGATCCGCTCCAGCCGGACAGACACCGGAATCTTATTTAACACCATCTGAGGTTCCTCCTTCCTTTTTTTCTTTCAGGCGGCCCTCCAGCTTCTGCCAGAAGAAATCCACCAACGTCTTTTCCTGTGCATCCTTTTCTCCCAGGGTAAATTCCTCTGCCCAGGCGGACAGACAGCCCACCGGAAGGCTGCTGACGTCCAGATTCTGCAGGGTCGACATTATCCCCCACATCATCCCCATCTGCACCGCAGCCTCCCGGCTCCCCCATTCCCGCTCTGTCCTATCCAGGGGGGACCCTTCCGCTTCCCGGAGAACCTCTGCCTCCTGGGCGGACACCACTGTTTCTCTGCCCTCTACGATCAGATCTGGCCCGGAAATGGTTTCCCGGACAAGACCGTATTTTTCCAGAATCTGTTCCGGCACATGTGCCAGAAAGGTTTCATAAGTCAGGCGATTGCCCATCCGAAAGATCCCGTATCCTTCTTCTGTCCTGCCATACGCCAGCGCCGTCCTGTGTACGGCCTGCTTTACCGTCAGCGCAGGAAAACGCCGGGCCGCAGGCTCTTGAAAGCGCAGCAGGTAGGCCTTCTCCCTTTCGCCGCACACAACCAACATCCCTTCTGTTTTTTTCTTCATTTGCGTTTCCTCCTTTTTCTGATTTGAAGCGCATATTTCCTTCTTTTTCACTTTTGTAACCGGTGTGCGGGAGCACACCCCTACCCTCCAGCCTGCCAAAACCTTCCGCTATATCCGCGTAAAGAGGTTCAGCCGGACAGAAGTTTCCTGAACAAATGAAAATGTACCGCCAAAACAGCAAAGATAGGTTATAGATAGAGGATATAGGTTGAGCAAGATCCTCAAAATACCTGCAGACCCTTATTTTATGCGGTTTTCCGCTCTTTTTTATTGATATGATTTTTTATAAAAATTGATATGATTTTCCATATCATATCTTGACGTTCGGAATAGAAACGGTTACAATTCAGACAGAAGGTTTCTTAATGGGAAAAACAGAATCAAAGATGGGGCGCATATGCAGGCGTCCGCAGGAAAGAAGGGTTTCTATGGGTACGCAGACAAGCAAACCGAAATATGTGGTTCAGGCAATCGATCAGGAAACCGGAGAAGTATCCTTTTTCCCGTATTCCGACAAAACGGCACAGACGCAGGACAGCAATTTCCATAAGGTTTTCCTGAAAAAGTTCCTGCCCGCCATGGGCATGATCGGCAACCAGAAATCCAAAGTCGCTTACTGGATCTTAAAAAATCTGAACAACGACAACGAACTGAAATACTCCTATCGCCAGATCGCCAAAAAAACGGGCGTTTCTTATCAGACTGTGGCAAAGACTATCCGCATTTTGCAGGACGCGGACTTTCTGCGCAGATCCGGCGGGGATCTGATCGTCAACCCGGACGCCATCTTCAGGGGGCATCACATTCCCCGGCTGGCCGTACAGAAGAACTATCTCAACGCGGACAACGACAAAAGGGCGCGTCTGAAACAGATCCAGCAAACCATCAACGAACTCAACCGCGAGATGGATGAGTTGAAACGCCAGATCTCCATGGAAAACGACGACTGACGGCGGCGTACTAAAAGGGCAGGGACCATATTGCTGCTCCTGCCCTTTCAGACGGCTTATGCTGCTTCCTGACATTCTTTCTGCTTTTCAGAATTGAGCCAGAACGCTTTCTTTTTCAGTTTGCGGACACAGCGCCAAGCTCCTTTGACGTATACAACCACTGGAGCATTTTCTGATAGAACATGTTCTCTCCGTCCGCCTGCAGCGCCTTTTTATACTGGTCTACCAGATAGTCAAAGTGCTTCTGATTTTTTTCCGTGATCAGGTCCCCGCTTTTTCTGAAATTGACGGTCCTTGTAAAAAAGCCCTTGATGATACCCATGACAATGGTTTCTTCATAAAGCTCCCGGAGCTGTTCCTCGTTTCCCGGTTTCAAATCCTCATACCGGATCCGGATCATCTGCGCCCCAATATTGGAAGCGACCCCATTTTTATAGGCGTCCAGCCTTTTCTGTTTTTCCGTATCATGATGGGGACCGTCAAACTCCACCACCGCCACCGGAATATAGTGCATTTCATTTTTATATTCGTAAACTCTCTCAAAAATGAAATCAAATTTCATCCACTTATTTTGTGGAATATGTGGAAAGTGCTTCAAAATCAATCTCAAGACAATCTCACAGAGCAAAAAGAAGGACTGGAAAATGCCTATTTTACATACTTTCCAGCCCAAATGTCCGTTACTCAAACTCAATCGTCCCCGGCGGCTTGCTCGTCAGATCATACAGCACCCGGTTAACCCCCTTAACCTCATTGATGATCCGGTTCATCACCTTCGACAGCACAGCGTACGGGATCTCCGCCGACTCCGCGGTCATGAAATCAGAGGTGATGACCGCGCGCAGCGCTACGGCATAGTCGTAGGTCCGTTCGTCGCCCATGACGCCCACAGAACGCATATTGGTAAGGGCGGCAAAATACTGGCCAAGTCCCTTATCGCAGCCGGCCTTTGCCAGCTCCTCGCGGTAGATCGCATCCGCATCCTGCACGATGCGCACCTTTTCCGCTGTCACCTCGCCTACGATCCGCACGCCCAGGCCGGGACCAGGGAAGGGCTGGCGATAGACCAGATACTCCGGAATGCCCAGCTCCAGACCGGCCCTGCGCACCTCATCCTTAAACAAAAGGCGCAGCGGCTCGATGATCTCTTTAAAATCCACATAGTCCGGCAGGCCGCCCACATTATGATGGGATTTGATGACGGCCGACTTTCCCAGACCGCTCTCGATCACATCGGGATAAATGGTTCCCTGCACCAGGAAATCTACCGCGCCGATCTTTTTGGCCTCTTCTTCAAAAACGCGGATAAATTCCTCGCCGATGATCTTCCTCTTCTTTTCCGGTTCCGTTACGCCCGCCAGCTTTTTATAGAAACGCTCCTGCGCGTTGACGCGGATGAAATTCAGGTCATACTGGCCTTTGGGGCCGAAAACGGCTTCCACCTCATCGCCTTCATTCTTGCGCAGCAAGCCATGATCCACAAACACACAGGTCAGTTGTTTGCCCACCGCCTTGGACATCAGGACGGCGGCCACCGACGAATCCACGCCACCGGAGAGGGCGCAAAGCACCTTCCCGTTTCCCACTTTTTCCCGGATCTGACGGACCGTTGTTTCCACAAAGGAATCCATCTTCCAGTCGCCCCTGCAGCCGCAGACCTGAAAAACAAAATTGGAAAGCATTTTCATCCCTTCCTGGGTATGCATGACCTCGGGATGAAACTGCACGGCATACAGTTTTCTTTCGGCATTTTCCATCGCGGCCACCGGGCAGACCGGCGTATGGGCCGTAATGCGAAAGCCTGCAGGCGCCTGTTCGATATAATCCGTATGGCTCATCCAGCAGATTGTCTTTTCCGAAACATCTTCAAAGAGAACGGAGGATCGGTCCGTTTCCACTTCCGTCTTCCCGTATTCGCTGACCGGCGCCGTCTTCACGCTGCCGCCCAGCATATAGGCCATCAGTTGGGAACCATAGCAGATGCCGAGGATCGGGATTCCCAATTCAAACATTTCCATAGAGCATCTGGGAGAATCCTCTCCGTAGACGCTGTTGGGCCCGCCTGTAAAAATGATCCCCCTGGGCGCCATCCGCTTTATCTCATCCAGGCTCAGGGTACAGGGATGCACTTCACAGTATACATTGCATTCTCTCACCCTCCTGGCGATCAGTTGGTTATACTGGCCGCCAAAATCGAGAACGAGAACCAATTCTCTGTCCATTTTGTTCCTCCTCATGCTGTTTCAGAAAGCGGCAGGATATGCTCCCAAAGACCCGCCATCTCTTTTTGTCAAAAAAATAAAAGCCTCTTTTATCTTATCGCATCCCTGTTATTCTGTCAAAGAGTATCTCCATCCCCGTCAAAGAATCCCGCCGTCTTTTCAGGGATAAAAACAGCCGGAAGAAGCCTCTCAAAGCTTCCCCCGGCACATCGTCGCATTATTTACATAATATAGCGCCGCATTTTTATTCTTTCGCTCCGAAAAGCTCCCATTTATGGCCCCGATAACGGAACAGATAGCAGATCGCCCTGAAGATCCAGTCAATGATCATGGCCACCCAGATCGCCAGCAGTCCGAAATGGAACGCATAGGTGAACACATAGGCCGCGACTACCCGGAAAAGCCACATGGAGATGATCGCCACAGCCATCGGCCAGACCACATCCCCGGCCGCCCGCAGCGTATTTGAGATGGAAAAGGAAAGTACCCAGAAAAAGACCGCCATCACCGCATGAAAGCGAAACACCTCGATGGCCATTTCGCTGCCCTCCGGGCTCAGATGATAAAGGCCCACGATCAAGGGCGCGGTAAAATACAGCAAAGCCGACATGGCAATGGTGCCTGCTTCCGCCACAAAACAGAGTTTTTTCGTGTAATAGCGGGCTTGCCCATACTCTCCTGCCCCGACGCAGACGCTGACCACAGACACGATGGCAAGGTTGACTGCCATGCCGGGCAAAATATTCCAACTGGCCAGGGCGCCGCAGACGGCGTTGGCCGCGATGGCCGCTGTGCCCATGGTGGAAACGGCGCTGATCACCAGGATCTTTCCCAGTTGGAACATACTGTTTTCCAGGCCGTTCGGCACAGCAATATAAAGGATCTTTTTGATCAGGGCGCCATCAAAACGCAGATGGATCTGCCCGTGAAGGCTGATATCCCTTTCCGGATTAAGGATCAAAACAAAGACCAGGATAGCCGCTACATAGCGGGAGACCGCCGTCGGTACCGCCACGCCCGCTACGCCCATATGCAGGCCGAAAATACAGATCGCATTTCCAACCACATTGATGATGTTCATCAGAATGGATACCCACATGGTGACTTTGGCATAATTCATGGCGCGAAAAAGCGCAGCACAGGAATTATAAACCGCCAGCGCCACAAAAGAAACGGCTGTTATGACCAGATATGTTTTGCACGCCTGCATGACATCCGGTTCGATCTGACCGAACATCAGCCTCAAAAGCCGGTCATGGGCCACGATGAATACCGCTGAAATAAACAGCGCCAGAAGGGTGGCAAACAACAGGATCTGCCATGCGGTCCTGCAGGCGTCCTCTTTTTTCTTTTTCCCAAGAAAGTGACCCGCCACCACAGCGCCGCCGGTTGCCAGCGCCGAAAAAACGTTGATCAGCAGGATATTGACCGTATCCACCAGCGAAACGCCGGAAACTGCCGCCTCTCCTGCTGCCGAAACCATGATCGTATCCGCCATGCCCACCGCGATGGCCAGCACCTGCTCCACCAACAGCGGGATGATAAGCTTTCGTAAATCCCTGTTTGAATATAACATTTCCTTCTCCCGTATCCGGCATTGAAATAAGCGTTCCGTCATTCATCTTATCCAATACGCAGGGGAATTGTAAATGTCTAATATTGACGATATTTCCGTTTTATTTGCTTAAATATGATGCAGATATTTCTCCCTTGTCGCCAGTCCTCCCCTGATATGGCGTTCCGACTTATTCACATCCAGAACGACCCTGGCCTCCCTGGCCAGCCCCGGGTTGATCTGCTCCAGACGTTCTGTGATGTCCTTATGTACCGTACTCTTGCTGATCCCAAACTGTTTCGCCGCCTGCCTCACCGTTGCATTATGCTCAATGATATAGCCGGCAACCGCCATCGCCCGCTCCTCAATATAATCCTTCACAGGGAAACCCCCGCCATACATTTTTTACATTGTATGACGGAAATCCGGCGCTTATGAACAGATCCGGCTCAAGACAGCAGTTCCAGCAATTCTTCCCTGGTAAAGCTGCTGTTTTCCATTCCTTCCCCGCCCAAAATCTGATCGGCCAGGGCTACCTTGCGTTCCTGCAGTTCCACGATCTTTTCCTCGATGGTATCCTTTGCGATCAGCCGGTAGACATTGACCGTATGCACCTGGCCGATCCTGTGTGCGCGGTCGGTGGCCTGGTTCTGGACAGCCAGATTCCACCAGGGATCGAAATGGATGACCACATCGGCTGCGGTCAGATTCAGGCCGGTGCCTCCCGCTTTCAGGGAAATGCAGAAAACCGGCACAACGCCTTCGTCAAACTCCTCTACCATCTGGGCGCGCTTTTCCTTGGACGTCGCCCCGGTCAGCATATAATGAGGGATATGCTCCTTCTGCAGAGAATCCGACAGGCGGCTGAGCATCGTAGTAAACTGGGAGAAAAGCAGCACCTTGTGCCCATTCCCCACAGCGTTGCGCACCAGCCCCATGGCCATCTCCAGCTTCGCCGAACCGCTCTGATACCCCTCATACAGAAGCGAGGGATCGCAGCAAAGCTGACGGAGTTTGGTCAGCTCCGCCAATATCTGGATCCTGCCGCTTCTGAACTCCGCCTCGTCCTCCCGGTTCAGCATGAACTGTATCCGCTTCACATGCGCGTCATAGAGTTCCCTCTGTTCGCCTTCCAGTCCCGCATACATATTCTCTTCCAGCTTTTCGGGCAGTTCTGTCAGGACGTCCTGCTTTAACCGGCGCAGGATAAACGGGCGTATCATTTTCTGCAGGCGCGTAACGGCGTCCTCATCCTCTTTGTGTACGATCGGATATTCCAGTTCCTCCCGGAAACGCTGATAGGCATAGAGATATCCCGGCATCAGATAGTCAAAAATGCTCCACAGTTCGCTCAGTCGGTTTTCTACCGGCGTGCCGGTCAGTGCCAGCCTGAATGCGGCCCGCACCTGCTTCACGGCTTTTGCCGCCTGCGTCCCGTGGTTTTTGATATACTGGGCCTCGTCGATCACCTGGCAGAAAAAACTGCGATCCTGATACAGTTCCACATCCCGCCGTAGCAGGTCATAGGACGTGATAAAGACCGCATCCGAATACTGCTCCCGCAGCAGGGTCTTGCGTTCCGCCGCCGTGCCGATGAGCATATGCACGGAAAGGGCCGGTGCGAACCGTTCCAATTCTTTTTTCCAGTTATAAACCAACGACGCCGGGCAGACGATCAGGGCGCATCCGCTGCCTTTGGCCGGCCTGTCCAAAGAAGCGCTGCCGTCGGCAGCCGGCGTCCGCCCTTCCTCCATCACGGAAAGCAAAAAGCAGATCACCTGCAGGGTCTTGCCAAGTCCCATATCATCGGCCAGGATACCGCCGAACCCGTTTTGGTACAGCGTCCGGATCCATCGATACCCCTGCTTCTGGTATTCCCGCATGATCTCCTGCAAGCTTTCCGGCACTTTGAAATCACAGTCCGGCCCCGTCTTCATATTGCGGATCAGTTCCAGAAAACGGTCGTCCTTTTGCACCAGAAAATGTTGTCCCGGCACAAGTCCTTCCTCCAGGCTCAAGGCGCGGTACTTCGGGACCTGTATCACTTCTTTTTTCCACTGACGCACCGGAATCTGCAGGACTTTGGCGGTCTCCTCCAGGTTTTCCAATCCCTCGTCCTCGAGACGGATGATATCGCCATCCTTCAAACGATAGAATTTCTTACGCCGGTCATAACGGGACAGGATCTCCGTCAATTGCTCCCTGGTCAAATCTTCTGAGACAATGCGCAGATCCAGCAGATCCCCCGCCAGAGAAAGGCCCACGGAAAATCTCGGGGTCTGCAGGACCCGGACCCGTTTCAGCGCGTCGGAGACATAGACCTCCCCCAGTTGCTGCAGCTTGCCGATGCCTTCCGTCAAAAGCTGGAACACCAGTTGTTCTTCCCCGCTGATCACCATCATCTTTGCGTTTTCATCGTAGGCATTGCAAAGGGAACCGACTACTTCTCCGGCCTGGGCCTCTTCCGGAAGATCGCGGAGTTCCAGATCAGACAGATGATCATAGATGTTGTATTCCTTTTCCCCATAGACTGCCAGCGCCTTACAGGTGACGAGATCGCCCTGGGGCATATCCAGATAAAACCGGAATGTCGGAAGGATCGTCTCCATATCCGCTTCCCTGATATTCTCCATCTCGCAGTCAAAGGCGTCTTTCAGGGCCGGCAATATCTGCCTGAGAAAAGCCGGCATATCCTCCTTCTGGACAAACGCCTTTCGCCCCGGAAGCTGGCGCATACAGGTCAAAAACTCGCCTGCGGCGCCCAGTTTTTCCTTGGACACTCTATAGATCCGGAAATCCCTAAAGTAAACGAAGCTGTGTTCACATTCATACCCCGAAAGATAATCCAGGGAAATTTCCATGCCGTCTGTATTCCCCTTAAGGCGGACTTTCCGGCGCAGCTCTTCTTCGGCAACGCTCCAGGTTTTCTCCCCGCCTCCGTCGATATTGGCGGAAAAAAGAACCGATCCCACCGCATCCAGAAAGGCATCCAGTCCCCAGTCGTCCAACTGCATCTCCCGGATTTTCTGGCCGCCAATAAAATAGAGGCTGCCGTAGGGATGAAACTGCCTGTAACCCTCTTCATACCTGTAGACCCAGTCCAAGATGAACGCCGCCAGCTTCCTGGACTGCGGCTCAAAACTTTCCATGGTGTGGACAAACTGGAGATTCTTCCCATAGGCAAGATCCTGATGCTCCTGCATCGCCCGGGCAAACAGCAGCACGTCCTTCAGCACATACATCTTCTTCACGCCAACCCTGAACTCGACCTTTGAACTGTTCCGGCCGCAGGTCAGGATCGGTTCCAGCCTCACCTTGCCGCAGGTTGCGCTCTGCAAAAGCGGAAGGGTCCGGCGCACCGTCTGCCGCTGCAGCAGTTCCTTCATCTGCGCTGTGGTCTTTCTGCGGGCCGAAGGCGCTGCAACCGCCTGCTTTTCCCGGATCCCGTACTCCATTTCCCTGTTCTGCTGCGCGATATACTGCAGCATGACGCCGACACAGTGCTTGCACAGACCCGTATAGGAATAAAAGGCCGGACATTCGCAAAAGCTTTCCGATACCGCGTCCGCTTCCCGGTCCACAGTCAGCTCCACCTCATAGGTATGCCGCCCGCTTCCCTGGACTTCAGCCCTTATCCGGGCATATTTCCCATCGCGCTCCAGATGAAAAACGAACACCTTCCCCCGTTCATACAGGTCAACACCTTTGGCATAAGAATAGCGGGCCAACCCTCTCAGCTTCTCTCTTGTGAACATCTGATCCTCTCCTGTATCCGCAGAGACGCCGCCGAACCTGCAAAGCCGCCTGCGTCCCACAAAAATATCATCTTTTATCATACTGCATCCCCGGGCCTGCGGCAACAAAAAGATGATATTCTAGGGCTGTTCCCGTGATATTCTAGGGCTGTTCCCGTAACAATTCTTCCATACCCGCTCCTTCCGCCTGAAAACAGAATCCAAGATAGGCCATCATACGCCGTTCCAGGGAACGAAGCGCATCCCTGACAATCACCTCCTTCTCCCGACGTTTAGGCACCACCATCTCTTCCATACGCATACCGAGGAAACAGCTCAGCGCATAAAAGTTGTCCAGCGAGGGCAGCGTGCGCCCCTGGAACCAGCCATAGACGGACTGCAGCGCGGCAAGCCCTAAAAACTCCTGGATCTCCCTCGGCGTCACCTGTCTGCGCTCGCATTCCATCTTCAGATGTTTCCCTGTCTTTTGCACATCGATCACCGGGTAAGTAAGCATAAAACCACATCCCTTCTTCCACGCCGCGAACTCAAATTCAAACACTTCCGTCATCTCCCTGTGGAAAGGATAGCATATGAGCTGTCCAATAATCCGTACTCTGTGAAAAACTGCCCGCCGCACAGCCATGCGGGATCCCTGCGCAGCCGGACGGCGCAACCGTACTCATGGATTTGAACGCCCCGCGCATGCATGCCTGCGAAAGCGTCCTTTCAAAAACAATAAAACGGAATCCGAAATCATCACATTTTCACTACCAGACTTTTTCAAAAGAGGAAAACCTCTGCGCGGCCACAGGCCGCCTGTCCGGACTTCGGGTTTTCGTGCGGAGGGCAGTTCTTCTTCAAACCGTTATAAAGGTGGTGGCGTTGGACATCTTGATCTTCGCGTCCAGCTCCAACAGCAGCGCTTCCCTTTCTTCTTCCAGCGTTTCCGCGCGTTTGCGCACGTTCAGCGGATCGAAAATGCGCAGCGGTTCCGGCCCTTTGCTTATCCCCTGTCCCGCTGTCCCTGCGGCGGCGCCGGACCGTTCCTCCCCCAGCTTTGTGCTGCGAAGGGCCTCGCTGTCGGCGTTTACCAACAGGGCAGTCTTTCCCACAGCTTTCCCACGGCAGAGGGGAGCGGACGCCCGGCGCGCCGCCTCGTTCTTCTTTCGCGCCTGTTCGCACATCGCCCGATAACACTCCTCCAGCTTCCGAGAGAGCTTTCCTTCAAAATCCGACAGTTCCCCGTAGGGGCCGCTGCCCCGCAGCCGGCCGCGCAGCGCGATCGCGGCTCCCACCGACATTTTTCCTCTGGAAGTCTCAAGAAAAGTGACGGCGTTGGACTGTGACACGGCGGCATTCAGCTTATCATAGCGGTCGATCAGATCCAGGATCTGCTGCAGCGCGCCCTGCGCCTGTGCCTCGAATTCGCCCCGCGCCAGGCGCTTTTCCACCGTCAGGGCCGCCTTGGGCCGGATGAGATCCACCAACTGCGCTTTCTGGATCTTGTCCCCGATCTTCTTCACCAGCAGTTCCCTCTCATCCAGGGCCTGCACAATCGTCATCCTGCTTTCCATATGCTTTTTGCCTCCGATTTCCTTCCTGATGAAAAAAGGATAATACAAAAAAAGGGTGCTGTCATTCAGTTACAAACTGATTGACAACACCGTTCTTCTCATAATATAATAAATATTTTTATCACAGTAAAGCACCGTTTTCACCACGCCAGGATCTCGCAGCCGTCTTCTGTCACCGCCACCGTCACTTCCCACTGGGCCGACGGTTTCCCGTCCATCGTGTAAATGGTCCATCCGTTCTCATCGTCGATACAGATCTCCGCTGTCCCCGCGTTCACCATGGGTTCGATCGTAAAGACCATGCCGGGCACCATGAGCATCTCCGTCCCCTTCGGCGCCACATAGCTGACAAAAGGCTCCTCGTGAAATTCCAGTCCTACTCCATGGCCTCCCACGTCCACAACGACGCTGCAGCCGTTTTCTTTGGCGTGGCGGTTTACCGCATCGGCCATGTCCCCCAAAAACTGCCAGGGTTTCACCTGCGCGATGCCCGCTTCCATGCACTCCCTGGCTACCCGTACCAGTCTGTCTTTTTCCGGCGTCGTCTTCCCAATAATGAACATGCGCGACGAATCCGAAAAATACCCCCTGTAGATCGTGGACAGATCCACGTTGACGATATCGCCTTCTTTTAAAATATCCTTTTCCGAAGGGATCCCATGGCAGACCTGATCGTTGATGGAGGTACAGGAGCTTTTGGGAAAGCCTTCATATCCCAGAGGCGCCGGAACGGCGCCAAAGGCCCTGGTTTTTTCCTCCACCAGACGGTCGATCTCTTCCGTGGTCATGCCGGCATGAATCCGCTCTGCCACCAGATCCAGAAGCGCCGTATTGATCTTTCCGCTCTCCCGGATTCCTTCGATCTGCGCGGCCGTCTTAATCATGCTTCTGTCCGGTACCATATGCCCCTCCAGCGCGTACTGACGGATCCTTTCATCCATCCGCATATGGCACTGTTTATATTTCTTCCCGCTGCCGCACCAGCAGGGGTCGTTCCTTTCCGGCCCTTTATGTAAAAAAGATGCGCCATCCGCCGTCTGCCAATGATCCATCCCGCTCCTCCGTAGCCTGTCTGCTGCCCTGCCGGCCCCTTCAGATCAGCCAACGATCCGCCGCACCGTGAGGATCGGCCGGTAGTTGGCGTACCCGTACTTAATGCCCGTCTTTGCCGTGCTGGCATGGACGATCCTGCCGCCGCCCAGATAGATCGCCACATGGCCGGAATAGCAGATGATATCGCCGGGCTGTGCGTCGGCATAGGAAACTTCGCGGCCGGCGCTGCGCTGCGCCGTGGAACTCCGCGGTAGGCTGTAGCCGTACTGTTTATAGACCGCCATCACAAACCCGGAACAGTCGGCGCCGTTCACCAGGCTGGTGCCCCCCGCCACATAGGGATTTCCCACAAACTGGCAGGCATACTTCGCAATATCCGCCCCTGAGGATCCTGTCGCCGGCGGTATGGTCTTCAAGCCGCCGGAAGACGCCGCCACCGTCCCCTGGGATCCTGCGCTGCTGCTTTGACCCTGGGCAGCCTGCCGGGCCGCCTCCTCCGCTTTGCGCCGCTCTTCCTCCGCCCGGATAATGGCGTTCTCCTCTTCCTGCAGGGCCGCCAGTTGGGCATTCTGCTGTTTGATCTGCGCCTTATATACTGCGGCCTCCTGGCGCACATGGGCGATCTGATTCTCATAATCTGCGGAAAGCGCCTTCTTTTCCGCCATCATCTCTTCCATGGCGCTCTTTTCTTCTTCCAGTTCAAAATGCTGCGCGTCCAGATCGCTCTGCTTTTCCTCCAACTGCTCCTGCTTGGCCGCCACCTCTTCCTTCAGCGCGATATATTTCTGGAGCATCCGGGCGTCGTACTCGTACAGCTTTTCCACATATCCGGCCTGATTGAGCATATCGCCCCAGCTCACCGCACGGCTCATGGCCTCCACATAGTTGGCCTCGCCCTTTTCATACAGATAGCGGAGCCGCTTTTTCATCGCCTCGTACTGCGCCTCTTCCTGATCTTTGGCCGCGTCATACTCCTCCTGGGCTTTCTGGATCTCGATCTTCGTCTCCTCGATGAGTTCTTCCATCAGGCTGACGCTGGCGATCACTTCCACAAGCTGCGCGTCCAGTTCGTCGATCTCCTCCTGCAGCGCTTCCTGTTCCGCCTCCAGATCGCCCAGCTTGCCCTGGGCCTCATTGTACTGGCTCTGGGTATTCTTCTGTTCCTGCTGGGCCTTCTCCCGGTCCCGGGCGATATCCTCTCGGGTGCGCGCGGCAAAAACGGGCTGTGCAGCCATCAAAAATGACAATATAAAGACCATCAGTCCTGTCAGCCCTTTTTTCATCCGTAACCCACCTTACAGCTATCCGGCAAACGCCGTTTTCCTTTGTTACAGTTCGCAGTTTTTCACCGTCCTGGGGAACGGAAGCACATCCCGGATGTTCCCCATACCGGTCAGATACATCACGCAGCGTTCAAAGCCCAGGCCGAAGCCCGCGTGCCGGGCGGAACCGTATTTGCGCAGATCCAGGTAAAAACGGTAATCCTCTTTGTTCAGCCCCAGCTCGTCCATCCTCTTTTCCAGAAGCTCCAGGCTGTCCTCCCTCTGGCTGCCTCCGATGATCTCGCCGATCCCCGGCACCAGGCAGTCCATGGCCGCCACAGTCTTCTGATCCGGATTGAGTTTCATATAAAAAGCCTTGATTTCCTTCGGATAATCCGTCACGAATACCGGGCGCTTAAATTCCTGCTCCGTCAGATAACGCTCGTGTTCCGTCTGCAGATCGCAGCCCCAGTATACCTTATAGTCAAATTCATCGTTGTGCTTTTCCAGGATCCGGACGGCCTCGGTATAGGTCACATGGCCGAAATCGGAATGCAGGACATGATCGAGCCGTTCGATAAGGCCCTTATCCACAAAGCTGTTGAAAAACGCCATCTCCTCCGGCGCGTTTTCCAGCACATAGCGGATGATATATTTGAGCATGGACTCCGCCAGCACCATGTCGTCCTTTAAGTCCGCAAAGGCGATCTCCGGCTCGATCATCCAAAACTCTGCGGCATGGCGCGTGGTATTGGAATTTTCCGCCCGGAAGGTAGGGCCGAAAGTATAGATATTCTTAAAGGCCATGGCAAAAGCTTCGCCGTTGAGCTGGCCGCTGACGGTCAGATTGGTGGGCTTGCCGAAAAAATCCTTCGCGTAATCCACGGCGCCGTCCTGCGTCCGGGGCACATCGTTCAGATCCAGCGTGGTGACGGAAAACATTTCCCCGGCCCCCTCGCAGTCGCTCCCGGTGATCAGGGGCGTATGCACATAGACAAATCCCCTCTCCTGGAAAAACTGGTGGATCGCATAGGCGATCAGGGAGCGGACCCGAAATACCGCCTGAAACGTGTTGGTCCTGGGCCTCAGATGGGAAATGGTACGCAGATATTCAAAGCTGTGCCTTTTTTTCTGCAGCGGGTAATCGTGGCCGGAAGCCCCCTCCAGAACGATGCTCTGCGCCTGCATTTCAAAGGGCTGCTTCGCCCCCGGCGTGGCCACGATCGTCCCCGTGGCGATGATTGCGCTGCCTACGCCGAGCCTGGCGGCCTCCCCGTAATTTTCCAGCTTGTCCGCCGCATAGACCACCTGCAGCGGCTCAAAGAAAGTGCCGTCGTTGACCACCAGGAAACCAAAGTTCTTTGAATCCCGGTTGCTCCTGACCCAGCCCCCTATGGTCACAGTCTGTCCCGCATAACGTTCCTTCTCCCGGAACAGTTGTCTGATCTGTGTCAATTCCATCTCTGTCTCCATCCTTTTTATTCAGACTAAAATATGCCGCATACCGCCAGAGCTTACTCCTCTGCGGCCTCTGTCTCCACCGCGCTGGTCTCTGTCACATGCGCGTTTTCAACCAGGAAATCGATGACCTTCTGCATCACCAGGTACTCGTCATAGCCCTTGATCTCATCGCCCATCTTTTCCTTGAAAGCTTCGGCGGAATCGTATCCGTATTCTCCGGCCTGCTCCTCCAGATCCGCTTCGATCTCCTCCTGCGTCACAGTCAGCCCCTCGTTCTCCGCGATCTTTTCGGCCAGCAGGATCTGATTGGCCGCCATTTCCGCCGATGCCTGGATCTGATCCTCGTTTGCCGCCACATATTCCACCCAGGTAGCGCCCAGCAGCGACTCCAGATCCACTCCGTACATAGCCGCCATCGTACTCATATAACTGTAATTGTTGTTCACGATCCGGTCATGGTAACGGGCTTTCATCTCCGAAGCCTCCCCCTTAAAGGAAGCGTTGGCGTATACGGCGTCCATGACCGCGTTCTGCAGGTCAGTCTCGTACTGTTCCTGGGCGTCTTCCATATAGTTATCATAAAGGTACTGTCTGTATTCTTCCACGGTGGCCACATCTTCTATTCCCAGCCCCGCCACGAAATCATCGTTTAATTCCGGCTTGGAAAGTTCATAGATCTTGTTCAGCGTAACGGTAAAGACCACATCCGCTCCCGCCAGCTCTGCATTGCCGTAGTTATCCGGAAAAGTCAGGTTCAGATCTTTCGTTTCCCCCACCTTCATCCCAACCACGCCGTCCTCAAAGCCGTCGATGAACTGGCCGGAACCCAGTTCGAGTTCATAATTGTCCGCTGTGCCGCCGTCAAACGCCACGCCGTCCTTTTTCCCGACATAGCTGATATCCGTAAGATCTCCCTCCTGCGCGGCCCGGTTTGCGATCTCCGTCCGATCGGGATTGGCCGCCAGAGCGCTCTGAATGGCGTCTTCCACCTGGCTGTCGCTCACATAGGGAGCCTCCACGGTCACCTCCACGCCCATATAATCCGCCTGCGCGATATCCACATAATCGTCCACGTCCAGATAGCTCAGATAGGCCTCGTCGGGATAGGACTGCCCTGACGTTCCCGCTGCCGATTCCGTCCCGGCAGCCGTCTCTGCAGCCGTTTCTGCCGGCGCAGCTACACTTTCCTGCCCCTCCGGCGCAGCCTGTCCGCCGCAGCCTGTCAGCAGCAGAACGGACAACGCCGCTGCCCATATGCTCCAGAATCCTTTTTTCATAACAGTGTCTCCTCCTTTTCGCGCTGACGCGTTCAACTGTTCTTAAGTGTAACACAAGTCCCCGAAAGTTACAAGACCGGGGACAGCAGGCGGCTGACCTGCTCCTTCACCCGGATCCACAGGGAACGGCTCCGGTAAGCGTCCCTGCTGATCCTGGTACACAGCTTCAGATCCTCGGCAAAAATGCGCTCCATCTCCTGCGTCACCTTTTCATCGTAGATCATGGCGTTAACTTCAAAATTCAGGGAAAAGCTGCGGATATCCATATTGGCCGTCCCGTAGCAGCAGGCCTCCCCGTCGATGCAGACGCCCTTGGCATGCAGAAAACCGTTGTCATAGGTATAACAATTGGCCCCGGCCATCACCAACTCCCCGATATACGAATAGGTCGCCCAGTACACAAAGGGATGATCCGGCTTGCAGGGGATCATCACGTTGACCTCCACACCGGACTGGGCCGCGATCAGCAGGGCCATGTGAATGGATTCGTCCGGAATATAATAGGGCGTCTGGACAAAGATCCGCTTTTTCGCTTTATGGATCAGCCGCAGATAATTGTCCCGGATGTTCTGGCGCACGGAATCCGGCCCGCTGGAAATGATCTGAATATCCGTATGCCCGCAGGGACGCTCCGGATAGCGGACATATTTCTGACTGGCAAACAGGTTTTCCCTGGCCGCATAGTTCCAGTCCTGGATATAACGTATGGTCAGGGCCGTCACAGCGCCGCCTGTGATCCGCAGATGGGTATCCCTCCAGTGACCGAATTTGGGATCCAGCCCGATATATTCCTTCCCGATATTAAAACCGCCCACATAGCCGATCTCTCCGTCGATAATGGCGATCTTGCGGTGGTTGCGGTAATTGGCGCGCAGCTGCATCCT
>CANQFM010000039.1 GCA_947598825.1 uncultured Eisenbergiella sp. | reverse complement strand
TGGAAAAACATACCGCCGCCTGTCACAGAAAGTTTACAATTCCTTCAACCCGGAAAAATAAAATCGAATTATAATGAAAAAAGATACCATGATGGAAGAACCGGGAGAGGAAATGGTGAAACAAAAGATTTGGTGCGTCCTGATGGCGCTGGCGCTTCTTGTGAACATAGCCGCCTGGGGCAGCAGAAGTTTTTCTGATTTTTATGTGCAGCATATTTTTCCCGTGATCGGCTCAGCCTTTTCCCATGTCACGGCTGTGTTTCCTTTCAGCGTGGGGGAGTGGATGCTGGTTGCGGCAGCGCTGTTCGGGCTGGCCTTTCTGGCGGCAGGCGGGCTGCGCCTGTTTGTCAGAAAGCCCTGGTGCCGAAAGCTGTTTGCAGCGTTTTACTGGACGTTTGCCTGGCTGTTTGTGATCTTTTTCTGGATCATGACCTGCGACTGCTTTATCCAGTATCATACGACGCCCTTTGAGGAGCTTTATCTGCATCCCGGTCAGGAGGGATATACGAAAACGGAGCTGGCCGCGCTGCGGGATTATGTTGTGGAAAACGTAAACGCGCTGGCGGCGCAGATGCCGCGGGATGCGCAGGGGTATGTGGTCTATGAGGGGGATCTGCACCGGACGTCCATCCGGGCCGTGCAGGCGTTGGGCGCCTCCTACAGCCTCCTGGAAGGCTATTACCCAAAACCGAAGGAGATGGCTTTTTCCGGGCTGATCAGCCAGACGAATATGATGGGCTACTATTTCCCCTTTTCCATGGAGGCCAATTACAATTCCCATATGTATGCGGTCAACAAACCCGCCACCATCTGCCATGAGCTGTCCCATCTGAAAGGTTTTCTGCAGGAGGACGAGGCGAACCTGATCGGTTATCTGGCCTGCGTTGGCTCGGAGGATCCGTTTTTTCAGTACAGCGGATACATGAGCGTATTAAATTATGTAGAAAGAGAGTTTCTGGACTCTATCGGCCGGGACGCGACGGAATACGGAAAGCACCCGGCGATCTCCGAACTGGTCTATGCGGACGATATTTTCCTGACCGAGGAAGCCTGGAAAAAAGTGGAGGATAACTCGATCATCCGCACGGAGACGGCCACAAAGGTTTCCCGGGCCGCCACCACGGCCACGTTGAAATTAAACGGCGTTTCGGAAGGGATGCAAAGCTATGAGGGCGTCGTGAAGCTGCTGCTGGATTATTACGACGGGACGCTTTTTTGACGGCGTATAAGGACGCGTGCCGCGAGGCCCGGTGCCGATAAGAATAACGGGAATAATAGAGAATAATAATGAAGAGAACCGCGCACCCTATGGAAAAAGGAGGCGGTTTTCATGGATTATATCAATGCTTTCTGGGTCGGCGGCCTGATCTGTGCCCTGGTTCAGATCCTGCTGGAAAAGACGAAGCTGATGCCCGGGCGCATTATGGTGATGCTGGTCTGCACCGGCGCGTTTTTGAGCGCCATAGGGCTGTATGAACCGTTTATGGAATTTGCGGGGGCGGGCGCCAGCGTACCGCTTTTGGGATTTGGCAACGTGTTGATGAAAGGGGTTCGGGAGGCTGTGGACGAGCAGGGGTTTCTGGGACTGTTCGCCGGCGGGTTTAAGGCCGGCGCCGTAGGCACTTCCGCCGCGCTCATCTTCGGCTATCTGGCCAGCCTGATCTTCAATCCAAAAATGAAAAAGTAGCGGCATATCGGAACAGATAAAAGGGGCATCGGCCGAGGGATCATTTTTCCAGGCAGGCGATGCCCTTTTTTTCGAGAAACCGCCGCATGGTTTTATCCCATTGCGCATCCAGCGTTTTGTCCAAAACGAAGGTGGAAAAAGAGGTGCCGGTGACGAGGGCGGCGGAGGCGCCGTCGTAACGGATGGTCAGGACCAGCGCCTTAACCTGCTCCGGCGACAGGGCGGGATCAGCGCCCTTTAACACGCCAGGCACATAGTCCGGCGCGAGATAGAGGACGAATTTAAACCGGGAGGGGGCGCGCTTCCCACGGATCATTTGAAAGCAGACAGGGCGTATCTCGCTCCAGCGCACGAACTCGTAAGGGCAGACCTGTGGGTCGCCGAGTTCTTCCCTGGTGTAAAAATCCCGGTTGATATGGCCGTCGATCGTATATTCTGCCTGGGAGCTGACGCTGGCCTCCGCCAGCAGAAAAGAATCGAAGCAGTCGGTAGTCAGCAGTTTGGTCATAAAATTTTTCAGTTCTTTGACCTGAAAAGAAGTCATCGCAGTCCTTTCTGGCATCCTGGAAAGGAAATGCCGGGGAAATCTATTTGTAGTATAGCAGAAAGCGAAAAAAAATCCAGCGCCTATCTTTGACGGACGGGGAAAGTGTGAAAATAGGGCTTTACATACTGATACAGCATATGCTATGATATGTAGTAATGAAAACTACATTTTGCTATGTTGGATATTCGGGAGGACATATGCGTTACAAGATCGTTGTTGACAGTTGCTGTGAATTGCCGGAGAAATGGAAAAAGGATCCCCGTTTTGAGATCGTCCCGCTGGCGCTTGAAGTGGGAGATTACCGGATCATGGACGACGAGACCTTTGACCAGGCGGAATTTATCCGAAAAGTGGCGGAATGTCCCACCTGTCCCAGATCCTCCTGTCCTTCCCCGCAGCGGTATATGGAGTCCTACCGGACGGAGGCGGAGCATGTTTATGTGGTCACGCTGTCCTCCAATCTGAGCGGAAGCTACAACAGCGCTGTAGTTGGCCGCGATCTTTATCATGAGAACTACGGCAGCAAGCAGATCCATGTGGTGGATTCCCGTTCGGCTTCCTGCGGAGAGACGCAGATCGCCATGAAGGCCATGGAATATGAAGAGCAGGGATTTCCCTTTGAGGTGATCGTGGAGAAGCTGGAACGTTTCCGGGACAGCATGCGCACCTATTTCGTATTGGATAACCTGGAGACGCTGCGCAAGAACGGCCGTCTGAGCGGCGTGAAAGCGCTGGTAGCCAGCACGCTGAACATCAAGCCGGTGATGGCCGGTACGAGAGAGGGGACCATCGAGCAGCTTGGCCAGGGGATCGGGATCAAGAAAGCGCTGCAGAAAATGGCGGAGACACTGGTGAAGAATGTGAGCAATGCGCAGGAGCGGGTGTTGATGATCACGCACTGCAACAATGCCGCCCGGGCGGAGGCCTTAAAGAACCATATCCTGTCCAGGATCAGCGTCGGCAATGTGGTCGTGATGGATACGGCCGGGGTCAGCAGCATGTACGCCAACGACGGCGGGGTGATCGTCACCATCTGATCAGAGGATGGCAAAGGTCAGCGGGGAGATGAAGAGCAGATAGACGATGAGGGCGATCTGCAGAAGCAGGATCGCAGGCATCCCCCAGACAAAATACCAGTGGCGCGTCTTGTGGTGAAAGAGGCGCATGCCAAGGATACAGCCGGCGCTGCCTCCGATGAGCGCCAGAAAAAACAGGGTAGATTCCGGGATACGCCATGCGTTTCGTCTGGCCCTGCGTTTATCGATTCCCATGGCCGCAAAGCCCGCCAGGTTTACGATCCCGATGTAGAGAAGCAAAATGATGATCACATCCATAGAGAGTCCGTTTCCTTAAAAATACCGGCCGGCCTGCCGTATGCGACAGGTCGGCCAATTATTTTGCGATGACAAAGGCAGTACAGGGAATCTTTTGCTGCCGGATGGGCTGCGTCAGACCTCAAGCCCTGCCTCTTTTGCTTCCTGCATTTTCATGGCGCGCACTTTGCAGGAAAGGCCGAACAGGTTGATAAAGCCTTCCGCATCGTGGTGATCGTACAGATCGCCGGTGGTAAAGGACGCGATCTTTTCATTATAAAGCGAATAGGGGGAGGTGGTGCCGGCTTTGATGATGTTGCCCTTGTAGAGCTTGAATTTCACTTCGCCGGTCACATATTTCTGGGTGGATTCGATGAAAGCCTGCAGGGCCTCCCGCAGAGGGGTGAACCATTTGCCCTCATAAACCACCTGCGCCAGCTTGTTGCCCAGATCCTTCTTGAGCGCATAGGTATCGCGGTCCAGGATCAGTTCCTCCAACTGCTGATGGGCTTCCATCAGGATGGTGCCTCCGGGTGTCTCGTAGACGCCGCGGGACTTCATGCCCACGACGCGATTTTCCACGATATCCACGATACCGATGCCGTGCTTGCCGCCCAGTTCGTTTAACGTGCGGATGACGTCGGAGACTTTCATCTCTTTGCCGTTGACGCTGACGGGAACGCCGGCCTTAAAGCCCATGGTCACATATTCGCCCTCATCGGGGGCTTTCTCGGGAGTTACGCCCAGCACCAGCAGATGGTCGTAATTTGGCTCGTTGGCGGGATCCTCCAGTTCCAGCCCTTCATGGCTGATGTGCCAGAGGTTGCGGTCGCGGCTGTAGCTGGAATCCGCGGAGAAAGGCAGGTCGATGCCGTGGGCCTTGCAGTAAGCGATCTCGGATTCCCGGGAATCCAAAGTCCACTTCTCATTGCGCCAGGCGGCGATGATCTTAAGATCGGGCGCCAGCGCCTTGATGCCCAGTTCAAAACGGATCTGGTCGTTGCCCTTGCCGGTGGCGCCGTGGCAGATGGCGGCGGCCCCTTCCTTGCGGGCGATCTCCACCAGCTTCTTGGCGATCAGGGGGCGGGCCATGGAGGTGCCCAGCAGATATTTGTTCTCATAGATGGCGTTGGCCTGTACGCAGGGGACGATGTACTCGTCCGCGAATTCGTCGATGACGTCCAGGATGTACAGCTTGGACGCGCCGCAGAACTTCGCGCGCTCTTCCAGTCCGTCCAGTTCTTCCGCCTGGCCGCAGTCGATACAGACGCAGATCACTTCGTAATCGAAGTTTTCTTTCAGCCAGGGAATGATAGCGGTGGTGTCCAGGCCGCCGGAATAAGCCAGAATTACTTTTTCTTTCATAGTGTAAACCTCCGTAGCAGTTGCATTTTTTTTTCATTTGTGGCAAGATGGAAGTGCGCATCAAACGGCGGCTTTCCAGCCACATTCTTCCACTACTATACATCAGGGCAGGGAGAAATGCAAGGGATAAATTATGCAAAAAATATGCGCTATAAATGCATAAATATATATTTAATTGACAAATTCAGGGTTTATATTGCATAATATAGACAAAATTATGCAATGACAGGATTGAAGCTTGAAAGACGGAGGAATGGAAAATGATCAGAGCAGGAATCATCGGAGCGACAGGCTATGCGGGCGGGGAATTGGTCAGGCTTCTTTTGGGCCATAAGGACGTGGAGATCAAATGGTACGGGTCCCGCAGCTATATCGATCAGGCATATGCGTCCGTATATCAGAATATGTTCCGGCTGGTGGAGGACGTCTGCCGGGACGACGATCTGGCGGCGCTGGCGGATCAGGTGGACGTGATCTTTACGGCCACGCCCCAGGGCTTTCTGGCCTCCGCGCTGAATGAAGATATTTTATCCAGGGCGAAAGTGGTGGATCTGAGCGCGGATTTTCGCATCAAGGATGTGGCCGTCTATGAAAAGTGGTATGGGATCGAGCATAAATCGCCGCAGTTTCTCCCGGAAGCGGTCTACGGGCTGTGCGAGATCAACCGGGAGGCGGTAAAGGGCGCGCGGCTGGTGGCCAATCCGGGCTGTTATCCCACCTGTTCCGTGCTTTCGGTTTATCCGCTTTTAAAGGAAGGGCTGATCGATCCCGATACCCTGATCATCGATGCCAAAAGCGGCACCTCCGGGGCGGGGCGGGGCGCCAAGACGGCGAATCTCTTCTGCGAGGTGAATGAAAACATCAAGGCCTACGGGGTGGCGGGCCACCGGCATACGCCGGAGATCGAGGAGCAGCTTTCCTATGCGGCCCTTATGCCGGTGCGCATCAGCTTTACCCCCCATTTGGTTCCCATGAACCGGGGGATTCTGGTCACCGCTTACGCTTCCTTAAAAGAAGTGCGCTGTCCGGACGGCAGGGACAGGCTGCCGTCGGAGGAAGAGGTGCGGGCCGCTTATCGGAAATACTATGAAAAAGAAAGGTTTGTCCGCCTCCTGCCGCCTGGGGTCTGTCCGGAGACGAGATGGGTCGAGGGCAGCAATTTCGTGGATGTGAACTTTAAGATCGATCCGCGCACAAAGCGCATCATCATGATGGGCGCGATGGACAATCTGGTGAAAGGCGCGGCCGGACAGGCGGTGCAGAACATGAACCTGATGTTCGGGGAGGCTGAGGACGAGGGACTGCGGATGCCTCCGCTGTTCCCGTGAGGGATCTGCGATGGAAAAGGTGACCCACACCTTTGAACCGGTGTACGATCAAAATTCCAGGATCCTGATCCTGGGGACTTTCCCCTCCGTGAAGTCCAGGGAAAACCGGTTTTATTACGGGCATCCCCAGAACCGGTTCTGGAAGGTGACGGCGGCCCTGCTGGGGGTATCGGTCCCGGAGACGACAGAGGAAAAGAAGGCCATGCTCCTTGCCGGGCATATCGCGGTCTGGGATGTGATCGCCTCCTGTGAGATCGAAGGGTCTTCGGACAGCTCTATCCGGAACGTGGTGCCAAACGACATCGCCGGGCTGTTGGCCCATACTAATATCCGGGCAGTGTTTGCCAACGGGCGCAAGGCCTTTGAACTGTATGAAAAGTATTGCCGGTCCGGATGCCGTAAAGAGGCGGTCTGTCTGCCCTCCACTTCGCCGGCCAACGCGGCCTGGCAGTTTTCGCGGCTGACGCGGTACTGGCAGGAGCAGACGGCCCCCTGGCTGCACCCGGAAGGGGATGGGCAGAAAGAGGCAGAATGGGCCTGTCCTTTTTGGGCTTGACAGCACCGGCCCAAGAGCGTACACTGTCAAAGAATGCGGCAGAAGCCGGATCGTTTCGCATAAAACGGTTTGGGACAAAAGAAAACGCTGCGGGAGGACGCCATGTTTACAGTCAGGACCATGCGGATAGAGGATTACGATCAGGTATATGAACTGTGGATGACCATTCGGGGATTTCGGATCCGCAGCATCGACGATTCCAGGGAGGGAGTGGCGCGTTTCCTTTTGCGCAATCCCACCACCAGCGTGGTGGCAGAGATGGACGGAAAGATCGTGGGTGCGATCCTCTGCGGCCACGACGGCAGAAGAGGCTGCCTGTATCATGTCTGTGTGCGGGAGGGCTGTCGTCGGATGGGCATCGGCAAGGCCATGGTGGTGTCGTGTATGGAGGCGCTGCGCCGGGAGCAGATCAGTAAGGTTTCCCTGATCGCGTTTACGAAAAATGATATCGGCAACGCTTTCTGGAAGTGTATCGGCTGGACGAAGCGCGAGGATCTCAACTATTACGACTTTGTGCTGAACCGGGAAAACATTGAAAAATTTAATGAATAACTATTGCATATTTTCATAATACGATGTATATTTATACAACGATAAAGGGAAAAGAGCCGGAAGGCAGGCCGTCGCAGGAGATCCTGCAGACAGGATCGCTGCGCACGGCGGCAGAATGAGAGGAAGCTATGGAATGGATCACAGGCGGCATCACGGCGGCAAAAGGATTTTTGGCTGCGGGCGTGGAGGCCGGCGTAAAGTATCAGAACAGGAAGGACATGGCGATGGTCTACAGCCAGTCCCCCTGTAAGGTGGCGGGGGTATTTACCAGCAACGTGGTAAAGGCGGCTCCCGTGCTTTGGGACAGACAGATCGTAGAGAGCGGAAACGACGTGCAGGCTGTCGTGGTCAATACCGGCATCGCCAACGCCTGCACCGGACAGCAGGGCTTTGACTGCTGTCGGCAGACCGCGGAAGCGGCGGGTAAGGCCCTGGGGATCCCGGCGGCCAATGTGCTGATCGGTTCCACCGGCGTCATCGGGATGCAGCTTCCCGTGGACCGGATCGTGGAGGGAACGAAAAAGGCCGCCGCAGCCCTGCAGGAAGGCGTACAGGCCGGCCATGAGGCGGCGCAGGCCATCATGACCACGGATACGGTGCCCAAGGAAGCGGCGGTGAAGGTGACCATCGGCGGGAAAGAGGTCACTCTGGGCGGGATGTGCAAGGGTTCCGGCATGATCCACCCCAATATGTGTACCATGCTGGCCTATGTGGCCACCGACGCCGATATCACAAAGGAGCTTTTGCAGGAGGCGCTGTCGGAGGATGTGAAGGATACTTTCAACATGATTTCGGTAGACGGCGACACTTCTACCAACGATACCCTGCTTGTGCTTGCCAACGGCCAGGCGGGCAATCCCAGGATCGCGCAGAAAGGGGCGGATTACGACGCGTTTTGCGCTGCCCTGCATGAACTGAACGTGGCGCTGTCCAAAAAGATCGCGGGGGACGGCGAGGGCGCTACGGCGCTGTTTGAGGTGCAGGTGATCCATGCGGATACGAAGGAGAATGCGAAAAAGCTGGCCAAGTCCGTTATCAGCTCCAATCTGACCAAGGCCGCCATTTTCGGCCACGACGCCAACTGCGGACGCATCATGTGCGCGCTGGGCTATTCCGGCGCCCTGTTCGATCCGGAGAAGGTGGAGCTGTGGCTTTTAAGCAGCGCCGGAAGGCTGTTGGTCTATCGGGACGGCGTTGCGCTGGATTTCGATGAAGAAGAAGCGACGAGGATCCTGTCCTGTCCCGAGGTGACGGCCCTGGTGGACATGAAGGCGGGGACTTATGAGGCGACGGCCTGGGGCTGCGATCTGACCTACGATTATGTGAAGATCAACGCGGATTACAGAAGCTGAGGAGCGATGGCGTCTATGAAACCGGAAATGGAAGAGATCATGAAAAAAGCGGCGGTGCTGGTGGAAGCCCTGCCCTATATCCAGAAATTCAACCGTAAGTTTATCGTGGTGAAATACGGCGGCAGCGCCATGAGCGATGACGCGTTAAAGCGCAGCGTGATCCAGGACGTGACGCTGTTAAAGCTGGTGGGCTTTAAGCCCATCATCGTCCACGGCGGCGGCAAGGCCATCAGTTCCTGGGTGAAAAAGGCGGGCAAGCAGCCGGTCTTTGTCAGCGGCCTGCGGGTGACCGATGCAGAGACCATGGAGATCGCGGAAATGGTGCTGAACCAGGTCAACAAGAGCCTGGTATCCATGGTGCAGAAGCTTGGCGTCCTGGCGGCGGGCATTTCCGGCAAGGACGGGAATCTGCTGCAGGTGGAGAAAAAATATGTGGACGGACAGGATATCGGTTTTGTAGGGGATGTAAAACAGGTCAACCCCAAGATCCTTTACGATCTGATCGACGATGATTTCCTTCCGATCGTGGCCCCCATCGGCATGGATGAGAACTGCGATACCTATAATATCAATGCGGACGACGCGGCCTGCGCCATCGCCAGGGCGGTTGGCGCGGACAAGCTGGTTTTCCTGACCGATGTGGAAGGGCTGTATAAGGATTTTGACGACAAGGATTCCTTTATCAACCGGATCCGCGTCAGCGATGCGGAGGCGCTGATCCAGAGCGGCTATATCGGCGGCGGTATGCTGCCAAAGCTGGCAAACTGTACGGCCGCCGTGAAAGACGGCGTGAACCGGGTGCATATTCTGGACGGGCGGATCCCCCATTGCCTGCTTCTGGAGGTGTTTACCGACCGGGGCGTGGGAACCGCCATTGTAGGCGACGACGATCCGCTGCCGGATATCCTGCAAAAAGGAAAGAAGGCATAAAACCGGCAGGCTGCCGGAGAAAGGAAATCATCATGGCGGAGAAAATGCAGCAGTATATCGAAGAAGCGGAAGAAGCCCTTCTGCACACCTATAATCGGTATCAGATCGTGCTGGACAGGGGCGAGGGCGTCTATCTCTATGATCTGGAAGGGAAAAGATATCTGGATTTCGCGGCGGGCATCGCTGTATTTTCGCTGGGCTATGGCGATCCGGAATTTACGGGGGCGCTGAAGGCGCAGATCGATAAGCTGACCCATACTTCCAATTATTATTACAACGTGCCCGCCATCGAGGCGGCGAAAAAGCTGAAAGCCGTTTCCGGCATGGACCGGGTATTTTTCACCAACAGCGGGGCGGAGGCCATCGAGGGCGCCATCAAGGCGGCGCGCAAATACGCCTGGCTGAAAGACGGCTGTACGGGCCATGAGATCATCGCCATGAACCATTCTTTCCACGGCCGCACCATGGGTGCTTTGTCGGTGACGGGGACGCCCAAGTACCGGGAACCCTTTGAACCCGGGATCGGCCATGTGAAATTTGCAGATTTAAACGATTTTGACAGCGTGCTTTCCTGCGTGACTCCAAAGACTTGCGCGATCCTTCTGGAGCCGGTGCAGGGCGAGGGCGGGCTGATGCCGGCCACGGAAGCGTTTTTAAAGCAGATCCGCGCCCTCTGCGATGAAAAGGACATTTTGCTGATCCTGGACGAGATACAGTGCGGCATGGGACGGACGGGTTATATGTTCGCCTGGCAGCGCTATGGCGTGAAGCCGGATATCATGACGGTGGCCAAGGGCGTTGGCTGCGGCGTGCCGGTGGGCGCCTTTCTGATGACGGAAAAGGTGGGACAGCATTCCCTGGCGGCAGGGGATCACGGTACTACCTACGGCGGAAATCCGCTGGCCTGCGCGGCCGTTGACAAGGTATTGGAGCTGTTTGAAAAATACGATCTGATCAGGCATGTGAAAGAGGTGTCGGCCTATCTGGAGGAAAAACTGGACCGGCTGATTTCGGAATTTGACTGCATCCTTTCGCGGCGTGGGGCAGGGCTGATGCAGGGGCTTGTCTTTGACCGTCCTGTTGCGCCCGTGATCAACGAAGCGCTCAGCCGCGGCCTGATTTTGATCAACGCTGGCCCTGAGATCCTGCGGCTGGTGCCGCCGCTTATCATTACGAAAGAAAACGTGGACGAGATGATCGCCATCCTCAAAGACAGCATTACGGCAGGTATTTGAAACGGGACAGGGAGAATCTATGAATCTGAAAAAGAGACTGACCGGCGTTCTCTGTATCCTGGCGATGCTGGGAGCGGTGATCTTTGGCGCCATGCAGACGGATCGGATCGAGGACGTGATCCCGGAAAACGTACTTCCGGCCAGGCCGACGATCCGGCTGTGGTATACGGATGAGGCGATCGGGGAATATCTGTCCAGTGTGGCGTTCGCCTATCAGGAGGCCAATGACGTGCGCGTACTGCCGGTGCTGACCTCCGGGCTGGAATATCTGGAGGCGGTAAACGACGCCTCGGTGGAAGGGCAGGATTTCCCGGATCTGTTCGTGGTCAGCAACGACAGTCTGGAAAAGGCGTATCTGGCCGGGCTGGCACAGGAGGTGGATCCGGAAGGCAGTCTGCTCAATCCTGGGAATTTTCCCCAGGCGGCGCTGGACGCGGTGACCTATCAGGGAAAAAAGACAGCCTTTCCGCTGTACTATGAGACCAGCGCGCTGGTATACAATCAAACCTATCTTGCGCAGGCGGCGGCGGAAATGGAAACCGATGCAAAATCCCTTGTGCCCCGGACGATCGAGGATATCCTTTCCTTTGCGGACAGTTACAACGCGCCGGAGACGGTAGAGGCGGTTTTTAAATGGGACGTTTCCGATATTTTTTATAATTATTTCTTTGCGGGCAACTATATCAGCGTCGGAGGCCCCTGCGGGGATGAAGAGACGCAGATCGACATTTACAATGAGGAAGCGGTCATCGGTCTGAAAGCCTATCAGGATCTGAACCAGTTTTTCTCCATAGACGCGGAGACCTCCAGCTATGAGGCTGTGGTACAGGATTTTTTGGATGGGAAGCTCATTTTTACGGTGGCGACCACCGATATTCTGGGCCGGATCGCGGAGGCTGCGGCGGCCGGAGCCTTTCCGTATGAATACGGCACGGTGCCGCTGCCGGATGTCAACGGGCAGGTGAAAGCAAAGGGACTGTCCGTGACCTATGCGCTGGCGGTAAATGGGTACGGCGCACAAAAGGAGCTGGCCGTGGATTTCGCCCGTTTCCTGGTTGGACAGGAATCGCAGAAAATGTATGAGCGGACGGGAAAGCTTCCGGCCAGAAAGCAGGCTGTGACCGACGTGCCGGGAGCGGACGGCTTTGTGGAGGAATACGCGGATTCCATGCCGATGCCGAAGCTGATGAGTACGGCGAACTTCTGGGTCTGGATGGAAGTCGCCTATACGAAGATCTGGCAGGGGGAAAATGTTTCCGATATTTTAAAATCCCTTTCCGAGCAGATCATGACGCAGGTGACAGGCAGCGAATTTGTGGAAGAAACCTATATCGAGGTGCCCACAGTAGAGGAAATACAGACAGAGGCTATGGACTGAAACGCAAACGGACGCCAGACGGAGGGTTTTGCCGCTTTTCGGCTTTCGTTCCGGTATCCTGGGTATAAAAAACCCGGTCATCAGGCATACTTGTAAAAAAGGAGGCTTATGATGATCGGTTTTTTTATTGCCGTACTGTCAGGCGCGCTGATGAGCCTGCAGGGCGTATTCAACACGCAGGTTACCAAATCCTCGACGATCTGGACCGCCAACGCTTTTGTGCAGTTTTCCGCCCTCCTGGTCTGTATTCTGGCCTGGGCTGCGACAGACCGGACGAATCTGCTGGGCGTATTTCAGGTGGAACCGAAATATATGCTGCTGGGCGGGGTGATGGGCGCGGCCATTACCTGGACGGTGATCAGGAGTATGGACATGCTGGGGCCGGCGAAAGCGGTTCTCTTTATCGTGGTGGCCCAGATCGCCACAGCTTACCTGATCGAACTGTTTGGCGCTTTTGGCACGGACAAACAGCCCTGGGAGTGGCGCAAGCTCATCGGTCTGCTGGTGGCCATCGCCGGGATCGTGGTATTTAAGTGGGAGTAAAACCGCGCTTTTTTGCCCGCCCGGGCATCCCGTCGGGATAAAAAGAAATATTTAAGAAATAGAGCGCAATATTCTGCTTGTAAAATGATTTTTTCTGGCATACAATAAATTTACGGTGCATGGGGTTCCTTTGTAAAAAGGAGAAAAAACGTACCGATGAGGAAAAAATTTCATAACAGCAGCCGTAACCTGCTTTTGGCGTTCCTGTTTCTGGCCTGCATCATTCTGCCGGGCTGCCGGGAGAAGAAGGAGGACGTCTTTTCTTTTCCGGACGGAGACGTCCGGCAGGAGGAAGAAGAAGGCTTTGCCGGGGAAGAGGGTATGGCGGGGCAGGAGACGGCACAGACGGAAACAGCGTCTTTTTACGTTGAAGAGGAGCCGGTCTGTGTCGTACATATCTGCGGGGCTGTCCGGCAGCCGGGGGTCTATGAGCTTCCGGCCGGCAGCAGGATTATGGACGCCGTGACGGCGGGCGGAGGCTTTCTGCCGGAGGCGGATCAGGCGGCCTGTAATCTGGCCCGGAAAGTGGAGGACGGGTGCCAGATCTATATCATGACCCTGGAGGAAAGCATACAGCGAACGGACGATGCCGGGTTCCTGGCCGAAAGCGATGCGGCAGCGCAGGCAGAGCGGGAGGGCAAAGTGGACCTGAATACCGCGGACGCAGCAATGCTTAAGACGCTTCCGGGGATCGGGGACAGCCGGGCCGCCGCGATTCTTTCCTGGCGGGAAGAGAACGGGCGGTTTGAAAGCATCGAGGATATCATGAAAGTCAGCGGGATCAAAGAGGCGGCTTTCGCAAAGATCAAAGACAGGATCACAGTTGGATAAATGAGGCGGGGAAAGAAAAATGGCTAAGAAAGTTCTGGTAGTGGATGATGAAAAACTGATTGTGAAAGGGATACGCTTCAGTCTGGAGCAGGACGGCATGGAAGTCACCTGCGCCTACGACGGGGAGGAAGCCCTGGAATACGCACGCAGTCAGACGTTTGATATCATTCTGCTGGATATCATGCTGCCGAAGATGAGCGGGACAGAGGTATGCCAGCAGATCCGGGAGTTTTCCAGCGTCCCTATTGTGATGCTGACCGCAAAGAGCGACGATATGGACAAGATCATGGGCCTGGAATACGGCGCGGACGATTACATAACCAAACCGTTCAACATACTGGAGGTTAAGGCCAGGATCAAGGCGATCATGCGCCGTACAGCGAGCCGGGAAAAGACAAAGGCGGAAAACAGCGTCATAGAGAGCGGAGAGATGCGGATGGACTGCGACAGCCGCCGCGTCAGCATCGCCGGCAAGGAAGTGAATCTGACTGCGAAGGAATTCGACGTGCTGGAGCTTCTCATCCGCAACCCCAACAAGGTCTATAGCCGGGAAAAACTGCTGAACCTGATTTGGGGCACGGACTATCCGGGGGACGTCCGCACGGTGGACGTGCATATCCGCCGCCTTCGCGAAAAGATCGAAACCAATCCCAGCGAAC
This sequence comes from uncultured Eisenbergiella sp., assembly GCA_947598825.1. Lineage (GTDB taxonomy): Bacteria > Bacillota > Clostridia > Lachnospirales > Lachnospiraceae > Gallintestinimicrobium. Next base: position 14,569 of record CANQFM010000039.1, on the reverse strand, counting down.
CCCGCTACGTCCACACCAAGTGGGGCGTGGGCTACTTCTTCCGCGGATAAGCAGAGCCGGACGCCGCTTCCCTTTGCCCGATCCGGATGCTTGCATCCGGGATCGGGCGAAGGAAGCGGCACCCGGCGAGCAACGCGAGCCGGGGATTTCGCGCAGCGAAATCGTCCGGCGGCGCGGGGAGACCGGCGGCGCGGGGAGACCGGCGGCGCGGGGAGACCGGCGGCGCGGGGGAACCGGCGGCGCGGGGGACCGGTGCCGCGGAGCGCGACCCTTTAGGCCGACTGTACAGCGGAGGAGAACATGCACTTTCGATTCAGGGATATTTTTCAGGAATTGATACGGCGGGTCCCGGTCTTTCGGAGCCTGAAAGCCTATATTTTTGTCCTGATGCTGGTCATCGGGGTAGTGCCGAGCATCATCCTGCGCATCGGTATTCTGGAGGGCTATGAAGAGCGGGCGGTTTCCCTGCGCATATCCGAGGTGACGACCCAGTACAGGATCATCGCCGACCATCTTTTAAATTACAACTATCTGCAGGACACGTCTTCCGATGTCGTCAACGCGGAACTGGAGCAAATGTCCAATCTGTACGACGGCCGCGTTCTGATCATCAACGGCAATTTCCGTGTTATAAAAGACACCTATGCCATCAGCGAAGGCAAAACGATGATCTCGGAGGAAGTCATCCAGTGCTTCAAGGGGGAGAGCGTCTCCCGCTATGACTCCACGAACGGTTACATCGAGATGACCATTCCCATCGTAGAAACGGTGGAAAAGGACGACCAGACCACTTCCCGGATACGGGGCGTGATCCTGGCCAGCACCTCCACGGACAGCATCGCGGCGACGCTGGAGATCCTGAGCCGGCGGGCGCTGATCCTGGAGATCGTCATGGCGATCCTGATCCTGGGCATCGTGCTTTTCTTTTCCCATATCCTGATCACGCCCTTTAACCGAGTCACCAAGGCGATCAACGAAGTGAAGGACGGTTATACGGATAAAGAGATTTCGGTGCCGGATTATCTGGAAACGGAGCATATCGTAGAAGCGTTCAACCAGCTTTTGGGGAGGATGCGGGTGATCAACGATTCCCGGCAGGAGTTTGTGGCAAATGTTTCCCATGAACTCAAAACGCCGATGACGTCCGTCAAGGTTCTGGCGGATTCTCTGAACCAGCAGCCGGACGCGCCGGTGGAGCTGTATCGGGAATTTATGCAGGATATCACGGAGGAGATCGAACGGGAGAATAAGATCATAAACGATCTTTTGACATTGGTGAAGATGGATAAGACGGAAGCGGAACTGGAAGTACAGCCGGTGGATATCAACGCGCTGCTGGAGGCCACGTTGAAAAGGCTCCGTCCCATTGCCAGAGCGCGGGATATCGAGATGACATTTGAGAGCAACCGGCCGGTGACGGCAGAGGTGGATGAATTGAAAATGTCGCAGATCTTTACCAACCTGGTGGAGAACGCGGTCAAATACAACAAGGAACACGGCTGGGTCAAGGTCCGGCTGGACGCCGATCACCAGTTTTTTACGGTGGAAGTCGCGGATTCCGGGATCGGGATCAAACAGGAGGATTACGATCATATTTTTGAACGGTTTTACCGTGTGGACAAGTCCCATTCCAGAGAGATCGGCGGAACGGGGCTGGGCCTTTCCATCACCAGAAGCGCGGTGCTTCTGCATCGCGGTTCCATCAAGGTCAGCAGCGTAGAGGGGGAAGGAACGGTCTTTACGGTAAAAATACCGCTTTCTTATATGAAAGCAGGAGGTGTCGTATGACGAAGAAATGGCGGGAGGCTTGCCGGAAACTGCCTTTGTGTGGAGGCTGCCTGGCCGCGCTCTTTCTCTGCGTCTGTCTGCTGGGCGGCTGCGCCGGACAGGAGGGGGCGGCGGATGAAAAAGAGATCTCCGTTTTTTATATCAATCAGGCGGAGACTAAGATCACTCCGATCACCTATGGCCTGAAAAGTACGGGTGTGGACGGACAGGTGGACGAGGCGATCAGCGCCATGAAAGAAAACCCGGTCGAGCTGTCCCTGCGGACGCCGGTCAACGGGTATGATATCGTAGGATGGAACCTGCAGGAAAACCTGCTGGTGCTGGACGTCAGCGAAGAGTATAAGAACATACAGCCCACAACGGAGATCCTGATTCGGGCGGCCATCGTGCGCACGCTGACGCAGATAGAGGGCGTGGATCATGTATCCATGACGGTGAAGGGAGAGGGGCTGACGGACAGCCTCGGCGCTCCGGTGGGGCCGATGAACGCGGAGATGTTCATCGACAACGCGGGAAACGAGATCAATTCTTATGAAAAGATCTGGCTGAAACTTTATTATGCGAATGAAAGCGGCGACCGGCTGATTCCGGTCAGCGTCAGAAAGGTCTATAACAGCAATATCTCTTTGGAGAAGCTGGTGGTGGAAAGCCTTATTGCGGGGCCGGAACAGGACAGCGAAGGCGTCTATCCGGTACTCAATCCCGCGATCAAGGTATTGGGCGTCACAGTAAAGGACGGCACCTGTTATGTGAACCTGGACGATGGTTTCAACACCCAGGTCTATAACGTGACAGGGGATGTGGTGATCTATTCGATCGTAAATTCGCTGGTAGAGCTGCCGAACGTCAATAAAGTTCAGATCTCCGTTAACGGCGCAACGGAGATCACCTATCGGGAAAGCTTTCCTCTCACCACTGTTTTCGAGAGGAACCTGGATCTGGTGGAATCCGGGGACTGACGCCGTGCAGGAGCGCCAGATCAGCGATACAATTGCATAAATAAGAGGAAATTGCTTTTTGAGACGGCCATTATGTTTTGCTCTGCTGTTTTTTTTGGCGGTCCTTCTGTGTTTTACCTCCCTCCCTTCGCCGGACGGCAGATGGGAGGGGAGAAAGGGGGAATGGATCGTCGTACAGGGAGAGGCGGCAGAGCTTTACCAGCCTGCGGACGGATCGCAGGAAGATCGCACGTTTACGCTCACGCAAATCCGGATCGTGAGCGGTCTCAAGGATTCTTTTACGGGGAAGGGATCCCCGTCTGATCAGGAAAAGTCAGATCTTTTCACGGATGATTTTGTTGAAAAAAAGGTTCTCTGTTATCTGGGAGAGGGCGAGACGCTGCCCAGGGCGGGGAGCATGGTAAGGGTACGGGGGAAGGTATCCGCCTTTCGATATGCCACGAATCCCGGAGAATTTGACTACAGGGCATATCAGTGCATAAGAAATTGCATATTTTCTTTGGGTGATGCAGAAATACTTGCAGAAAGCGAAACCTACGACCGGTTAGGTCAGACGCTTTTTTTGCTGCGCAGCTCCACGGCCGCCTTCTTTTATCAAACCCTGGGAGAAGAGGACGGCGCCCTGGCCTGCGCCATGGTGCTGGGAGAAAAGAAGGGCTTACCGGGGGAGATAAAGATATTGTATCAGGGCGCCGGGATCGCCCATTTGCTTGCCATATCGGGACTGCATATTTCCATGATCGGCATGGGGCTGTTTTATTTGCTCCGCAGGCTGCGGCTGCCCCTTGGGTGCGCCGCTGCCGCTTCTTTCGGCCTCCTGTGTCTGTATGCGGTCATGACCGGGATGAGCGTGTCCACCTGCCGGGCGCTGGCCATGTTTGCCGCCATGCTGACGGCGCAGCTTTTGGGGCGGACTTCCGATACGCTTACTTCCCTGACGGCGGCCGCCTTTGGGATTTTGTTGTCCTGCCCTGCCCGGATCCAAGACAGCGGTTTCTGGCTTTCTTTTCTGGCGGTGGCCGGGGCCGCGGTGCTGGTACCGGTGCTGCAGGAGACGGGGAAAAAAACGCAGGAGGGGGAGAAGGGAAGGCTGGAAAGCTGCAGGGACGGTATTTTCAAGGGGGTAACAGCAAGCCTGGGCATTACGCTGGCTACGCTGCCGGTTCTGCTGGGCAGCTATTATCAGTGGAATCCCTGGTCCGTTCTGGCGAATCTGGCGGTGATCCCCCTGATGGGCGTACTTTTGCCACTGTTGCTTATACTGGCCGCTTTGGGGCAGATGGCGCGGTGGTCTGCGGTCTTTGGCCACGCAGCGTATGGGCTGGGACTGCCTGTCAGAGCTATTTTCCTTTTCTATAAAGGGATCTGCCGGTTTATTACGGGGTTGCCGGGCGGGTGTATGCGCACCGGCGCGCCAAAGCTGTGGCAGCTTGCGCTGTTTACGGCAGGGCTTGCCCTGCTGGTATGGAGAGGAAAGCGGATCCAGCCTTCGGTCCGCCTGATACTGGCGGCGTGCCTGACGGGTATTTTCCTGCTCCGCCTGCCTGGCCCGCTGCAGATCACGGTGCTGGACGTGGGGCAGGGGGAATGCGTCTGTATAGAGACGGAGGAGCATCATTTCTGGCTCCTGGATGCGGGCAGCATTTCAAAAAGCAGAGTCGGGCAGTATCAGATCATTCCGTTTATAAAATACAGCGGCGCGCCCTCTCTGGAGGGGATCATCATCAGCCATTGGGACGAGGATCATATCAGCGCGCTGGAGGAACTCTTTTCCTGGGCGGAGGCGGAGAACTTTGCCGTTGGCCGGCTGCTTCTGCCGGACGTGGCGTTGCGGGATGAGGGGTTGGAAAATCTGTTAAAGCTGGCACATCGGTATGAAGTCGCAGTGGAACGGCTGGAGGCTGGGGAACGCATGCAGGATGGCGGCGTGACGATGGAATGTCTGCATCCGGCCGCCGCCAGGGACACAGCGGACCGCAACGATTCCTCTGTGGTCATCAGGCTGAGCCAGGGCGATTTTTCCTCCCTGTTTACCGGCGATCTGCAGAAGGAAGGGGAGGAATGGCTGGTGAGGACCTACGGGGCGGCGGGGCTGAACTGCGACCTGCTGGATGCCGGGCATCACGGCGCGGCCAACGCGACGGGCGCGCCTTTGCTGGAAGCGGCAGGCCCGCAGGCGGTGACGATCTCCTGCGGCAGAAATAACCGATACGGGCATCCGGCAAAGGAGACGCTGCAGCGCCTGGAACAGAACCGTATTCCGTATTATATAACCGCCGAGCGGGGAGCCGTCACGGTAAAAGTGAAAAAAGACGGGATGCACATCCACACTTTCCTTTCTCCATGAATTGTGATACACTATACAAAGAGCCTATCGGCAGCGTGACAGAAACCGGCGCAGGAACAGGAGGAAGGATGCAGCAGCTCTTAGAGGATCTGAAGAACAGCCGTTTTAAGCAGGTTTACCTGCTGTACGGGGAGGAAGCCTATCTGCGCCTGCAGTATCGGGACAGGCTGAAGGCAGCGCTGTGCAATCCCCAGGATACCATGAATTTCCATCGGTATGAGGGAAAGGACATAAGCGTCGCCCAGCTTATCGACCAGGCGGAGACGATGCCCTTTTTTGCGCAGCGCCGCGTCCTGCTGGTGGAGAACAGCGGTTTTTTTAAAAAAGCCTCGGATCAGATGGCGGACTATCTGAAAGAACTGCCGCCTACCGCCTATTTTATTTTTGTGGAGACAGAGGTGGATAAAAGGGGGCGGCTGTTTAAGACCGTTAAGGACGTTGGCAGCGCTGTGGAATTTGCAATACAGAGTGAAGCGACGCTGAAAAAATGGATTCTGGTCATGCTGAAACGGGAAGGCAAGAAGATTTCGGAGGCGACGCTGGATTATTTTCTCCAGAAAACCGGTTCCGACATGCAGAACATCAGCACCGAACTGGAAAAGGTATTCTGCTACACCATGGGCAGGGAGGCGGTGACGGAGGCGGATGTCGACGCGGTATGCGTCCGCCAGGTGAACAGCCAGATCTTTGAGATGATCGAATCCGTGGCGCTGCGACGGCAGCAGCGGGCGCTTTCCCTGTATTATGACCTTCTCTCGTTAAAGGAGCCGCCCATGCGGATCCTGTTTCTTTTGGGCAGGCAGTTTAGCCTGCTGATGCAGGTGAAAGAACTGAAAAAAGAGGGCTGCGACGACAGGCGGATCGCGGAAAGGACCGGACTGCACGGCTTCGTCGTCAGGAAATATGCGGCCCAGGCGTCCCGGTTTTCCATGAAAGAGCTGCGGGAGGCGCTTCAGGCCTGCGTGGAGGCGGAGGAAGCGGTCAAGACGGGAAAAATGGGCGATGCGTTGAGCGTGGAGCTGCTTCTCATCCGCTGCAGCAGGGAGAGGGACCATGCGTCCGCGTAAAAAGGAGGAAAAATGTTCGAGTTATTGATTTTCATTTTCCTGACCTACTTTGTCATCAGGAAGATAAAGGGAAAACTGGGAACAGATGCAGACAAGAGATCCGAGGCAGGCAGGAACCGGAAGGTTCCCCCCCAGGGGAAAGACAGCGGCCCGGCATATGCGAAAACGGGAACCAAGTCCGCCGTTTTTAAGACAGGCCAGGCAGTCGGCGAAAAGCGTCCGGAGCCTGTCCGCGTCAAAACCGAATCCGCGCAGAAAGCGCCGGAGGATTCGGTTACGGAGTATCTGCGCCAGAAGGCGCTGGAGGACGAGAAAGCCCATGCGCAGGAGGCCAGGATCGAAGAAATGCGGCTGCATCACGAGACGGGCGGAAGGATGCCCGCTATGCGCCATTATGACGGCGACAGCATTCCCAAAGGGATGCATATTGTGAGGTGCCGCTATTGCGCGGCGGAGAACCTGATCCGCGACGGACAGAAACAGAGCGATTTTACCTGTTATTTCTGCAGGGAGATCTTATGATCCCGGCATCCGCATCTGCTTTAAAAGCGCTGCGGATGCCGCAAATTTTTTTCGTATGTCTTTATTCAACTGTGACGGACTTTGCCAGATTGCGGGGCTTATCGACGTCCAGCCCGCGCCCCAGGGAGACATAATAGGCGAATAACTGCAGCGGGACGATGGCCAGAGAATCCATGAAAGGCGCGGCGGTCTTTGGCACATACAGCACATAGTCCGCGCATTTTTCCATTTCCGGATGCTGCAGTGTGGTAACGGCCATGACAAAAGCCCCCCGGGTCTTGACCTCAACGATATTGCTGACGGTCTTGGGATAGAGGGCGTCCTGGGTGGCCACCGCGATGACGAGGGTGCCGTTTTCCATCAGGGAGATGGTGCCGTGCTTGAGTTCGCCAGCCGCATACGCTTCGGAATGAATGTAGGAGATCTCCTTTAGCTTCAGGGAGGCTTCCAGGCAAAGCGCATAATCGATGCCCCGCCCAATGAAGAAAATATGTTCCGTCGCCAGATAGTGATTGGCGAAAAACTGGATCTTCTCCTTCTGCGCAAGCAGGCTTTCCACCTGGCCGGGCAGGCAGGAGAGGGCGTCCAGGAGAGTCTGGAAGCGTTCCGGCGTTATCGTGGAACGCAGCCGGGCGAATTTTAACGCCAGCAGGTAAAAGGCCGCGATCTGGCAGCTATACGCTTTGGTGGTGGCGACGGCGATCTCAGGGCCAGCCCAGGTGTAGAGGACGGCGTCCGCCTCTCTGGCGATGGAGCTGCCCACTACGTTGACGATGGCGAGAACCTTGCATCCGTGGGCTTTGGCGTCCCGCAGGGCGGCCAGGGAATCCGCCGTTTCCCCGGACTGGCTGACTACAATGACCAGCGTGCCGGCGTCGTAGATGGGGTTGCGGTAGCGGAACTCGCTGGCCAGATCCGCTTCTGTCGGGATTCGGGCCAGGTCCTCCAGCACATATCTGCCAGTCACACCGCTGTGATAGGCGCTGCCGCAGGCCACAATGGTGATCTTGTGGAAAGAAAGCAGTTCTTCATCGCTCATGCCGATCTCGCTCAGGTCGATGTCCCCGTCCTTGATGCGGGGGGAGATGGTGTCTTTGATCGCCTTGGGCTGTTCGTGGATCTCCTTGAGCATGAAATGTTCAAAGCCGCCTTTTTCCGCAGCGTGGATATCCCAGTCGATGGTCACGGGAGTCTTTTGGATCGGCTCTCCGTCCACGTTGAAAAACCGGGTGTGTTCCGTGGAAAGGCAGGCGATCTCTTCGTTTTCCATATAGTAAACGGTGCGGGTGTACTGCAGGATCGCAGGCACATCGGAGGCGATAAATTTGCCATCCGAGCTTTCTCCCACGATCAGAGGGCTGTCTTTTCGGGCTGCGTAAATATGATGAGGGTGATCTAAGAACATGATGCCTAGGGCATAGGAGCCCTCTACCCGGTGCATGACTTTCTCGATGGCCTCTACCGGATCGCCGTTGTAATATTCGGTCAGCATATGAACCAGCACTTCCGTATCCGTTTCGGACGCGAAATGATACCCCTTGTTCAAAAGCCTCTGTTTCAGTTGGGCGTAATTTTCGATGATGCCGTTGTGGACCACGGCGATGGAGTTGCTTTCGTTCATGTGGGGATGGGCGTTGGTATCGGAGGGCGAGCCGTGGGTCGCCCAGCGGGTGTGGCCGATGCCGCAAAAACCCGGCATCGTGGCGCCGTGCTGCGTCAGCTCTTCCAGGACGCGGAGACGTCCCTGCGCCTTCTCCATGTGGATGCGTTCCCCGTCGTAGACGGCGACGCCTGCGGAATCATATCCTCTGTATTCCAGTCTGGAAAGCCCGTCAAGAATGATAGGGGCCGCCTGTTGTTTCCCGATGTATCCGGCAATACCGCACATATGCATGACCTCCGATTTCAAAAAAAGCGCAGGCCCAAACGATCTGACCGCGCCTTCGCTTATGGAAACGATAGAACGGGCCGCTTCCCAGCGACCGGCGTTTCCCTTCTCTTGTAAGTATACACGATTGCAGGGCGATGTCAAGGAAAAAACCGCGGCGCCGGGAAGGGATCGCCAGGATTTTTACAAAGAAACAGGCCCATTTTGTCTGCAAAAAAGCGTTAAGCGCCCTGCCTCGGAAACGGCGAACCGTAACCGGGGGCAGGGCAAATCTAAAGGGGAACAAGTAATAGGTAGTGCCGTTATTCAACGTCCTGCAGGGCAGCGAAACCTTCTTCGCCGGTGCGGACCTTCACGACCTGGCTCACATTGTAAACGAAGATCTTACCGTCTCCGATGTGGCCGGTATACAAAGTCTTCTTCGCGGTTTCGATCACGTCCGAAACCGGGATTTTGCTGACTACGACTTCGATCTTGACCTTAGGCAGCAGCGTCGCGTCCACTTCCACGCCGCGGTACATGCTTCCGGCGCCCTTCTGGATGCCGCAGCCCATGACCTGCGTGACGGTCATGCCCGTGACGCCCAGTTCGTTCATGGCCGTCTTGATCTTTTCGTAGCTGGACAGCTTGGTAATGATAACGACCTTGTGGATGCCGGTATCCAATTCCATCGGCGCGCCGGTCACAGGGACGGCGGCGGCCTTCTGCACCTCGGAGGCCTTTTCGTAATCGGAAGTGCCCAGATCGGTGTTTTCGTTGACATCCATGGTCATGGTGTTGGAAATATCCATGATGGAGAAGCCGGCGTAAGCGCTGGTCAGGCCATGCTCGCAGGCATCCAGGCCCACGATCTCCTCGTCCTGGGATACGCGCAGGCCCACGAGAGCCTTGATGATCAGGAAGGCGATGGTAATGGTAACGGCAGTCCAGAGTATCGTCGCGCCCATGCCAAGAAGCTGGATCCCCAACTGCCGGAATCCGCCGCCGTAAAACAGTCCTTCTCCGGCGATCTGGTTCGCGCCGAAAGCAACGCCGTCTCCAATGCCTCTGGCGAAAGCGGGAGCGGTCTCAGTAGCGAACAGGCCTACCGAAATGGTGCCCCAGATCCCGTTTAAGCAATGCACTGCAACGGCGCCGACGGGATCGTCAATATGCAGCTTGTAGTCCAAAAACCATACGCCGAATACCACCAGCAGGCCGGCGACGGCGCCGATCACGATAGAGCCGAAAGCGTCGCATACGTCGCAGGGGGCGGTGATGGCCACCAGGCCCGCCAGAGAAGCGTTTAAGCACATGGAAACATCGGGCTTGCCGTATTTGATCCAGGTAAAGATCATGCACACCACCGTTGCGACGGAAGGAGCGATGGTGGTAGTCAGGAAAATGGATCCCAATTCATCGATCGAAGTGGCGGCCGCGCCGTTGAAGCCGTACCAGCCGAGCCACAGGATGAATACGCCCAGGCAGCCCAGCGGGAGGCTGTGGCCGGGGAACGCGTTGACTTTTGTCACCTTGCCGGCCTTGTCTTTGACAAACTTGCCGATACGGGGGCCGAGCAGGGCCGCGCCCACCAGGGCGCTGATGCCGCCTACCATATGGATGCAGTTGGAACCTGCGAAATCATGGAACCCGATCTGGGCCAGCCAGCCGCCGCCCCAGGTCCAGTGGGCTTCTACCGGATAGATCACAGCAGAAATGATGCCGGAGTAAATGCAGTAGGATAAGAACTTCGTCCGTTCCGCCATGGCCCCGGAAACGATGGTCGCCGTGGTCGCGCAGAACACCAGGTTGAACACGAAGTTGGACCAGTCAAAGCTCCCATAGGCGGTAAAGATATCAAAGCCCGGTTTGCCGATGAAGCCCACCAGGTCTTCGCCCAGGAGCAGGCTGAAACCGATCAGGATAAACATGACGGTCCCGATACAGAAGTCCATCAGGTTCTTCATCAGGATGTTGCCCGCATTTTTGGCCCTGGTAAAGCCGGTTTCCACCATGGCGAATCCGGCCTGCATCCAGAACACCAGGGCGGCGCCAATCAAAAACCAGACGCCGAATACTTCGCCGTTTAAGGCACTCAGGATTTCTTCACTCATAATTTCTTCCTCCTCATTTTTCGGCCGCAGGTGATACGGCCGTAGTTGATACAACAAAAGGTGCGCCTGTTTACAAGCGCACCTTTGCGTTGCCCCAAAAGGGTGTATAAAGAATGTCCGACAGCCAAAGGGAGAGTCATACAGGGTATTGGTTATCGAAACACGCTTTACAAAGCGGGAGGTCTCCGGTCATTTTGGCCAGATCCTCGATTCTCATATAGCCCAGGGAATCCGCACCGATCCGGGCACAGATCTCGTTGGCTGTATGGGAAGAAGCGATCAACTGATCGTTGCTGGGGACGTCGGTCCCGTAATAACAGGGATACAGGAAAGGCGGGGAACTGATGCGCACATGGACTTCCTTTGCGCCGGCCTGCTTCAACATGCGGATGAGGCTGGCCATAGTCGTGCCGCGCACAATGGAATCGTCGATCAGTACCAGCCGTTTCCCGGCCACCACGCTGCCAAGAACGCTCAGCTTCAGGTGGACGGCCGATTCCCGTTCTTTCTGGGTGGGCTTGATAAAAGTCCTTCCCACATAGCTGTTTTTGTGAAATGCCAGGGCAAAGGGCAGGCCGGAGGCCTGGGCAAAACCCATGGCGGCGGCCAGGCCGGAATCGGGGACTCCGGTGACCAGGTCCGCATCCGCCGGATGGGAGAGGGCCAGCGCCTTGCCGGCGCGGATTCTCGCATCGTATACGCTCACGCCGTCCAGGGCGGAATCCAGACGGGCGAAATAAATGTATTCAAAAATACAGTGGGCATGCTTTTCCTGGGTGAGACGGCAGTCCGAACAGATCTCGTCTTTTCTGATGGTGACGATCTCGCCGGGAAGGATATCCCGGACAAATTCTGCGCCCACAGCCGAAAGCGCACAGCTTTCGGAAGCCAGGACGTAGCTGCCGTTTCGTTTCCCGAGGCAGAGAGGCTTTAATCCCAGGGGATCCCGCACGCCGATGAGCTTGCGCGGACTCATGATCACCAGCGCATATCCGCCTTTCAACTTCCGGGCGGTCTGCAGGATAGCGTCCTCCACGCAAGCGGCGCGGGTCCGTTCCCTGGCGATGAGACAGGCGATCACCTCCGAATCGGTGGTGGTGTGAAAGATCGTGCCGCTCTCCTCAAGCTCCTGTCGGAGCGAAAGGGCATTGGTCAGGTTCCCGTTATGGGCCAGCGCCAGCGTCCCTTTGAGATATTTTAAAACAAGAGGCTGCGCGTTTTCCGCCGTGCTGGAACCGGTGGTGGAGTAGCGCACATGGCCGATCCCCAGGTTGCCCTGCAGGGCGTTTAACGTATCGGGATGAAAGACCTCGCTGACAAGCCCCATTTCCTTGTGCCAGGTGATGTTCCCTTTTGGACCGAAAGTATCGCAGACGGCGATGCCTGCGGCTTCCTGTCCCCGGTGCTGCAGGGCGCTCAAGCCGTAATACAGATCGGGGGCCGCTGCGGAACCGTCCTGGTTGAAGATCCCGAATACGCCGCATTCCTCTTTTATGGAGCGCACCAGAGCTGCGCGCACAGCGCCGGTACGCCCCTTTTCGTCAGATGTCTGTATGGACATGATCTTGACGGTTTCCTTCCTGTTTTCCGGATCGACCGGAAATACGACTCACATATAGAACAGCAGGCTCTCATAGTTCGGATAAGGCAGGATGCTGTCAGGAATGTATTCCTCCGCCGCGTCCGCTGCGCTGCGTACCGCAGCCATATCGGCCAGGACTGTTCCATGATAGAAGTTGGCCGCTTCCAGCATATCCGCAATGCCTTCCGCCGTCTTTGTGTCGGCCTCCAGCTTTTCTTCCGCCGCAAAGATCTCTTCGTAATAACCGGACAGTTTGGAAAGCAGTTTGATTTCCGCTGTGCAGGGCAGATCGGCCACCGCCTTTTTGCCGCTGACGGAGCAGCTTATTTCGTCGGTATATTCCATCAGGGCCGGCAGGAAGTCGCGCCGTACCATATCCTGCAGGGTCTTTGCTTCGATGTGCAGCGTCTTGCAGTAGTTTTCCAGAAGGATCTCATATCTGGAATAGATCTCGCTCTCCGTGTAGATCTTATGCTTCGTAAACAGCTTGACGTTCTTTTCTGCGATGAAACAGGGCAGCGCTTCGGGCGTGGACTTTAAGTTATACAGGCCGCGCTTTTCGGCTTCCTCTACCCACTCATCCGTATAGCCGTTGCCGTTGAAAATGATCTTTTTATGTTTCAGGATCGCGCGCTTGACCAGCTCGTGTACCGCTTCGCCCATTTTATCCGCAGGAGCGTCCTTCAATTCGTCGTAGAACTGAGACAGGGCCTCCGCCACAGCCGTGTTCAGGACGATGTTGGGGCCGGCCACGGAAATGGAGGAACCCAGCATACGGAACTCGAACTTGTTGCCGGTGAAAGCGAAAGGTGAGGTACGGTTCCGGTCTGTGTTGTCTTTGAAGAAATGGGGCAGTACCGTAGCGCCGGTCTCCATCTGGATGCGCTGATGCTTGCCGAAGAACGTGTCGTTCTCGATAGAATCCAGCACAGCCGTCAGCTCGTCGCCCAGGAAGATGGAAACAATGGCGGGAGGCGCTTCATTGGCGCCCAGCCGGTGATCGTTTCCGGCGCTGGCCACGGAAAGACGCATCAGATCCGCATATTCGTCCACGGCCTTGATGACCGCCATCAGGAAGATCAAAAACTGGATGTTTTCCGCAGGAGTACGGCCGGGATCCAAAAGGTTTACGCCGGTGTTGGTGATCATGGACCAGTTGTTGTGCTTGCCGGAGCCGTTGATGCCGTCGAAAGGCTTTTCATGCAGCAGGCATACCAGGTCGTGTTTGTCGGCCACTTTTTTCATGATCTCCATGGTCAACTGGTTGTGATCCACGGCGATGTTGGCGGTATCGAAGATCGGGGCCAGCTCATGCTGCGCGGGCGCCACTTCGTTATGCTTGGTTTTGGCAGGGATGCCCAGCTTCCACAATTCTACGTCCAGATCGTGCATATAGGCGGAAACGCGGGGCTTTAGGGCGCCGAAATAATGATCCTCCATTTCCTGTCCCTTGGGAGGCATTGCGCCAAGCAGCGTGCGGCCGGTAAAGATCAGATCTTTCCTCTGCGCGTACATTTCCTTGTCGATGAGGAAATACTCCTGTTCGGGGCCGATGGTGGTGGAAACGCTGGTCACGTCCTTCTGGCCCAGCAGGTTTAAGATCTTGGTGGCTTCCTTGCTCAGCGTCTCCATGGAGCGCAGAAGCGGGGTCTTTTTATCCAGCGCTTCGCCGCTGTAGGAACAGAAAGCGGTCGGTATGTACAGGGTTCCGTCTTTGATGAAAGCGGGGGAAGTGGGATCCCAGGCGGTATAGCCTCTCGCCTCAAAGGTGGCCCGCAGGCCGCCGGACGGAAAGCTGGAGGCATCGGGTTCGCCCTTTACCAGTTCCTTGCCGGAAAAGTCCATAATGATCTGCCCATCGCCTATGGGGGTAATGAAGCTGTCGTGCTTTTCCGCAGTGAAACCGGTCAGCGGCTGGAACCAGTGGGTGAAGTGGGTCGCGCCGTTTTCTACGGCCCATTCCTTCATCGCCACCGCAACGGAATTGGCCACATCCAACTCCAGGTGCGTATTGTTCTCGATGGTTTTGCGCAGCGCCTTGTAAATGTCTTTGGGGAGCTTGTCGCGCATCACTTTGTCGTTGAAAACAAGGCTGCCGTACAGTTCGGGAATACCTTTTGCCATATATTTTTTCTCCTTTCGATATGTTCTGCCCGGCGGCCCGGTCGTCCGACAGGGCGGATCCGGATAGGCGTCCATGGCGCGTTTTCTGCGGCCGGACAAAAAAAGGCACTTTGGAGAAATTCCCCAAAGCGCCTTTGCTTTACGATTCGTAGTATACACTCCTGAAAAGAAAAGTCAAGAGGTTTTTTTGTATTTTTAG
>CANQFM010000038.1 GCA_947598825.1 uncultured Eisenbergiella sp. | reverse complement strand
ATGCTGCTCGCCCCTATTGGATGACCCAGAGCCAAAAGGCGGGCGCTGCCCTCCTTTGGAAACCTCCCGTATTTTCCCGTTGTCATGCGTATTTGCAATTTGATATTGGAACGGAAGAAGAAATAGCATGATGCACGATCACTGAGGACTCATACCACCTGAGTGCTGAAATCGACCACTTATAGAAAAACAGTAGATTATCGCTTCTGATCGTTCTATACTGTGTCCGTAGCTATAAAATCAATGGAAGGAGGATAACCGGGAATTGCAAGTTGAAATAAAAATTGATGAAGCCTGCACGGAACCGAAGATTATTATTCTGACAGACCGTATGACTGACGAGGTTTCCTCTATTGTGAAGAAGCTGTCGGACGATACGCCCCAGATCCTATCGGGATTCCGGGACGATACGCTGGAGATATTGGAGCAGAACGACATTTTCCGTTTCTATGCTTCAGCCGGGAGAATAATTGCCGAAACGGACAATGGCGAATACACGCTGCGTCTGCGGTTATATGAACTGGAAGGCAGACTTGATAAAAGCCGTTTCGTCCGCATTTCCAACTCAGAGATTGTCAACATCCGGAAGGTGCGGAAATTCGATCTGAGTTTTACAGGCACGATATGCGTTTCCCTGTCGAACGGCGCCGTTACCTACGTTTCAAGGAGATATGTCCATAAAATCAAACAAGTGTTGGGAATATGAGGTGAGCATATGAAAAAGAAAATATTAGTGCGCTCTCTTTGGGGGGCTCCTATCGGACTTACGATTTGTACTGTTGTCACTATTATATTTTCGTTGAATTACGGAAATGGAGAATACTATCCTGCGTCACATGTCTTGATTGCCGCATGTAGCAGTGAGATACAAGCGGTTATTTTGCAAACTGTTTTAACAATGATTTACGGAGCAATGTGGGGTGGAGCATCGGTAATATGGGAAATGGAAAATTGGAGCCTGCTAAAAATGACACTCAGCCATCTTGTCATATGCTCCATAGCGTCATTTCCTATTGCCTATTTTTTACATTGGATGCCCCACAATCTACTTGGAGCCTTCAGCTTTTTCGGATTATTTTTCGCAATTTATGCGGCAATTTGGCTTTCTAAGTATCGCGCCATAAAAAAA
Organism: uncultured Eisenbergiella sp.; assembly: GCA_947598825.1. Classification (GTDB taxonomy): domain Bacteria; phylum Bacillota; class Clostridia; order Lachnospirales; family Lachnospiraceae; genus Gallintestinimicrobium. Next base: position 27,984 of record CANQFM010000038.1, on the reverse strand, counting down.
CAAATTGAACAGATAAACAGCAAACTAAAAGAAAACAGCTAATGAAAAATCAGCAAGGCGGCAAATCTCTGCCGGATACGGAGATGCCGCTTCGTTGCATTCAGTGAAGGTAAGACATTTTACTGACAAGGAGCCGGTGATTCCGTGAGCAAAATCACAAATCACCGGCTCTTGTAATTTCATTATATCATTCTAAAATACTCCAGTGCCGCCCGAATCGCCGCTTCTTTCTCCGGCGGGCATTGGGGCTGCTTGGCGCTCTCTGACTTGGGCTTATTATAATTCTCCCGCTCGATAATCCCGCACTTCCGCTTCACTTGTGCAATATACAAGTGGCTGACCTTCATTCCGAATTTCTCCAGCACATACTCCTTGATTTCCTCATAGCTGGCTTTCTTCTCGGCAGCGGTCAAATCCATCTCGTCCATGGTGAGTTCAACTTCGATATGCTGCTTGACATTGAGTTTGGACAATAAGCATACCGTCTCCACATGCACCCCCTGCGCAAAATTATCAAACACCCGTCCCTTCCTGATCGCATACCCGTTCTCCACCAGATATTTCAGATCCCTCGCCAGCGTGGCGGAATCGCAACTCACATAGACAATCCGCTCCGGGGCCATCCGCACCATTGTCTCCAGGCAGGCCATATCGCAGCCCTTCCGGGGCGGGTCCACCACAATCACATCTGCGGATATTCCGTTTTCCTCAAACTGCCGGGGCAGCACCTCCTCTGCCTTTCCCACAAAAAACCGAACGTTCCCAATGCCGTTCTTCTCCGCGTTTCGCCGCGCATCCTCAACAGCCTGGGGCACGATCTCCACCCCGCAGACCTGCTTTGCCTTTGCCGCCAGAAACAGGGAGATCGTCCCGATCCCGCAGTAGAGATCCCAGACCGTTTCCCCTCCGGTCAGTCCGGCATACTCCAGCGCCTGCCGATAGATCCGCTCAGTCTGCACCGGATTCACCTGATAAAAAGAAAGCGGGGAAATGGAAAAACGCAGATCCCCGATGGTATCCTCAATGCGGTCCGCCCCGCGCACGGTACGGACGGACCCTCCCAGGATCACGTTGCCGCGCTCCGTATTGGGGCTGACCGAAAAACTGGTCATCCCCACGATCCGTTCAAAGAGCCGGGCCGCCAGCTCGTCCTCGTCCGGAAGGGAAACGCCGTTTATAACCAGGCAGACCATGATCTGTCCTGTAGAAAAGCCTTTGCGGATGAGTATATGGCGCAAAAGCCCCCGTCCGCTCTCTTCCTCATAGGCCCGGATATGTTTTTCTTCGCAGAAATCCAGCACGATCCGCAGGATCTGCCGGTTTTCTTCTATGCCCAGCATACAGTCCCCGGTCTCGATGATCGTATGGGTGCGCCCCGCGTAAAAACCGGCGATCAGACGGCCGTTTTTATCCGTCCCGATGGGAAACTGCGCTTTATTGCGGTAGCGGAAGGGCCTTTCCATACCTACGGGTCTTTCCATGGCCGTCTCCACCTGTTCGGGCAAAAAGCCGCCGATACGGATCAGGTTATTTTTTACCTTATGGTCTTTAAATTCCAGTTGTTTTTCGTAGGAAAGGGCCTGGAGCTGACAGCCGCCGCACTGGCGCGCAACCGGGCAGAGGGGCTCTACCCGGTCCGGCGACGGTCTCAGGATCTTTTCCAGCCGCGCAAACGCGTAACCCTTTTTGGGCTTCACGATCCGGGCCTGCACCACGTCGCCGATCAGGGCGTCTTTCACGAACAGCGTATATCCGCCCTTTGGTTCCCTGCCTGACGGTTCTTCCAAATGGCCGATGCCTTCCCCGTCCGCGCCCATATCCGTGATCCTTACTTCATAAATCTGGTTTTTCTGAATATTCATCCGTCCCCACTCCGCTGCCGGCGATCCGGCCCGTATTCTACAGCGCTTTTGCGCTCAGTCCATCCGGGTCATGCGCAGGTTGGAATCGAAGATCCGGTTAAAGCCCAGCCATCCCATTTCCGTCGTATTCTCCAGGATCTCCGTAAAGGACTCCAGCTTCGCATCCGTGTTGTCCGCCAGGTTCAGCGCCAGCGCCTCCATGATGGCCGGCTTTTTGGGCGATCCGTATTCATATTCCCCGTGATGGGCCAGGATACAGTGTTTGAGCTGGGAGGCCAGCACCGGCGGGAAACCCTCGATCTGGCGCACCTTATCCTGCACCATCTCGGATCCTATGACGATATGGCCCAACAACTGTCCGTCATCCGTATAATCGTTTTTGGGAAACGGCGCGATTTCACGGATCTTGCCGATATCGTGGCACATGGCCGCCGTCAGTAGCAGGTCACGCTTTAAGAGCGGGTAACTGCGGCAATAGTAATCGCACAGCTTCACTACGTTCAGCGTATGTTCCAGCAGTCCGCCTATGAATCCATGGTGTACGCTCTTGGCGGCTGAAGATTTCTGAAAATCCCAGATGAACTCCTCGTCCTCTACAAAAAAAGCTTCCAACAGTTTTTTCAGATAAGTATTTTCAATGGAGCCGACGTAGCGCAGCAGTTCCTGATACATTCCGGCCACCGGCTTTTTGCTGACCGGCAGATAATCCGCCGGATCGAACTCCCCGTCGCGGCAGGCCCGCACCCGCTTCACGTTCACCTGCAGCGCCCCCTGGAAGCTGGTCACGTCTCCGTACACTTCGATATAATCCAGCGCATCGAAATCGTCGATGCCCGCGCTGTTGGGATCCCAGATCTTGGCGTCCAGCGTCCCCGTCTTATCCTGCAGGATCACATTGTCATAGGGCTTTCCATTTTTGGTGACCGCGGATTGTTTATGCTTGCACAGATAAATATCAAATACCCGGTCGCCTTCCTTATAATCTTTGATATATTTCATTTCCTCTTCCTCCCGTCGTTTTTCCTTTATTCGGGTACTGCCTCTAAAAGCATCTCCTGATATGCCTCCGGTCCCTGCCGCATTACGGTGACCGTCACCTCGTTACCCGGCAAAAGATCCATCAGGGCCTCCTGGTAATCCGTAAAAGAGCCAATCTCCGTTTCCCCCAGCCGGGTGATCACGTCGCCGCTCTGGATCCCCGCCTCCATCGCGGGGGAATCCATCTGGATCTGGGTCACATAAGCGCCCAGGGGCACGCCCAGTTCTTCGCTGATGGAAGCAGGCACGTCGGTTCCGGTCACTCCCAGATGGGCCACGCGGACGCCGTTGGACATTTTTTCAATCAGCGCCCTCAGGTCAGCCATACTGTATGCGCTCAGCAGTTCACCCTCATGGCCCTCCTCTGTCGGCCGCAGGATACCGATCACCTGGCCCGACAGATTCACCAGCACGCCGCTGGAGTTTTGGTCCCCCACCATATCCGTCGTCAGGCGGCGCACGTTATGGTCCACCAGGTTCACCTTCGCATCCGCCGAAGTTACCATGCCGTAGATGATGGATGTCCCGCTTCCCAGCGGCCTTCCCATGGCAATCACCGGCGTCGCCAGGATACTGCTGCCGGAGCTGCCCAGCACTGCCGTCCGGATCTCCTCCCGGGTCTTTTCCGGGATTCCGCTTAGCATAACGCTGACGATCGCCAGGCCAGTCTGAGGGTCCTGGCTCTTCACCGTTCCCTCCACTCTCGTTTCGTCCGAAAACACGACCGCCAGGCTCTCCGCCGATTCCACCACATCCCTGTCCGTCAGGATCAAAAGCTCCACGCCGTTTTCGGCCACGATCAGTCCCGCCGACTGTCCCTGGTTTTCATAGATGTTATCGAACCAGTCCATGTCCGTCACGACTCCGACTACCGTCACCATGGACTTTTCGGTTTCCTGCACCAGTCCGTACATCAGCCGGTAGAGCCTCTGATAGTCGCTCATCTCCAGCTCTACCTTCTCCACCACAGGCTGGACTACCTCCGCCACAGGCTGCGTCTGCGTTTCTTCCTCCAGGATCATATCTTCGGGACGCATCTCGTCCTCGATATCCTCCTCCTGCAGTTGTACCTGCCTGGGTTCCTCCTCCGGGTAAAGCAGATTGGTAAATACCGGCTCCAGCACCAGAAAGGTCAGGCAGGCGATCAGGCCGAAGATGACCGCCATGCTGGCCGTCAGCAGCGTTCTGCGGATTAGCTTTTTCCGGTTTAACGGGCGTTCCTTTACCTTTTCTTTAATAAATTCTATCTCCTGGCTGGTCTGATTTTCTTCCATATCTGCGTTCCTTTCAGGGCGGACTTTATCGATTACAGTATACCGCAATCCCCCGGGACGCACAATGAAAAAATGCTGTCCGTTTTTCCTTCGATGTGTTATGATAAACGTAACTGTAACATTAGGGAGAAGTAAAATGAACGAAAAAGTACTGCGCGTACTGGAATTTAATAAGGTGATCCACATGCTGGAGGAAAAGGCCACCTCCGACCCCGGACGCGCGATATGCCGCAGTCTGGTCCCCATGACGGATCTGGCGCAGATCGAGCGGGCGCAGGAGCAGACCGCCGACGCCCTGACCAGGATCTTCCAAAAGGGCAGCCTGAATTTCGGCAACAATCATGCCCTCGGCATGAGCCTGCGCTCCCTGGAGATCGGAAGCACCCTGTCCATGGAGGAGCTTTTGCGCATCGCAGGGCTTTTGGAAAACACAGCGCGGGTCAAAAACTACGGCCGTTCTGAGCGGGACGACGCAGCAGGAGATTCCCTGACGGAAGACTTTAACGATCTGGAACCGCTGACGCCTCTGTCCTCGGAAATCCGCAGATGTATCCTTACGCCCGAGGAAATGGCGGACGACGCCAGCCCCAATCTCAAGAGGATCCGGCGCGATATGACCCTGACCGCCGAGCGGATCCACAGTCAGCTCAACAACATGGTAAATGGCGCTGCCCGCGCCTATCTTCAGGACGCCGTGATCACTACCCGGGACGGACGTTACTGCATTCCGGTCAGATCTGAATATAAGGGACAGGTGCCCGGCATGATCCATGACCAGTCCTCCACCGGTTCCACCTTCTTCATCGAACCGGCCGCCGTCGTGAACCTGAACAATCATCTGCGGGAACTGGAGATCGAAGAGCAGAAAGAGATCGCCGTCATTCTGGCGGATCTGAGCGGACAGACCGCAGAGTATGCGGAACAGATCGCACGGGATCATGAGATCATGACCCGGCTGGATTTTATTTTTGCCAAAGCGGCCCTGGCGCTGGAGCAAAACGCCACCCGTCCGCTGTTTCGCGCCGACCACTGTCTGAAGATCCGGCAGGGGCGCCACCCCCTCCTGGATAAAAAGAAAGTGGTTCCCATCGACGTTTCTCTGGGCGAGGACTTCGATCTGCTGGTCATCACAGGCCCCAATACCGGCGGCAAAACGGTATCCTTAAAGACCGTCGGGCTGCTCACCCTGATGGGACAGGCCGGACTGCACATCCCCGCCCTGGACCGTTCCCAGCTCTCCGTCTTTTCGGAGGTTTTTGCGGACATCGGGGACGAGCAGAGCATCGAGCAGAGCCTGAGTACCTTTTCTTCCCATATGACCAGTATCGTGTCGATCTTAAAGCACGCAGACGCCGATTCGCTATGCCTTTTCGATGAACTGGGCGCGGGGACCGATCCCACGGAAGGGGCCGCTCTGGCCATTGCCATCCTCAACTTCCTGCACGACCGGGGTATCCGCACGATGGCCACCACGCATTACAGCGAGTTGAAGATCTATGCCCTTTCCACGGACTTTGTGGAAAACGCCTGCTGCGAATTTGACGTAGAAACGCTGCGTCCCACCTATCGCCTGCTTCTGGGGATCCCGGGCAAGAGCAACGCCTTTGCCATTTCTAGAAAGCTGGGGCTGTCAGAGGAGATCATCGAAGCCGCCAGAGCCCAGATCGACGAACAGGACGTCAGCTTTGAGGATGTCCTTTCCGATCTGGAACAGCGCCGCGTCGCCATCGAACAGCAGCAGCAGCAGATCGAAGCCGGGAAACGGGAGATCGAAGAGCTGCGCCGTCAGCTCCGGGAAAAGAATGAAAGGCTTGAGCAAAACCGGGACCGTATCCTGCGGGAGGCCAACGAAAAGGCCCGGGATATCCTGAGGGAAGCCAAGGAAACGGCGGACGACACGATCCGCATCTTTCAGAAAGCCGGCCCCGGCGCTTCCATGCGGGATCTGGAAAAAATGCGCCAGCAGCTCCGCAGCAGGATCGACGAGAAAAACGCCAGCCTTTCCGTCAAGGAAACGGCCAGGCCATCCTCCGTTCCCAAACCGGAACAGCTCAAAAAAGGCGATATGGTGCGGATCCCTTCCATGGGTCTGAAAGGGACCGTCAGTTCCCTGCCCGACGCCCGGGGCAATCTGTTTGTACAGTGCGGGATCCTGCGTACCTCGGTCAACATCCGGGATCTGGTCCGGGTGGAAGAGGAAACGATCCAGGCTCCCGACCTGCAGCGGTCCGGCAACGGCAAGCTGCGGATGTCCAAATCCTATTCCATTTCCCCGGAGATCAATCTGCTGGGTAAAACGGTGGACGAAGCCCTGTCCGAACTGGATAAATATCTTGACGACGCCTATCTGGCCCACTTAAAGAGCGTCCGCATCGTTCACGGCAAGGGCACCGGCGCGCTGCGTCAGGCCGTACAGAAGCATCTGAAGAAAGTAAAGTATGTCAAGTCCTATCGTCTGGGCGAATACGGCGAAGGCGATGCGGGCGTGACGATTGCAGAATTTAAGGAGTAATTTTATGGCAAATAAACAGAAAATCCTGATTGTGGACGACGATGCGAATATCGCGGAACTGATCTCCCTCTATCTCACCAAAGAGTGTTTTGATACGATGATCGTCGGAGACGGCGAAGCGGCCTTAAGCGCGGTAAACGCTTTTTCTCCCAACCTGATCCTGCTGGATCTGATGCTGCCCGGCATCGACGGCTACCAGGTCTGCCGGGAAGTCCGCAGCCGTTCGGCCGTTCCCATCATTATGCTCTCCGCCAAGGGCGAGGTCTTTGATAAGGTGCTGGGACTGGAACTGGGCGCGGATGACTATATTGAAAAACCCTTCGACTCCAAGGAACTGGTGGCGCGGGTCAAAGCGGTCCTGCGCCGCTATAAGCCTGCAGTCAGCGCCCCGGCAAAGCCTTCCGTGGAAGCGGTGGAATACGAAGGGCTGACCGTAAACAAGACCAATTATTCCGTGATCTATCTGGGCAATCCGGTGGATATGCCGCCCAAGGAGCTGGAACTGCTCTATTTCCTGGCCTCCTCTCCCAACCATGTCTATTCCCGGGAACAGCTTTTGGATCAGATCTGGGGCTATGAGTACATCGGGGATACCCGCACGGTGGACGTACACATCAAACGACTGCGGGAAAAGATCAAGGATCACGCCAACTGGCGGATCGCCACCATCTGGGGGATCGGCTACAAATTCGAGGTGCGCTGACAGGCAGGAGGCCGTCCATGAAAAAAACGCTCTATCTAAAATTTATCCTGGGCTATCTCATCTTCGGCCTCTTCGGTTTCCTGGTGGTCGCCACCTTTGTCTCCAGCATGACCCTGGAGCATCTGCGCCGCGACAAAGCGGATTCCCTCTACCGGGAAGCCACGCTGATCGCCAATACCTACGCCGCAGACCTTTATAACAGCGAAACCTCGCTGGAGGCGGTCAAAGAACAGCTTGACGCCTTAAGCGTCTATCTTTCCGCCCAAATCTGGATCATCAACCCCTCCGGGCGCATTGTAATGACTACCGAAATGCCCCTGGACGTAACCCATGAAACGGTGGTGGAAGGCTTCGATCCCACCGTTACCGCTGGCTCCGTCTATACCACTGGCAACTTCTTCAACTGGTTTTCCGAAGAGATGCTCAGCGTCTTTTCTCCCATCACCACCAATTTCAAAGTGCGGGGTTATGTGGTCATCCATACGCCGATGTCCCAGATCCGCGCGTCCAGCGAAAGCCTGCTGAACATTTCCTATATCACGCTGGTGATTTTTTTCCTGCTCTCCCTGATCATCCTGATCTTCTTTACGGAGATGGTCTATATGCCGCTGCGCAAGATCACGGCGGCCACCGAGCAGTACGCCGCCGGGAACATGCACTACGAATTTCAGGTGGACAGCGAGGATGAGATGGGCTATCTGGCGGCCTCTCTTTCCGTCATGGCCAGCGAGATCGCCCGCAGCGAGGACAACCAGAAGAAGTTCATCGCCAATGTTTCCCACGATTTCCGCTCCCCCCTGACCTCCATCAAGGGCTACCTGGAGGCCATGCAGGACGGCACGATCCCCCCCGAACTGCACGGCAAATATCTCGGCATCGTACACAACGAGACCGAACGGCTCATCAAGCTGACCAACAGCCTGCTGACCCTTAATAATCTGAACATGAAAGGCGTCGTCCTGGAAAAAACCTCTTTCGACATCAATGAAGTGATTCGTTCCACCGCCGCCGCCTTCGAGGGCACCTGCCGCCCCCGGCGCATCCGCATCGAGCTGGAACTGACCGGGGAGACCCTTCCCGTCATCGCGGACAAAGGCAAAATCGAGCAGGTTCTCTATAACCTGCTCGACAACGCCATCAAATTTTCCTATAACGACTCCGCCATCCGGATCGAGACTTCCGAAAAGCACGGCAAAGTATTTATCTCCGTCAAGGACAGCGGCATCGGTATCCCGAAAGAAAGCCAAAAGCTCATTTTCGACCGTTTTTACAAAACGGATCTTTCCCGGGGCAAAGACAAGAAGGGCACCGGCCTGGGGCTGTCCATCACCCGGGAGATCATCCGCGCCCACAACGAAAACATCAACGTCATCAGTACCGAGGGGGCGGGAAGCGAATTTATCTTTTCCCTGCCCATCGACGAAACACAGGCAGAGTGATCCCTCCCCGGGATCACTTTTTTTCGCTTCTTTTTATCAATCCTCAAATATCCGGCGGCGCTCCCTCGCTTTCAGCCGGCAGAACGCTTCCCTCTTTTCATATCGGAATAAGATCTCCGTCTCCCGGGGCGCGTATACGCTGCACGCCGTCAGCCGCCCGCCGCTCCAGGCCAGATCCACAGTCACGCCCCCGACGGCCGTCAGCCCCTTTACGCTTCCCTCCGGCCATCGTTTCGGCAGGGCCGGAAGCAGAAGCGTCCTTTCCTCATCGCTCTGCAAAAGCATTTCGGCGATGGCGGCCGTGGCGCCGAGATTGCCGTCTATCTGAAAGACATGTCCCTTTCCCAGCGGATGGTTGTCCATCAAATTATAAAAGGTGGAATCTTTCCACAGCTTCTCCAGATTTTCCAGGGCCTTATCCCCATCCCGGAGCCGGGCATAAAAATTAACGATCCAGGCGCAGCTCCAGCCGGTATGCCCGCCGCCAAAGGACAGTCTTCTTTCCAGTGTTTTCCGGGCAGCCTGCGCCAGCCCGGGCGTCCTGTCCGGCGCGATCTGATGGGACGGATGCAGGGCATACAACTGGGAAATATGCCGGTGTCCCGGTTCCTCTTCCTCATAATCCTCCCGCCATTCCATGATCTGTCCATATTTTCCGATCTGCGGCCGCCCAAGCCTTTCCAGAAAGCTGCGGCTTTGCGCCGCCAGCGGCGTATCTTCTTTTTGCAGGACTTTCGATGCCTTGAGATATCCTTCCAGGAGATCTCTCAATATCTGGTCGTCCATGCTCACGCCGACGCCCACATGCCCTCTGGTCCCATCCGGCAGGATATAGGTGTTCTCCGGCGATACGGACGGGCAGGTCACGGGCCTTCCGCCCACCTCGATCAGAAAATCATGGAAGAACAGCACTGCGTCTTCCAGAACCGGATACATGCTCTGTAAAAAAGCCCTGTCCCCGGTATACAGATAATGAAACCAGATATGGGTGCAAAGCCACGCGGCCCCCATGACCCAATAGGTCGCTGGGACATAAATATCCTGGGGCGCGCAGTCTCCCCAGAGATCTGTGTTATGATGCGCCACAAATCCCCGGCAGCCGTACATTTCACGGGCCGTACGCTTCCCGTTTTCCCACATCCGCAGCAGATGGGCAAACAGGGGCAGATGACATTCGGAAAGGGCGCAGCTTTCCGCAGGCCAGTAGTTCATCTCCGTATTGATATTGATCGTAAACTTGGAATCCCAGGCGGGTTCCATGGCCTCGTTCCAGATCCCCTGCAAATTCGCCGGAAGACTGCCGGGACGGCTGGATGCGATCAGAAGATACCGCCCGTATTGAAAATAAAGGGCGGCAAAGCTGCCATCAAAGCCCTCTTTCCTTCCACTGGCGAACCGTTCCTCTAACGGCATATCCTCTGCTTCTTCTCCGATCCGCAGAAAAACGCGTCCGTATAACGCCCGGTAATCTTCTTCGTGGGCCTGACGGATCGTCTCAAATCCGTCCCGCAGGGCCGCCTGCAGCCTATTTTCCAAAACCTGTCTGTAATCCTTTTCATAAAAAGATGTCTCACAGCCTATAAAAAGTTCGATCTCATACGCATCCCGGATCACCAGATGTTCCCCCAGCACCCGTACCGTCCCGCCATGTACCCTGGCGCATACCGCCGCCATCCAGGAAACACCGCCCTCTCCCAGCGTGCCGTCCATAAAAATGGCGTTCTCCCACAGCCTGCCTGCATGGTCGTAAAATCTCTTCCGGGAGAGCATGGCCTCCAGAGAAATTGTCCCCTCCGGAATCCGGATACGGACCGCAATGACCCCATGGGGGCAGGAAGCCAGATACTCCTTTCTCACCTGTTTTCCTGCCATCCGGTACTGCTCGGTCACGATCCCCTGTTCCAGATCCAGTTCCCTGCGGTAGCCGTTGTCCTCACCGTCCCTGTCCGTTTCCACTTCTTTGTCAGGATCTGTCCCCTGTCCGGCCTCTTCCGACACCCGATAGGAAAGCGTCAAATCCCCCAGGGGCTGATAGGGCCTCTGGCTCTGGGGCGTGCCGGAAAAAGAAAGGCGCAGCAGTTCTTCCGCCTCCGGGATCCTCCCGGCCAGAAGCAGCCGCCGCACCTGTTCCAAATGGGCCCGGGCGTCGGGATTGACGCGATCCACCGGCCCTCCGTACCATATGCTGTCCTGATTCAGCGCGATCCTTTCCCGTTCTCTCCCGCCCAGGATCATCGCGCCCAGCCTGCCGTTTCCGACGGGCAGGCCCTCCTCCCACTTCGCAGCGGGATGCGCAAACCAAAGCTTTCCCATCCTTACCTCCATTGCAGCCGATGCAGTTCCCCGCTCCTGCCCAGCCCCGGAAATCCGTTTTGCCGCAGCGCTTCATAGAGCAAGATGGACACGGCGTTGGAAAGGTTGAGAGAGCGGATCTGATCCAGCATGGGGATCCGGATACAGCTCTCTTCATGCTCCACCAGAATTTCTTCCGGAATGCCTGCGCTTTCCTTTCCGAACATAATATAATCATCCGGCCCGAAAGACACGTCCGAGTAGACCGCATGGGCCTTGGTCGTGGCCATCCAGACCCGCGCGCCCGGATGCTTCGCTTCAAACTCCGCAAAATTTACATAGCGGCGTACTTCCAGCTTCTCCCAGTAGTCCATCCCCGCCCGCTTCAACTGCTTTTCGCTCAGGGAAAAACCCAGCGGCTCGATCAGATGCAGCGGCGCGCCCACCGCTGCGCAGGTGCGCCCGATGTTTCCTGTGTTCTGGGGGATCTCCGGCTGATGTAAAACGATCTGGATCATGACTTCTTCAATCTCTCCACAAAACGGGCCAGCCTGCCGATGGCGACTTTCAGGTTTTCCAGAGAGTATGCGTAGGAAATGCGCAGAAACCCTTCCCCGCACGCTCCGAAGGCCGTCCCGGGCACCACCGCCACTTTTTCCTCTTCCAGAAAACGGGTGGCAAATTCATCGCTGCTCATGCCAAATTCCTTAATGCACGGGAAGATATAGAACGCACCGTAGGGCTCAAAACAGGGCAGGCCCATTTCCGCAAAGGCATGCACCAGATAACGGCGGCGCTGGTTGTACTGCTCCCGCATCCGCGCCACGTCATCGTCCCCGTTTTTCAGCGCCTCCACCGCCGCATACTGGCTGGTGGTAGGCGCGCACATGATCGCAAACTGGTGAATCTTGAGCATCTGTTCCGTGATCGCCGCCGGCGCACAGGCATAGCCCAGCCGCCATCCGGTCATGGCATAGGATTTGGAGAAACCGTTGATCAGCACAGTGCGTTCCCTCATGCCGGGGATCTGCGCGATGGAAACATGCTTGCCCTTATAGGACAGTTCCGCATAGATCTCATCGGAGATCACAAAAATATCATGTCTGAGAATGACCTGGGCAATGGCCTCCAGATCCGCCCTTTCCATAATGGCCCCCGTAGGGTTATTGGGGAAAGGCAGGATCAACACCTTGGTCTTTTCCGTGATGGCATCCTCCAGTTCCTGCGCCGTAAGCCGGAATTCGTTTTCTGCCTGCAGATTGATGATCACCGGCGTAGCGTTGGCCAGGATTGCGCAGGGCTCATAGGAAACATAAGAGGGCTGCGGGATGATTACTTCGTCTCCCGGGTCGATCATGGCCCGCAGGGCGATATCGATGGCTTCCGAACCGCCTACGGTCACGATCACTTCTTTCTGATAGTCATAGTCCAGTTCAAACCGGCGGCGCAGATAATTGCAGATCTCTATTTTCAGTTCTTTTAAGCCGGAATTGGAAGTATAAAAGGTGCGTCCCTTTTCCAGGGAATAGATCCCCTCGTCCCGGATATGCCAGGGCGTATCGAAGTCCGGCTCGCCGACGCCCAGAGAAATAGCGTCCGGCATCTCGCTGACCACGTCAAAAAATTTCCGGATCCCGGAGGGTTTAATTTCTACGATCCTCTTCGACAGGGGGTTTTTCACGGCGACACCTTCTCTCTCTGATCTTCATACTGCTTTGTCAGCACGGTCCCGTGATCCTTATATTTTTTCAGAATAAAATGGGTGGCGGTGCTCAATACGCTTTCCAACGGCGCCAGTTTATCGGATACAAAAGCGGATACCTCCTTTAAGGACTTTCCCTCCAGAGTGATCAGAAGGTCGAAGCCGCCGGAGATCAGATAGACCGCATTCACTTCCGGATATTTGTAAATGCGCTCCGCGATCCTGTCAAATCCCTGCCCCCTCTGAGGCGTCACGCGCACTTCGATCAGGGCGGACACCTTCTCGATGCTGGTCTTTTCCCAGTCGATCAGCGTATGATATCCGCAGATAATGCCCTCCGACTCCATCTCAGCCATCTCATTGACCACATCGATCTCTTCCACGCCCAGGATCACCGCCAGTTCCTTTAAGTCGATCCGGCTGTTCTTTTCAATGATGCGCAACAGTTCTTCTCTCATTTTCCCTCATTTCCGCCGCTGCTGCGGCTATCCCTTCCCGGCCGTCCTGCAAAGGCAGCCGTTTTTCCCTTTTACATCGTCAGGAATCTGACGTTATCCTCTTCCTTTTTGGGGCAGGGGGTTAAAAAACGCCGTTCCTCCCCGTTTGTTACCACCCGGTCCCTGTCCGCGGTGGCATAACCGATGACTTCCGAAGCGATCCCCAGGCTGCGGAACCGCGCCGCCAGCTCCATCCCCTGCTTCGTCAGGCACAGCAGGCTTCCGCCGCCGGGCAGCTCATAGGGGTTGATATCCAGCAGATTACAGATCTCTACCGTCTCCTGACGGATCGGTATTGCTTTCAGATCGACGGCCAATCCGATCCCAGCACGCGCCGCCAGTGCCCAGAGCGCGCCGAATACGCCGCTCCCCGACACCTGGCACATCACCCTGACGCCCGCCTTCTCGGCGGCTGCCATTTCCCTTTCCACGGACAGATACTTTTTCAGCGCTTTCGCTTCTTCTATAAAATAGGCCGGATAACGCTCCAAAAGCCGTTCTCTGCAGCGCTCCGCCAATTCCACGGTGCCCTGCAGTCCTGCCCACTTCGTCATGACGATCTGTCTGCCCACCGTTTCTACAGCCGGACAGTCCGCCCTGTTCTCCCTTTTCATAAGACAACCTCATCCAAAGGCTTTTTCAGTTGCCGGCTTCCGCGTCCTGCGCCGCCTGCTGCATGGCGGCCTGGGCCGCCGCGATCTGTGCCAGTTGTTCCGGCGTCAGCGCTGCCGCCGCTGTCTGCGCCGCCTTGATGTTCGCCGCCGTATTTTTGACCGTGGCAACATCATTGGTAGCGATGGCCGCCTGGATCAGCGTGCTGTAATTGGGATCCGACGTGGCCGTTCCCACGGTGACCGTGCTGGGGCTCATCTGATAATTGCTGCTGTTGACGACCTCCCGACTCACCTCAGTGCCGTTTTCTTTCACCACTTTCCACAATTGCGCCCGGTAACCGATATGGGCCGCAGTGGTATGGATAAAACCGACGGGCTGGGAAGCGTCCGCCACGATCCTGGCCTGCTCCGGTTCTTTCTTTTCCAGCACTTCGCTCACATAGGACACCTGGCGGCCGGGATCCCGAGTCTCCACGCCGTAAATGGTAAAGCTGATCTTTTTATTTTCGGTATGCCCTTCTATGTAGATCGGATGTTCGGTGTTGTTGACGAATTTAAAATCTTTCCCGGAGGATTCTGCGATAGCTGCGTCTGCGGACGGATCCACATAGTTGACGATCATGGAATGGTTGTGCCGTTCAGTCACCTCCAGTTCCGACAGAAGCACCGCGTTGTAAAGGGTGGTAGATACCTGGCAGATCCCGCCGCCGATGCTGTCCACCACCTGCCCGTTTAAGTAGGAGCCAGCCATATAATAACCGTTCTCCGTGGTAAAAGGCTTAACGGCGTCATAGGTGGAAAAAGTCTCTCCGGGATAGAGCGTCGTCCCGTCCACCAGCCGGCAGCCGTTTTCCACATTTCTGCTGCGGTCCGCTCCGGAGGAGGAATAGCTGGTGGTAAAAGCGCCGAGGACATCCTTGACCAGCAAAAGTTCCTCGGCCTTGCCTTTGGGTTCTTCTACCTTCATCACCAGATCCACGCTGCCGTCCTGTCCGTCCCAGCGCTGCATCAGGTACTCATAAATAGCGGCTGTGGACGCCTCCGCATCCACAGAATAGCCGGTTCGGCCTTCTTCCACGCGAAAGGCGCCGTTTTCCCGGTACAGCGTCGCATTGACGGCCTCTAAGTCAAACCGGCTGCACTGTCCTGTCACCACGCCGGAAATGGCGTTTTGGTCGAAATCCAGTTCTATGTCATAATTGCAGCCCTTATGCTTCAGATCCTGCAGCGCCTTATAGCGCACCACGATATTCCCGGACTTGCCCAGCTCCACCGCCTGCTGTACCAGATCCGTATTCTTCCAGTAAAGCCCCAGTTGCCCGGCCGTTACCGTGACGTTTTGTCCGTCCTGCGCCTGCAGCGTGATCTGGCTGCTCTTTCTCCCATTTACATAGTCCGTTATGGCCTGCTCCGCTTCTCCCTGCGTCATGCCGGACAGATCAATGCCGCCCGCCGTCACGCCCTGCTGGATCCTGTTTTCCGATGCCGCGCAGGCTTCCTTTCCGAACCATAAAAAACATCCGGCCGAGAGAATCAGGGCCACGATCAGAAATTTCAGATTTTTCATATCCTCTTCCTCATTGAAAACTATCCCTGCCCCTCACAAAAGGGCGATCAGCGTAGGAATGACCATCGCCAGCACCAGGATAATTATGATCACTGAGGATAGGATCTTTTTTGTTTTCCTGCTATGTAAATTCATCATCGCAAATTCCCCTCACTTTAATGCAAAGGCTTTCTGCCTATTATAAAACACTTTCCCGGCTTATGCAAGATTCCTGATGTCATTCAAATGCTTTCCGGCGGGCCTGATAGTCCGGGCAATGTTCTGTCAAAAAACATTCCTCACATCTAGGCGTAGGCGCTTTGCAGATCTGCCGTCCCAGCGTGATGATCTGGATATTATAAAGGATCCAGTGGTCTTTCGGCAATACCCGCATCAGATCCATCTCCACTTTGACGGGATCCTCTTCCGCTGTCAGCCCCAGCTTCCGGGAGATCCGCTTCACATGGGTATCCACAACGACGCTGGGCTCATGGTAAATATTCCCCCGGATCACATTGGCAGTCTTCCTGCCTACTCCGGCCAGAGAAGTCAGATCCTCCAGAGAAGAAGGCACCTGTCCGTCAAATTTTTCTACCAGGTCCTTACAGCAGGCTATGATGTTCTTCGCCTTATTATGATAGAAACCTGTGGGACGGATATCCTGCTCCAGTTCCTTCAGGTCCGCGCCCGCAAAGGCTTCCACGGAATCATATTTCCGAAACAGGTCGCGGGTCACGATATTTACCCTGGCATCCGTACACTGGGCGCTTAAAATCGTGGCGATGAGAAGCTGCCACGCGTTCTCATGCTCCAGATAACAGACATATTCTGTACCGTAATGCTCATCCAGAAGATCCAGGATCGCTTTCGTATGCGCTGTCATTTTTCCTCCATTCCGTTTTTATCCTATCGGCCCAGGCTGCTCACGAAACGGTCAAACCCCGCCTGTCCTTCCGGCGTGCGCTTATAAACGCCCGCGTCCTCCAATACCTGCATGAACACATTTCCGATCTCGTTTCGGATGATGCCGTGAATATTCTCCCGCGCAATCTCAGGATGCCGAGGCAAAAACTCCTCCACCCAGTCCGCGTGACAGGAAAGACTTTCGTCCCCACGAAGGTTGGCTCCTGTCAGGATCGCTTCTTCCAGCGCCACCATTTCTTTTTTCAGGCGGGCAGGCAGCACCGCCAGGCCCATGACCTCGATCAATCCGATATTTTCTTTTTTGATATGATGCAGTTTCGCATGGGGATGAAAAACGCCCAGCGGATGTTCCTCTGTGGTAATATTGTTGCGCAACACCAGATCCAGTTCAAAATGCTCTCCCCGTTTTCTGGCGATCGGCGTAATGGTATTGTGCGGCTCCCCGTCGGTTACGGCATAGACAAAGGACGCCTCATCCGTATAGACGCGCCAGGCGTTCAGGATCAGGTCCGCCAGCGCGATCAGCCGGTCCGGATCCACGCTCCGGATGCGGATGACGGACATGGGCCAGTTGACAATGCCGGCCTCCACATCCTCAAATCCTTTCACCGTAAAGCTTCTCTCCACCGACGCCTTTGCCATAGGGAACTCATAACGCCCGCCCTGAAAATGGTCGTGGCTTAAAATCGAGCCTCCCACAATAGGAAGATCCGCATTGGAACCCAGAATATAATGCGGGAACTGCTTCACAAAATCAAACAGCTTCACAAACGTATTATGCTCGATCTTCATGGGCGTGTGCTGGGAATTGAATACGATGCAGTGTTCCGTATAATACACATATGGGGAATACTGAAAGCCCCATCTGCTGCCATTGATCGTAAGGGGAATGATCCTGTGGTTCTGCCGGGCAGGATGATTGATCCGCCCTGCATAGCCTTCGTTTTCCATACAGAGCAGACATTTCGGATAACCGCTCTGCTTCGCCAGCTTTGCCGCAGCAATGGCTTTCGGATCTTTCTCCGGTTTAGAAAGATTGATGGTGATATCCAGATCGCCGTATTTGGTGGGAACCACCCATTTTTCATCCTTGCAGACGCGATAACGCCGGATATAATCGGTATCTCTGCTGAACTTGTAAAAAAAATCGGTGGCCGCCTGCGGCGATTCCTTATATTTCTCCCAAAATCTGGGAATGATCTCGCTGGGCCGTCCCACCAGGCACCCCATGATCTTCGTGTCGAACAGATCGCGGTAGACGATCCCGTCTTCCTTCATGAGGCCTTCCGAAACGGCATAATCCAGCATCTTTTCCAAAATGGTGGGAAGCCTGTCCACAATCGCATCCTCGTCCATCCCGTCATTCTCTGTCCTCTCCCCGAACGCATACGGATACTCGTCCAGTTCAAACAGTTCCAACAAACGATTGACCGTGTAAATCTCGTCCTCCGGTTCCACCAGCCCCGTTATCAGTCCATATTGAACCAGCTCATGAATACACTCCTGAATCATATTCTCCTCCATTCCGGAGCGTTTGCGCGACAGAGCAAAGAGGATGGCCCTCTGCCATCAGGGCTATTTGGGACGCTCCGGCACAAATAACCCTCTTAAAAATGAGCGGTCGGGTTCTTTTTTAACGCCATCCTCCTCAGAGGATCGCCGGGCCGCCGCCGATCTCCACCACATAAAAGTCTGCGTCATACCCCACGGTTTCCCGGTATTTTTTCCCTACCTGCTCCTTAAAAGCCTCGATCGCGCCGTCCTTCACAATGCTGACGGTACAGCCTCCAAAACCTGCGCCTGTCATACGGGATCCGATGACCCCCTCTACCTTCCAGGCCTCTTCCACCAGCGTATCCAGTTCCAGTCCGGTCACCTCGTAATCGTCCCGCAAAGAAACGTGAGACGCATTCATCAGCCTGCCGAACTCTTCGATATCGTCCGCTTTCAGCGCCGCCACCGCCTTGATCGTACGCTGATTCTCATAGACCGCATGGCGCGCGCGGCGGACACGGACGTCATCCCGGATCGCCGCCTTGTATTTTTCAAATTGCGCTTCATCCAGATCGCCCAGCGTCCGGATATCGACTGCCTTTTGCAGTTCGGCCAACGCCGTCTCGCATTCGCTCCGCCTCTCGTTGTACTTGGAATCCCCCAGGCCGCGCTTCTTGTTGCTGCAGGAAATGACCAGCTTCGCGCCCTTCAGCGATATGGGCGCATATTCATATTGCATGGTCGCAGTATCCAGAAAGATCGCGTTATCCGCTTTCCCCATGGCGATGGCAAACTGATCCATGATGCCGCAGTTCACGCCGTTATAGCGGTTCTCCGCATACTGGCCGATCAACGCCAGATCCTGGTTGAATACCTCAAAGCCGTACATATCCCGCAAAATAGCCCCCGTCAGCACTTCTACCGAGGCCGAAGAAGAAAGCCCGGAACCGTTGGGAATATTCCCGAACAATAACAGATCCATGCCGTTGGTCACTTCCATGCCCTTCTGCAAAAAGGCCCAGATAACGCCCTTGGGATAGTTGGTCCATCCTGCTTCCTTAGAGGGCGTCAGATCGTCCAGACTGCTCCCGATGACCCCCAATTCCTTAAAGTTCATTGAATACATATGCAGCATCCTGTCGTTTCTTTTCCGCGCCACGCCATAAGTACCGATGGTCAGCGCGCAGGGAAAAACATGGCCGCCGTTGTAGTCCGTATGTTCCCCGATCAGATTTACGCGTCCGGGAGCAAAATATACCTTCGCCTCTTCGCCTTCCCCACCAAAGATCTTATTAAATTGTTCCAAAAGCTGTTGTTTCATACTGTCCCCTCCGCGGATCTTCATAGTTTAAAACCAGTATATCACGTTCTTCCGGGATGCAAAATAAAAATATGGAGCGCAGGAAGATTTTTTTCGGCTGCGGCCTGTGTTCCCTGTCTCGGACAATGCCGCCTGCAGCGGCATTAAAAAAGCCGCAGTTGATACGGATCTTCCGTATCGGCTGCGGCCTGGCGTTTCATCCTGTACGCTATTCCTTTCCGGAGGGAGACGTTACCCGCTGCGACTGCTCCTGCAGTTTTTCCCGCAGGCTGGCAATTTCCGCGTCTTTCTGGCCAAGCTCCGCCCTGCTGGCTTCCAGTTCCGCGTCCTTCTGGTCAAGCTCCGCCCTACTGGCTTCCAGTTCCGCATCCTTCTGGCCAAGCTCCGCCCTGTTGGCTTCCAATTCCGCGTCCTTCTGGCCAAGCTCCGCCCTTTTGGCCTCCAGTTCCATATCCATCTGCCCCAATTTGGTTTCCATTTCCTGAATTTCCGCGATCTTTTGTTCTATCGTTTTCTGCTGCTCTTCAATCATGTAGACCGTCGTGTTTCGATCCAGTTCCTGAAGCTCTTTTGAAAACATCTCCATCACCCTCTCCATATTATTGCACATATCGTAGAGTGTTTCGTACATATCCCGAAAACGGGGAAACGCCGTGATCAATTCTATGATCTTCTCCGGGCTGTCCTCCGAAAAAAACGTCAGCCAAGCTTCCAAATTGCTCTCTATAGGTTTATTTTGCATATGTCTGCGGAATATGTCAAGCGGGATCATCACATATTCCTGCAGCAGATCCATGGAAAGGCCGCTGTCAAAAACCTGCTTTGCATGGTGGTAGTACACGTCCGGCATCTGCTTAAATTCCGCCGGACTGTTTTCATAGATCACGATCAAAAATACGCTCCGGATATCCCTATAGGAGAAATGTTTTTTCATCTGATCCCTGACCCGTTTGTACTGCCTCAGCAGCATGTCGCAGGAATAACAGGCGCACCGCGCTCCGGGAAACAGATAGCCGATCTTTTGAATTTCCACGGTTGCAATGGAACCGTCCTCCAGCTCTACTACGATATCCGTGATCAAAAGCGATGTTTCATCCGCCAGCCTCGTGGAATCATTGGGCAGGATCCGCAGGATCTTCACCTTTTTCCCCAGCACGGTAGCCAGAAAGTCCTCCAGCCGGGACCGGTCATACTCTACGTTCAGGACTTCCTTAAAAAAGGGATCGTAAAGGATCTTCCATCCTCTTGCGCCGGAAGCATACTCCAGAAAATCCTCCCTTTGTTTCTGGCTCCAGCCGCTGAAAATCCCTTTCAACAGAAAGCTCTTTTCAATCTCCTTCAGGATCTCTTCTCTTTCCCGGATCATAGGAAAATAATCCTTCAAACTGCTGTTTTCCCGCATAGGCATACCCCTCCTTTGTGATATGTGTAAGTTGGACAACTCCCGATTATGGGATCGAACTTGGAAAAGATGATTCCGGGAATCCGGATTCAGATTATATTTACTGTAACATAACACTTCCTGATTTACAAGATACAACTCTCACATATTTCACGCTACAGCAACAGGGCCGCATGGAAGCTGCCTTCCATACGGCCCTGTCATATACTCTCATCACAGATCGGCCTATCGGCCCCGGACGGTTACTTCTGAACCAGATGCACGGCAAAGCCTGCGATCTCCTGTTCAAAATACGCCGCCTTTTCAGTGACGGTCTCCTCGATGAATTTGTAGCCGCGCGCTCTGAAATAAGCGATGGCACGGGGAAGCGTATTGGTGGCAATGGCGATATGGCCGTTTTTGCCCAGATACATCTTCTTCATGATTTCAATTTCGCGCTCGCCCATAAAGATGCTGGAATTTCCTTCCTTCGCCGCAAACCCGAACATCTCTCCAAACAGCGCCGCAGCCGCCCTGGCTTCATCCGCATTCTCCGTATTGATGCCGACATGCAATACCTTAAAGCCCAGCATCGTCTGCACGGCCTGCCGGGTCAGCCGCTCGATCTCCTCCCAGTTCTCCGCCGCGATCAAATCCTTCTTCACCATCCAAGTGCCGCCGCAGGCGATGATCTTGTTAAAGGAAAGGTAGTCCATCAGGTTCTTCTCGTTTACGCCGCCGGTAGGCATCCAGCGCAGGTTTCCGTATGGGCCCGCTACCGCTTTCAGCTTTGCAACGCCGCCGTTTTGCTCTGCAGGGAAAAATTTCACCACAGACAGCCCCATGGCCATAGCCTGTTCCATTTCACCGGGTGTGGCCGTACCGGGCATCATCAGCATCCCCTTGTCAATGACATACTTGGTGATCTCGGGATTAAAACCGGGGCTGACAATGAATTTTACCCCGGCCGCGATAGCGCGGTCCGCCTGTTCCTTCGTCAGCACGGTGCCGGCGCCCACCAGCATCTCGGGCACCTCCGCCACGATACGGCGGATGGCTTCTTCCGCTGCTGCGGTACGGAACGTCACCTCCGCTGCGGGTAGCCCGCCCCTCACCAGCGCCCTGGCCAGCGGAACCGCTTTGTCAGCGTCGTCGATGGCGATAACGGGAACGATACCGATCTCATAAATTCTCTGTAATACATCGCTCATGCTTTTACCCTCCGTTTTCCGGCCCCAGACGGCCGTTTTACAAGCCGTCCAGATCATACGGCCGCAGAAGTTTTTTCCTTCGTTTTTCATTATACCAAATCTAACAGGGAAGGTTCAAGGGATTTTGGCATTATAATGGAAATTTCCGATCCCGGCGCTTTCCCTCACAGTCCCGTCCCGTCAAAATCCGGGATGAAACTCTCTCCCACGGTATCCCCCTCCTGTAAAAAACCGTTCTCCACCCCCAGGGCAATGGCATACCCGGTCAACGCCTCATATTCCTCCTGCGTCAGCTTTCTCCCCAGCTCCGGCAGCTTTAAGGCCGCTCCCGGCATCGGTGTGTACTGGTTCATCAGGCTGATATAGATCCGGTTTCCGTAAGTCCTGTGCAGATAACGCAGTACCCGTCTGGAATCCTCTCCCTGCCCCGGCAGCGCCAGATGGCGCACGATCACGCCCTTTTGCATCAGGAAATCCGCATCCGCCAGATCTCCCTCCTCCCTGCAGCAGGCTTCGTTCATCTGCTCCGCATCCAGGCGTTTCCCTTCCGGGGACAAAAAAAGCGGCTTTCCTGTCTGGCGCACCATCTCGGCAAGCGCCTCCTGCGCCGTTTCAAAATAATCCGGCGCATTGGATAAAAGCCCTGAAAGGGCGGATGACACATATTTCAGATCCGGAAGGTAAATGTCCACCAGTCCGTCCAGCATCCGCAGCGTACTCACCTTTTCATAAGAAGAGGTATTATAAACCACAGGGATCCTCAGGCCCCGGTCCTTGGCCGCCTCCAGCGCCGGCACCAACAGCGGGACGAAGTGCGTCGCCGTCACCAGATTGATGTTATTGGCCCCCTGCTGCTGCAAATGTAAAAAAATCTCCGTCAGCCTTTCTGCCCCCACTTCCCTGCCCGCCCTGCCGGCCGCGATATCGCGGTTCTGGCAGAAGGAACAGCGCAGAGGACAGCCGCAAAAAAATACCGCGCCCGATCCGGCCCTGCCGGAAATGCACGGTTCCTCCCAATAATGCAGCGCTGCCCGCGCCGCCACGATCTGCGCCGTCTGACCGCAATAGCCCCGTTGCCCGGCCAGACGATCCACATGGCACTCCCGCGGACACAGCGTACAGTCCGACAACGGATTTTTGGATCCTGTTCGCATTTTCTTTCCCCCGAAAATCAGCGGCCGGTCCGCTTCGCGCCATAGCCTTACATAAACAAGACCGTGCGGCACGCCTCGAATCATCGCCCACATCCGTTACCTCTACAGTTAACTCCGCCAGGCACCCTCACGGCACACGGAAAATTCTGCTTAGTGCTGCTTTGTTCCCAACCTGACACGGTTCACAGACATCCGTTGCGTAAGACCCAAACTTCAACGCCACTTATAGAGGGCAGCGATATCAGTTCAAACCCTCAACGCGCCATCACCCCTGCTATAGCGGATTGCAGGTACAGGAGGCCGCTGCTCTCCCGGCTGCACGGTGTCCTCAGTATACCTGTAAATCCCGTTTTTGTCAAGATTCCGTTTCCTGTCGTCCTTCCGTTTTTGCCGTTTCCCGCCGTCCCTCCGTTTTTGCCGTTTCCTGACGCTCCCGGCCCGTCCGCAGGCGCAGATCCTTAAAAAACCCTTTCATCAACTGGCTGCATTCTTCCTCCAAAAGCCCCCGAAATACCTGGGCCTGATGGTTAAAGGCCGGTTCCTCCAACAGATTATAAACGGAACCTGCGCACCCCGCCTTCGG
The DNA here is from genome assembly GCA_947598825.1 of uncultured Eisenbergiella sp. Taxonomy (GTDB): domain Bacteria; phylum Bacillota; class Clostridia; order Lachnospirales; family Lachnospiraceae; genus Gallintestinimicrobium. The sequence goes on along the minus strand of CANQFM010000038.1, from coordinate 4,437 downwards.
GTTCATACAGCCGATGAAAACCTCCGGTATTCTGGCCTGTACAATGGCTCCAGCGCACATCTGACAGGGCTCCAGGGTTACATACAGAGCACAGTCCTCCAGCCGCCAGTCCCCGACCGCCCTGCTCGCCCTGCGGATCGCTGCGATCTCCGCATGGGCCAGCGTACTCTTATCCGTATTGCGGCGGTTATAGCCCCGTCCGATAATCTTCCCTTCCTGCACGATGACGCAGCCGATCGGGACTTCCCCAAGGGCCGCCGCCTTTTTCGCCTGCTTCACCGCTTCCTTCATATAGCGTTCATGGCCGCTTCGCTTTTCTTCCTGCTGCTGCAGCCAATCCTCTTTCTGCTTTTCCCTTGTCATCCGCCTGGCAGCCTGCTTTTCCTCTTCCGTCCGAATCCTCGACATTTTCTTCTGTCGCTCCTAAATATCCACTTTTTTCATATAATAGCCAAAATCGCCGGGTTTTACGGGATCCCTGCTCCCCTCAAAGGCCTCGAACCCAAACATCTCCGCTACCATCTTCTCCCGGTCGTAAAAATTGCCCGGTACGCCCAAAAAATACTGCGCTTTATCCCCGCCCTGCCCGGCGACCGTTTTTCCCAGGATCAGATGCCTGTAATTATAATACCCGTGCAGCAGGAAGCTGTTATGTACCATTTTCTGATATTCCCTGCAGAGGACAACGAAGTCCTTCGGCGCGATGGAAAGATATTCCCGTTCATCCCGAAAGGGATGTATGACCGGAAACATATGGCAAAGCTGCGTCCATTTATCGCTATAACAAGCAGGCTCTTTCTCCTCTGCTGCCGTCTCCCGCTGTGAAAACTCCCGGTCGGATTCCTCCTCCGGCGGCTGCGCTATCTCCTGCCCTACCGTCTGCGCGATCATCTTCGCAGGCGACTCCTCTGCCGCCTGATCGTCTGGCTGCGCGGGCGGCTGTTCTGCCGCCTGATCGGTCGGCTGCGCGGGCGGCTGCTCTGCCGCCTGATCGGGCGGCTGCGCGGACGGCTCTTCTGCCGCCTGATCCTCTCTTTGGCCGTCCACCGGCAATTCCATAGGATCCTCCCAGACCGCCTGGATCAGATGCCTGCCCGGCAGCCGGATATAGACGCCGTACACTTCCTCCCAGCGTTTTCCCTCTTCTGTCTTTTCAGTGTCCCAGACCGCGCTGTATGTGCCGTTTCCACGGTTTAACCCGATTCCGGCGATGGCGCTGCCGCTGGCCGCGCTCAGTGCAAACTGTCCGTTAAACTGCTCCGGCACATTCTGAACCTGTACCCTCAGCCGGATCTGTCCGCCGTTTTTTTCCCATTTTACGAATCCGGCGTTTCTGATCCTCATTCCGTTCTCCAGATAGTCCAGATATGCGATCCTTTTCTGATAACCTGCCATGCCCGTCCCTCCTTTATTCCCATTCTATTCGGGACGTGCCGTTCCTATGCGCGTCCGATCCGCTAAAGGCAGCGGCCGCGGCGCGAGTTCTTTCTTTTTCTATTTTAAAAAAGTTTTTTGCGCAAAAAAGGCTGTCAAACGGGCGAACCCATCTGACGGCCTTTCGTGTCTGACCGCCCTGCGGCGGATCGATCAATAATCCACTGTATCCAGGTATTTCATATAATTGACCACCATCATGGCGATCTTGAACGTCAGAGCATCGTCAAAAGTACGGATATCGAGGCCCGTAGCCTTCTGTAATTTTTCGATCCTGTACACCAGCGTATTGCGGTGGATAAATAGCTGCCTGCTGGTCTCCGAAACGTTCAGATTGTTTTCAAAAAATTTATTGATCGTGGTCAGCGTCTCGTCGTCCAGATCATAGACCTGGTTGCCGCTGAAAATCTCTTCGATAAAAATACGGCAGAGGTTGACCGGAAGCTGATAGATCAGACGGCCGATGCCCAGGGTGGAATACGCGCTGACGTTTTTCTCCGCGTAAAAGATCCGTCCCACATCCAACGCCATGATCGCCTCTTTGTAGGACTTCGACACTTCCCGCAGCTCTCGCACGACGGTACCGTAGGCTACGCGAACATTGAGCAGCGCCTCGCTGTTCATCATATCCACGATCATATTCGCAGTCTGCTCCAGCGCCGCAGGGGATTCATCCCGCTCCACGGACTTGATCAAAATAATGTTCTTCTCGTCCACCGCGGTGATGAAATCGCCGTTCTGATTGGAGAAAAGCCCTTTGAGCATCTCCATGGCGCCGTTGTCCTTCTCCGTCCGGGGTTCGATCACATAGACGATACGGGGACATTCCACTTCAATGTGCAGCTTCTGCGCCCGATTATAAATATCCACAAGGAGGAGATTATCCAGGATCAGGTTCTGGAAAAAATTATTCCTGTCAAACCGCTCTTTATAGGCAATGATCAAATTCTGTATCTGGCTCACGGCGATCTTGGCCACCATATAAGCATCGTCGTTAACACTGCGCGCCGCCAGAATATAAGCGATCTCCCCATCGTCCAGGATCTTGAGGAAATGATACCCGCTGACTACCTGGCTGTCGGCCGGGGAATTGGCAAAACTCACAATGATATCGCGGGCAAGCGTCATTTCGTCCGTTGTCGCCGCGACCCGGCCTCCATCCTGATCATAAACATAAAGATCCACTTTCGTGATCGCCCGCAGTTCATCGATACTCGTCTGGATTACCTGATTAGAAATCATCTTCTCTCCTCACATTCTCCGTACTTATTGCTTTAGCGCTGTACCCTCGCGCCTGCGCCGCCCATGATCGCTTCCACTTCCTTCTTGCTGGCCATGGTCGTATCGCCGGGCGTGGTCATCGCCAACGCGCCGTGGGCCGCGCCGTAATTCACCGCGATCTCCGCGTCGCCGGTGGTCATCAGCCCATAGATCAGGCCGGAGGCAAAGGAATCGCCGCCGCCGACACGGTCCAGGATCTCCAGGCCCTTATAATCCTTCGCCTTGTAGATCTCTCCGCCCGCCCAGCAAAGCGCGCTCCAGTCGTTCACGGTAGCGGTCTTCACTTCGCGCAGCGTAGTCGCCACTGCCTTGAAATTCGGATAGGTCTTGACCGCCTCATTGATCATCTTCTTGTAGCCCTCGATATTGAGCTGCTTTAAGTTCTCATCGTTCCCTTCGATCGCAAAGCCAAGGCAGGCGGTAAAATCTTCCTCGTTCCCGATCATGACGTCCACATATTTTGCGATCTCCTTGTTCACTTCCTGCGCCTTTTCGATGCCGCCGATGGCGCTCCACATGGAAGGCCGGTAATTCAAGTCATAGGATACGATCGTGCCGTATTTCTTCGCGGTCTTGATCGCCGCCAGAACGGTCTCGCAGGACTGCTCGGATAACGCGGCATAGATCCCGCCGGTATGCAGCCATCTTACGCCCAGGGTGCCAAAAATATAATCAAAATCAAAATCCTCCGGCGTCGCTTTGGAGATAGCGGTATTGGCCCGGTCGGAGCAGCCCACCGCGCCGCGGATGCCAAAGCCTCTTTCCGTGAAGTTCAGACCGTTCCTGCAGGTCCGGCCGATGCCATCGGTCTTCATCCACTTGATCAGAGAGGTGTCCACACCGCCCTGCATAATGAAATCCTCCATCAGCATACCGACTTCATTGTCGGCAAAGGCGGTGATCACTGCGGTATTGAGTTTAAAGCACTTACGCAGGCCCCGGATCACGTTATATTCCCCGCCGCCTTCCCAGGCGCGGAAACTCCTGGCCGTGCGTATCCTTCCCTCGCCCGGATCAAGGCGCAGCATGACCTCCCCCAAGGATACTGCATCGAACTTGCACTCACTCGCGGGCCTTAATTTTAAATCCATAACCTTCTCCTCCTTAAACGCGTTTTCATGCATTTTCCCGCCCCTTTCGGACGGCTTTTCTGATGTCTCCATTATACAAAACATCCTTCCCATATTGCAACAAAAACCGGTAAAAAGTTTCCTCACGAAAAAAACGCCCCCCAGCCGCTTCGCGGCCTCGGGGGCGTCCTTGCTTACATTCCTATCAGTTGGTGATAGTCTCCTCAGTCTCTTTGTCGAATACATGGATCTTTTCAACGTCGAAAGTGAATTTAACCGTATCGCCAGGCCTTGCGGTCGTACGGGGATCCACTCTCGCGGTGATCGGGAACTCGCCAAGATCAAAGTACAGGAACACTTCTGCACCGAGCAGCTCGTATACTCTGATGGTGGAGGTGAACACGACCTTCGCTTCTGCAAGGGACTGCTCATCATCATAAACATCCTCAGGACGAATACCCATGGTAACGGTCTTGCCGTTGTAAGCGGTAAGCTTCGCAGCCTTGGAAGCCGGAAGAGGAATGTTCTGTCCAGCAACTTCCAGAGCGACATTGCTGCCGTTGACCTTCACAACCGCATCCAGGAAGTTCATCTGAGGAGATCCCATGAATCCTGCTACGAACAGGTTGCCGGGCTTCTCATACAGATTCTG
>CANQFM010000037.1 GCA_947598825.1 uncultured Eisenbergiella sp. | reverse complement strand
GCATCCAGGAAGTTCATCTGAGGAGATCCCATGAATCCTGCTACGAACAGGTTGCCGGGCTTCTCATACAGATTCTGAGGGGTATCTACCTGCTGCACAACGCCGTCCTTCATAACGACGATCCTGGTGCCCAGGGTCATAGCCTCGGTCTGGTCATGGGTAACGTAGATGATCGTGGTACCCAGTCTCTGATGCAGCTTCGCGATCTCAATACGCATCTGCACACGCAGCTTGGCATCCAAGTTGGACAGCGGCTCATCCATCAGGAAGACCTTAGGGTTACGCACGATAGCACGGCCCATGGCAACACGCTGTCTCTGACCACCGGACAGAGCCTTCGGTTTACGATCCAGCAACTGGGTCAGATCCAGGATCTTCGCAGCTTCCTTCACCATCCTGTCGATCTCGTCCTTCGGAACCTTTCTCAGTTTCAGGCCGAACGCCATGTTATCATATACGGTCATATGAGGATACAGAGCGTAGTTCTGGAATACCATTGCGATATCCCTGTCCTTAGGCTCCACATCGTTCACGATCCTGTCGCCGATCTTCAGTTCGCCGGAAGAAATGTCTTCCAGACCGGCGATCATACGAAGCGTGGTGGACTTACCGCAGCCAGAAGGGCCTACGAAGATGATGAACTCTTTGTCGGCGATCTCAAGGTTGAAGTTCTTCACAGCTTCAAAACCGTTGGGATATACCTTGCAGATGTTCTTTAAAGATAAACTTGCCATTGGATTTAGCCTCCCTTGCATTTTTGGACGGGTTACGCCCCGCCTTTATTTAAAAACAGTATACCTGAAACACCCTTTTTTGGCTATACCAGTATTCCACAAACTTTTTGGGGGAGGTTGTAAAAAGTGCTTAAAAAATTTTTACCCCAAAAAAGCCGCCGGCAAATTGTACAAATCAAATTCCGGTCAACTATGCATTTTGTCGGTCTCCTCTGTTTCCGCCACCGCAGCCTTTTGTTTTTCCTTTTCCTCTTCGACAATAAAAGACAAAGGCTGCAATTCATTCGGGTCGGACGCAGGCTCTTCTTCCTCCGGTTCAAAGGGCTTAAACATTTTCACGAACAGGAGGCTGCTCAGATAGGCGATCACGCCTATCCCCAGCAAAAATACCACCGGGACCAATTGCTGGCTTACCAGCAGCACTGCGATAGGCAGAAGATGAATGATCAGGATCAATACCGTCTTGGGGAAGTGCAGCACGCTCATCAGGAACGCGTTTTTGATCGTGCGCACAATGGTATTCTCAAACCTGGATAACATCGGAAAAACATATACGGATGTCATCAGCAGCAGGATCGTGACGATCGCCATAACGATACTCATGAACTGCACGCCGGTTCCCTCCATGCTTCTGGTGATGATGCGCCAGTCCGCGGCGATCACGGCCGTAACCACCAACAGGATGATCCAGATAACGGTAGCCTGCAAAAAATTCTGTTTAAAGGACTTAAAATAACTTTTTACAATGTAAGGATCCTCTCCCTTGGCCAGCTTGAGAGAAACATAATACAGGGCCGTCATGGCCGCCCCTCCGGTGATCACGGGGATGAAACAGACCAGCGTCAGCATGGTCAGGATCATCAGATTCGCCACCTTCGTCAAAAACATCATAAACGGGCTGTCCAGATTGAAAATTTTCATATGCCTGTCCTCTCTCTCAATTGGTTTATCCTATCGCCGGTTTTTATCGGGCTATAAGTTTTAGGAAAAAAGCTTTTTAAAAAAAGAAGAGACGCTGTCTGTCAGGTCCTTCCAAAAACCGGCGGCAGTCTCCTTAACGGCGCTTTTCACAGCTTCCTTTGCCGGTTCCACCACCTGTTCCTTTACCGCTTCCTGCAGCGGTTCGGCCAACTGCTCTTTTACGGCGTCCCCCAAAGGGCCGGCCAACTGCTCTTTCAGGATCTCTCCGACGTTTTCCAAAAGGCCGTCGCCGTACTGCTCATAAAGCTCCCGGGCGAGTTTTTCTTTCGTCTCCTCGTCCAGGGACAGATCGAACTGTTCTTCCGCCTCCCCGATAACCTCTTTGATGTCCTCTGCGCTGGAAATATCGCCGTTCTCCCATTTTTCCTTTATAAAATCCAGTATCTTGCGAAAAGTCTCTTCCAGATCGCCGTCATTTGTCCGTATCGTCTCCTGCTGCGCGCCCGCCGATGCCGACGCGTATACCGTCACAGTCCGGCCAACAGCGGCAATAGCCAGCAACAAAACCAGCAGCCGCATGACCTTCCCGTATTTTCTCCCAATCCCCACTCTATTCCCGCCTTTCAGCGTGCGACAGCACCCAGGAAAGCACGTCCTCTTCCACTTTTTCCCGGCCGATCTCATTGACCAGTTCATGGCGCATTCCCGGATAGACTGTGATCTCTGTCTGCCGCATGCCAAGCTCTCTAAAATCCTCCGCCAGCCGCCGCACTGCCGTCCCGTAGCCGCCTACCGGATCGGCGTCTCCCGACAAAAACAGCACCGGCAGCTCTTTCGGCATCTTCTCCAGGCCGCTTCTGTCATACAGGCGGTCCAGCAGTTCAAACAAAGTTAAAAAGCCATTGGACGTAAAAGTAAAGCCGCAGAGCGGATCCGCCATATATTTTCCCACTTCATCCGCATCTCTGGACAGCCAGTCCATACGGGTGGCCGGAGACGGGATCTTCTTATTATAACCGCCGAACGCCAGGGCGTTCAGCAAATGGTTGGGCTTCTTTCCCATGCCAAGGATAACGCCAAGCCGCGCAAGCCCTTTGGCAAACCTGACCGTCGCCCTGGGCTGCATGCCGCTTCCCATCACGATGGCGCCGTCGATGCCGCTGCCGTAACGGCACAGGTAATTGCGCAGGATAAAAGAGCCCATGCTGTGTCCCAGGATCAGATACGGCACGCCCGGATACCGCTCCTGCGTCAGCTTCTTGAGGCGATGCACATCCCGCACCACGACCGTGGCAGGGTCCTGTGCGCAGAAATATCCGTACGGATGCTCCTTTTCCCCGCTGCCAACGCTCTTCCCGTGCCCCAGATGGTCTTCTCCCGTCACCAGGACGCCGGCCTGCACCAGCCTGCTCGCCAGCCGTTCATACCTGTCGATATACTCCGCCATGCCATGCACGATCTGCAGGATACAGACCGGAGACGTCTCCGGAATCCAGCGGACCGCATGGATCTGCGTCTCCATATCCCTGGAAGCGTAGTAAAACTCTTCTTTCTTCATACGGCCCCATACCCTCTCTGTCAGCGTATCAGCAGATCTCTGCTCCTGCAGGCATCTCTTTTTCCGGCGTCACTAAAGCCAGCGTTCCGTCCGGCCCCTCCGCGCACAGAAGCATCCCTTCCGAAAGCACGCCCGCCAGTTTGGCCGGCTTTAGATTTACCAGCACCATGACCTTCTTGCCCACCATCTCCTGAGGGCTGTAATACGATTTGATCCCGGAAACGATCTGTTTTACCTGGTTCCCGATCTTCACCTGGGAACAGAGAAGCTTTCTGGAATTAGGCACTTCCTCGCAGCGAAGGATCTCCCCCACCTGGAACTGCAGCTTCGCAAAGTCGTCATAGGTGATCTCCGGCTTTGCCGCGACGTTGGCATCGGCCGCTTCGTTCTCTTCTTCCCGCTTCGTCTCCTCCGCCTTTTGCGCGGCCTGACGGCGGGCCTCATACATTGCCTCCGCCTTTTCTACCACTTCCTTCACGTCCAGCCGGGCAAACAGGATCTCGGACTTTTCCGTCACCCTGTTGCCGGAGGGATATAGGCCGAAATGCGTACATTCCTCAAACCCGCGCAGCTCTGTATGCAACTGGCCGGCGATGGCCGCCGCCGTATTGGGCATAAAGGGTTCCAGCAGCGACGCGCCGATCATAATGCCCTCCACCAGATTATAAAGCACCGTAGAAAGGCGGTCCGCCTTTTGCGGATCCTTTGCCAGAACCCAGGGCTGCGTCTCGTCGATATATTTGTTGCAGCGTTTGAACAGCGAAAAGACCTCCGAGATCGCGTCCGCCACCCGCAGGGTTTCCATCTTCTTTTCCACCCTGTCGTAGCAGCCCTCCGCCAGGGCCTTCAACTCCCCATCCACCGCTTCTGCGGCGCCTTTATCGGCCACGACGCCTCCGAAGTACTTGTTGCTCATGGAAATGGTGCGGTTTACCAGATTGCCCAGCGTATTGGCCAGATCGGAATTGATCCGCTCCACCAGAAGTTCCCAGCTTACCACGCCGTCGTTGTCATAGGGCATCTCATGCAGCACAAAATAGCGCACCGCATCCACGCCGAAGAAATCCACCAGATCGTCCGCATAGATCACGTTGCCCTTCGATTTGCTCATCTTGCCGTCGCCCTGCAGCAGCCAGGGATGGCCGAATACCTGCTTCGGCAGCGGCTCTCCCAGGGCCATCAAAAAGATAGGCCAGTAGATCGTATGGAAGCGGATGATATCCTTGCCGATCAGATGCAGATCCGCCGGCCACAGCTTCCTGTACTGCTCGCTGCTGTCCCCGTCGGCGTCATAACCGATGCCCGTGATATAGTTGGTCAGCGCATCCAGCCAGACGTACACCACATGTTTGTCGTCGAAATCCACCGGGATCCCCCATTTAAAGGAGGTCCTGGAAACGCACAGATCCTGTAGGCCGGGCAACAGGAAATTGTTCATCATCTCATTCTTACGCGAGACGGGCTGGATAAATTCCGGATGGCTGTTGATGTGGTCAATGAGCCGCTGCGCGTATTTGCTCATTCTGAAAAAATACGCTTCTTCCTTCGCCGGCTTTACCTCGCGGCCGCAATCCGGACATTTTCCGTCCTTTAACTGGGATTCCGTCCAGAAAGATTCGCAGGGAGTACAATACAGCCCCTCATAGGCGCCCTTGTAAATATCTCCCTGCGCATACAACCTTTTGAAAATTTTCTGTACCTGTTTCTCGTGATCCGGGTCCGTAGTACGGATAAACTTGTCGTAGGAAGTCTCCATCAGATCCCAGATCCGGCGGATCTCCGCCGAGATATTATCCACATATTCCTTTGGCGTCACCCCGGCCTCCGCGGCCTTTTGCTCGTTCTTCTGTCCGTGTTCATCCGTCCCGGTCTGGAAAAACACTTCATAACCGTCTTTTCGCTTAAACCGGGCGATGCTGTCGGCCAACACCGCCTCGTAGGTATTCCCGATGTGCGGCTTGCCAGACGTATAGGCAATCGCCGTCGTAATATAATATTTCCCTTTCTGCATAGTTATTTCCTTTCATCCTCTTCCTGATAGAACCGGAAAGCGTTTTTCCCGGATTCCTTCACCCGGTACAGCGCCCGGTCCGCTTTGTGATACAGCTTGACGAAATTCTCGCCGTCCTCCGGCGACATGGCGATGCCGATGGAAGCCGTGACGTTGATGGATTCCCCGTTGCCCTCATAGGTGCGAGCCAGCTTCTTGAGCAGCGAAGTTGCGTTGCGCTCCATCGTCTCTCTCGTAATATTTTTCACAAAGACCACAAATTCGTCCCCGCCCAGACGGCAAATGATATCCTCCTGCCGGAAATGGTGCGTCATCGTCTCCGCCACATCCTGCAGCGCCAGATCGCCTGTCTGGTGCCCCAGGGTATCATTGATATCCTTAAAGTAATCCAGATCCATGATCAGAAACGCGTTCTGGGACTCGCGTCCCCGCTGATCCTGCAGATAATTTTCGATCAGATCCGCAGCGCTCTGCCTGTTGTAAAGGCCGGTCAAGAAGTCCCGTTCCGCCCTCTGCTGTAAATTGACCTGTTCCGTAACGTCCACCAGGACGCCCATGCACTCCATGACTTTCCCGCTGGAATCCTTTATCTTCCTCATATGGAGCTTATAGCTCCTGAGCCGGTTATACAGCCAGATCTTAAAGTCCATGGTCACATCTTCGTCGGAATTCTTCAGATTGTAGAAAATCTTCTCCAACTGCTCTCCCATATTCCCGTCCGAAGGCAGATAGGTACACATGTTCTCGGAAGCCTTCTCCACCCGGGAAGGGAGCTTGATCAGACGGTTCCAGGGATTTAAGATACGCAAAATATCCTGGCCCGGAGTATAGATCATGATCAGATCCTTACTGCTCTCCACGGCAGCCCGGAGCAGTTCGTCGTTGACCTTGACCTGCTCATACATCTCCGTAAGCTGTTCCCTCTCCTTCTGCAGATGCCGCAGGATGACAAAACCCAGAATGCCCACCGCGATCATGACTTCAAAGATCAGCAGATAGACATCGCTGCCGAGCAGGAACTCCACGCTCTTGGCGATATCCTCCCGGTTCATTACGGTCACCACATACCAGTCGCCCATCCCCAGCGGGCTGAACCAGGCAATATATTTCTCTCCTTTTTTCGTGATCTCCAGTTGAAATTCCTCGTTTGACTCCATCTTGTTCTGCGCTTCCCAGTACGCGATATCCGTCCGCAGGCCGCGCAGCCCGTCAAAGAGATTCCCCTCCTGCAGGACGGGATTTTCCACCTCTTCATCCCGCAGGATATATTCCCCGTTTTTGTCCACAACGCGGAAATAACGCGAAGTGGATCCCTCCGTAACGTCCGCATAGACCCAAAAGGAATCCGTCTCCACTACGCCGTAAAGGGCGCCGCAGATATTGCCGTCCCCATCCCTGAGGGGTACTGTCGCCAGGAAAACGGGCTGCTCCCCTTCGATCGGCTTCCGATTCTCGGAAATATTGCTCTCCCCCTGCATCGCCTTTTGAAAATAGTCGGTATCCTTTGCCTGAAGCGTACCGCCGTTGGTGACCAGGCTGTTGCCCTCCGCATCGATCAGGCCCATCCGCACAAAATCCGTCTCGCCACGCTCCACAATAGCGCGCAAATGCTGCATATTCGCCTCGGAATGGATCTCCGTCGTGTCCACAAAGTCCGCCGCTGTCCGCAATACGCTCAGGTACTCGTTCAGCTTGCGCTCCACCAGCGCGCTTCCCTGATTGGAAAAATCCTTCAGCGATTCCACCTGAAGAAGATATTCTTTATTCTGTATTTTAAAATAGTAGCTGAACATTGCCGCCATGATGATCACCAGAGCGCCTGCCAGCACCATTCCGAAATGCAGATAGTTTTTCCGTGAAAACATCTTCACCCATCGCATTTCCGCACCCTCCCATTATTTCTCTAGTATACCACAAGAATAGAAATATGGAAACGTTTTTTATATAACTTTTTATTAAACTTTTTCCCCTTTCCTCTTTTCCAGCCGGAGCAGTTCCCGTTTTGCATCCCCATTGCCATAGAGCGGCGTTTCTTCCGCACGCTCAAACGCCTCCTGCGCGTCCGTTGGATTCATCATACTAAAGTCCCGCCGGAAAGGCAATCAAAAATATTTCCCTCATTTCCCACAGAGATATCCGTAAGCGTCCAAAAGCGTATCGGGGCGGCGACCGACGAGGAAATAAAAATCCATCTGTTCCTCTCCCTGTATACACAGATAGGAACCATAGGCAGGGATATCGCAGCAAAAGACAGGCCCCTGCGCCGCTGGAACGATCGCGTACCCTCTGTCGGAAAGAAGCATCGGCAGCTCTCCTTCCTCCCGGCGGGAAATATAACGGGCCGTACCCCGCAGCGGCATCTGCTCCACCGGGCCCGCTCCCAGTCCGTATATCTTCTCCGCCTTCGCCCATTCCAGAAAGAGCCGGCTTTTCTGCAGGCCCTCAGGCCCGGTTTCCAGCAGACGGCACTCCTTAGAGCGCTCCGCCAGCAAAAGCTTCCTATCTCCAGTCAGATAATGGACCGCGCCCTGGGTCTTGTCCACCCGCAGACAGAGTTCGTCCGTCAGCAGTTCCACAAAATTTCCCGCCGTCCTGTACATCCATCTGCTTTCCGTGCGCCGCGCTGCGACAGCCGGGGAAACTCCCGGCGCGATCCGGGAGCCTCTGGCAAAGGTAACGCGCACGATCCCGCCGCTCACCGGGCACAGGCGCAGCAACCCGTAACGGCTCTGCAGGTACAGACCGTCCGCCTCCTTTGTGATCCAGCGGATCCCCAGATCGATCTTTGCGTGTCCCGCCGGACGCAGCATTTCCGTAGGCGGCATATCGCCAAACGCAGGCCGTAAAGCCGCCGGCGCCGGCCGGGAGGCGTCCTTTCCAACGGGCGTCCTTTCCGGCAGGCGGCTTCCAATCCGCCCGCCGGCCGGATCTGCCGGTATTTTCCCTCGCGGCTTCGCTGCCTGCACGCCGGCCAGGGAGATCCTGGCACGGGGCCTGGCTGTCCCCGGCGCTTTTGACGGCTGCCTCCCTTCCGTCCCTTCCGGCTGCAAAAGGTCCGTAGGGGCCGGATCGGCGTTCGGCTGCCAGGAGCGCTTTGGAACCGGATCGGCGATAAGACCTGTGAGATTCCCCAGATGCAGCACACAAAGCTCGTGCAGCGCCCGGGTAGCCGCCACATAGAGCAATTTTGCGTGCCCATCGTCCACCGGATAGCTTTCCCGGTCCGGGTCATACAGCAGCACCGCGTCAAATTCCAGTCCCTTGGTATATTCTACCGGCAATACCATGATCCCGCTGCCGAAATCCATCCGTTCGGGATCGCTGTCCTTTATCGTCACATAGCTGCCCAGCTCTGCCGCCGCCTGTCCGGCCTGCTTTTGATCCCGGCAGATCACGGCGATGGTATCGAAACCTTTTTTCTGCCAGTTCTGACATATCTTTGCCGCTTCCCGCGCCAGCGTCCCCTGCGCCGCCTGCTGAACCTCTACCGGTTCTCCATGGCGCAGGATGGGCTGTGCAGGATAGACCGAAAAGCGCCCGTGATAAAGGATCTTCATAGCGAACTCGGAAATTTCCACCGTGTTGCGGTAGCTTTTTTTCAGAACGTTGAAGCTGTCCATTTCGTCCGTCAGCAGAAGGGTTTTCAGCTCCTCCCAGTCGTTGAGCCCGCAGCCGAACCGGATGTTCTGGGAAACGTCTCCCATGACCGTATAGGTGCAGCCGTGCATACAAAACTGCAGGGTAGCATAAGCCATCATCCCGAAATCCTGGGCTTCGTCGATGACCACATGATGGGCTTCGCTGATCTCCTCCGTCTCCCTGACGCGTTTATACAAATAGGCCAACGCCGCCAGATCGTAAACGTCGAACGCGTCCCGGGGCACATCTGCCGTCTTTCCTTTGAAGCTCTGTCCTGCCAGGAACTCCCGGTACAGCTCATAAATGGAGCGTTTCTGGCTTCTGCCGCCGAACCTGCCCCGATAGGCTTTCAGGATCGCCCTTTTCTCCGCATCGGTATATTTGACGCCTTTCCCCAGAAATTCCTCCTTCACCCTGTTTAACAGCCGCTCGTTGAGCATGTTGATCTTGCTCTGGACGGAAATGCGCGGGTTCTGCCGGATATACCGTTCTATGCTTTCCTTTTCCATCAGCCGGACGAGCGTCCTTGGATCGGCCGGTCTTCCTCCGGTTTCATCGAATACGCCGCTTTTCCCGTCCCGATACCCTTCCACGAACTGCCTCGGGTTTAAGAAAACGGATTCCCGCGGGATCGTCCGCCATTCCAGTTCGTCGCAGTAGTTTTTCAGATCCAGAAACCATGACAGCTTTCCCTTGACGCTTTCTGCGCTCCCTGTCCCGCCGCCCGCGCGGATCCGGTATTTCTTTTCGTCCCAGTCCTCGTACAGGAGCCGGACGAAAAGCTGTTCCATGGTCATCTGCCGCACGCCGTACACATCCAGATCCGGCAGCACCCCCGTGATATAGTTCAACAGGATGCGGTTGCTGCCTACGATATAAAAATCCTCCGGCTTAAACCGTTCCTCATAATTATACAGGATAAAAGAGATCCTGTGCATCGCCACCGTAGTTTTCCCGGAACCGGCCACCCCCTGGACGATGATGTTGTGATAGGGGGACTTTCGGATGATCTCGTTTTGCTCCTTCTGGATGGTGGCCACGATCTCCCCCAGCACCGCCTGCTTGTTTTTCGCCAGGTATTTGGTCAACAGATCGTCGTTGGCGATCACCTCGCTGTCAAAAAAATCCAGAAGCTTCCCGTCCTCGATCTCATAGGTGCGCTTTAACTGCAGGTCGATCTCCACCCGGCCGCCGTCGGGCGAAGCATAGCTGCATTTCCCCAAACCGTTTTCATAATAGGCGTTTGCCACCGGTGCGCGCCAGTCCACCACCACCCAGTGCGTGGTGTCGCGAAAGATGCCGCCCCGTCCGATATAGAGGGATTCTTCCTTTTCGTAGGTCTCGTCATAAAAATCGATCCTGCCGAAATAAGGTTTGACGAGGGCTTTCTCATTGCGCTCCAGGGCGCGCTTCATATGATCGTGCATGGTAATGGTGTTGTTCAGCGTTGTGAGTTCTTCTACATCGTTGTCGTGATAATGCTCCAGCATTTCATCGATATCGGCGCGCATCTGCGTCACCTGGGCGGTGTAATTGACCACGTTTTTCTGCACCACCGCCAGCGTGTCCGCCAGATGGCGCTCTTCCGCCTGTCTGGACGTTCCGTGGCGCTTCGTCTTTTCTTCCGTTTCCGCTCCCATTCCCGTATCTCCTTCCCTTTTGCATTCCGGCCGGCCGAACCGTACTATCATTGTATCGGAAAACAGAAAAAATACTAGACTTTATTTTCGAAATATGTTACGATGCAATATGTAGTTATAAGAAAAATAAAATATGCTTTAACAATAATAAGTTATCGGGAATTCGTTCTGTTTCCGATATTTTTTTGCTAAAAATCCGTGAAAAAAGACAGCGGTATGCTGCAGCGCACCCCTGTCCTTTTTGCGAAACCTTCTCCCAGGCCGTGGGATCCTTATGCGACCTCCGTCACTTCGTAGCCTGCCTCCGCCACCGCCGCCTTCAGCGCCTCTGCGGAAGCGTTGCCCTCTACCACCGCCTGCTTTTCCTCCAGGCTGACGTTCACCGCCGTCACGCCCTCCACCGCGCTCAGCGCCTTTTCCACCGCTTTCACACAGTGCATACACATCATGCCTTCGATCTTCACCGTTTTCTTCATGGTCTGTTCTCCTTTTTCTTCATTTATGCTTTCCGCCGCTTCTTTCGCACCGGACGCCGCTGCCTGCGCGGCAGGGGCCGCTGCCTGTCGGGCGGCGGGAACCGCCTTTTTATTTCCATCCGCGCCACCGGATTTAAAAAACCGCAGGCGCAGGGCATTGCTGACCACCGACACGGAAGAAAAGCTCATAGCCGCCGCGGCGATCATGGGATTTAAAAGAATGTGAAAAGCAGGGTACAACACTCCCGCCGCCACAGGGATGCCGATGGCGTTGTAAAAAAACGCCCAGAACAAATTCTGCCGGATGTTGCGCATGACGGCGCGCCCCAGGCTCACCGCCGCCGGTACGTCCATCAGGTCGCTTTTCATCAGCACGATATCCGCCGATTCGATGGCCACATCCGTGCCCGCGCCGATGGCGATCCCCACATCGGCCCGCGCCAGGGCCGGCGCGTCGTTGATCCCGTCGCCCACCATGGCCACTTTTTTCCCCTGCTCCTGCAGGGCGCGAACCTTTTCTTCCTTATCCTGGGGCAGGACCTCCGCTATCACCGTCTGAAGGCCCACCTGCTTTTTGATCGCCTCCGCCGTGCGGGCATTGTCCCCGGTCAGCATGACCACTTCCATCCCCATTTCCTGCATCCGGGCGATGGCCGCCGCGCTGGTGGGCTTTATCACATCCGCCGCCGCGATCATACCCAGGAAACGGTTCCCTCTGGCGAAAAACAACGGCGTCTTTCCTTCGTCCGCCAGCCGTTTTTCCGCCGCCTCAAAACCTGTCATGGCAACGCCCGCCGTCTCCATCAGCTTCCGGTTTCCGCCGTAACACATTTCTTTCCCGAGGGCACCCGTCAACCCCTGGCCGGGCAGCATCCGGTAATCGGATACGGACAACGGTTCTATTCCTTCCTCCCGGGCTTTCTGCAGCACCGGCTCTGCCAGAGGATGGCTGGACAGCGCTTCCAGGGACGCCGCCGTTTCCAGAAGTTCCCGCGCCGGAACCGATCCGGCCGGAATCACATCCGTCACCTCAGGCCTTCCTTCCGTCACGGTTCCGGTCTTATCCAGCACCACTGTGTCCACGCCGTGGACGATCTCCAATGCTTCCGCGGATTTGATCAGGATCCCGTTGGCCGCGCCCCGGCCCGTTCCCACCATGATGGCGGTGGGCGTCGCAAGGCCCAGCGCACAGGGACAGGAAATGACCAGCACCGAGATGCCCACGGAAAGCGCAAACTCCAAAGACTGGCCCGAAAGCAGCCAGACAGCCGCCGCCAGCAGCGCGATGCAGATCACCACGGGCACAAACACACCGCTGACCTTATCCGCCAGCTTTGCGATGGGCGCCTTGGAAGAAGTGGCCTCATCCACCAGCGCGATGATCCTGGCCAGCGTCGTATTCTCCCCCACTGCGGTGGCTTCCATACGGAAATAACCGGCCTTATTGATGGTCCCTCCGGTCACATGATCCCCCGCCTGCCGCTCTGCCGGCAGGCTTTCCCCGGTAATGGCGGATTCATCCAGGGAGGCGTTTCCTTCCAGGATCCTTCCGTCTACCGGCACGGTAGCGCCCTCCCGCACGATCAACACATCCCCGGCCGCCACCATATCCAGCGGAATCTCCTCCTCCTGCCCGTCCCGCAGCACGACGGCAGTTTTCGGCGCCAGATCCATCAGCTTTTCAATGGCCTCCGAGGTTTTGGCCTTCGCCCTGGCCTCCATGAATTTCCCCAGAGTGATCAGCGTCAGGATCATGCCGGAGGATTCAAAATACAGATCCATGGAAAACCGGTGTACCAGCTCCATGTCTCCGTGCCCCATTCCCCAGGCGATCTTATAGATCGCATAAACGCCATACAAAAACGCCGCGCCGGATCCCAGCGCGATCAGGGAATCCATATTGGGAGAACGGCGCAGCAGGTTCCGGTATCCGTTGTAAAAATAGTGTCCGCCCGCCGCCAGCACGGGAAGCAGGAGCAAAAACTGGGTGAACACGAAGATCATGGCGTTCTCCATCCCCAGCAGAAAGCCCGGCAGCGGCCATCCCGCCATATGGCCCATGGAAATATAAAACAACGGCACCGTAAAGATCAGGGAAATGATCAGGCGCTGCTTCATACGATCCATGGCCTGCTGGGCCGGATCTGCGCCGGACTGCCGCCCTGCCTGCCCCGTTTTTTGGGCGGAGACACCCGCCGCTGCGTGGAGCGACGCACCATACCCGATATCCGTCACCTTTTCTATAATACCCTCTGTAGAAAGCACCGTTTCATCATAAGTCGCCGTCATGCTGTTTTTCAGCAGGTTCACGCTGACCTGCTCCATGCCCTCCATGGACGAAACGCCCTTTTCTATCCGCGCCGCGCACGCCGAACAGGTCATGCCGGTAATATCAAACGTCTCTTTTTTCAAACTGTACCTCCCAAGCCTCCGCCGTTCTTGCGCAAAAGCTGTTCTGATGTTATGATACCCATATATTATCAAAAATGCAAGAATGCACAATTTTGTTAGATAGTATCAAAAAGGATAGCGTTTGATAGGAAAGGAAGCCCTCTCATGAAACAGGAACATAAAAAAAATGCTCTCACCTTAAATGAAAACTGCCCCGTCTCCGCCACCATCCGCCTCATCGGGGGCAAATACAAAGCGCTGCTGCTCTGGCACCTGACCGGACAGACGCTTCGTTTCAACCGGCTGCAGAAGCTGGTGCCCGAAGCGACGCCCAAAATGCTGACGCAGCAGCTTCGGGAACTGGAGGAGGACGGGCTGATCCTGCGCACGGTCTATCCGATGGTGCCGCCGCGGGTGGAGTATTCTCTGACAGAACTGGGGCAAAGCCTGTTCCCCATCCTGGAGGCCATGTACGCCTGGGGCAGCTCCCTCATGGAAAAAGAAGGCAAAATCCCCGACTGCTCCATGAAGGAACACACCGGGGATACAAACGCCTGCTGCGCCGGCGGATGCCGGGGCTGCGTCAAATGAAGAATACACATAACAGCTCTACAGATGCGAACTTACCTGCTTTTCTTATTGTTATTGCGTCTTATCAATGCGATGATCAGTTCAATAATCCCTGCGCATAACCATATAATGCCCAATGCAGCATTTTCTGCCCAAAACCATAATGGTGATGCAAGAATCCACATAATTCCCAAAAGGATCATGCCTTTGCTGCTCATAATGATTTTCCTCCCCCAATAAAAAGTTACTTGATTTTCGCCGCACATTTCACCGAACGGGAATCTATCGGGCCAAAGTCAGTATACCCGCGCAGTATGAAACCTGTGTAAAAGAAAGATTCGGGAAAGCGCTTTTCAGTTCATCGACAACAAAATAGATCTCTTCATCATCCCATTCATCGCCGGCCGCCTCTCGACATTGGTTCAACTTTTCACGAGTTTCAAAAGCGACGTCACCGATCAAAATTTGCCCATTCTCTTTCAGACGGTCTTGCAAAGTGTGAAGAAATGCGATCTTTTGTTCGTCCGTCAAATGATGTAGAGAGTACGTCGCCACAATAAAATCATAGCTTTGATGATACAAAGGTTCCGCTAGTCCCTGCGTAAAATCTCCCTGATAGAGATTGGCATCTGGCATTTTCCTGATCGCCAGATCTATCATTCTGGACGAGAAATCCTGTCCATAAATACCACAACCGCGTTCATATAATTTCGTTGTGAGCGTACCGGTGCCAAAACCTATGTCAAGTACGGTCGCATTTTGCTTTTCAATAATGGTTTGAAAGATGCGTCCAAGTACATCCTTGTACCCGGCAAACGGATATGTTTTTTCTTCGTCGGAAATACCGACTGCCTTGTCATAATCATCTGCCCACAAATCAAAACCTGTTTTGTCTAACAAGTTTACACCTCCTTTTCACCGGGGAACTTCCTATACGCGAATAAAAGAAACAACGTGAAATGACATTGGGCGGTCTCTCGGAGGGCGGCTTCCTGCTGTCAGAGAAAGCCTTCCAAGCGCACGATACCAGAAGTGCGCCCTTTAGTTTCTATAGGGTTTTGCAAAGCCTCAAAAAAGTGGAAAGTCATCTATTCTTATAGGGAATACGCTTTGAGTTCTTCTAAAAATTCCCTGTATTCGTCCGCAGACCAGTAAAAGGTTAATTCGTCCTCTGTGTATTCTGTCGGACTGTCTCGCATAAAGTTTGCGCCAACATCATATCCAAATCTTTTTAATACTGCTTCTGCGAATTCGCGGAAGAACGTTCCAATACCTGTTATAACATTGCCATCCTCTACAATGCCTTGATGTAAAAAATTTTCTCTCTCAACAAAATGGAACGTGTCCGCCATTTGCATAAAGTATCCTGAAGTAAACTTCTTCCCGTTCAAAATGCCTGCTTTGGATAACAAAAGCGGAGATGATGAAATTGCCGCAAAAACAATATCCGTATCAATCCCGCCTTTCAGGAATGTGATCAGCTTTTCGTCAAACAACGCGGGCAATGGATTGACCGTCCCCGGCAAAATCACACAATCATAGTCTGTTATTTTTGATTCATCGCATGTTTTTGTTGGAAGAACTCGCAGCCCCTCTTCACTTCGATATTCTTTTTCCTCGCTTGCAATATAGTCAATCGTTTCCCCAAACCAGATTGTCAACGCAGATGTAAGACAAGTAATTTCCTGCAAAGAAAAATCTGGATATAACACGACCGCATATCTTCTCATACATATTTTCCTTCCTAAACTCCTGATTTGTCGAATAATCACCTACTCGACATTTCAAATTATACCACCCAAATGTGAAGAAATCCACTGGCCGTTCTGTTTCCTCACATCAATTTTTGATTGATCATCATTACAATGACCGCAACGCCAAATACCGCGTAGGCGCTGTTAATGACAAGGCATACTTTCATAACAGTATTCTTTACTTTTCCTGCTGTGTAAATAAAAATCGAATAAATACCGGAGAGGATCATAAATACCGCATAACACGGGATTATAATGTGCGCGTACTCCATTGCCCACCGAGTATAGGTACGCAGCGGCAGGATCGACCAGGGAAGAACCGCCATAATGGCGCTGATCGCTGTCAGAATCTTGTTTTTCATAATAAACTATCTCCTTTCAGCCTGCCCGAAGCGGATACAGGAAATCGTCAAACATACTGCGGTGATCAAAGCGGCTGTGGGAAGCCACGGTATCAGCCTGACCTGCTCTGTTGAAATGTTGGCCGCCAATTTCCCATATTCCGAGGTTATCACAAAAAACGGATAAGCCATCGGATAGGCAAACCATACCTTTGTATTGATCATCAGAACGGACGGCACAACAGAGGCAAGGCCGATCCCGATGGAGAAAACCGGCGTCTGAATACATACGGCCAGCAGCCAGAAAAACGTCAGCATCGGAATGGAGGACAGCCACATCATGCCGACCTCTTTGCAAACAAAAAGCGGCGACAGGAAAAAGTCATAGCCCTGCGTATGGGAAGCGATCGCAATGCTGATATAATACATTCCAACGGACATCAGAAACTGAATGGCCGAGAAAGATACCAGCACCACGAATTTTGCCATGCAGAGTTTCGCCGTGCTGACAGGCAAAGCAAGCATTTTGAGGATGCCGTGACCGCTCTTTTCCGTCTGAATCTGTAAAACGGTTACAACGACCATGGTGGCAGGAAATAGGAACCATGCCATAGCCATAAATCCCTGTATAAAAAAGTTGTTTTCCGGGGATATCCCCTCTGCCTGCATCCCAAAATTGAGGTCTGCATTCAGGATAGACGGTATCCAAAGAATGATTGTGGCTAAAACTAAGATCAAAAAGATTTTTGACCGGCGTATTTTTCCCCACTCTACGCCCACAAGGGATAAAAAACTCATTCAAACAACCTCCTGACTTTCAGAATAATAACTTCCAGCAAAGCGATCAGAGCAGTTTCAACCGCACCGGCAATCGCGTAATTTCGTACCGCATCAGCCGCATGATTCCCTAACCGCTGGAATGGCATTGCAAACGGAAACAGTGTGGGTAAAAAGTTCCGTGTCGGAATCATAGTGGCCACGAATACGCATACGACGCCAATTCCCAACGAGATCCACATATTCCTGCTCATCGACGCTATCACAAGAGATAACAGAATGACCGGAAGCATTAACAGGAAAAAGAACCCGAAGTTTTTGAATATCTCTATATACAAATCTGCAGTTGGTTCAAACCAATATAGGGAACAGCAAAAAACGGAGACTGCCTCTATAACCAAAAGCAGAATGCTTCCCGTTATCAATACGGCGGTTTTGCCGAAAAACATGGCGCTTTCTTTTGTTGGCAGCGTACACATCCTCTGGATGGCGTTATCTGCATACTCGGTGTGATACATGATACACGCTCCGGCGACGATAAGCAGAATATTCAGCATAGACATCATCTGCCAGTTTGCATCAAGAAGAATATTGACGGGAGAATCGTTCCTGCCGACATACATCTCTGAACGCAGGGCCATGTCCACAACGGGAACCGCAGCGGCCAAAATTCCACCGCCCCAAAAAGCAGGCATAAACCCCGTCCTTTTGACTTTCCTTCGCTCCAATACAAAACTGCTCATTGCGCGCCGCCTTTCTGTCGGTTATCGGCATCGATCAGCGCAAGGAAAGTATCCTCCAGATTATCTGTCGGATACCCCTGGGAGGCAGCATCCCGTTTCAGAGCATCAAGCGTTCCCTCAAAGAGCAGCCGCCCATGATTGAGAATGCCGACGTTGTCCGCCATCAGTTCGATTTCGGAAAGCAAATGCGAAGATACCAGTACCGTACACGCAAACTGCTGTGGTAACGAGCGGATCATCGTTCTTATCTCATGGATGCCTACGGGATCAAGACCATTGGTCGGCTCATCGAGGATCAGGATTGGCGGCTTTCCAATCAGGGCGCTTGCAAGTCCCAAACGCTGTTTCATGCCAAGGGAATACTTTTTCGCCAGCCGCTTCCTGTACGGCGTCAGACCGACGATTTCAAGAGCTTCCGTTATAGACGACTTCGGCAAGCCTAAAATCTTGCGAACGATGTCCAGATTTTCTTCACCTGTCAGATTGCCGTAAAAAGCAGGGGCTTCAATAAAGGAGCCGACTTCTTTCAGTATTGGAACCCGGTCAGCCGGAAATTGTTTCCCATCAATGACAAAGGAACCGCTTGTAGGCTTTGTCAGCCCGAGAAACATTTTCATCGTGGTAGACTTTCCGGCGCCGTTCGGGCCGAGAAAACCGTACACCGTACCTTTCGGTATATGAAGGTTGATCCCGGAAACAGCCGTAAACCCGCCGTAGGATTTTGTCAGATTTTGCGTTTCTATAATGTTCATAGGAATGTCTCCTTTCGTCTGTTGCCACCATTGTACTTTGTCAACCTTACGGCAACATTCTCCCCACCTTACTTTTTCCTTAAGTTTGTATATTCCCATACCATCCTGCAACGGCCAACTATGAATCACCGGTATTGTGGCTCATTTGCCAATATGATATAATGGGCCTACGGCTATAAGAGAAACAGAAAGATCGGCGGTTGAAAAGGGGGATAGGCGGATGGGGTTGGGGATATTCATGAAGGAAAAACCTGCGATTATGAAAAGAGCAATTAATCTGCTTGCCATTCTTATGAGCATGATCGGGTCGTCGGCTTGTGCGACAGATACCCTTAACACCTCACCAGATAGACCAGAAAAAATGTATGAGGATGTTGCCGTTGAAGATTTCGGGCAGATTCATATAAGCGGCAGCGCTTCCTCTATTGTTATCCAACGCAGCGAAAGCGAAAACCTGGAATTTTATAACGGAGATTTGAATCCGGCTCATACATATACCGTTCGCTGTGACAAGGAGGGAGAAACACTCAACATTGAACTTGTGATGGAGAATCCGGAAAATGACAATGATGTTCTCGGCTCCCCTATGATTTACATACCGCAAAAAGAATTTGATAAAATTGAAATAGATGGCAATTTCAGACAAGTTTCCTTAGATACTATCAATTCAGATGTGTTGATCCATGCAAACGATTCCCATGTGAATCTTAATTTGGAGGCTGATCATTTGAATCATAATATTACATTGGACGGTTCAGAATCAGATACCTTCCGAAGCGTTTCCGTTTATTTTGATAAATTTCCTGACAATGTAAAGATGGACTTAAACTTGATCGAAGATGGTACAATAAATGATCCAGACGATATTCTGAAAAAGGAAGGGCTTGAATCAGGCTCCGGGGAACCGGTCGTGAGTGTAAATTATGCACAAGAAATAAACATTTATAGCGAAGAATAAAACTCCGACAGGGTGACTGGTGCTATTCAGTCACCCTGCATAAAATTGACTTTTCCCACATGGAAAAAGAACGATTTTGCCAGTGCAATGCCCAACAGGGAGCCTGCACACTTTTATAAGTGTTTTGGTGTTGTAGAATCACATTTTTATAAGGGTTTTGGTGTTGTAGAATCACATTTTTATATAATCAGCATTGGGGACGGATGTGCAACCTCCCTTAAACACGCAAATGATGAAGGTTCGACAAATTGGAATCGTTGTTTGCTGTTTTTATTAAAATCAAGGAGACAAAATGATTTTATATCACATGAGCCAGACGTTAAGGTGCGGCGATACATTTATTCCGGATTTTCAGAAAACGGAAAGCCTGTGTGAACCATTTACGCAAGCCTTGGAACGCAGCGAAGACTGCTTTTACGGGATGTTGCTGAACGGAAAATATCTCTATGCAGTCCTTTGCAAATCACATCTGAGAGAATGGTCTGACTATGCGAAATGGGCAACCGAAGGCTTGTTTGAATTTGTCAGAAAAAAGGAATATCCCGATTCCTATAGCCGCCTGAACAGCTTTTTCTTTTATGATGATTTGAATAACAGCAGGAAATTGTACTGGGATGACTGGGGGGCTGAATCGGATGAGGAACGCGGCAAAGTGCATTTATTTGAAGTAGAAGTAGAGGACACTGCGCCGCAGAAACGCGATATGTCCCTTTTTAATAAGGCATACATCGCGTTATCGGAAAAACAGGATATTGCATTTGCCCTTTCCTGTGCCAGACAGTATTTCTCCGGGGAACACAGTGAGGAACCGGTGTGGGAGATAATGAGCAACAAAAGGGCTGTTGTGCGCCGGGATATTTCGAACAAACTGTGAGGGAAGGGCTGTCCATACGAATCGTCAACGATCCGTATTGACATACCCGCTTCTTCCGTTACCAGACGGCGATCCGAACATAAACGGCCCTTACTTTTTCAATTCTTTTCTCAAAGGCAGACTTTTTTGCGGCAGCTCTTCTTCTCGCTTTTTTTCAAAGGCATGCACCCAGTCCGATTTCCAAAGGAAAAGCAGGAACACGACAGAACTGCAGGTCCAGGTCAGCGGATAGGCCCAGGAGATGGTCCCAAATACCGGAAAAGCGCGGACTGCCAGCGTAACGTAAAGAATGCGGACGCCGCACCAGAAGGTCAGCATCGTCGCCATGGGCACGACCGCTTTCCCGCAGCCGCGCATGACGCCGGCGCTGCAGTGCGAAAACGCCAGCAAAAAGTAAAACGGCGCAATGATGTGAATGTCGATCAGCCCATAGGAGACCGCTTCGTCCACATCCACGAAAAACCGTAGCGCATAGGGCGCCCCCAAAAGCAGGATCACGCCGATCAGCTCCGCCGTCAGCATACCGGAAAGGATCCCGAAAAGCGCGCCTCGCTTCGCCCGGCCATACTCCTTCGCCCCCAGATTTTGTCCGACAAAGGTGGGCAGCGACATAGACATACAGGTAATGGGCAAAAAAACAAAGCCCTCGATCTTGGAATAGGCGCCGTGCCCGGACATGGCAAAAGCGCCGAAAGCATTGATGTTGGACTGGATCGTGAGATTGCCGATGCTGATGACCGAATTCTGGATCCCGGTAGGCAGGCCCTGCGCCAGAATCTCGCGGATCATGGAGGAGTTCCATTTCAGTTTTCTAAAATCCAGGCGGGTATCGTCCGGGAGCCTGCACATACGGACGATGCACAATATAGCGCTCAACCCCTGCGACAGTACGGTGGCAAAGGCCGCGCCGCCCACGCCCCAGTGAAGTCCGGCCACAAAGAAAAGATCCAGAACCACATTTGTCAGGGAAGATATCATCAGGTAATACAGCGGATGGATACTGTCCCCGAGGGCGCGCATGATCGCCATGCAGATATTGTAAAGGATAATCGTGGAAACGCCGCCAAAGTAAATCCGGAAATAGGTCAGGGCATGGGGCATGACGGAATCCGGCGTGTTCATCAGCCGCAGGATCAGCGGCGCCAGCAAAAGCCCGATCCCGGTGGAAATGACAGAAGAAACGATCCCGAAGAGGAAGTTGGAGTGGATGGCTTCCTCCACGCTTTTTTTGTCCCTCGCCCCGTAATAACGGGAGATGATAACGCTGCCGCCGACAGCGATCCCGTTAAAAAAACCGATGATCAGAAACGTCAGACTGCCGCCGGAACTGACCGCCGCAAAGGAGTCATTGTCCGCGAAATTGCCAATGACCCAGGCGTCCGCCAGATTGTATAGCTGCTGCAAAAGCTGTCCCAAAAGGAGAGGTACGGCAAAGCCGATGATCCCTTTTGCAACAGATCCTTCCGTCAGGGAGACGGTATTCTGATGGTGACGGCGGACAGAGCCTTCCGATTCCTGATGCCGAAACATACTGGGTTCTCCTTTTCTCTGCGCTGTGGATCAGACATTCTTCCACGCAAAAATTCATTATAATCCGGGCAGTCGGGGAAGTCAATCAATTACACATCGGTTTTTGGAGCAAAAAATATGCGGGAGAACCGGTAAAACCGGTCTCCCGCACAATGTTTCACACATTAGCCGTTTGATCTGGCAGTCTCCAATTATTTGGAAGCCTTCCAAGCATCGTACTGAGAGGTGAACTCAGCCAGGATATCCTGGTAGCCAGCCTCGTCCAGAGCCGCCTGATAAGCCTCGATGGTGGACTCCACATCAGCCTCAGCAATACCGCCGTTCTCCAGCGGGAATCCGTACTGCTCGAACACAGCCTGGCAAGCGGAGAACTGAGCCGCTACAGGGGTCTTGTCGAAACGGAAACCAGCCGCGCAGGAGGTCTCAGCGCCGCCATTGAAATCAATGTACAGGTCAGCCTTGTTATCAGGCTCGTTGTACAGAGGGGTAACGATGGTAGCGGAAGCGGACTCCCACATGCTGTGGTTGTACTTGCCGGCGTCGGTCTGCTCTACATGGCCGTTCGCATCGTAGTTGAAGTCTTCGCCTTCAATACCGAAGGTGTAGATATCAGCCAGCTTGCTGTCGGTGTAAAGAAGCCCTAAGAAATCGATACAAGCCTGCGCCTGCTCAGGGGTGCTGTTGGCGGTAACCGCATAGCAGGAACCCAGAGCGGAAGTGGAGTGCGCCCACCTCTTGGTGTAGGGGGTCATCACAACATCCTGGCCATAACGGGAATTCGCCTCGTCGTTAACCGGGATATCCGTCCACCAGGAGAAGCCCCAATCCTGGGTCTGTGTGGTGGTATCGGTGGTGGTCTTGGTCACTTCATCTTCAGAGATGTAGCCGGCAGCCGCCCACTTGGCCATCAGAGTGCAGAACTCTTTGTACTCGTCGGTCAGGATGGTGTCCACAACGGTATCGCTCGCCCTGTCAACTGCAACCCAGTTGGAGGTAGAGTCAGCAGTGAAGAAATCAAAGCTGTCGATGTACCATCTGTAGAACATAGCGGTCTTCTGGGTCAGGAAAGGATATTTCAGTCCTTCGTTCCTGCAGTCTTCCAGCATGGGCTCCAGATCAGCCAGCGTCTTGATGGAGGAAAGATCCCAGCCATACTTGTCAGCCAGCTCCTTGCGGGCCATGATGTCATAACCTTCCACGTTGTCCTTGTAAACCGGGACAAAGTAGTTGCGGCCGTTGTACTTGGTCGCTTCCCACTGGCTGGCGTCCATGGAATCGTACAGAGGAGTGCCAGGAAGCAGATCGGTGATGTCATACACCGCGTTGTTGGGAACCAAATCGTTGGTGCCGACGGTGCCCTGCCAGGAAGCGGTCCACAACAGGTTGATCTCGTTGTTGGCCAGAGCCAGGTTCGCCTTATCCGCGTACTCACCGGAGCCGATATCGGTCAGAACGATCTGAACGTTGATCTTGTCCTTGATGTAGTCGTTGATGGCGTCCTGAACCTTCTGCACCTGAGCAGAATCCGGAGTCGCAACGTTGAAGCTGGCTCTCGTCACGTTGATGGTGACAGCGTCACCGGAAGCAGCGCCGGTATCGGCGGAGCCGGTGTCTGCGGAACCGGTATCAGCAGATCCGGTGTCCGCTGCAGGCGCATCGCCCGCAGGCTCGGAGCTTCCGCCGCCGCAGCCGACAAGCATGGTAGCTGTCATCGCACCGGCCAGCGCCAGAGCCAAGAGTTTTTTGATTTTCATTTCAAAAAATCCTCCCTTTTATAAAATTTATTTCTAATCCGCCGCACTATTGCATTGGATCGAAACCGAAGTTAACCTTTGACGGAACCTACGGTCAGGCCCTTGACAAAGTATTTCTGGAAGAACGGGTACGCCACCATGATGGGCCCGATAACCACCAGCACGGTCGCCATGGTGGAAGAATACTGCGGGATATTGCCGCCCATGGCCGCCCTCGCGGATGCGGGGACGTTGGAGTTGTTCAGCAGAAACTCGATGCTCTTCTGAATGTTCACCAGCAGAAGCTGCAGGGGCTTCTTGGCGTCGGTGGTAATGTAAAGCAGGGCGTTCTGCCAGTCGTTCCAGTAAGCGGTGGCCATCATGAACCCGACAGCCGCCAGAGAAGGCTTCAACAGGGGCAGCGTGATCTGGAAGAAGGTACGGTATTCACCGGCCCCGTCGATCTTGGCCGCCTCCATCAGTTCGTTCGGAATACTGTTGGCTATGTAAGTCCGCAGGATGATAACGTTCATGGTGGTCACGCACAGCGGCAGGATCAGAAGCCACAGGCTGTCCTTCAATCCATAATAGGATGTGAAGATGATGTAACCGGAAAGCTGTCCGCCGTTAAACAGCATAGGGATCAGCAGGTAAATGGATAAGAACTTGGATAAGCGGAAATCCTTGCGGCTGATGGAGTAAGCGAACATACTCATGATCAGCAGGCCAAGGGCCGTGCCCGCCACCGTAATAAAGATCGTGATCCCATAGGAGGTCAAAAGCTGTTTGCCGTAACGCAGCACCGCGTTGACGCCGTTTAAGGACCATTTCTCCGGGAAGAAGCTGAACCCGTTCTGGGTAATGGCCTTTTCATCCGTGAACGCCGCTATGAAAACCAGCAGCACAGGCAGTGCGCAGAACAGTGTGTATAACAGGAGGAAGAAACCCAGGACGTACTGCCCCGGACCCTTCTTTTCCATTTTGGACGGAGCCAGATCGGCCGCATTCCCTTTTCTTTTACTCATTTTCATACTCTCCTCTCTGCTCAGAACAGCGCGTCTTCAGGCGAGATCTTACGCACCAGGCCATTGGCAAACAACATCATCAAAAGTCCTACGACAGACTGGAAAAAGCTGGTCGCCGCTGTGAAGCCGAAGTTGGAACTCTTAAAGATGGCGTTCAAAACATAGGAATCGATAACCTGTGTGGTCGGGTAAAGCACGCCGCTGTTACGGGTGACCTGATAGAACAGACCGGTATCGGATCTCATGATATTTCCTACGGAGAGCAGCAGCATGACGGTGATCATCGGGATCAGGGCCGGCAGCGTGATGTGCCAGATCTGCTGCCATTTATTGGCGCCGTCGATCTGGGCCGCCTCATACAGCTCCGTATCGATGCCCGCCAGGACGGACATATACAGGACGGAACCGTAGCCGACGCTGTTCCAGATCTTGACGATGGTCAGGATCGCCGGCCACATGGAGGCTGTGGAGTAAAACCTCGTCGACATCCCCAGCGCATTGTTCAAAATACCGGTATCGGTGCTGATGAACGCATACACGATGAACTGCACCGCCGCGTAGGAAATGAAAACCGGAATGATCATCAATGTCTGCATGACCTTGGCTGCCTTTTTGAATACGAACTGGTCGATGGCAATAGCCAGCACCACGTTCAAAAACGTGCCCAGGGCCGTGAAGATCACATAGTACATCAACGTATTCTTCGTCATATTGATAAACGTAGCCTTGGACGCCAGCAGGAACTTGAAGTTATCCAGTCCTGCCCAGGGGCTTCCCCAGATCCCCTTTGAAAAGTCGAAGTTCTTGAACGCCATCACAAGACCTGCCATCGGCACGTACATGATGAAGAACAGAACCAAGAAAGCAGGCAGCGCCATCACCACGTGCGCCCTGTGTTTCCACGTGTTCCTCAAAAAGCCTTTCATAAATAACCCTCCTTTTTCCTATCAGCAATGGCCGTTGCGCCATAACTTACTGTTCGCCGTCCGCTGCCGGCAGCCGCTTTACGCTGCCGCCTTCAAACAGCCTGCCTTCCACCAGGATCTGATCCGCCAGGGTCGTCTTGGGATGCTCGATAATATTGATCAGCATATTGGCGGCTTCCATCCCCAGCCGCCGGGTATCCTGCTCCAGCGTGGTCAGCGGCGGGGCCAGATACTTCCCCAGCGCGATCCCGTCATAGCCCGCCGTCGAAATATCGTCCGGCACCTTAAGGCCGGACTCGGTGATGGCGTTCAGCCCGCCGATATAGGCGAAATCATCGGGGTATAAAATACAGGTAGGCCGCTCCTTCAGCCGGAGCAGCTCCATCGTCCGGATCCAGGCCCTCGTCGTATCGCGGTACGCCGCCTCCCGGACGTATTCGGGAGGAACCTCCAGCCCCAGATCCTCACAGGTCTTATAGAAAGAAGAAAGCCGTCTCTGCGTAACGGCGGAATCCGTTCCATGGATATAGGCGATCCTGCGATGGCCCATCCGGTAAATATATTGCACCAGATCCCGCATTCCCTTTACATTGTCCGAGATCACCGTGCTGCGGTTGTTGTAAACGTGATCGATGGTGACCAACGGGATATCGCTGCGTATCAGCTCCAGCACTTCCGGATCGTAAAAATCCACGCAGGCCATCACCACGCCGTCAAACCTGCGGTACTTGCAATGCTCCAGATAGCGCATCCGGTTGTTCCCGGTCACCCTGCCGTTGATAAAGGTGATATCATACCCCTTATCTTCCGCCGTCTCCTTAAAGCTGTCGAGAACATACGAAAAATAATCGTGCGTCAGGCCGCTCTGCGCCGCATCTTTAAAAAGGACGCCCAGATTGTACGTCCGGTTGGTCTTGAGTACCTTGGAAGCGAAATTCGGGACGTAACCCATTTCCCTGGCTGTCTGGCAAATACGCGCTTTCGTTTCTTCCCCGATATCCTTATAATTGTTCAGCGCTTTGCTCACTGTCGCAACGGACACTCCGCAAACCACAGAAATGTCTTTGATCGATACCATTCATTAGCCCCAAATACAAACTTACACTTAATCGTTTTCCCTAATAGAAATCTTAAACTCCTCTTCGCGTTTTCGCAACTTCTTTCGTTATTTTCGCAATATTTTGTTTCTTTTACACATATTTTTTTGTCATTTTTGTTAGTTTTCCCTATGTTCAAGTCGCCGTTTTACCCTTTTTCCTTGCTTTTAATTGTAAATTCGTCTTTTTACAATCTTAATTCTGTTTCCATTCGAAATTCCTTTCGCTTTTTCCGAAACATTTCGTACCGATTTGGAGAAGAATAACCCCCATAATATGTAAAAATCCCTTGCAACCACTCTGTAAAAGAATTATAGTAAAACCATAAATATTTCGTTTCGCTGCGAAAACCGAATAAAGCCGAAGGCTTTCGCGAAATACGCCCGCATAGGGGAAGGGAGGGTTCTATGGGGCATTTTCACAATTTTAAAATGGGGGTTTACTGCACGGCCCAGACGCTGAACCGTCTGGACAAAGACCGTCTGGAAAAGGAATGGGCGTACCTTGAGAAATATGTGGGGGTAGACAAGGTATACCTGGAAACCTACCGGGGCGGCACAACGGTAGAAAAAGAACACATGCGCCTGTTTCTGGATTTTTTCCGGTCGCACGGCGTGGAGACGGCGGGCGGCTTCACTACGGTGGTTCCCGACCTGTCCGAAGAGGACGAAAAACGGCAGCGGCTCTTTCACACCTACTGTTATTCCAACCCCGGAATGCGGGAGCATCTGAAAAAGATCTCCGAATACACGGCCAGCCTGTTCGACGAATTTATCCTGGATGATTTCTTCTTCACGGCCTGCCGCTGTGAGGACTGTATCCGTGAAAAGGGCGGCCGCACCTGGAAGGCGTTCCGCGCGGCCAAAATGGAGGAGGTCTCCCAGAATCTCATCCTGGAGCCCGCCAGAAAGGTCAATCCCAACGTTAAGGTGACCATCAAATATCCCAACTGGCGGGAATCCTACCATGAAACGGGCTACTATCCCATGCGCCAGCGGGAACTGTTCGACTGCATCTATACGGGTACGGAAACCCGCAACACGGCCCACACGGATCAGCACCTGCCGCACTATCTGAGCTATTCCCTGATGCGTTACATGGAAAACGCCGCGCCGGGAAGGAATAAAGGCGGCTGGTTCGACACCTATCAGTGCTGGCCCATCGACTGCTATCTGGAACAGGGCTATCTCACCGCGCTGTCCAGGCCCCAGGAGATCACGCTGTTCCAATGGGGCGATCTGTTTGAAAACAAGCTGGTGACCCCGCTGGGCGTACAGTTGGCCAAGATCGACCGGATCCTGGATCGGGCGGGACAGCCTGTAGGCGCCTCCGCTTATATCCCCTTTGCTTCCTGTGGGGAAAACCATCTGGAAGATCATCTGGGGATGCAGGGGATCGCGCTGGAACCTTCCCCCGATTTTCCCAAAGAAGCGGACACGCTGTTTCTGACGGAGGCTTCGGCGTCGGACGAGGGGATCCTGCAGAAGCTGGAAGCTTTCCTGCTTGCAGGCGGCACGGCTGTCGTGACCACGGGATTCGTATCCGCGGTTTCCCCGGAAGGATGGGAAAAGTTTTCCACCGCGCGCCTGACCGGGCGGAAGCTTCTCGCGGACCGCTACCAGGTCACCGACGACCCGGCCGGATACTACTATGAACATACGGTTACCGCTTTCCCTGAGCTGCAGTTTGGCAACAACGCCTCCTGGTCGTATCTGAACGCCGGAACTGGGGATTCCCACAGTTCCCTGCTGCTTCTGGACACCTATGGAAAAGGAAAGCTGTTCACGCTGGCCGTCCCGGATATGTTTGCATCCCTCTCGGCCCTGCCCGTCCCCGTCATGGACGCCGTCCGGCGGGCCTTCGCAGTAAAGGACGTTTACATCAGCGGCCGGAATGTTTCCCTTTTCCAATATGACAACGGCGTTTTCGTGCTGTACTGCTATGCCGGCCAGGACAGCCGGCCGGAGACGGTGGGCATACACCTTCTGAAAAAAAGCGCGAAGCTTCAGGCCCTTAACACCGGTCGGGAGATCCCGCTGACCGCCAGGGTGTGCCGCCATGAAGGCTGGACGGAGGACGAACTGGTAGGGAAGGTATTCGTGCAGCCCGGCGATTTCTACGCTTTTTGGGTTGAATAATGACGCGGACCTTTCAGGACCGCACACGGCGTTCTGTTTTCGGGAGGGTCGTTTTTGCCGCCACCCCGATACATCATACAAATTCATTTTATGAAGGAGGCTTTTATGAGATTTGGACACTTTGATGACAAGGCGCAGGAGTATGTCATCACCACACCACGCACACCGCTGCCCTGGATCAACTATCTGGGCTGCAAGGATTTTTTCAGCCTGATCTCCAACACCTGCGGCGGATATTCTTTTTATAAGGATGCGAAGCTGCTCCGGCTGACCCGCTACCGTTACAACAACGTACCCCTGGATTCCAACGGAAGATATTTCTATATTAAGGAAGGAAACACGGTCTGGAATCCCGGCTGGCAGCCTACGCAGACGGAGCTGGATTCCTACGAATGCCGGCACGGCCTGGGCTACAGCCGTTTCACTTCCTCCAAAAACGGGCTGAAAGCATCCCAGCTTTCTTTTGTCCCGTTGAACGACACCTGTGAAATCAACCACCTGACGCTGACCAACGAAAGCGCCGCTCCAAAGGAAATCAAACTGTTCTCCTATATCGAATGGTGCCTGTGGAACGCGGACGACGATATGAAGAACTTCCAGCGCAATTTCAGCACCGGAGAAGTAGAGGTGGTGGGCTCCACCCTCTACCACAAGACCGAATACCGGGAACGCCGCAACCACTATGCGCTGTTTTCCGTAAACGCACCTATCGACGCCTTTGAAACGGATCGGGATTCCTTCCTGGGCGCTTACCGCAGCAACCAGAACCCGGAAGCTGTGGAAAAGGGACAGCTTTCCAACTCCGTCGCCAGCGGCTGGTCCCCGGTGGCCGCGCACCAGATCAACCTGACCCTGCAGCCCGGCGAGTCCCGCAGTTTTGTCTTTGTGACCGCTTATATCGAGCTTCCCAGAGAGGAAAAATGGGAGGCCCCCGGCATTATCAACAAGACGCCCGCCAAGGCGCTTCTGGCCCGCTACAGCGACGACGCTTCCGTAAAAGCGGCCTTCGATGAGCTGAACGCCTACTGGAAACAACTGCTGACCCGTTACAGCCTGCAGTCCGGTTCCGAAGAACTCAACCGGATGGTGAACACCTGGAACCAGTATCAGTGCATGGTGACCTTCAATATGTCCCGCAGCGCTTCCTATTATGAATCCGGCATCGGCCGCGGCATGGGCTTTCGGGATTCCTGCCAGGATCTTCTGGGCTTCGTACATCTGATCCCCGACCGGGCGAGGGAGCGCATCCTGGATATCGCCGCCACGCAGTTTGAGGATGGCAGCGCTTATCACCAGTATCAGCCCCTTACCAAGCAGGGCAACGCAGACATCGGCAGCGGCTTCAACGACGATCCGCTCTGGCTCATCGCGGGCACCGGCGCTTACATCCGCGAGACCGGCGATATGAGCATTCTGAACGAACCGGTTCGTTTTAACAGCGTGCCCGGCACGGAACAGCCTCTTTTAGAGCATCTGAAACGCTCCTTTACCTTTACCGTTACCCATAAAGGCCCCCACGGGCTGCCCCTGATCGGACGCGCGGACTGGAACGACTGCCTGAATCTGAACTGCTTCTCCGAAGAACCCGGCGAATCCTTCCAGACCTTCGGCCCCAGCGA
>CANQFM010000036.1 GCA_947598825.1 uncultured Eisenbergiella sp. | reverse complement strand
TAATGGAGATAGTGGGATTCGAACCCATGACCTCTTGCATGCCATGCAAGCGCTCTCCCAACTGAGCTATACCCCCATTGAGACATATATGACCTGTCATGCAATTACTCTATCACAAAAATTGCCCGCTGGCAAATACTTTTTTCATTTTTTCGGCGAACCGTAAGTTTCATGTTGAAACAAAAGGAATCTGGGTATATAATTTCATTGGAAAAAAGGCGTTTTGCGCCTGTCGGATCTATCAAAAATCTATCAAAAGGAAGTATGTATCATGGCAAAAGAAGAAACTGCAAAAAACTCTGGCGGCTGGAGGACCAACAAATGGGTCCGCGCCGCGATTCCCGCCCTGCTCCTGCACTGCAGCATCGGTACCGTTTACTGCTGGTCGATCTTCAGCCAGGAGATCGCCGACTACATCGGATTCTCCAAAGCGGCGACGGAGTGGGCATTCAGCTTCGCGATCTTTTTCCTGGGCATGTCCGCCGCGTTCCTTGGCAATGTCGTGGAAAAGGACATTCATAAGTCCTCCCTGATCGCGACGATCTGTTTTTCCCTGGGTATGGTGGGCACCGGATTTTTCATCTACTACGGCGGCGCCCATAAGGGAAGCGTCCTGGCGCTGGTGGGCATCTATATCAGCTACGGCTTCATCATGGGGATCGGACTTGGCACGGGTTATCTTTCCCCCGTCAAGACCCTGATGCTCTGGTTTGAGGACCGCAAGGGCCTGGCCACCGGTCTGGCGGTCGCAGGCTTCGGCGCGGCGAAAGCCATTGCAAGCCCTATCATGCAGGCCCTGCTCGATAATCTGGGCGACGGCGGCATCTATAAGATGTTCCTGATCCTGGCTGTCGTTTACTTTATCATGATGTTCGTAGGCCACCTGCTCTTAAAGAAGCCGGAGGGCTGGCATGAACCTCAGAAGAAAGAAAAGGGCAAGGGGCTGCTGGATGTCATTAAGACCAAGCCCATTGCCAATTACATCGGCATCTGGCTGATGTTCTACATCAACATCACCTGTGGCCTGGCGCTGATCTCCCAGGAGAAGATGATCGTGAAATGTATCGGCCTGGCCAGCGCCGCAGGCATCATCTCCACGATCTCCGCGATCTTCAATGCGGGCGGCCGCCTGGGCTTCTCCGCATGGGCGGATACCATGAAAGACCGCAACACCATATACAAGATGATCTTCGTGCTGTCCATCGTGTTCACCGGACTGGTCATCCTGACCCGGGGCATCGAAAACGGAAGCGGCAACATTTTCCTGATCATCCTGGTCCTCGGCCTGATCTTTGTGGTCAACGCCGGATACGGCGGCGGCTTTTCCAACGTGCCTACGCTCCTGTCCGACCATTACGGCATGGCATGGGCAACATCAGCGCCATTCACGGGCTGACCCTTTCCGCCTGGGCCTTTGCCGGACTGACCGGTAACCAGATGGCCACCTGGATCGTAAATACCTTCGGATCTCCCGTAGAGATCGAACATGCGCTGGCGGACGGCAGCGTGGAAATGCTGACGGTCAACCCCACCGGTTATCAGACCGTTTTGTACGCCACCCTCGTTCTTTACATCCTGGCCATGATCTTTTGTATGGTGCTTGTCAAACCCACACAGAAGGCGCTGGAGGCCAAAAAAGCAAAGAAAAACTGAAAGAATCCAGTCTTGAACTGAAGTAGTCCAAAAAGGAGGAAGATGGACGCCATATGGCACATCTTCCTCCTTTTATTTTGATCATGACTTCCTTATTCCCGGACCCGGTAAAGATAAGCGTTCTTTTCCTTTCCGTCCTGCTCCACCACTTCCAGATAATGCAGAATATGGAGTACCGTTCCCGCCAGTTCTTTCCGGATATGGACGGCTTTCGCAAATCGGGCTGCGGTGAAAGGCTCCGGGATATCGTAGGGGACGAACTGCAGATAGTCCCTGGGACAGCTCAGTTCGCATTCCTCCTGAATGGATACCGGGATCCGGTCAAACCGGGTGGAACCCCTCTTCCGGTCCCGGCTCCAGCCGTTTAACAGCTTATATTCCTCCATATTCAGAAAAGCAAGGCGGATGCGCAGATTGGGATCTTTTAAATACATCTTGATCTTATACAGCTCCGGGAAAACCATATAGGGATTCCCTTTCACCGGAGATCTTCGGCCGCCGGAGATCTCGCCGCTTTCTTCATCGATCCAGTATACGGTTTTGACAAAGGGGATGGGATAGACGATGGTCACCGGGTACAACGGAAGAAAACGCTCCAGCTTAGGCCGCATACGGTTAAAACTGCGTGTCTGGATCTCGATGATCTCTTTTCCGGTATAAATGTCCGCAACGCAGTTTCCCACAGGAATCTCATGAAGATCCTCGTCCGGCGCATAATAATGTTTGAGGACGGCGTGGACGGTCTTTTCAGACAGTGTGCCGATTCCCGTTCTTTCCCGGTTTTTTCCTATGATCTTAATTTTTGCTTCTTCAAACCGACGGATCTCTTCCGGCGTCATGCGTTTTCCTCTCATACGATCCCATAAACGCCGCATCAGGAGAGATCATCGTTCCAAAAGCTGATCCAGATAATACATGGTTCGTTCAAAACATTGCTTCTTCTTTTCCGGCAGGGAATTATAAAAATCAATGATAGGATTGCTGCCAATGTTCTTTCCTGTGAGCAGATAAGTCTGATCCAGGGAAAATCTCTCGCAGACATTCATCAGCGTGGCCAAAGACATGGCGGAACGGCCGTGTTCGATATTCTTAAAATGCGTCAGGGAAACGTCTATGAGTTCCGCCGCTCTTTCCTGCGTCAGACCCATGGCTTTTCTCCTGTCCCTGATACGCCGCCCAATCTCTACCAACTGTTTGTGCGTCACTGTGATCATCCCCTTTTTGTCCGGTAAAATAATCATACTCTCAAAAAGGGAACGTTTAGAGCATCTATATGTTCCTATTTTTATTTATAATATACACTAATAGTGTCTAAAATAAAAACATTATGTTATGAATCCTTGCTTTCAAACAGGCGGTCGGCTTCTTCGGAAACGATCCTGAAAAACAGTTCTTCCATTTTCGTTATTTTCCCCTCCGCGTTCTCTTTTTTTACCAGAAAAGCGCTGTCCGAAGAGGCGGCCTCCACGGCCATCCAGTGATTGATCTCCTGGCTGAAATGGATGGGATCCATATAATTGTCCAGATCCAGCACGACCTCCTCCTTTGCCTGAAAATCAAAGATGCGCGCGTTTGCATAGGGCAATAACCTCTCAAAAATGCGGCGGCGGGCATAGAGGTATTCCCCCGCCTGTCCGTTCCGGTAGGCGTTGTCCCACCAGAGCAGGGAATAGGGCGGCAGCAAAAAGGAAAATTCCGTCTCCGGATGGGCGGCCACCATTTCTTCCAGCAGGTCCAGATTTCCTTCCAGCCGGGCTTCGTACTGTTCTTTCGGGATCTCGGGCTGTATCGTTTCTGCCCTCTCGTAATGGCTCAGCGCCTCTTTGGCGGAAAAGGTTTTGTATTCCCACCAGTTATAGGAAGCTCCTTCATCATAATCTCCCGCCAGATTCATGGCCAGCAGATAGGGAATTTCTTCAAAAAGGACATCCTTGTTCCAAAGGTACTTCACATCGTTAAAGGGATTTTTGTCATACAGATAAAGGGGCATGGTATCGTCCAGAAAATTTTTTTGAGGATCCCCCTCCAGCGAAAACAGATCCAGACTGTAGAAAACGTTTTTCACCTCATGGCCGTCAAAGGCTTCCTGCAGATAATAGCAAAGATCGGCGGCATTGCCGGAGCTTTTGATCGCTTTTACCGTCTTTGCCCCGAACAGTTCGTTAAACCAGCGGTTATTGTAGTTTTCCGCCGTCGAGGAACCGCAGAGTACGCTGTCGTATGAAAAATTCCGGATAGTGCCGATACACTGATATTCCGATTTCGTTACGACCGCCTTCAAACCAAAAAGAGGCCCGTGAAAATGATAAAAGGGATCAAAAAGGATCACCAAAACAGCTACGGCCAGTAAAAGCGCAGCAGCAGCCAGCAAAAACCTTTTTAAGAACCTGTGAAAGAACTGTTCTTTCATATGCCCTTTGCAAACCTCTCCCTTCTAAAATGTAAAATACAAAAAGGTACTCACGCCCGTCATGGAAAGTATGGACCATACGAACAGCACGGCCAGCAGCACAGCCTGTCCCCTCTTTACATGAACTCCCATTTCTTCCGCCATGACCGCCGTCTTTTTCTTAAGCAAAACGACGGCGCAGACGGCCAGCAGGAGGATGAGCATACAAAGCTGCGCCCATTGCAGCAGAACGGGCGCCTTCATGGAGAGGGCCTTTGTGAATACATAAACCTCTGAAATATCCAGAGACTCCGCGATCTGAAATAAAAATCCGTTCCAGCGGAAGGAAAAGACGGCCTTTAAAACCGAAAATCCCTCCCCGATGGAAGCCGCCCTGAAAAAGACAAAGGCAAAACAGACATAGAAAAATGTCAGAACCTGCCTTACACGCCTGTTAAAAGAATCCGTCAGCCCTGACGCCAGCACGCCGATTCCATGCAAAAACCCCCAGAAAACGAAATTCCAACTGGCGCCGTGCCACAGCCCGGAAAGCAAAAAAACGATGAGGGTATTGCGGATCGTCCGTACTTTCCCTTTCCTGCTGCCGCCCAAAGGAATATAAACGTATTTCGTAAAAAACCGTCCCAGAGTGATATGCCAGCGCCGCCAGAAATCCCTTACGGAAACGGAACGAAAAGGAGCGTCAAAGTTTTCCGGGATCTCGATCCCGATCATCTTCCCGATCCCCACGGCCATATCGCAGTAGCCGCTGAAATCGAAATAGAGTTCCAGCATATAGCCGACGGCCAGAAAAAGGGCGGAAGGACTGTCCAGCAGGGGGATATTTTCATAACCGAAATCCACGGCCCTGGCCAGGGTATCCGCCAATAGCACCTTTTTGGAAAGGCCGATCACAAAATGAAAGACTCCCTTTGTAAACCTCTCTATCTCAAATCTTGTGTTCCTTTCCTGGGAAAACTGAGGGATAAGCTCTTTTCCAAGCAAAATCGGACCCTGGAGAATCTGCGGAAAATAGGCCAGGAAAAGGAGATACTCCCAAAAAGAACAGGCCTCGTATTCCCCTCTGAAACAATCGGAAAGGTAGGCAAGCTGCTGAAAGGTATAAAAACTGATCCCAACGGGAAGCACAATGGAAAGGAATGGATAATCTGCGCCAAACAGCGCATTGACGTTTTCCAGAAAAAAATTGGTGTACTTGAAATATCCCAGGGCGCCGAGATGAAACAGACAGCCTGAAAAAAACAGGATTTTTTTCAGAAGATCGCTCTTCGCCCTGCAGACCTGGATACAGAAGAAATAACCGATCAGGCATTCCGCCAGGAAGATCCACAGACAGGAAAAGTCAAAATATCCATAAAACCAC
Source organism: uncultured Eisenbergiella sp. (assembly GCA_947598825.1). GTDB lineage: Bacteria > Bacillota > Clostridia > Lachnospirales > Lachnospiraceae > Gallintestinimicrobium. Next base: position 25,598 of record CANQFM010000036.1, on the reverse strand, counting down.
AGGGACATCCCAATGAGATATCCCTGCGCGAGTTTTTTATGTTGATAACGGTTTAAGAGGTACCATCCCGCCAGCGTCAGCGGAAGAAATAAAAAGATAAAAATATGCGAATGAAAAAGCATCCTCTGTTTCTCCCAACTGTCCCTGCTTACTGGGTGTCCTCCTGGATATTCTCCTGAACATCCTCCTGGACGTCTTCGCTGACCTTTTCCCGAACCTTGGCGATCTTGGCAACCTTTACGTCTTTCTCCAGATTGATGAGCTTCACCCCTGAGGTGATGCGGCCCAGCATGGAAACGTCCGACATAGGGATCTGAATGATCACGCCTTCCGTAGTGATCATCATGATCTCATGGTCCTCGTTGACCGCCTTTACGCCTACCACATATCCCGTCTTTTCCGTGATTTTATAACACTTCACGCCTTTACCGCCCCGGTACTGCAAATGGAATTCTTCCAGTTTGGTTCTCTTTCCCATTCCGTTTTCCGAAGCGATGAGGAGCGCCTCTCCCTGATGATCCAACTGCATCCCGACAACTTCGTCGCCATCGGAAAGGGTCATTCCGATAACGCCCATGGAAGCCCTTCCTGTCGCCCGCACATCCATTTCTTTGAAGCAGATGCACATACCATATTTGGTAACAAGATAGATCCGGCTGTCCGCATCGGTGATCTTCACCTCGATCAGTTCGTCGTTTTCCCGCAGATTGATGGCCAGCATTCCTTTTTTACGGATGTTGGAATATTCCATTACGGGCGTCTTTTTCACGATACCGTTGCGGGTCACCATAAAGAGATTCTTTTGTTCTTCGTATTCGTTGACCGGTATGATCGCGGATATCTTTTCTTCCGGCGCAAGCTGCAAAAGATTGACGATGGCGATCCCCCGGGCCGTCCGGCTGGCCTCGGGTATCTCATATGCTTTCAACCTGTAAACCCGGCCATAATTGGTAAAAAACATCACATAATGATGGGTGGTGGTCATCAGAAGATCTTCAATGAAATCGTCTTCGATGGTCTGCATTCCCTTGATCCCTCTGCCTCCCCTGCGCTGGGAGCGGAAATTGTCCACCGTCATTCTCTTAATATATCCCAGGTTGGTCATGGCGATAACCGTATTGTCCATTGGAACCATGTCCTCTACGGAAATATCGTCCTCGTCAAAGCCGATCCTGCTCCTTCTGTCGTCCCCGTATTTTTCCCGGATAATGAGGATCTCTTCCCGGATCACTCCCAGAAGTTTTTTCTCGTCCGCCAGAATGGCCTTCAGTTCTTCTATCCTGATCAGAAGCCCCCTGTGTTCTTCTTCCAGCTTTTCCCTTTCCAGACCGGTCAGGGCGCGCAGCCTCATATCGATGATGGCCTGGGCCTGCACATCCGTCAGGCCGAAGCGTTCGATCAGCCTTTCTTTGGAAATCTGCGGCGTTTCGCTGCTGCGGATGATCTGGATCACCTCATCGATGTTATCCTGGGCGATCAGCAGACCCTGCAGGATATGATCCCTTTCTTCCGCCTTATTGAGTTCGTATTTCGTCCTTCTGGTGACCACATCCTCTTGATGGCGGATGTAGTATTTGAGCATATCCAGGATATTTAAGACCTTCGGCTCGTTATTGACCAGCGCCAGCATAATGACGCCGAAGGTATCCTGCATCTGCGTATGTTTATAAAGCTGGTTCAATATTACGTTGGCGTTGGCGTCGCGGCGCAGCTCAATCACGACCCGGGTGCCTTCCCGGTTGGATTCATCCCTCAGATCCGTGATCCCGTCGATCCTTTTTTCTTTGTGAAGGTCGGCGATCTTCTCAATGAGCTTTGCCTTGTTCACCATATAAGGAAGCTCCGTTACCACGATCTGGCTCTTGCCGCTCGGCAGGGTTTCAATATCTGTCACGGCGCGGACGCGTATTTTTCCTCTTCCCGTCCGATACGCCTCTTCCGCCCCTCTGGTTCCAAGGATAACGCCCCCCGTAGGGAAATCCGGGGCCTTAATGATATCGATGACTTCTTCTATCTGCGTTTCCCGATCCTCCAGGATGCGGTTGTCCATGATCTTGACCACGGCGTCCACCACTTCCCGAAGATTGTGTGGAGGAATATTCGTCGCCATGCCGACCGCGATACCGGACGTGCCGTTTACCAGCAAATTCGGATACCGGGAAGGCATGACTACGGGTTCTTTTTCCGTCTCGTCGAAGTTCGGCTCAAAATCAACGGTATTTTTATTGATATCTGCCAGCATTTCCATGGATATTTTGGAAAGCCTGGCTTCCGTATAACGCATGGCCGCCGGACCGTCCCCGTCCTCGGAACCGAAGTTTCCGTGTCCGTCCACCAGAGGATACCGGGTGTTCCATTCCTGGGCCATATTGACCAGCGCCCCGTAAATGGAACTGTCCCCGTGAGGGTGATATTTACCCATGGTATCGCCGACGATACGCGCGCATTTACGGTGAGGCTTGTCGGGACCGTTGTTCAGCTCGATCATGGAATACAGCACCCGCCGCTGCACCGGCTTTAAGCCGTCCCTGACATCCGGCAGGGCGCGGGCGGCAATGACGCTCATCGCATAATCGATGTAGGAATCCTCCATCTTTTTCTTTAAATCGACTTCCTCTATCTTATCAAAAATATGCTCGTCCATCTCATTCTCCGTTCGTTTCATTCGGGCCGTCGGACTGTAATATCCTTAAATATCCAGATTCTTTACAAATTTCGCATTTTCTTCAATAAATTTCCGTCTCGGTTCCACCTGATCTCCCATCAGGGTGGTAAAGGTCAGATCCACTTCCGATTCCGTCTCTTCATCCATCGTGACCTTCATCAAAATGCGGCGGTGGGGATCCATTGTCGTTTCCCAAAGCTGTTCCGCGTCCATTTCTCCCAATCCTTTATATCGCTGGATCTTATTGTTCTGATCCCGGCCCACTTCTTCCAGGATGGCGGAAAGTTCCTCGTCGCTGTAGGCATACCACACCTTTTTATTTTTCTCCAGCTTGTAAAGGGGCGGCTTTGCCAGATATACATAGCCCTGCTTGATGAGTTCCGGCATAAATCTGTAAATAAAGGTCAGCATCAGCGTCGCAATATGGGCGCCGTCCACATCCGCATCCGTCATGATCACGATTTTATGATAACGAAGCTTCGTAATGTCAAAATCATCGTGTATCCCTGTTCCGAAAGCGGTGATCATCGCCCTTATTTCCGCGTTGGAAAAAATCTTGTCCAGACGGGCTTTTTCCACGTTCAGGATTTTGCCGCGCAGAGGAAGGATCGCCTGCGTAGCCCTACTCCTGGCTTTCTTTGCGGATCCGCCTGCGGAATCTCCCTCCACGATATAAATCTCGCAATTTCTGGGATCCTTATCGGAACAGTCCGCCAGCTTTCCGGGCAGGGAACCCCCTTCCAGAGCCGTTTTCCGACGGGTCAGTTCCCGGGCCTTGCGGGCCGCTTCCCTGGCTCTCTGGGCGAGAATGGATTTTTCCAGGATGGTTTTGGCAACGATGGGATTCTGCTCCAGAAAATAGGTAAGCTGTTCGCTGACAATACTGTCCACAGCTCCTCTGGCCTCAGAATTTCCCAGTTTTTGTTTCGTCTGTCCCTCAAACTGAGGATCTTCTATCTTCACGCTGATGATTGCCGTCAAACCTTCCCGAATATCGTCGCCGGTAAGATTCTGGTCGCTGTCCTTTAACAGCTTATTGGAACGGGCGTAATCGTTAAAGGTCTTGGTGATGGCGTTGCGGAACCCTACCAGATGCATGCCTCCCTCCGGCGTATTGATATTATTGACGAAGGAAAATACGCTTTCGTTATAGGAATCGTTGTGCTGCATGGCCACTTCAACATAGACCTTGTTTTTCGTTCCTTCAAAATACATCACCTTATCGTAAAGGGGAACCTTGCTTCCGTTCAGATAAGTGACAAATTCCTTGATTCCTCCCTCATAGCAAAAGGATTTTACATGAGGCTCTTCTTCTCTGTTATCCGTCAGAGTAATGCGCAGCCCCTTGGTCAGAAACGCCATTTCCCTCAGTCTGGTCTTTAATACGTCGAATTCATATTCCGTCGTTTCGGTAAAAATCGAAGCGTCGGGCTTAAAGGTCACCTTCGTCCCCGTTTTTTCTGGATCACATACGCCGATCTCCTTTAACGGATAACAGACATGCCCTCTTTCATAGCGTTGTTTATAAACCTTTCCCTCCTGGCAGATTTCCACTTCCAGCCAGTCGGAAAGGGCGTTTACCACGGAAGCTCCCACGCCGTGGAGCCCGCCGGAAACCTTATATCCCCCTCCGCCGAACTTGCCGCCGGCATGCAGAATCGTAAACACGACTTCTACCGCAGGAATACCGGCTTTATGGTTGATCCCCACAGGAATCCCTCTTCCGTTGTCGATCACCGTAACGGAATTATCAGGGTTAATAAAAACGTCTATCTTATCACAGGCGCCCGCCAGCGCCTCATCCACCGCATTATCCACTATTTCATAGACAAGATGATGCAGACCTCTTGAAGAAGTGGAACCAATATACATTCCCGGCCTTTTCCGAACCGCTTCCAATCCTTCAAGGATCTGTATCTGATCCGCACCATATTCAGCACTCATCAAACTCCTCCATTCTGTCCCGCGGACACATTCCCATTTACCACCTGAAAAACTTTATTGATTTCAAATCTGTTATTGACAAAATCATCCAATCCCGTACATGTGATGATGGTCTGTATATCCCCGATACTGTTCAACAGATAATTCTGTCTGTTACTGTCCAACTCCGACAACACATCATCCAGAAGAAGGATCGGCGTATCCTTTGCAGTTTTCTTTACGATCTCTATTTCAGAAAGCTTCAGGGAAAGCGCCGCCGTCCGCTGCTGTCCCTGAGAACCGAAGGTCCTTAAATCGATACCGTCGGCCACAAAGGAAAAATCGTCCCTGTGAGGTCCGACGCAGCTCATTTTCAGTTTAAGATCCCTTTCCCTTCCTTCCTGAAGCTTTTCTTCAAATTCCTCTTCTTTTACGTTGGGTTCATAAAAGATCTTCAGTTCCTCTTTCCCCCCGGAAAGCTTTTCATGAATTTCGGAAATGATGCCGTTGAGCTGCTCTATGAAAGACCTGCGCCTTTCCATGATCTTGCTTCCATATGATATCATCTGTTTATCCCATATATTGAGGGTATCCCTCAGAGAAGGATTGAAGGAAAGATCCTTTAGGAGAGTGTTTCTTTGATTGACGATCTTATTATAATTGTTCAGATTATACAAATAAAAAGAATCGAGCTGGCACAGTTCCATATCGACGAAACGTCTTCTCTCAGCCGGCCCGTTTTTGATAATGGAAAGATCCTCCGGTGAGAAAAAAACGACATTCATGATGCCTAACAGTTCCGCCGCTTTTTTGATCCTGGTACCGTCAATCGCGATTCCCTTTGATTTGTTCTTCCGCAGATGCATATCGATGCGGATCTCGTCTTCCTGTTTTTGGATATAGGCCCTGATATGGGATTCGGACGCATTGAAATTGACAATATCCTTATCCTTGCTCCCTTTATGGGATTTCGTCGTAGCGCAAAGATAAATGGCTTCCAGGATATTGGTCTTTCCCTGCGCGTTGTCGCCAAATAATATGTTGGTTCCCTTATCAAACTCTATATTTAAAAAACCGTAATTTCTGAAATCCGATAATTCCAGCGATCTGATAACCATATTTCACCCAGCGCTCCTTTTCTGAAAGGGCGCTCTTATTCGATCTTCAAATTCTTTTCTCCTAATGTTACCACATCTCCGGGAACCAGCTTTTTCCCTCTCTGCAGGCACACTTCCCCGTTTACCTTCACCAGACCGTCCTGGATCGCATATTTGGAATCCACACCGCTTTCTGTCAGGCCGCTGGCTTTTAAGGCCTGGCCCAGTTTGATATATTCGTCCCTGATCTTATAAACCTGCATGGCAGTATCTTCTTCCCTTCCGTCAGTTTACCGTAGTGAAGTTCACAGGAAGGATCAGATAAATATAGCTTTGCTCCGCGTTCCTGATGATACAGGGAGCCTTGGGATTGACGAGATGAAGCGTAATATTCTCATCGTCTATGACGCGCAGGGCGTCGATCAGAAATCTTGGATTAAATCCTATCATCAGATCCCGGCCAAATTTATCGATATCGATCTGTTCATTCATGCTCCCGACGGCGGAATTGATCTTAAGCTCCATCGAACCGTCGATGATATTGATGATGATAGGCTTCTTGTCCCCCTCCTTGATCAGAAGGGTAGCCCTGTCGATACAGTCCAGAAATTCTTTCTTATTGATGACCACCTTCGTCTCATAATCCGTGGTCAACATCTGATCTATCCTAAAATACTCCCCTTCGATCAGCCTGGATACCACAATGGTGCTGTCGAACTCGAACAGGACATGTTTGTCCGTAAAGTAAATGGAAACGTCCTTGTCGGTATCCCCGGAAAGAATCTTACTGATCTCATTTAAGGTCTTTCCCGGAATGACCACCTTTTTGGGTTCATAAGAATTTTTCATTTGTATCTTACGGATCGAAATGCGGTGACCATCCAGGGAGACTACTTTCAGTTCATCCCCTTTAATGTCGAAAAGCTCTCCCGTCATCAGCTTGTTGCTGTCGCTGTCTGAAATGGAAAAGATCGTCTGTCGGATCACTTCCCGCAGCGTAAACTGGGAAACGACGACACAATCGATCCTTTCAATATCGGGAATATAGGAAAAATCATCCCCGGATCTTCCCATAATGTTGAACTTCGCTTTTTCACAGGTAATGGTGGCTCTGTAGTTTGCGTCGGTTGAGATCGTGATATCGCTGTCCGGTAGTTTTCTGACAATATCGAGGAATATCTTCGCATCCAGGGCGATGATCCCTCTTTCTGTGATCTCCCCTTCCACTACAGTCTCTATCCCAAGTTCCATATCGTTGGCAATGAGCCGAATGGATCCGTCTGAGCAGTCCATCAGGATACATTCCAGAATAGACATCGTTGTCTTGCTTGGAACGGCCCTGGAAACCACCTGAAGACCATTTAACAGATTCGTCTTGGAACACACTAACTTCATCTTACGTTCTCCCTTCGCCAAAGATATAAAATAATAAAGTAATCCGTAATCTTTCTTAATAAAGGATGTAGATATGTGGATAACCAGTTCTATTATACTATTTTTCGGGGAAAATGGGAATGATAATCTTGTGAAAATATTCAGGATAACCCCAAAAAATGTCTTTTTTTATACACATATCTTCTTTTTAATGGTTTCTACTTTGTTGCGAAGCTCTTCATTTGTCTTGATATCATCCTCAATTTTATTCACACCGTGGATAATCGTAGTGTGGTCTTTTTTGCCGATGATCCTGGCGATATTTACATAAGAGGTGTCCGTCAGCTTGCGGCACAGGTACATGAAAACCTGTCTGGGAACTACAAATTCGGAATTTCTCTTTTTGGAAGTGATGTCTTCCGGCATTACGCCGAAATGCTCCGCTACCACTTCTATAATAAGGGAAGGGGTGATCTCCCTGGGCTTGTCCGGATTGATGATATCCTTTAAGGCGTCTTCGGCCAGTTCTGGCGTGATCTCGTCGAGGTTTTCGATTCTCGCCTTGGCCATGATGCGGTTAAAAGCCCCTTCCAGTTCCCTTATGTTTGATTTGATGTTGGTGGCGATATATTCAAAGATCCTGTCGTCTATATTTTTCCCGCAATATTCCGCATTTTTCTTAAGGATCGCCATACGGGTTTCGTAATCGGGAGGCTGGATGTCTGCGATAAGGCCCCAGTCGAATCTGGAACGGAAACGTTCTTCCAGAGTTTCCATTTCCTTTGGCGGCTTATCGGAAGAAAGGACGATCTGTTTGCCGGAGGAATGCAGTACGTTAAAGGTATGGAAAAATTCCTCCTGTGTGCTTTCCTTTCCTATTATAAACTGTACGTCGTCTATCATAAGGACATCTACCGTGCGGTATTTTTCCCTGAGCTTGGTCATCGCCGTGGCGTTGCCGCTTCGTATCGACTCTATTACCTCATTGGTAAAGGATTCGCTGGTCACATAGAGGACCTTCATATGGGGATTCTGCTCCAGAATGAAATGTCCGATAGAGTGCATCAGGTGAGTCTTTCCCAGTCCGGCCCCTCCATAGATAAAAAGGGGATTATAGGCGTTTCCGGGGGATTCGGCTACCGCCAGACATGCGGAATGGGCAAATTTGTTGTTGTTCCCTACCACGAAGGTGTCAAATTTGTATTTTGGGTTCAAATTTGCCTGCTCATAGTTGATATTGCTGACGTTGGAGGAAGGGGATTTCATCTCCTGATCCCGGTTGTCGCCTGCTTCATTCTCCAGAATGAAAGCCACTTCATAATCGTGATCCATCATTTCCGAGATGGTCACTTTAAAATAATTGCTGTATTTGGTAGAAATATAGTTCAGCGCATGGGATTGAGCAGCAGGGATCTGTATATATACCGTATCGTTCTTTACGTCGCCGAATTGAAGGGGTTCTATCCAGGTCGTATAGGAAATATTGGTCAGTTCGTATTCCTTTTGGATCGCCTTTTTGATGATCTCCCAGTTTTCCCCTATAAAATGCATGGTATTAAGACCTCCTTATGAGAAATCCCAAGGTGAAGATAAATCAAGTCTACTTTATAATAAACTAAATAATAAAAAATGGCAAATGCAAATTCAAGGGAAATGTTGTCCACAGGTTCCGTCGAAAAAAGAGGAGAAAAGGGATTGAAACGGAGATTTTATGTACAGAATGTGGATAAGTGAAAAAAATTTTTCACACCTTATTTTCAAGGATTTTACGGAACCCAAAAGAAAAAAGAAGGGTTATTATCCACAAGTTTTCCACAATCTGTGGATAATGTTATGTTAATCGGGAAAAATGTGGATTTTGAAATTCACAATGTTGATAATCCATATTTTGTGTTTTTGAGAAAGAATTTATAACAAGATGTTGTATTGTGGAAAATAACGATTTTTTCAGGTTTTTCAGGTTAAATTTATCTTGTCAGAAAATCGGATAAATCCCTTGACTTATGGGATTTTAGCCGATATAATGATAGCGATATTTTCTGATACATGCTCTTTAAAAAGTAAACAATGCCTTAGAAATAGATAAGGTTTAAAAGGGAGGTGCATATCCTGTGAAAATGACGTTTCAGCCTAAGAAGAGACAGCGCTCCAAGGTTCACGGCTTTCGGGCCAGGATGAGCAGCGCTGGCGGGAGAAAGGTTTTAGCAGCTAGAAGAGCAAAAGGAAGAAAGCAGTTAACCGTATAGGCCGCAGTCTTGTGGCCTATTTGTAACTGCGGCGAAAGAAAGGGATTTTCTTTTTGCCCGGTTATTAAAAAAATGAAAAAGACGGAGTCCTTAAGAAAGAACAGACAGTTCCAGGAAGTATACCGTGTTGGTTCCTCCAGGGCCAACAGATATTTTGTCATGTATGTATCGGAAAATCATCAGGAGAAAAACTTCCTGGGCATATCGGTCAGCAAAAAAGTTGGCAACAGCGTAGTGAGGCACCGTGTAAAGAGGCTCGTAAAAGAAAGCTATCGGCTGCATGAGGATATATTTAATAGTGGTTTAAATATAGTAGTCATAGCGCGGGCCCAGGCTGCTTTCCTTTCTTACGAAAAGACGGAAAGCGCCCTTTTGCATCTCGCAAGGCTTCATGGGATAATCGGCGGAAAATGACGATGAAGAAGATCATGATCAAAGGGATCCTGTTTTACAGGAAATATCTTTCTCCGATGAAGCGGTCGAAATGTCCCTATTTTCCCACCTGTTCCGAATATGGGCTGCAGGCCGTGGAAAAATACGGCGCCATAAAGGGAGGTTTGCTCGCTTTATGGAGAATCGTGAGATGCAATCCTTTTTCAAAGGGAGGATATGATCCGGTTCCCTAGTAGTGTGGAACAAAAAAGCAGGAGGAAATATCATTGAATTCGATTTTATTGACACAGTACGACGGAGCGATATTAGGTCCGATCGCGCGCGTGCTGGGATGGATCATGAATGGGATTTTCTGGATATTGGACAAGATCGGGATTCCCAATATCGGTCTTGCTATCATCTTTTTTACCATCGTGATCTACTTGCTTTTGCTGCCTCTTACGATCAGACAGCAGAAATTTTCAAAGCTGAATGCCAGGATGAATCCGGAGCTTCAGGCAATCAATAAGAAATACGGCGGGAAAAAGGACAATGATTCCATGATGGCCATGCAGCAGGAGACGCAGGCTGTCTATGCAAAATATGGCGTATCTCCCAGCGGAAGCTGTGTTACGCTGCTGATCCAAATGCCGATCCTTTTCGCCCTTTACCGCGTATTTATGAATGTCCCTGCCTATGTGAACCAGGTGAAGCAGGCTTTTTATCCCTTGGTGGAAAAGCTGAGCCAGACGGCCGGCAGCGCGGAATATCTGAAAGATACTTCCAATATCCAGCAGGCGGCCATGTATGCGAAGCAGTTTTCCAATGAGGCGTTTTTGGCTGGAAATGCGGAGTATATTCAGAATACCTATATCGACGTTCTTTATAAGGCTTCTACTGCAGAATGGAATGCTCTTGCAGAACATTTTCCTTCCCTTTCCCAGGACGTCAAAAACACGATGGAGATGTTGTCCCATTACAACAACTTCCTCGGATTGAACATGGGAAATTCTCCTTCTTATATGCTCCATGAAGCATTAGCGGCCGGAGCGTATCTGATGGTGGTAGGTGCTTTGATGATCCCCATTCTTTCCGCAGTGACGCAATGGCTCAACGTAAAGTTGATGCCGCAGCCGGAAACTCAGAAGGACAATTCGCAGCAAAGCTCCATGGAACAGTCCATGAAGATGATGAACAACATTATGCCCATCATGTCCGCGTTCTTCTGCTATACGCTTCCCGCAGGCATGGGCCTTTACTGGGTAGCCGGTTCCGTGGTCAGAAGTATTCAGCAGGTCGCAATCAACAAGTATATCGACAGGCTGGATATAGACGAACTAATCAAGAAAAATGTGGCGAAGAGGGATGCAAAGCTTCGTAAGAAAGGGATCGATCCTGAGAAGCTGAACAGAAATGCCACGATGAATACCAGAAATGTGACGCCTACTCCTAAACAACTGGCGAAAGTCAGGGCGGAAGCCATGACTCAGGAGCAAAAGGATGAGGCAATGCGCAAGGCAACGGAATATTATAATAAAAATGCGGCTAAGCCCGGAAGCCTTGCTGCAAAAGCGAATATGGTAAGAGACTATAACGAAAGAAACACAAAAAAATAGGAGGGGCAGCCATGGATTTTCAAAAATTTTCTGCGAAAACAGTGTCTGATGCCGTTACGGAAGCATGTCAGCACTTTGTGGTAACCAGCGATAAGCTGGAATATGAAGTTTTGGAAGAGGGTTCCGCCGGTTTCCTTGGGATCGGTTCCAGGCCCGCGGTGATCCAGGCGAGAATTAAGTTGACGATAAAGGATGTTGCGGAGAATTTCCTGAAAGACGTTTTCGCCGCGATGAATATGGTCGTCAGCGTAAATATTACATACGATGAAGAACAGAAAACCATGGACGTGGATCTTTCCGGCGAAGAGATGGGCGTTCTGATCGGTAAGAGGGGGCAGACCCTGGATTCCCTTCAATATCTGGTTTCTCTGGTTGTCAATAAGGAATCGGAGGAATATATTCGGGTTAAGGTAGATACGGAGAATTACAGGCAGAGAAGAAAGGATACCCTGGAGAACCTGGCAAAGAATATCGCCTACAAGGTCAAGAGAACGAAGAGGCCCGTTTCTTTGGAGCCTATGAATCCTTATGAGAGAAGGATCATTCATTCCGCTCTTCAAAATGACAGATATGTAACGACCCACAGCGAAGGAGAAGAACCCTTCCGTCATGTGGTTGTGACATTGAAGAAATAAGAAGGAGCCCGCTTATGAAAGCGGGCTTTTTTCACCATATGGGAAAAAAGGGGATTGTTATGTATAACGATACCATTGCGGCCGTCGCGACGGCGCTTTCGGATTCCGGCATCGGGATCATCAGGATCAGCGGGCCGAAGGCTGTGGAAGTAGCGGACTGCGTATTTGAAGCGGCGGGAAAAAAGGAAAAATTAAAGGATTTTGATTCTCACACGATCCATTACGGCTATATTAAAGAAAATGAAACGATTCTGGACGAAGTGATGGTATCCCTGATGAAAGCCCCCAGAAGCTACACAAAAGAGGATACGGTGGAGATCAGTTGCCATGGCGGCGTCTATCTGCTTCGGAGGGTATTGGATCTCGTTCTGAAAAACGGCGCAAGACTGGCGGATCCCGGAGAATTTACAAAGCGCGCTTTTTTAAACGGGAGGATCGATCTGACGCAGGCGGAAGCGGTGATGGATCTGATAAGCTCGGAAAATGAGTTTGCAATGCGCTCTTCCATCAGCCAGTTAAAGGGATCCGTCCAAAGAGAAATCTCCCAGCTTCGGGAAAAAATCCTCTCTGAGATGGCCTTTATCGAATCGGCTCTGGATGACCCGGAACATATCAGCATGGAAGGTTATCCGCCAAGGTTGTCTGCCGTCACAGACGAGCTGATCTGTCGCATGGAAAAGCTGCTGCATACCTTTGAAGAAGGACGGGTAAGAAAAGAAGGGATCAAAACGGTCATTGTCGGAAAGCCGAACGCCGGAAAATCCTCCCTTCTCAATCTGCTCACCGGAGAAGAGAGAGCGATCGTGACCGCCGTTCCGGGAACGACCAGGGATATCCTGGAAGAAAAGGTGAGGCTGAACGGAATCGACCTTCTGGTGGTAGATACCGCCGGCATCCGTGAAAGCGAAGACGCAGTGGAAAGGATAGGTGTGGAAAGGGCGAAACAATACGCCGCAAACGCAGATCTGATCGTCTATGTGGTAGATTCCTCTTCTTCTATGGATGAAAACGACGAAGAGATCCTGAATATGATCGCCGACAAAAAGGTGATCGTCCTTTCCAATAAAAAGGATCTTCCTTCCGTACTGCGGGAAGAAGATTTGAAAAAGACCCTGGAAAAAAAGCTGTCCGGGGTAAGGATCATCAATACTTCCATGAAAGAAGGAAAAGGGATGGAAGAGTTTGAAGAAGCGATCCGGGATATGTTTTTAAACGGGCAGATTGATGTGGAAAACGAGGTTGTCATCACCAGCTTGCGGCATGCAAAAGCGCTGGAGGAAGCAAAAGAAAGCCTGGAAATGGTCAAAAAGAGCATTGAAGATAAAATGCCGGAGGATTTTTATTCTATCGATCTGATGAACGCATATTCCCTTCTGGGCAGCATTATCGGAGAAGAAACGGGAGAAGATCTGGTGAATGAGATCTTTTCAAAGTTTTGCATGGGAAAATAGGGGAGAAAAGATGTCGCAGATCAGGGAAAAAGTGGATGTATGCGTGGTAGGGGCAGGCCATGCCGGCTGTGAAGCCGCGTTAGCCTGCGCCAGAATGGGAATGCAAACGGTTTTGTTTACGGTGAGCGTGGACAGCATTGCCCTGATGCCCTGTAATCCGAACGTCGGCGGATCCTCAAAAGGCCATCTGGTAAGGGAAGTGGACGCGCTTGGCGGAGAAATGGGAAAAAATATCGATAAAACCTTTATTCAGTCCAAGATGCTCAATGTTTCCAAGGGGCCGGCGGTTCATTCCCTGCGCGCGCAGGCGGATAAGGCCGAATATAGCAGAAGTATGAGAAAAGTGCTGGAAAACCAGGATCATCTCATCATAAAACAGGCCGAGGTCTGCGAGATTTTGACGGAAGAAACAGAAAAGTCCTTTGAAGGAAAGAGCAAGGCGGCCAGACGGGTTTTGGGGGTTCAGATCTTTACCGGAGCCGTCTATGAAGCAAAAGCGGTCATTCTATGCACAGGGACCTATTTAAACGCCAGGTGTCTCTGCGGAGAGGCCATTACCTATACAGGGCCAAACGGGCTGCAGGCGGCCACCCATCTGACGGACTGTCTGTTAAAGCTTGGCATTGCGATGAGGCGTTTTAAAACGGGAACTCCGGCCAGGATGGACAAAAGAAGCCTGGATTTTTCCAAAATGGAAGAACAGTTTGGCGACGAAAGGGTCGTTCCTTTTTCCTTTTCCACGGATCCGGAAACGGTACAGATAGAACAGGATTCCTGCTGGCTGACTTATACCAATGAAAAAACGCATGAGATCATCCGCGCAAATCTGGATCGTTCCCCCATCTACGCCGGCATTATCCAGGGAACGGGTCCAAGATACTGCCCTTCCATTGAAGATAAGGTCGTCAAGTTTGCGGATAAGGACCGGCACCAGGTCTTTATAGAACCGGAGGGCCGCCATACCAATGAAATGTATGTGGGGGGCATGTCCTCTTCGCTTCCGGAGGACGTCCAGTTGGCGATGTACCGCACAGTGCCGGGGCTTGAAAACTGCAGGATCGTGAGAAACGCCTATGCGATCGAGTATGATTGCATCGACGCGAGGCAGCTCTATCCCACGCTGGAATTTAAAAGCGTTGCAGGGCTTTACGCCGCGGGACAGATCAATGGGAGCAGCGGCTATGAAGAAGCGGCCGCCCAGGGGATTCTGGCCGGGATCAACGCCGCCCGCAGGATCCAGCGTAAAGAACCGATCACCGTGGACCGTTCGGAGGGATATCTCGGCGTACTGGTGGATGACCTGGTCACAAAAGACAACCGGGAGCCGTACCGGATGATGACCTCCAGGGCGGAATATCGTTTGCTGCTGCGCCAGGATAATGCGGATATCCGACTGAGAAAGAAGGGCTACGAAGCCGGACTGATCAGCGAAGAACAGATGGAACACTTGGAGCAAAAGATCCGGCTTATCCGGGAAGAAACCCAGCGTCTCCGTAAAACCATCATTGGAGCAAGCCCCGCCCATCAGGCATTTTTGGAAAGACATGGAAGTTCTTTGCTAAAAACCGGTACCTCCCTGGCGGAACTCATGTGCCGCCCCGAATTATCCTATGTGCTTCTGGGAGAGATCGATCCTGAAAGAAAGCCGCTTTCCGAGGAAGTGCTGAGACAGGTGGAAATTGAGATCAAATATCAGGGCTACATCGAGCGTCAGCAGCGTCAGGTGGAACAGTTTAAAAAACTGGAAAAGAAGAAAATTCCTGAAAATATCGACTATGACGATGTGAAGAGCCTGCGCCTTGAGGCGCGGCAAAAGCTAAAGGAGTTTTTGCCGGTGTCGGTTGGACAGGCCGCCAGGATATCCGGCGTCTCTCCGGCGGATATTTCTGTGCTTCTTGTATATTTGGAACAGAGAGCAAGAACCAATTGATAGGAGAACATATGTTCTATGTATGATTTGGATGGGTTCAGAGAGGATCTTCGGAATTTTGGTATTGAATTAACCCGGCAGCAGGAAGAAAAATTTATTCGGTATTATGAAATCCTGTCGGAATGGAACGGCTTTATGAATCTGACGGCCATTACAGAATTTCAGGACGTCCTGAAAAAACATTTTGTGGACAGCCTTTCTATTGTAACGGTATATGGAGAACTATTGAAAAGAAATCCCTTTTCCGTGATCGATATCGGAACAGGCGCAGGTTTTCCCGGAGTGCCGATAAAGATCGTATTTCCCCATATCCGGATCACTCTTTTGGATTCTCTTCAAAAAAGAATACGTTTTTTGGAGGAGGTTGTGAAAGAACTGGATTTGCAGGAGGTACAGCTCGTTCATGGAAGGGCGGAGGATGTTGCCAGAGAGGAAAACCACAGGGAGAAGTACGATCTCTGCGTTTCCAGGGCCGTAGCAGAATTATCTGTTTTGAGCGAACTCTGTCTTCCTTTTGTAAAAGAGGGAGGATTTTTTGTATCCTACAAATCCGAAAAAATAACGGAGGAAGCGGGCCGTGCGCAGCATGCAATTGAACTTCTCGGCGGCAAATTTTATGGACAAAAAGAATTCTATTTGCCTCGGTCGGATATTTTCAGAAATTTGTTCCAGATAAGGAAAACGGGGAAAACGCCGAAACGATATCCGCGCAAAGCAGGGGTTCCTTCCAAACAGCCCCTTTAAAATGTTTTACAATGAAAATGTTTCACATGAAACATAATACCGAAAAATTCTATAAATTGGTTTCACGTGAAACATTTTCCTACAAATTATTTTTAAAACAAGATGATGATTTTGTTATTTGAAAGAACCCCAAGATATTGAAAAAAATCGTGAAACATTTTTGGATGAGATTGAATTTTCATGTGAAACATTTTTATATATTTTCACGATGGTATTTCAAAATAAAAGGTGTTATAATGAAGTGCATTCAAGGAGAAAGCTCCTTTTCGGAGGTAAAATGAGCAAAGCAATCGCGGTTGCAAACCAAAAGGGCGGCGTCGGCAAGACGACTACCACGATCAATTTATCCGCTTCATTGGCTGCAAAAGGGAAAAAGGTGCTTGTGATAGACATGGATCCCCAGGGAAATACGACAAGCGGATTTGGAATAGAAAAAAATGAGTTGGAAAATACGGTTTACGAACTTGTTTTGGGAGAATGTTCTATTCGGGAATGTCTGATAGAAAACGCAATAGAGAATCTTTCCGTTATTCCTTCCAATATTAACCTCGCGGCGGCGGAAATAGAACTGATCGGCGTGGAGAAAAAAGAGTACATATTGAAAAACGAGGTCGATTGGGTAAAGGATCAGTACGATTTTATTATAATAGATTGTCCTCCTTCCCTGAGTATGCTGACCATCAACGCAATGACGACTGCGGATTCCGTGCTTGTTCCGATACAATGTGAATATTATGCGCTGGAGGGATTGAGCCAGTTGATCCATACGGTAAATCTCGTGAGAGAACGGTTAAATCCCAGGCTCGATATCGAGGGCATCCTCTTTACGATGTACGACAGCCGAACAAATCTTTCCAATCAGGTCGTGGAAAATGTGAAGAACCATTTGGAGCATAGAATTTATCAGACAATGATTCCAAGAAACATCCGGTTAGCGGAAGCTCCGAGTTATGGAATCCCGATCAATCTTTATGATCCAAAATCTACCGGCGCGGAAAGTTATATGGCGCTTGCGGAGGAAGTTATAGGAAGAGAGGAATGAGGGGATGGCAAAGAAGGCTTTGGGGAGAGGTATTGACAGCCTGATTCCTTCCGTTGTGAAGGAAACGGAGGAAAAGAAGGGTTCTGAAAAGGAGACAAAAGCGGATGAAAGTCCCAGTATGGTAAGGATCACGAAGGTAGAACCTAACCGGGAACAGCCGCGTAAAAAATTTGATGAGGACGCCCTCATGGAGCTGGCGGATTCCATTAAGCAGTTTGGCCTTCTTCAGCCAATACTGGTACAGGACAGGAAAACGCACTACGAGATCATAGCGGGCGAACGCCGGTGGCGCGCGGCGAAAATTGCGGGATTAAAGGAAGTCCCAGTGATCATCCGCAATCTGACAGACAGGGAGATCGTCGAAATCTCTCTGATCGAAAATATTCAGAGAGAGGATCTCAATCCTATCGAGGAAGCGCAGGCGTATAAGCGCCTTTTGACAGAATTTAATCTCAAGCAGGACGAAGTGGCGGAACGCGTTTCCAAGAGCAGAACGGCCGTGACCAATTCCATGCGCCTTTTGAAGCTCTGCGATGAAGTTCAGAAGATGGTCATTGAAGGGATGATCTCCACGGGACATGCGAGAGCACTGATCATGATCGAAGATCCGGAAGAACAGTTTACGGTCGCGCAAAAGGTCTTCGATGAAAAATTGAGCGTGCGGGAAGTGGAAAAACTTGTGAAAAACCTTCATAAACCGCAGCGTCCGCAAAAGGCGGGAAACAAGTCTCTGGAAACGATCTATCAGGATCTTTCCGAGCAATTGAAAGCCTCCCTGAGTACAAAAGTATCCATCAGCGCGAAAGAAAACGGGTCCGGGAAGATAGAAATTGAATTTTACAGTCATGAGGATCTGGACAGGCTGATCGAGCAAATTATGAAATAACACAAGAAAAGAGGTATAAACTGATGAACAGTCCCTTGATGGAGTCCCTTGGGTTGGAAGGATTCGATATCGCATGGATATTTCTTGTCCTGTTCATTTTGATCCTGGCCCTGGCTGTTCTTCTCATCGTCCTTTTTACGCAGTTTCGTTCCATGAAAAAGAAAACGATGAAGTTCATGAAGGGAAAAGATGGCAGGAGTTTGGAGAAGGATATTATAAGTCTCTTTGAAGATAATAGATTTATAAAGAATGAAAATGAGACTATAAAAGAAGATATCCGGCAGATCCAGAAAAGGATGCGGCACTGTTTCCAGAAAGTAGGATTGGTCAAATACGACGCTTTTAATCAGATGGGCGGAAAACTCAGTTTCTGCCTGTGCCTTCTGGACGAGAGGGACAGCGGTTTCCTTCTAAATTCCGTACACAGCAGCGACGGCTGTTACAGTTATACAAAAGAAATCGAGAGAGGGGAGTGCAAACTTTCCCTTGGCGACGAGGAAAAAAAGGCATTGGATATGGCGCTGGGCCTATAATTTATTCCAGGAGGAAATGTTATGATAGATATTAAGTTTTTAAGGGAAAATCCGGAGGCAGTCAAAGAAAATATCCGGAAAAAATTTCAGGATGAGAAGCTGCCCCTGGTAGATGAAGTCATCGAACTGGACGCGCAGAGCAGAAAAGCCCAGAAAGAGGCGGACGATCTGCGGGCCAGCCGCAATAAGATCTCCAAGGAGATCGGCGCACTGATGGGACAGGGAAAAAAGGAAGAGGCCATGCAGAAGAAGGCCGAAGTGGCGGCCAACGCGAAGCGATTAGCCGAGCTGGAAGCGCTGGAAGAAGAACTGCAGGGCAAGATCTTAAAGATCATGATGGTCATTCCCAATATCATCGACCCCTCCGTTCCCATTGGAAAAGACGATACGCAGAACGTGGAGGTACAGCGTTACGGGGAACCGGTCGTGCCGGATTTTGAGATCCCCTATCATACGGAAATCATGGAAAGCTTTAACGGCCTCGATCTGGACAGCGCCAGAAAGGTTGCCGGAAATGGGTTTTATTATCTGATGGGGGATATTGCCAGGCTGCATTCCGCCGTGATCGCCTATGCCAGAGATTTCATGATCGGCCGCGGTTTCACATATTGCGTGCCGCCCTTTATGATCCGCAGCAATGTGGTGACCGGCGTTATGAGTTTTGCGGAAATGGACGCAATGATGTATAAGATCGAAGGTGAGGACCTTTACCTTATCGGGACGTCGGAACATTCCATGATCGGTAAATTCATCGATACGATCCTTCCGGAAGAACAGCTTCCCAAGACGCTGACCAGCTATTCCCCCTGCTTCCGCAAGGAAAAGGGCGCCCACGGCATCGAGGAAAGGGGCGTATACAGGATCCATCAGTTTGAAAAACAGGAAATGATCGTCGTATGTAAGCCGGAGGACTCCAAAATGTGGTTCGACAAGCTGTGGCAGAATACGGTAGATCTGTTCCGCTCCCTCGATATCCCTGTCCGGACGCTGGAATGCTGCTCCGGCGATCTGGCAGATCTTAAAGTGAAATCCGTCGATGTGGAGGCGTGGTCCCCCAGGCAGAAAAAATATTTTGAAGTGGGAAGCTGCTCCAATCTCGGGGACGCGCAGGCGCGCAGGCTGAAAATCCGCATCAGCGGGGAAAATGGGAAATACTTCGCGCATACATTAAATAATACCGTTGTTGCGCCGCCCCGGATGCTGATCGCTTTTCTGGAAAACAATCTGCAGGCAGACGGCTCCGTGCGGATCCCGGAAGTGCTGCAGCCATATATGGGCGGCATGAAGGAAATCCGAAAGAAATAATTATGTAAATATGTTATGTAAACAAACGTGAGAAAAGAGGTGAAATTCTTGCACAAATTTTTACGGGCAGCCGGATTCAGCGAATATACGGAAAAGCCGATGATTCGCGATTTGATAAAGGACGTGGTGCTGCATGCGGAAAAAAGGTCCTATATCGCCAGGGGCCTTGGCGTTTTAATGGCCGAATTTGACAGGGATTTTGCCGATGGGATCGGCATAGCCGTATGCGGGGAATTTGATGACAAGGATAATTTTTCCTATGACTACTACTATCCTTATCTCCGTCCGCAACTGACGAGTACGGGCGAGGATGTTTCCGTGGAAAGGCACGCTTTCCGGGAATCCTATGCCGGGATCTGTGAGGACCCGAAGGTGGGCGTATCCCTGATCTTTTATCTGCAGAACATGATCCCATATCTGAAGTACAGAAACGCGGACCGGCTTCCCGTCCAGGGGACGACCGTGAGCTTTGCGGCGCTGTCCTGCGAGGGGACGATCCTGATGCCGCTGCAGAAAACGGAATGGCAGAAAAAAAAGATCAAAAAGGATACGGTGATCAGGAACCGGCTGATCCAGGCGGCGCGCTGCGGCGATGAAGAAGCCATCGAAAGCCTGACGCTGGAAGATATGGATACTTATACCGCAATCTCCAAACGGATCCAGACGACCGATATTTTCAGCCTTGTGGATACTTATTTCATGCCCTATGGCGTAGAGTGCGATCAGTATTCGATCCTGGGGGAGATCACGGAAAGCAGGGAGGTCGTCAACGGTCTTACCGGGGAGAAAATTGTGATCATGTCCCTTTGCTGCAACGACCTGAACCTGCAGGTCGCCATCAACAGGCAGGATCTTGTCGGCGAACCTATGCCGGGAAGGCGGTTTAAAGGCTCGGCCTGGCTGCAGGGCCTTATCAACTATCCGGGCGAATAAAAGGTTTGACAAGGCTGCGATTAAACGCTATAATATTTTTTGTCGGCGGGAAAGCGCTGTGGTTTCCCGCATGAGTCTGCGTAGCTCAGTTGGATAGAGCGACCGCCTCCTAAGCGGTAGGTCGGGTGTTCAAGTCACCTCGCGGACGTTGGCATAACAGGCCGAAAACCTCGAACGCGAAAAAAGAAGTTTCTCACGTTCGAGGTTTTTGGCTTTCTTTATTTTTGCGGACACCAAAATTAGACAGTTAATCCATTTTTTCTAACGCTTTTTCTTTGTGGAGAAAATTTGTATGGCAATATAGCTGAAGGCTTGATACAATAAATCTAATAGGATAAAATGTTTGAGGTCGCAAATGCTAACCTCAAATATAAACCATAAAAATCTTGGGATTATAAGTTTCAGGAATACATGTAAAGTTAAAATCGTTGGTGAAGTCACAATTTGTTACTTCACGAAGGGACAAACAATTCATCTAATTTAACTGAGGGAGAATAGATGACAAAAATAACTACAACGAAAATAGCTCCAGTTGCTTCGGAAATTGTAGCAGTCTCAACATCTAAAATCCGAGGAATGATTTATTCCATCAGGAACCAGCAGGTCATGTTTGATTTCGATCTTGCACAAATTTATGGCTATGAAGTTAGAGCTATGAATCAACAGGTAAAAAGGAATAGTACACGTTTTCCGGAAGATTTTATGTTCCAACTGACGCAAGAGGAAGTAAATTTGGTGAAATCACAAATTGTGACTTCATCAAATGAAAAATTTTTTTCAGG
Organism: uncultured Eisenbergiella sp.; assembly: GCA_947598825.1. Lineage (GTDB taxonomy): Bacteria > Bacillota > Clostridia > Lachnospirales > Lachnospiraceae > Gallintestinimicrobium. The sequence continues at coordinate 4,064 of CANQFM010000036.1, read as the reverse complement.
ACAAATGGGCGGCCGCCGCAAACCACCATATGTTTTTACTGAACAAGGTATTTATATGCTAGGATCTGTGTTAAAAGGGGAAGTTGCAGAACAGCAGACAGTTTTTATTATGCGTGCATTTAGGGAGATGCGGCATTTTATCAGTACTAACGCGTTATTGTTCGAGCGCATTAGTTCCATAGAATTGCGTCAAATGGAATATGAAAAGAAAACTGACAAAAAGCTGGAACAGATTTTTGAGTACATATCCGAACATGAAGAATCTAATCAAAAGGTATTTTTTGAAGGACAGATATACGATGCGTTCAGCCTAATCGCTGATTTGATACAAAAGGCGGATAAAGAAATCATGTTGATAGATGGGTATGTAGATATTGGAACATTAAATCTGCTTTCTAAGAAAAAGGAAAATGTGGAAGTTATAATTTATACACAGGAGCATTCACGGTTATCAAAGACAGATATTGAGAATTTCAATGCGCAGTATCCTTCATTGAAAGTGAAATATACAAAAGCCTTCCATGATCGCTTCCTGATTCTTGACCGCGAGACAGCGTATCATGTAGGAGCTTCCATCAAGGATGCAGGAAAGAAATGTTTTGGGATTAATCTGATTCAGGATACAGGGATTATTAAGGATATCTTGCAGCGACTGGAACTGGAAACGGAGGAATAAGAAAAGTTGAGTAAGATGAAAACATTTGTTATCAATAAAGGGCAGAGGCCAACTGAAAAACAGCAGCAGGAAGTGATGGAAGTGAAAAATATCCGATTGAATTTGACGAAGATTGTTCGGAACCGTCCCCTGCAATGTATAATGCCTTTAGAAGTGCTGTAGCCCAGAGGAATCGAAAGAGAAATGCTTGAAAAAGCAGTTGTAGATCGGTCATCATTACTTGTGCGGGATTTATATCAGCTTGACAGGGCTTAGATATGGAAGTCTATGTTTTTTTCTTGTCAAAAAAATTACTATTGTGCAGCGGCATCAATTGACAAGGGTAGCTGTACAATAAAAAATGTGCGTTGCCAGGTTCTTGCAAGGCACATTTTTATATGGGGAAGAAAAGAAAAATGAGATTGAACGGTTACGGAAATGTCAGCTATTTTACGGAGGTATTCCACAGCTTTTTTGCCACCTTTTCCCTAGACGAAAAAAGAATTTTGCAGATAATTTCCAAACATCAAGCCCCATTATCATCGACAGCGTACCCATTTCGCCAAATAGTATCCGGCCCAGACAAACAGCCCCATGATGGCAACATAGTCCAGCAGGAACAGGGCAAGCGGTTCCTCAAAATCAAAGAACACAAAGTGATACCGCAGGAGCATGTAATTACCGAAATCCCGTTTCACGAATGCATAAGCCCCATACATTGCAATTAAGATCGCAATGATGCGGAGCGTCCATTTCCGAATTTTCGAGGGCTTTTTTGTGAGCTTCCTTGCCATGCCCATGATCCCGCCCCAGTGCAGTCCAAGGTGCAGGGACAAAAACACAAATCCCCAATAGGCCGAAAGCATGTGAAGCGTTTGGAAGGCTACGCTGAAGCTGTGAACATCCAAGCGAAACACATAACGGGACAGCAGAATACCGCTGATCATAGATCCTGCCATAGAAAGAAGCACGAGCAACACCAACACCGTCCCGAGCACACGGATCGGCGGATACTTTCCACGAAACAGATTCCCGCACCACTTCCGATTCAGGAAGTGATGCAGGATGAACAGCAGGAAAATGCCGCCGCCGAGCCATTCGTGCGCCGCCTCGCCTACAAGGGAGTACGCCATCAGGAGGAGAAGCAGGACGGTCATGGAAATATCGGTTATGATTTTCAGAATCTGCTTCGGTTTCATCGTCGGTCGTTACGGCAGCTTGCAGTAAGCGTCGTCCGTCACAGCTTCGCACCATTCCGTTTTTCCGTCCTCGCCGGGTACTTCAATGGCAAGATGCTGGAACCAGCAGTCCTTCGCTGCGCCGTGCCAGTGCTTGACGTTTGCAGGGATGTTGACCACATCTCCGGGGTGAAGCTCCTGCGCCTCTTTTCCTTCCTCCTGATACCAGCCGCGACCGGCAACACAGATCAGCATCTGCCCGCCGCCGCTTTTTGCGTGATGGATGTGCCAGTTGTTGCGGCACCCCGGTTCAAAGGTCACGTTGAATACCGGAACCTGCGTTGTGGAAATGGGCGCAAGGTAGCTCTGCCCGATGAAATACTGTGCAAACGCATCATTTTTGCCGCCCACGGGGAAAACGGAAAGATCTTTTGCCGGCGCGCCCTCATCTTCGCCGTAGACTTCCGCAATCAGTGGAAATGCGCTCCACGCTTTGGGCCAGCCACAGTAAAAGGCAAGCTGGGTGACGATCTCCACCGCCTCCGTCCTGGTAACGCCGTGTTCTTTCCCCAAAGCAAGGTGACTTTTGAGCTGCGGATAAAGACCCGCCGAGAACAACGCCGCGATGGTGACCATGCTTCTGTCTCTGGGCGAGAGTTTATCTTCCCGCGACCACACTTCTCCAAACAGCACGTCGTCATTCAGTTCTGCGAATTTGGGAGCGAGAGTACCGAGTCTGTCCCGTCCCGCCGTTTGTTTCTTCGCCATATCCATGCCTCCTTATCTGCACTCATTGAGAACCGCCAGCAGTTCGTCCTTTGTGAATTTCTTACAGCATCCGACCGTGAGAACGGTGCTGTCCGCAACAGCCTTGTAATCCGTATCGGCCGGAATGCCCATTTCCGCAAACATCGTCGGCAGGCCGATCTCCTGGATGAACGATGCCAGGGCATCGAGAAAAGCGTTTGCCAGATTTGCTTCCGTCTTTCCGGCGGGATCGACGCTCCAGACGTTCACGGCGAGGCGGGCAAACTGCGGTACGGCTTCGGGAAGCATGTGGCGGTATAGTACGGGATGGATCACCGCCAGCCCCTGCCCGTGGTTGCAGTCCGTGTACGCGCCGAGCTGGTGTTCCAGCATATGCGCCTGAAAATCCGTGACCTTGCCGATTTTAAGTATTCCGTTTTCACCCATGGCCGCCGCCCATACCAGCTCGCTCCGCGCCATGATGTCCTGCGGGTTTTTGATTGTCGCCCGGAGGTTGCGGATGATGTTGCGTTGGCAGGCTTCGTTGATCTCGTCGGAGAGATTCGTTTCCCTCGGCACACCCATATAGGTTTCCATACAGTGGGAAAGCGCGTCAAAAGCGCCGGAAATGACCTGCGTCATGGGCATGGTCATGGTATAAGCAGGATCGAGGATGGCAAAATCGTAAAACGCACCCCACAGCGGGCCCTTGACCTTCTTTTCCTCGTTTGTGATGACCGCGCCGTTGTTCATCTCTGCGCCGGTGCCGAAGGCCGTCACCACCGCGCCCATCGGGATGAACGCCGTGGGGCCGCCATGCTGTACGGTTTCCAGTTCCCATAGATCGCTGTCTGTCTTTGCCTGGGCAGACACGACTTTGCAGCAGTCGATGACGCTGCCGCCGCCCACGGCTAAAATGAAGTCGATCTCATTCTCTCGGGCAAGGCGGGCGCCCTCCTGCACCTTGGCGTAGGTGGGGTTCGACATGATGCCGGTAAACTCCGTGACATTCTTCCCGGCAGCGGTGAGAAGCTCCATCAATTCATCGTAAACGCCGTTTTGCTTGACAGATCCGCCGCCGTAGGCCAGCATCACGTTTTTGCCGACCTTTGCAAGCTCTGCGGGCAGATTCTTTTCCGCCGCTTTTTCTCCAAAATAAACCGTTACGGGATAACGGTATGTAAAGCTGTTCATAATGGCCTCCTTTATCTGGCAAAGCGCCCGTGCAGCGCCTTCACAAAGTTCGGATCGAAATGGTTGACGATCTCGCTGTGGCCGATGTCCAGGGGTGCGATGGCTGCCATTTCCTCGTCGGTGAGGCTGAAATTCCAGATGTCGAAATTCTGCTCCATACGGTTTCTGTGGGTGGATTTGGGAATTACGACGACGCCCCGCTGCACGTTCCAGCGAAGGGCAACCTGCGCCGCGCTCTTGCCGTACTTTGCGCCGATCTCCGTCAGCACCGGGTGGGTGAAGATCCCGTG
>CANQFM010000035.1 GCA_947598825.1 uncultured Eisenbergiella sp. | reverse complement strand
TCCGTCGTCCATATGGCGAAATGGCTGGGCACCCCTGTGATCGCGGAAGGGGTCGAAACGATGGAACAGGCGGATTATATGAAGAGTATCGGATGCCGGTATGTGCAGGGGTATCTTTATGCGAAGCCGCTGCCGGAAGAGGAGTTTTGCGAAAAGCTGGGGCTGATGGAGCATGAACCGATGCGCGGACCCATCGACCTGATCAGCACGTTAAACGCCGGTAAATTCTGGGATCCTTCTTCCATGGAGACGCTTATTTTCAATAATTTTGTGGGCGGTGCGGCGATCTTTACCTACCAGGACGGCAAACTGGAGGTACTCAAGGTCAATAAAAAGTATGTCAAAGAGCTTGGCTCCCATATGACGGAGCAGGAGATCATCCGCTCGGATCCGTGGGCCGGCTTCGATGAAGAAAACAGGAAAATATATGAGGAAACGCTCCGGCGCGCCATCGAGACAGAGGACGAGGAAGTGTGCGAGACCTGGCGCACGGTCTGCTCCAGGACCTGCGGGGAAGACAGGCTGTGCATCCGCAGCCACATCCGCATGATCGGCAAGACGGAGATCCAGCATTTGTTTTATGCGATGATACAGAACATTACCGCAGAGAAGCAGCGGTATGACAGCCTTTATGACAGCGAACGCCGTTTCCGCTTTGCCAGTGAGCAGATCAACGTATATGCATGGGAATATGACATTTCTTCAAAGCAGATGCGCCCCTGCTTCCGCTGTATGCGGGATCTGCATTTGCCGCCGCTTCTGGAGAATTATCCCGAACCTGCTATTGAAATGGGGATCTTCCCGCCCGATTATGCGGATATGTACCGCGACTGGCACAGACAGCTCGAACAGGGTGTGGAACATCTGGAAGCGATCATTCCGCTGACGCCGGACCGGGTGCCGTTCCATGTGCGCTATACGCTGGAGCGGGATGAGACAGGCAGGCCGCTGAAAGCATACGGCTCCGCCGCTCTGGTGGTAGATGACTGATGGCAGAAAAAGCGATTTTGGAGAGGAAAGACAGGACAATGAAAAAAAATTCCATCGGGACAGAATGCGTACAGGCCGGCTATACGCCGGGAAACGGAGAACCACGGCAGATCCCTATCGTGCAGTCTACGACATTTCGCTATGAGACCAGCGAGGATATGGGCAAGCTGTTCGATCTGGAGGCTTCCGGCTATTTTTACACCAGGCTGCAGAATCCGACCAACGACATGGTGGCGGCCAAGATCGCTGCGCTGGAGGGCGGCAGCGCCGCAATGCTGACTTCCTCCGGGCAGGCGGCCAATTTTATGGCGCTGTTTAATATCTGCGAGTCAGGAAGCCATATCGTATCTTCTTCTTCGATCTATGGCGGGACTTTTAACCTGATCTCCGTGACCATGGCGAAGATGGGGATTTCCGCCACGTTTGTTTCCCCGGATTGCACGCCGGAAGAACTGGACGCGGCGTTTCAGGACAATACCAGGGCGGTGTTTGGGGAGACGATCGCCAATCCCGCGCTCACGGTGCTGGATATCGAGCGGTTTGCAAAAGCCGCCCACGCCCATGGCGTGCCGCTGATCGTGGACAACACTTTCCCGACGCCGGTCAACTGCAGGCCCATCGAATGGGGCGCGGATATCGTGACCCATTCCACGACGAAATATATGGACGGGCACGGCGTGGCCGTTGGCGGGGCGATCGTCGATTCCGGAAAGTTCGACTGGATGGCGCACGCCGATAAGTTCCCCGGCCTGTGTACGCCGGATGAATCCTATCACGGCATCACCTATGCGGAGAAATTCGGCAAAGAAGGCGCTTTCATCACCAAAGCCACTTCACAACTGATGCGGGATCTGGGCTGCATCCAGTCGCCCCAGCACGCCTTTTATCTGAATCTGGGACTGGAATCTCTGCATGTGCGTATGCCCCGCCATGTGGAGAATGGACAGGCGGTGGCGGAATATCTCTCCGGGCATCCGAAGGTGAAATGCGTCAATTATTCGGGCTTAAAGACTGACAAATATTATGAGCGGGCGCAGAAATATCTGCCCAATGGCGGCTGCGGTGTGGTCTCTTTTGAATTAAAGGGCGGAAAGGAAGCCGCGGAGATCTTCATGAAGCATCTGAAGCTGGCGGCGATCGAGACGCATGTGGCGGATGCCAGAACCTGCTGTCTGAACCCCGCCACCTCTACGCACCGGCAGATGAACGAACAGCAGTTGCGGGAGGCCGGCGTGCCGGCGGGACTGATCCGGATTTCCTGCGGCCTGGAGGATAAGCAGGATCTGATCGCGGATCTGGCGCAGGCGCTGGACGCCATAGACTGAACGTCCGCGCCCCTGGCGGAGAGAAACGGGAAGGGCTGCGTTTGGCGGCCCTTTTTTCAACCCTATGTTATGCGGATCGCGTCCGATAGGAGAAAAGAATGATGGAACGTCTTTTTGAAACACATGAGGTTCGGAAACAAAAGAGCCTGGATGGAATATGGACCTTTTATCCGGATACCGATCCGGCGGACCGGCGAAAGGTGCTGGTGCCGAGCTGCGTGGAGACGTATCCCGGTTATGAAAATTACCGGGGGAAATGCGTATTTGAGAGGGAAGTTTATCTGGAAGGAAATACGCGGTTCTGCTTTAAGGGGGTCAGCCATACCGCGGAGATTTTTCTGGACGGGAAAAGGATCGGGACCCACTATAATGCCTATACGCCTTTTGATTTCGTCATAAAGCAGGCCGGGCGGGGCAGACATACGCTGCGCGTGACGGCGGACAATTCCTGCCATGCCCATTCCTCTCTGCATGTGGTGAACGATTATTATAATTATGGAGGGATCACCCGCCCTGTTGTGGTGGAGACGCTGAAAGACTGCTGGGTGAAGCGGATCCATGTGACGCCCGCCAGAGAACAGGGGATCTGGACGGCGACCGTACAGGTATGGATGGAAAACCTGACGGAAAAAAGGCAGGAGAACGTCCTGTGCATCCGTCTGGAGAACGAGACGGTCTGTCAGGCGGATCTCGAAATGGAGCCGGGGGAGACTTTGTGGGAGAAAAAACTGCGGTTTCCCGGCGTGGAAACATATGAACCGGAGACGCCGAAGCTGTATCGGATACAGGCGCTTCTGAAGCGGGGGGAGACGGCGGAGGACGATCTGATCGACCGGGTTGGTTTCCGGGAGATCACAGTCAGACAGGACAGGATCTATTTTAATGAAAGGATACTTTCGATCCGGGGCTTTAACCGGCATGAGGAACACGCCCAGTTTGGATGCGCGCTGCCGATAGAAGCGATGGATCAGGATCTGCGGCTCATAGAGGCGATGGGCGCAAACGCCGTGCGCACCTGTCACTATCCCAATGATGAAAGGTTTCTGGACCTGTGCGATGAAAAGGGGATCCTGGTCTGGGAGGAAGGACATGCCAGGGGGCTGAGCGAAGCGCAGATGAGGCATCCGGATTTTCGCAGGCAAAGTCTGGACTGCCTGGAGGAAATGGTGGAAAATCATTACAACCATCCTTCGATCTTTGTCTGGGGGATTTTAAATGAATGTGCCAGCGATACGGAATACGGAAGGATCGTTTACCGGGAACAATATGAAAAACTGCGCAGCATGGATGCCAGCAGGCCGGTCACTTCCGCTACCTGCCGCCATTTTACCGATATCTGTCTGGATCTTCCCGATATCGTATCGGTCAATCTTTATCCGGGCTGGTATCACGACGAACCGGTAAAGGAGTGTCTTGAGAAGGAGTATGAATGGATACAGACAACAGGCGGAGCCGGCAAGCCCCTGCTCGTCAGCGAGATCGGCGCCGGAGGGATCAGCGGTTACCATGCCGCCCACCGGCCGAAATGGTCGGAAGAAAGGCAGAGCGACATTTTAAAGGAGCAGTTGGAGGGCGTGCTTGGCTTCCAGCCCGCCAGCGGTCTTTTTATCTGGCAGTTCTGCGACGGCCGCGTGCCGGATGAAAATTTTTACGCAAGGCCGGGGTGTAAGAACAACAAAGGCGTGGTGGACGGAAACCGGCAGCGAAAGCTGGCTTTTGAAACGGTGCGGCGGCTCTTTAGCGCGGAGCGCGCAAAGGAAGAGAAAAGCCGGTGACAAAAGCGGAGCCTGTGTGGTAAGATAGAAGGACAAAGCAACCGCTTACACAACAGCACGGGACAGACCTGCAGGGAGAAGGAAAGGAGCGCGTTATGTTTATCACGATCACGGGAGAACTCGGCAGCGGCAAGACAACGGTGGCCAGGATCTTAAATCAGGAATACGGTTTTGATTTTTATTCGACGGGGAGCATCCAGAGGGAGATCGCAAAGGAAAAAGGCATCACGACGCTGGAATTAAACCAGTTGATGTCAAACGACGTGAATAACATTTACGATAAGATGATCGACGATAAGACGGTGGAGATTTCCCGTAAAAACGAGGGAAAGGATCTGGTTTTCGATTCCAGGATGGCCTGGCACTTTGTGGAGCGCTCTTTTAAGGTCTACGTCACCGTAGATCCCTATATGGCGGCGCAGCGGGTGATCAGGGCAGGCAGAGGGGTGGAGGAACAGTACGGTTCTTTTGAGGAGGCCGCTGAAAGCCTACGCAAAAGGAAACAGTTGGAGGATTCCAGATTTGCGGAGATCTATTCGGTGAGGACGACGGATTTTTCCAACTACGACCTGATCGTGGATTCCACCTTTATCACGCCAGAGGAGTTGGCGGACATTATTCTGGAAAAGGCCCGGGGGGAAAATGCCGGGCAGCAGGTCTATCTGTCGCTGCAGAGACTTTTGCCGACCAAAACGCTGCAGGATATCGATGCAGAGAGGACAGCGGATCGGAAGGAGGCTGCCGTGGACGAGCCTGTGGAGGCGGTCGAATTTCAGCACTTTTATTATATCGTTCACGGGCATCACAGAGTATCTGCGGGACTTCTGGCAAAAGAAAAGCTGATCCCCGTAAAGCTGCTGCGCGTCGATAGCCAGGGCTATGTGGAGAAGTATCATCAAAAGGCGGAAGATATTGCCGCGCTTTCCCATGAATGCTGCCGGGACTGGGAAGAACGGCATGCCATGAAGTTCCTGGGGTATCCGCAGACCGCTCACTGATGCGGAAGCGGAAGAATTTAGAATAAAGTGATCATAGGAAACGCTCTGGGCGAGGAATCATTGCCGGGGCGTTTCTTTTTGCATCATTGACGGATCGTAGTGTGATGGCGCCAGCCGTTTTGAACCGTGGCTTCGCGAAAAACACATCAAACCACCGGAATATAGCAAGAAACCACATTGCATAAATTTTGGAGGATGCTATAATATATGGGCTAAAACGGAAACGGTCAGATCGGATCGAGGGAAAAGAAGGCAGAAAATACGATGGAGACTTTGAAATTCGGGTACAGATTTTTCAAAAAAAGCATGCCTGTCGCCATACTGGCGGAATTTCTGAGCTTTGCGGGCATCTTTGCGGAACTGATGCTTCCCCTTCTGACGGGGCTGCTGATCGACTTTGTGATCCAGGAAGGAAAGGTGGAAGCGGACAGCGGCGGGATCTTTCATTTCCTGCTGGCCAGCGGTTACGGCGGCGTACATACGATGCGGCTGTTCTGGTCCATCGCCGTGGTCTACGCGCTGCTGATCCTGTTTCGGATCACTGTCATCTATGCGCGGGATCTTTTGCAGGAAAAGATCGGGCTGGAGTTGGAGACCGGCCTGCGCTATGAGACTTACGGCAAGCTGATGGAGCTGGATTCCGACACGATCGCGGATTATAACTCCGGCGAGCTTCTGCAGATCTTAAACGGCGATACCATCATGTTCAAGGAACTGTTCGCCCACAGGATCCCTTACTTTTGCGACGCGATCTTCATGTTTGCCACGACGCTGGCTTTGATCGCGGGCATCAGCCTTTCCTTTCTCATCATACCGCTGATCCTGATGCCCTTTCTGGTAAAGACGGTGCAGGATTTCAAGAAAAAAGCGCGCGTCAATTTCAAGGATATTCGGAAGAGAAATTCGGAGATGAACCTGACCACCCAGGAGAACATCGCTGCGGTAAGGATCGTCCGTTCCTTCACCAATGAGGAACTGGAAAAGGAGAAGTTTGAGGTTTCCAACCAAAACCTGTTCAACGCCAGGTTGAAGCAGATCTGGCTGTCCTCCCGCTTTGATCTGACTTTTAACGCCATCCGGCAGATTGCGTATATCGGAACGATCGTGATCGGCGCGATCCTGGTGATCCGGGGGCATCTGACGGTGGGATATATCCTGTCCTCTTCCACCTATGTGCTTCGCATTATGAACAACATTACGAGCTTAAACAACCATATTTTCAATATGCAGCAGCAGACCATTGCCGGTCTGGAACTGAAGCATTTTATGGAAAAGAGCAGCCGGGTCCCCGATCATGAACAGGAAAGCCTCCGTTGCGACGCGCCGGATATCGAGCTGAAAAACGTTTCCCTGACCCTGGACGGACAGGAAATCTTAAAGGACGTCAGCCTGAGCATCCCATACGGGAAGAAGGTGGGCATCGTGGGGGAGACCGGTTCGGGCAAGAGCGTCCTTTTAAAGACGCTGGTGCGCACCCGCGATATCACCGGGGGCAGTATTACGATAGACGGCCACGATATCAGGGAGTTTTCCCTGAAAAATCTGCGGGCCATGTATTCCTATGTTTTCCAGGAGGTCTTTTTGTTCTCCAATACCATTGCGTCCAACATCGCGTACAGCAGGCCGGATATCGATGAACGTATGGTGACCGAGGCCGCGACCCACGCCCAGGCGGCAAAATTCATCGATGCGCTGGCCGACCGGTATAAGACCGTCGTGGGAGAGCGGGGGCTGGGGATCTCCGGCGGCCAGAAGCAGCGGATCTCCATCGCCAGGGCCTTTCACAAAAATGCGCCCGTGCTGATCCTGGACGATTCCACCAGCGCGCTGGATGTCAATACGGAGCGCGTCCTTTTAAAGGACATCGAAGACAATTTCAGCGAAAAGACCGTGATCATCACGGCCCACCGTTTTTCTTCCGTCGTAAACTGCGATGAGATCCTGTATATGCGCGACGGCGAGATCGCGGAAAGGGGTACTTTCCAGGAACTGATGGCGCTGGGCGGGAGCTTCGCGCATGTATATAACGTCCAGCAGGAGCAGCAGGCGTCTGTGGTGGATTATGACAGCCTTGCCCAGGAGGACGGCCCTGCTGACAACCGGGAGCGGGGAGGTGCAGGCCGTGGCTAAGCGCAATACCTATTTTGAAGATGAAACGATTGAAAAAAAGATCGACCTAAAGCAGTTGGCCAGAACGGTGCAGTATATCCTGCCCTATCGAAAGATCCTGATCCTAGTGACCTGTATGATGCTGGTGGCGGCGGTGGTATCCCTCTATCCGCCCCGTCTTTTGAAACAGATCGTGGACGAGGTGGTGGTCGATCAGGATTACCGCCAGCTTGCCCTGCTGGCCGTTGGAATGGTGTTTCTGGCGGCAGTGGAGATCCTTTCCACTTTCATCCAGTCGAGAAGCATGGGGAAAATGGGCCTGCTGATCATTTCCAATATCCGGACGGATATCTTCGAGCGGCTGCAGCGGCTGCCCTTCGATTATTTCGATAACCGCCCCGACGGCAAGATCGTGGTCCGCGTTACCGAATATATCAACGCGCTGGCGGACTTTTTCTCCAATTATGTGATGATGTTCGCCATCTATATCGTGAAGATCGTGGTGGTGACGGTGTTCATGCTGTCTTTAAGCCCGATGCTGACGCTGATCGTGTTCGCGGCGGTGGTGCCCATGATGAGCATTATGTTCGTGCTTCGCGCCAAACTGCGCAAAATGTATACGCTGCACCGTTTCAAAAATTCCAACCGTACCGCCTTTCTGGTGGAATCCATCATGGGCGAGCAGATCGTCAAGAACTATAACCGGATCGAGATCAACAAAAAGACCTATCAGGAGGTCCATCAGGAGAGCGTGGATATGTGGTGGCGCATTACGAAACGCGCCCGCTTAAACCAGCCGGTGGTCATGGGCTTCTGGCATTTCGGGACCTTATGCATCTACGGAGTGGCGCTGGCGCTGATCCTGGGCGGCAACGACCTGATCACTGCCGGCGTGGTGATCACCTTTACCACCTATATGAGTTCCTTCCAGGATCCGCTGTCCCAAATATCCACCATCATCCAGGAGCTGGCACAGGTATGCTCCAACCTGGAGCAGGTTTTTGAGACGATCGACTATCCGCTGGGGATCCAGGATAAGGAAAACGCGGTGACTTTAAAGGACGTGAAGGGGCGGGTGGATTTTAACGACGTGACCTTTGCCTATGAAGAGGGCGTCAACGTTCTGGAACACTTCAACCTCCATGTGAGGCCGGGAGAGACCATCGCGCTGGTGGGGCCTACCGGCGCCGGAAAGACGACTATCATCAATATGCTCACCCGGTTTTATGATGTGCAGGAGGGCAGCGTGACCATTGACGGCGTTGACGTGCGGGATGCGACGCTGGACTCCCTGCGCAGGGAGGTGGGCGTTTTGATGCAGGATCCCTTCATATTTAAAGGGACAGTGATGGACAACATCCGGTATGGGAAAAAGGACGCGACGGACGAGGAATGTATCGCGGCGGCAAAGACGATCTTCGCCGACAAGTTCATCCGGCGGCTGGGCGACGGTTATGAGCATATGCTGGAGGAACGGGGCGCAGGTCTGTCCGCGGGGGAAAAGCAGTTGATCAGCTTTGCCAGGATCATATTAAAAAATCCTTCCGTGATCATTCTTGACGAGGCCACCAGCGCGATCGACACGGAGACGGAGCTTTTGATCAAACAGGCGCTGGACGTGCTGATCCGGGATAAGACCGCGTTTATCGTAGCCCACAGGCTTTCCACCATCCGCAATTCCGACCGGATCCTGTATATCAGCAACAAGGGGATCGCCGAGGAGGGCACCCACGAAGAGCTGATGGCGAAAAAGGGACTATATTACGAACTGGCGAAGTGAGAGGAGAACGATCGTGCAAACCGTGGAGATCCGAAAGGAAGATCTGACAAAAGGGGCGTTTTTGCAGAACGCAGAGAGGGGCGCCATAGAATTATCGCTCTCCAAGGAGGGAGCGGGATTTTGCCTGCCGCAGCTTTTGGACTGCCGGGAGCGGTTTTTATGCTTTCAGGAAAAAGTGATGGAAGAGCATAGTCTTGCCATGGAGCTGCGCGTCTATGTCCATGGGGAAAAAGAGCCGGCCTTTACAGTTCGTTTCGGGCTGCTGCCGGGGGTGGAGACAAATATCTGCATCGATCTGCAGTGGATGGACGCCCGCCAGCTTTTCCCGAAGGCCCTGCCGGGAGCGCTGAAGGTGGTCTGCCACGGCAGGCGGGTGGAGAAGGAAGAGATCGAAAGGATCGTCCTGGCCTCCATGCCGGCGTTTCATGACGTGCGCATAAGGATACAAGATCCCGTCCTGACGGACCGCAGGCCCCAGGATCCGCCGCTGCCGGAGATAAAGCTGGTGGACCGGTTTGGGCAGAATAAGAAAAAAGAATGGCCGGGCAAGATCAAAAGCGAAGACGAACTGAAAAAAGCCCTTCTCGCCCAGGCTGCAGAGAGCGGCAGCGCCTACCCGTTCCCCGACTGGACGGCCTACGGCGGATGGAAGCAAAAGAAACTGACGGAAGGAACGGGATTTTTTTCCAAATGCAAAGAAAACGGGAGATGGTGGCTGACAGACCCTCTGGGCTATGCGTTTTTCAGCATGGGCCCCGACTGCGTGGGCCCCGGCAGCGATTGCCGGATCGCCGGAGTGGAAAAATGGCTGGATCGGATGCCGGAACGGTTTGCGGGCAGCAGGAATTCGTTTTTTCAGGAAAATCTGTACCGGGCCTTCGGGGAGAACTGGTATGAAGACTGGCGGGGCATGATGGCCGGTCAGCTCAAAAAGAACGGGATGAATACTCTGGGCAACTGGAGCGATCCGCAGATCCTGGGGACAACGGACATTCCCTATGTGACCTCCCTTCCCGAATTTCCCGCCACAAAGCAGTGCATTTTCCGGGATTTTCCCGATGTGTTCAGCGACGAGTACCGCATACAGGCGAAAAGGTGCGCTGCAGCGCTGGCGGAACGCAAAGACGACCCACTGATGATCGGTTATTTTTTACGAAACGAACCGGCCTGGGCCTTTGTGGACAATCTGGTGCTGGCGGACGAGGTACTCTACCGGCCGGAGCGCACCGCCTGTAAGGAGGAACTGATCGCCTTTTTGAAGGAGCGTTACCCGGACATCGAAGCGCTGAACCGGGCGTGGAACGGCAATTATGAAAGCTTTGATGATCTGTACCGGCCTTTGGGGAACGCCTCAAAGCGCTCAAAAGCCTCCTGCAGGGACATGAAAGAGTTTTCCGGGAGGATGCTGCGGGCCTATGTCGGTATCCCTGCCCGGGAGTGCCGGAAGGCAGATCCCAACCATATGATCCTGGGGATGCGCTGGGCCTGGATCTCGGACCCTGATCTGGTGGCCGGATGGGAGAATTTCGATGTGTTTTCCATCAACTGCTATGCCCAGGATCCGACGGAAAAGATACAGCAGGTGGCCGACCTGGGAGTGGATCTGCCCGTGATGATCGGGGAATTCCATTTCGGGGCGCTGGACGCCGGACTGCCCGCCACGGGGCTTGAAGCTGTGGTAAGCCAGCAGGACAGGGGCGTTGCCTACCGTTATTACTGTGAAAGCGTGGCCGCGCACCCTTACGGCGTGGGCTGTCATTATTTTCAGTGCTACGATCAGTTCGTGCTGGGGCGCTTTGACGGGGAAAACTACAACATCGGACTGTTTGACATCTGTTCTATCGCCTATCCGGAAATGATGGAGCAGATCCGCAAGTGCAGCGGCAGGGTATATGAGATCGCGGACGGCAGGATCCAAAAGACCGCGCAGAGGGCGGAGGCGATCCCGATGATCGCCTACTGAGCCTGCCGGAACGGGGCGGAACCAAAAAATCCATGACGTGGAGGACGAGATGAAACATTTTTTCAGAACCGGGCTGACGGCCTTTTGCCTGGCGGCCCTGCTTTCGGCCTGTGGAAATAACGCAGGATGGGAAGAAGTTGAGATCGCAGAGCAGCCGGTAGAAGATGGACGCCAAACGGAAGCGCCGCAGCCTGACGGAGAGGGACGGCAGACAGAAGAACAAGGACAACCGTCCGCAAAAGACGGACAGCAGCCGGGGGAGCAGCCCTCTGCGGACAGTGTAGAAGGCGCGAATGCCGCCGAGACGGAAGCGCTCAGAGAGCGGTTCGGGGACGCCTGTATTTCGGAACAGACCTTTGAGGTGGAGCTGAGCGAATACGACGGGAAGGTCTGGTTCGTCCCCTACTCTTCCGGCGGCGACGGGTCTGATTTTCATATGCAGATCGTCCGCGGCGGGGAGAGTCCGCAGGATATGGAGATCCTGCGGGATATCCAGGGAGAAAATCTGGGAGAATATTTCAGCAAAGATTTCGAGAGCCTGGACGCGGTGTCCTTTTATGACGTCAACTATGACGGGGAAACCGATATCCTCCTGTTGGGGAAATGCGGCGGTCGGGAGATCGCGTCGGTCTATTACGGCTATGGGCCGCTTTATTACGGTTATGATCCGGCCGATTACGACAGCGCGTATTTCAGCTATCAGGAGACGCTTTCCCAAAACATAAGCGAAAAAGCGCCGGAGCTGACGGTATCCGGGATCCGCGCTTTTTTGTCGGAGGGGAAGCGCAACGGGGAATTTTCCGGCTATCAGGAGGCCTATCGGGCGGCCGTGCGGCTGTATGAAATGGAAGGCCGGGAGGATATGGGCTATGACCTGATCTATGTGGACGAGGACGATGTCCCGGAGCTGTTGGCCGGCGTCCGAGGATATTGGGTGAGCCTTTATGCGTTTCGCGACGGAAAACTGTATCAGCCCATGGCGGAATGGGGCTACGGCGCCATGGGAAATGCGGGGTACGAATATTCCCCCTATCAAAACAGCCTGCGCAATTATAATGCGGATTATGCGGGGGCGATCCGGTATACGACTTATATGACGTTGGGGCCGTCCTGTTCCATCGATACCGTGGGGGAGATCAAAGTCTATGCCTTCGACGACGTCAACGGCAACGGAATGCCGGATGAAGCGGAAGAGGGCTCTCTGGGAAAGTATAGCGTGACTTATTTTGACGGCGTTGAAGTCCCCGGGGATGCAGAAGACCCCTATGACGTGGGAGGGTATGAGTATATGGATCCTTCCCTGGATCAGGATACGATCCTGTCCCGATTAGAGGGCTGAAGATACAGAGCAGATCGATCTGTACAAATTAACATCCAAATGGTATAAAAATCATTGTTTTCCCATTTTTTTCTGTTGCAAGGTTTGTGCGGGATGGTGTATAATGGCGAAAGTGAGTGGCCAAAAATACATGACAGTTCATTTGAATATAATCTAAATTCCGTTATATATAAAATCATACCGCATTGGAGGAAAAGAGATGACGAAAGCACAGATCCTTAAGAAAGAAATTTTGAGCCAGTACAGGAGCGTGCGCCAGTTTGCTCTGGAGATGCAGATCCCTTACAGCACGCTGGTCACAGCCCTGGAGCGCGGCATAGACGGGATGGCCTACGGCACAGTGATCAAGATGTGCAATAAATTGAATTTAAATCCTGTGGATTTCACTTCCCTGGAGCGGGATACCACGATCAGCGAACAGCTTCTGGAAAACCATGTGATGCAGTATTATGTGAAGCTCAATCAGGAAGGACGAGACAAGATCCTGGAGCTGATGGACGACTTCGTTCAGATCAAGAAATATAAGGCGAAATGAGGAGAGGGCAATGCACTATGACTATCTGATCGCGGGAACCGGACTGTTTGGCGCCGTGTTTGCGCATGAGATGCGGGCCAGAGGCAAAAAGGTCCTGTTGGTGGAAAAGAAAGATCATATTGCCGGCAACGTTTATACGGAGAATGTCCGAGGCATCAACGTACACGTTTACGGCGCCCATATTTTCCATACTTCCGACAGAGAGGTGTGGGATTATGTCAACCGGTTCGCGGAGTTTAACCATTATATCAACTCTCCCGTGGCGGTTTATCGGGACGAGCTGTATAATATGCCTTTTAATATGAATACATTCAGCAGGATGTGGCATATCAAGACGCCTGCAGAGGCGAAAGAGATCATCGCGTCCCAGATCGCCAGCCTGCATATCGACCAGCCTGTAAACCTGGAGGAACAGGCGCTCTCCCTTGTAGGCCGGGATGTTTACGAGAAGCTGGTAAAGGGTTATACGGAAAAACAGTGGGGGCGCGACTGCCGCGACCTTCCCGCTTTTATCATCAAGAGGCTGCCGCTTCGCTTTACCTATGACAACAATTATTTCAACGATCCCTACCAGGGTATTCCCAAGGGCGGTTACACCCGGATCGTGGAGAAGCTTCTGGAGGGCTGCCCGGTGCAAACGGGAATCTCCTGTCAGGATTTTATCGAGCAGAACGAGCGCAGGCCAGAGAGCGAGCGGGATAGCTGGGACAAGCTGGTGTATACCGGCATGATCGACGAGTATTACGGCTATCGTTACGGCGCGCTGGAATACCGTTCCCTGCGTTTTGAAACTGAGGATATGCCGGAGGTAGACAACTGGCAGGGCAATGCGGTGGTCAACTATACGGAGCGAAGCGTTCCCTATACGCGGATCATCGAACACAAGCACTTCGAGTTCGGCCAGGGGCAGGGCACTGTGATCACCCGGGAATATCCGGCGGAATGGCGCAGGGGGGACGAACCCTATTATCCGATCAACGATGAGAAAAACGGCGCCCTTTATGAGAAATATGCCGCTCTTGCGGCAAAGGAACCCAACGTTCTTTTCGGGGGCAGGCTGGGCCAGTATAAATATTACGATATGGACAAGGTCATCCGCAGCGCGCTTGATATGGTGAAAGCGCAGCTTGCCGGATAACCGGTAGCAAGAGAACGGATCAGAGCGCATATTCTCAACTTTTTTCTGTAAAATCAGTTGACGGATGTGCGCTCTTGTGCTATAGTCGAATAGCAAGATGGATTTTAGGTCTTTTTTTTATGCTCTGAATCACGAAGGCGCCGGCCTGCGCAGGGCATTCCCACAAGGAAAAGGCCAGGCCAATACAGAGTATAAGTACACACGGAGGTGGAAAAGATGCGTACCAGGATCACATTGGCATGCACGGAGTGCAAGCAGCGCAATTACAACACGACGAAGGATAAGAAGGCGCATCCGGACAGGATGGAGACCAAGAAGTATTGCAGGTTCTGCAAGAAGCACACGACACATAAGGAGACGAAGTAAGTCTTATCTTGTGTTTGGAAAGGGGTTTTCATATGTCTAACGGAGAAAAAGCGCCTGTAACGAGGTTTTTTGACGGCGTGAAAGCCGAGTTTAAGAAAATCATCTGGCCGGATCAGAATACTCTTTTGAAACAGTCCGTAGCGGTGGTGGCAGTTTCCATCGTGATCGGCGCTATTATCGCGCTGATCGACACCGTCGTGCAGTATGGCGTCAATTTCTTGACGATGTGAGGAGATTCTTATGGCAGAAGCGAAGTGGTATGTGGCCCATACCTATTCCGGATACGAGAATAAGGTGAAAGCTGACCTTGAGAAGACCATCGAGAACCGGCATCTGCAGGATGAGATCCTGGAGGTCCGCGTCCCCATGCAGGATGTGGTGGAGATGAAGAACGGGGCCAGGAGGACGGTACAGAAGAAGCTGTTCCCCGGTTATGTTCTGGTCAACATGGTCATGAATGACGAAACCTGGTATGTGGTCCGCAACACCAGAGGCGTGACCGGCTTTGTCGGGCCGGGGAGCAAGCCTGTTCCGCTCAGCGAGGCGGAGATGAAACCGCTGGGCATCCGGACGGAGAATGTCACCATCGACTTTACGGAGAACGATGCGATCGTGGTGGTCGCAGGCGCGTGGAAGGATACGGTGGGCGTCGTTCAGAAGATCGATTACAACAAACAGACCGTTACCATTACGGTGGAGCTGTTCGGCAGGGAGACGCCTGTGGAGATCAGTTTCGCCGAGGTGCGGAAGCTGCAATAACCAAGCGTTCATTGGAAGACGCCAGGAGCGTTTTCCTGTTGAACTGTGGAAGCAGCGCCCCGCAGGCCGGGGAGTCCGCTGCGCCATACCACAATATATTTAGGAGGTGCCTGAGATGGCAAAAAAAGTTACTGGTTATATCAAGTTACAGATCCCTGCCGGCAAGGCGACGCCGGCTCCCCCGGTTGGCCCTGCGCTCGGCCAGCACGGTGTTAACATCGTTGAATTTACCAAGCAGTTCAATGCCAGGACCGCTGATAAGGGCGATGTGATCATCCCCGTTGTCATTACGGTCTATGCGGACAGAAGCTTCAGTTTCATTACCAAGACTCCGCCTGCCGCAGTGCTGCTGAAGAAAGCCTGCAATATCAAGAGCGGATCCGCGGTTCCCAACAAGACCAAGGTCGCTACGATCTCCAAGGATAAGGTCCGCGAGATCGCGGAACTCAAGATGCCCGATTTGAACGCCGCCAGCGTAGAAGCCGCGATGAGCATGATCGCCGGTACGGCCCGGAGCATGGGTATTGTAGTAGAGGACTGAAGCAAATAATGGGAGTGACGGCAGGAAGCTGCGTCACGTTATCAACCAATGGAGGAAATGGAAATGAAACATGGAAAGAAATATCGCGAGCTTGCCAAGCTGGTGGATCGCGCAGTACAATATGAGCCTACGGACGCCATCGCTCTGGTGAAGAAGACCGCGGGCGCCAAATTCGACGAGACTGTGGAAGTCCATATCCGCACAGGCTGCGACGGCCGTCATGCGGAGCAGCAGATCCGCGGCGCGGTGGTGCTGCCCAACGGAACCGGTAAGACGGTGAGGGTCCTGGTTTTTGCCAAGGGCGCGAAGCTGGACGAGGCGCAGGCCGCCGGCGCTGATTATGTGGGCGGTGAGGAACTGATCCCCAAGATCCAGCACGAAGGCTGGCTGGATTTTGATGTCGTGGTTGCGACGCCCGACATGATGGGCGTGGTTGGCCGTCTGGGCCGTATCCTTGGCCCCAAGGGCCTGATGCCCAATCCCAAGGCGGGCACGGTCACTATGGACGTGACCAAGGCCATCGCCGATATCAAGGCCGGTAAGATCGAGTACAGACTGGATAAGTCCAACATCATCCATGTGCCCATCGGCAAGGCTTCCTTTACCGAAGAGGCGCTGAACGAGAATTATCAGGCCCTGATCGATGCGATCATCAAGGCGAGGCCCAGCGTGCTGAAGGGCCAGTTCTTAAAGAGCGTCACCCTGGCCACTACGATGGGCCCTGGCGTGAAAGTTTCTACCGCGAAATACGTCTGATCGTTTCTTATTGGAAACGGACAGAACCTTTGCATGAAGACAAGAGAAAGTCCCCGGTTGTGACCGGGGACATTTTCGATAGGGGAAAAACCGGGGCGCGGGAGGCGGGATCGGCGCATGGCGGCCAAAAAGAAAAAGAAGAAAAAAAAGCTTCATAATGGATTTGTCTTTTTGCTGACCCTGGCTCTGACGATTGGGATCGGCGTCATCATCCTTCTGGGATATTGGGCGTTGGCAGGCGGCTTTGACCGTGCGGGAGAGGAAGAGCCGGACCGGGGAGAAACTCTGGAAACAAGCGCCGATTCGCAGGCGTGGGCGCCTGTTGCGGAGACTGCTATGCAGGAGACGACGACGCCGGAACCGGAGACCACAGCAGCGGACAGCCGGTATGGAGCGCTGTTGGCGGATCCGGAGCGCTGTCTTGAGGAAAATGTCTTTGCCAGGCAGACTGCCGATCCCGGCGAGATCTCCTTTGTATTTGCCGGGGATATTCTTTTTGACGATCAGTATGCGGTCATGGCGTCCCTGCGCGGAAAGGGCGGGGCGATCGAAAGCGGGATTTCCACAGAGCTGCTGGATGAGATGCGCAGCGCGGATATCTGTATGGTAAACAACGAGTTTCCCTATACGGACCGGGGAGAGCCGCTGCCCGATAAAGCGTTTACTTTTCGGGCCAGGACAGAATATGCCCATTATCTGACGGACATGGGGGCGGATATCGTTTCGCTGGCCAACAATCACGCGATGGATTACGGAGAGGTTTCGCTGACGGATACGCTGGATACGCTGGATGCCATCGACGTGCGCCATGTGGGGGCGGGACGGAATCTGCAGGAAGCGGTCAGACCGGTTTATTTTGTCGCCAACGATACAAAGATTGCCATTATTGCCGCCACGCAGATCGAGCGTATGGACAATCCCAGCACCAAAGGCGCTACCCCGGATTCCGCCGGCGTATTTAGGTGTCGGGATGTGGGGCCGCTTTTGGATGCGGTAAGAGAGGCCGATGAAAACAGCGATTTTGTGATCGTCTTTATTCACTGGGGGACGGAAAGCACGGAGGAGATCGACTGGGCGCAGGAGGAGCAGGCGCCGCAGATCGCGGAAGCGGGAGCCGATCTGATCATCGGTTCGCATCCCCATGTGCTGCAGCCGTTGGGTTACTGTGGCGATGTACCCGTGGTCTATAGCCTCGGCAATTTCTTTTTCAATTCGCGCAGGCTGGATTCCTGCCTGGTGAAGGCGGTCCTGGATGAAAATGGCCTTAAGAGCCTTCAGTTCATTCCGGCCCTGCAGTCCAATTGTTTTGTGTCTCTGCAGACGGGCGCGGAAAAAGAACGGGTTCTTTCCTATATGAGAAGCATTTCTCCTGGCGTAGCCATCGATCAGGACGGTTTTATCACAAAGGGAAATAATTGAAAAATCACAAAGGGAAATAATTGAAAAAACGGCTTGACAGCGCCGTTTGGAATGTGTTATGGTGATAAAGGTCTGTAAGACCGTGCCGAAGACAGCAGGTACCGGAGAACCGGTGTAAGGATAACCGCCTGCCGAGGAAGAAAGAGTATGGGACGTCTTTTCTGCCTCTCTGTTTTGGTACAGGGAGGTTTTTTGATCCTCTTTTTCGGCAAGAATCTGCAAGGAGGTAAGAACATGGCAAAGGTGGAACAGAAACAGCCCATCGTGGCGGAGATCTCCGAAGCGGTCAAGGATGCCCAGTCAGTCGTTCTGGTAGATTACCGTGGACTGACAGTGGAACAGGACACCGCCCTTCGTAAGAAGCTGCGGGAGGCTGGCGTGGCCTACAAGGTGTACAAGAACACCATGATGAACTTCGCGTTCAAGGGCACGGACTTTGAGGCACTGGCCCCCTACTTAAACGGGCCCTCCGCAATCGCCATCTCCACGACCGATGCGACCGCGCCGGCGAGAGAACTGGTGGATTTTGCGAAGAATGCGCCCAATCTGGAGATCAAGGGCGGCGTGGTAGAAGGCGATGCCTACGATGCGAACGGCATTATGGAAATCGCCAAGATCCCCGGCAGGGAGGCCCTCATTTCCAGACTGCTTGGCAGCATGCAGTCCCCGATTACCAATCTGGCCCGCGTGCTGAACCAGATCGCGGAAAAGAACGGCGAAGCGCCGGTAGAAGCGGCGGAGTGATCCGCAAAAGTGCCGCACGGTGCGGCGTAAGAGTATGATCTCAAAACTAATGGAGGGAAATCAAAATGGCTAAATTAACGACTCAGGAATTTATTGATGCGATCAAAGAGATGACAGTTCTGGAGTTAAACGATCTCGTAAAGGCTTGCGAAGCCGAGTTCGGCGTATCCGCAGCCGCCGGCGTAGTAGTAGCTGCAGCCGCAGGCCCTGTGGAAGAAGCGGAAGAGAAGACCGAGTTCGATGTTGAGCTGACTGAGGTTGGCCCCAACAAGGTTAAGGTGATCAAGGTTGTCCGTGAAGTGACCGGACTGGGCCTTAAGGAAGCGAAGGACGTCGTAGACGGCGCTCCCAAGCTGGTGAAGGAAGGCGCATCCAAGGAAGAGGCCGAGGAGATCAAGAAGAAGCTGGAGGCCGAGGGCGCGAAGGCTACCCTGAAATAAGAAGACTGTTTTTTGGCAGGCGTCCGCATTGCGGACGCCTGTTATTTTTTGAAAATTTTAAGAAATTCCTTGTTGACTTTCCACGGCAATCATGATAATCTGTAATGTGCATTACTGCGTTGAGGCGTGCTTTTTTGTTAATGTAATACCGACTAGTTATTATCAATGAAATCAACAAGAACGGGGTGAAGTGTCAATGGAAAAAAACAGAATACGTCCTATTGCCGCAGGCAAGAACATACGTATGAGTTATGCACGACGGAAGGAAGTATTGGAAATGCCCAACCTGATAGAGGTTCAGAAGAATTCCTATCAGTGGTTCCTTAACGAAGGGTTAAGGGAGGTTTTTGACGATATTTCTCCGATATCCGACTACAGCGGTCATCTGAGTCTGGAATTTGTGGACTTTGAGCTGTGCGAAGATGACGTGAAGTATTCTATTGAGAAGTGCAAGGAGAGGGATGCGACTTACGCGGCTCCCCTGAAAGTGAAGGTACGTCTATATAATAAGGAAAAGGAAGAGATCAACGAGCATGAGATCTTCATGGGAGATCTTCCTTTGATGACGGAAACCGGCACGTTTGTCATCAATGGCGCAGAGCGCGTCATCGTCAGCCAGTTGGTGCGTTCCCCCGGCATCTACTATGGAATCGGTCATGACAAGATCGGTAAACGGTTGTTTTCCTGCACGGTCATCCCCAACCGCGGCGCCTGGCTGGAGTACGAGACGGACTCCAACGACGTCTTTTATGTCCGCGTGGACCGGACAAGGAAGGTGCCGATCACCGTTTTGCTGCGCGCGCTGGGCGTGGGCACTAACGATGAGATCCGCGAGTTGTTCGGTGACGAACCCAAGATAGAAGCGAGTTTTACCAAAGACACTGCTGAGAATTATCAGGAGGGTCTGCTTGAGTTGTATAAAAAGATCCGCCCGGGCGAGCCGCTGAGCGTAGAGAGCGCGGAGAGCCTGATCAACGCCATGTTCTTCGATCCCAGGAGATACGATCTGGCAAAGGTCGGCCGCTATAAGTTCAATAAGAAGCTGATGCTGCGCAACCGTATCGCGGGGCATGTGCTGGCGGAGGACGTTGTGGATACCACTACCGGCGAGGTGCTGGCGGCGGCAGGGACGAAGGTGACCCGGGAACTGGCCGACGAGATCCAGAATTCCGCGATCCCTTATGTCTATGTACAGACCGAGGAGAAGAAGGTCAAGGTGCTTTCTTCCATGATGGTGGACCTGACGCATTTTGTGGACTGCAATCCCAGGGAACTTGGCATTACGGAACTGGTGTATTATCCCGTGCTGGCGCAGATCCTGGAGCAGTATGCCGATGATCCGGAGGCGCTGGCAGAGGCGATCCATCGGAACGTGCATGAGCTGATCCCGAAGCATATTACCAAGGAGGATATCATTGCCTCCATTAACTATAACATTCACCTGGAATACGGCATCGGGAACGATGATGACATCGATCATCTGGGCAATCGCCGGATCCGTGCGGTGGGCGAGCTTTTACAGAACCAGTACCGCATCGGCCTTTCCCGTCTGGAGCGCGTGGTGCGCGAGCGCATGACCACTCATGACGCGGAGGAGATCACGCCCCAGGTGCTTATCAACATCAAGCCTGTGCAGGCGGCGGTGAAGGAGTTCTTCGGATCTTCCCAGTTATCCCAGTTCATGGATCAGAACAACCCCCTGGGCGAGCTGACCCATAAGCGCCGTCTGTCCGCTCTGGGCCCCGGCGGTCTGTCCCGTGACCGCGCCGGATTCGAGGTCCGCGACGTGCATTACTCCCATTATGGGAGGATGTGCCCCATCGAGACCCCTGAAGGCCCCAACATCGGTCTGATCAACTCTCTGGCCAGCTACGCCAAGATCAACGAGTACGGCTTTGTGGAGGCGCCCTACCGCAAGATCGACAAATCCGACCCGGAGAATCCCCGCGTGACCAACGAGGTGGTCTATATGACGGCGGATGAAGAGGATAATTATCATGTGGCGCAGGCCAACGAAGAACTGGATGAGGAAGGGCATTTCGTCAGATCCAGCGTTTCCGGCCGCTATCGCGATGAAACTTCCGAATATCCCAGGACGATGTTTGATTATATGGACGTTTCCCCGCAGATGGTGTTCTCCGTGGCGACGGCCCTGATCCCGTTTTTGCAGAACGATGACGCGAACCGCGCCCTGATGGGGTCTAACATGCAGCGTCAGGCTGTGCCGCTTCTGACTACGGAAGCCCCCGTGGTGGGCACCGGCATGGAAGTGAAGGCGGCAGTGGACTCCGGCGTCTGCGTGGTGGCGAAGAAAGCCGGCGTTGTCACCTTTGTTTCTTCCAAAGAGATCCGCATTACCTGCGATGACGGCGAAAAGATGGAATATCATCTGACCAAGTTCGCCAGGAGCAACCAGTCCAACTGCTACAATCAGCGGCCTATTGTATACAAGGGCAGCCGCGTACAGGCGGGACAGGTTATCGCCGACGGACCTTCTACGGCAGACGGCGAGCTGGCGCTGGGCAAGAATCCGCTGATCGGGTTTATGACCTGGGAGGGCTATAACTACGAGGACGCGGTTCTTTTGAGCGAGAGACTGGTCATGGACGATGTATATACGTCCGTGCATATAGAGGAGTATGAGGCGGAGGCCCGCGATACCAAGCTGGGGCCTGAAGAGATCACCCGGGATGTTCCCGGCGTCGGGGACGACGCCCTCAAGGACCTGGACGATCGGGGGATCATCCGCGTAGGCGCCGAGGTGCGCGCCGGCGATATCCTGGTCGGAAAAGTGACGCCCAAGGGCGAGACGGAGCTGACGGCGGAAGAACGTCTGCTGCGCGCGATCTTCGGCGAGAAGGCCCGCGAGGTGCGCGATACCTCCCTCAAGGTGCCGCACGGCGAATACGGGATCGTGGTGGATGCCAAGGTGTTCACCAGGGAGAACGGCGATGAGTTGTCTCCGGGCGTTAACCAGGCGGTCTGCATTTATATCGCCCAGAAGAGAAAGATCTCCGTGGGAGACAAGATGGCCGGCCGTCACGGGAACAAGGGTGTGGTTTCCCGCGTGCTTCCCGTGGAGGATATGCCGTATCTGCCCAACGGCCGTCCGCTGGATATCGTGCTGAATCCTTTGGGCGTGCCTTCCCGTATGAACATCGGGCAGGTGCTGGAGATCCATCTTTCCCTGGCGGCCAAGGCGCTGGGCTTTAATGTGGCGACGCCGATCTTCAATGGCGCCAACGAAAAGGATATCCAGGATACGCTGGAGCTGGCCAACGATTATGTGAATACCGAATGGGAAGATTTTAAGGCGAAATATGAGGATGAACTGCTTCCCGAGGTAATGGATTATCTGTACGAACACAGGGACCACCGGGAAGTATGGAAGGGCGTTCCGATCACCCGGGACGGCAAGGTGAGGCTGCGCGACGGACGTACCGGCGAATTTTTCGACAGTCCGGTCACCATCGGGCACATGCATTATCTCAAGCTGCACCATCTGGTGGACGATAAGATCCATGCCCGTTCCACCGGCCCTTATTCGCTGGTGACCCAGCAGCCCCTGGGCGGTAAGGCCCAGTTTGGCGGGCAGCGTTTCGGCGAAATGGAGGTCTGGGCCCTGGAGGCTTACGGCGCATCCTATACGCTGCAGGAGATCCTGACCGTGAAGTCCGATGATGTGGTGGGCCGCGTCAAGACCTACGAAGCGATCATCAAAGGCGACAATATTCCGGAGCCGGGCATTCCCGAATCCTTTAAGGTGTTGCTCAAGGAGCTGCAGTCCCTCGGTCTGGACGTCAGGGTGCTGCGCGACGACAACACGGAAGTGGAGATCATGGAGACCGTGGATTACGGCGACGTGGACTACCGCTACGAGATGGAAGGGGATTCCAGAGGATATAATTATAATGAAGAGAACAGCTTCGGCAAGATGGGGTATCAGAAGCAGGAGTTCGACGCGGAGAGTGAAGAACTGGTTTCTGCGGAAGAGGAAGAGCCTGATTTTGAGGAAGCTGACCTGGAATTTGAGGATTCTTTTGACGATATGTGACGGTTTGTGACAATATTTGTAAAGGAGTGCCAAAATGCCTGAAACAAAGAATGAAGTTTATCAGCCCATGACATTTGATGCCATCAAGATCGGCCTGGCATCGCCGGAGAAGATCCGGGAATGGTCCCGGGGCGAGGTCTTAAAGCCGGAGACGATCAACTACAGGACGTTGAAGCCCGAGAGGGACGGCCTGTTCTGCGAGAGGATCTTCGGCCCCAGCAAGGACTGGGAGTGTCACTGCGGCAAATATAAGAAGATCAGATATAAGGGCGTCGTCTGCGACCGCTGCGGCGTGGAAGTGACGAAGGCCAGCGTGCGCAGGGAGCGCATGGGCCATATCGAACTGGCGGCGCCGGTATCCCATATCTGGTATTTTAAAGGAATCCCCAGCCGGATGGGCCTGATCCTGGATCTGTCCCCCCGCGTGCTGGAAAAGGTGCTTTACTTCGCTTCCTATATCGTGCTGGATAAGGGCGATTCCAATCTGGAAAATAAGCAGGTCCTTTCCGAAAAGGAGTACCAGGACGCCAAAGAGGTATGGGGCAACCGATTCCGCGTCGGCATGGGCGCCGAGGCGATCAAGGAGCTTTTGCAGGCCATCGATCTGGAAACGGAATCCAGGGAGTTAAAGGAAGAACTGGAGAACGCCAACGGCCAGAAGCGCGCCAGGATCATCAAGCGTCTGGAAGTGGTGGAGGCTTTCCGGGAGTCCGGTAACCGTCCGGAGTGGATGGTCATGGACGCGATCCCGGTAATCCCGCCCGATCTGCGCCCCATGGTGCAGTTGGACGGCGGCCGGTTTGCGACCTCTGACTTGAACGATCTTTACAGAAGGATCATCAACCGCAACAACCGTCTGAAGAGGCTGTTGGAGCTGGGCGCGCCGGATATCATCGTCCGCAACGAGAAGAGGATGCTGCAGGAGGCCGTGGACGCGCTGATCGACAACGGCAGAAGGGGACGTCCTGTAACGGGTCCCGGCAACCGCGCCCTCAAATCCCTTTCCGATATGCTGAAAGGAAAATCCGGTCGTTTCCGTCAGAACCTGTTGGGTAAGCGCGTGGACTATTCCGGCCGTTCCGTTATCGTAGTAGGGCCGGAGCTGAAGATCTATCAGTGCGGTCTTCCCAAGGAGATGGCTATCGAACTGTTTAAGCCTTTTGTGATGAAGGAGCTGGTTTCCAGGGGCGTTTCCCAGAATATCAAAAACGCCAAGAAGCTGGTGGAGCGTCTGGATCCCCAGGTTTGGGATGTGCTGGAGGATGTGATCAAGGAGCATCCGGTGATGCTTAATCGCGCCCCTACGCTGCACAGGCTGGGCATCCAGGCTTTCGAGCCGATCCTGGTGGAAGGCAAGGCGATCAAGCTGCATCCTTTGGTATGTACCGCATTCAACGCGGACTTCGACGGCGACCAGATGGCGGTCCATCTTCCGCTGTCCCAGGAGGCGCAGGCGGAGTGCCGTTTCATGCTGCTTTCGCCGAATAACCTGTTGAAGCCTTCCGATGGCGGCCCCGTGGCGGTGCCGTCTCAGGACATGGTGCTGGGCATTTACTATCTGACCCAGGAAAGGCCCGGCGTCAAGGGAGAGGGCAAGGCCTTTAAGAGCGTGAACGAAGCGATCCTGGCCTATGAAAACGGCGCCTGTACGCTGCATTCCCGCATCCGTGTGAGGGTGACCAAGACGACACCGGAGGGCGAGACCATTTCCGGCGTGGTAGAATCCACCCTGGGCCGCTTCATTTTCAACGAGATACTGCCGCAGGATCTGGGTTATGTGGACAGATCCGTCAAAGAGAATATCCTTTTGCCCGAGGTGGACTTCCATGTGGGCAAGAAGCAGTTAAAACAGATCCTGGAGAGGGTCATCAATACCCATGGCGCTTCCCGCACCGCAGAGGTGTTGGACGACGTTAAGGCCATCGGATATAAATACTCCACCAAAGCCGCTATGACGGTTTCCATTTCCGACATGACGGTGCCCGCCCAGAAGGCAGAGATGCTGGAGCAGGCCCAGAAGACGGTGGATATGATCGGCAGGAACTACCGCCGCGGCCTGATCACGGAGGAAGAGCGTTACCGCGCGGTGGTGGAAACCTGGCAGGAGACCGACAGAGAGCTGACCGAGGTTCTGATCAACGGCCTGGATCAGTACAACAACATCTTCATGATGGCAGACTCCGGCGCTCGTGGTTCCAACCAGCAGATCAAACAGTTGGCCGGTATGCGTGGCCTGATGGCGGATACGACGGGACGTACCATCGAACTGCCCATCAAGTCTAATTTCCGTGAAGGGCTGGATGTGCTGGAATACTTCATGTCTGCCCATGGCGCCCGCAAAGGTATGTCCGATACAGCGCTGCGTACCGCTGACTCCGGTTACCTGACCCGCCGTATGGTGGACGTATCCCAGGAGCTGATCATCCGCGAGGTCGACTGCGCGGAAGGCAGGGATACGATTCCCGGCATGACCGTGAAGGCCTTCATGGACGGCAAGGAAACCATCGAAAGCTTAAAGGACAGGATCACAGGCAGATTTTCCTGTGAGAACATTTATGATAAGAACGGCGACCTGATCGTGAAGGCAAACCACATGATCAATCCCAGCCGCGCGAAGCGGATCCTGGAAACTGCCGTCAACGAAAAGGGCGAGCCGATGGAGGCGGTCAAGATCCGCACGATTCTGACCTGTCGTTCCAAGAACGGCATCTGCGCCAAATGCTACGGCGCCAACATGGCTACCGGCGAGCCGGTACAGGTCGGCGAAGCGGTGGGGATCATCGCGGCCCAGTCCATCGGAGAACCCGGTACGCAGTTGACCATGCGTACTTTCCACTCCGGCGGCGTGGCGGGCGACGATATCACCCAGGGTCTTCCCCGTGTAGAGGAGCTTTTTGAGGCGAGAAAGCCCAAGGGCCTGGCGATCATCGCGGAGTTCGGCGGCGTCGCTACCATTAAGGATACCAAGAAAAAGCGGGAGATCATCGTTTCCAACGAGGAGACCGGCGAGAGCAAGACCTATCTGATCCCTTACGGGTCCCGGATCAAGGTGGTCGACGGCCAGGTGCTGGAGGCCGGCGACGAGTTGACAGAAGGCTCCGTCAATCCTCACGACCTGCTCAAGATCAAGGGTATCCGTGCCGTACAGGATTATATGCTCCGTGAGGTACAGCGCGTATACCGTCTGCAGGGCGTGGATATCGCCGATAAGCATATCGAGGTCATCGTGCGTCAGATGCTCAAAAAGGTGCGCATCGAGAACAGCGGCGATACGGAGTTTCTGCCCGGCGTCATGGTGGATGTGCTGGATTTCGAGGATCTGAATGAAGAGCTTAAGGCCCAGGGCAAGCAGCCGGCGGAAGGCAGACAGGTGATGCTGGGCATCACGAAGGCGGCGCTGGCGACCAATTCCTTCCTGTCCGCCGCGTCCTTCCAGGAAACCACCAAGGTTCTGACGGAGGCGGCTATCAAGGGCAAGGTCGATCCGCTGATCGGCCTGAAGGAAAACGTTATCATCGGTAAGCTGATCCCGGCCGGTACCGGTATGAAACGCTACCGGGATGTGAAGCTGAATACCGACGCGATCATCGCGGCGGAAGAGGCGGAGCGCGCGGCACGGGCCGCGGAGGAAGCGAGAGCGGCCATCGAGGCGGAACGCAGCGCCAGGGCTTCGCGGGATGTGGATGACGATGAGGAGCTGCTCGACGAGTCCGACGACGATCTGCTGGAAGAGAATGAAGAACTGCTGGATGAACTGCTGGACGTGGATGACGGCTTCGACGACGCAGAGGAGAATCTTGAAACAGACGACGCTGTGGAAGAAATCCTGACGGAGTAAGCAACCGGCCCAAAAGGCAGCACAAAGCGCGAAAAAATACTTGACAAGGCATCCGAAAGCACGTATACTGTTATAGTGTGCATTCGGATGCTTTTTTTGCCATGCGGCGGAAAATATTGGCAGAGGGATGCATAAGGCTGGCATTTCAGTCAAGAATAAGACTAAAAACAAACACAGGAGGTGAAAAAGAATGCCAACATTTAACCAGTTAGTAAGAAAAGGACGTCAGACTTCCGTAAAGAAGTCCAATGCGCCTGCTCTGCAGAGAAGCTACAATTCTCTTCATAAGAGATACGATGACGCTTCCGCTCCGCAGAAGAGAGGCGTGTGCACGGCTGTGAAGACGGCGACTCCTAAGAAGCCTAACTCCGCGCTCAGAAAGATCGCCAGGGTGCGCCTTTCCAACGGGATCGAAGTGACGAGCTACATCCCCGGCGAAGGACACAATCTGCAGGAGCACTCCGTAGTGCTGATCAGAGGCGGCCGTGTTAAGGACCTGCCCGGTACGAGATACCACATCATCAGGGGTACGCTCGATACCGCAGGCGTTGCGAACAGACGTCAGGCAAGATCCAAGTACGGCGCGAAGAGGCCGAAGGCCGGCAAGAAATAAGCAGGGCCGGTAAGTACCACAAACGTAGACTAATTGAGTGTTGGTATTCTTAAAAGCGGGAGTTTCCCGCAGCCCGCAGCCGCGGGCGGATAGACTAGCACGAACACAGTAGGCGTCACATGTGAGTACCGATGAATTAATTGGACCGTTCCGGCCCGCGAAAGCAGGATGCGGATCCCGGTCCGCGCTCCGGGGAATATTCCGGGGACGATTATGATTAAGGAGGGAAGAACCGTGCCACGTAGAGGACATATTCAGAAAAGAGATATTTTGGCAGATCCCTTATACAATGACAAGGTCGTGACAAAGCTCATCAATACCATCATGCTGGATGGCAAGAAGGGCGTTGCGCAGAAGATTGTATACGGCGCATTTGCGAGAGTGGAGGAAAAGGCTGGAAAGCCTGCTCTGGAAGTTTTTGAAGAGGCAATGAACAACATCATGCCCGTTCTGGAAGTGAAAGCGAGACGTATCGGCGGCGCTACCTATCAGGTGCCTATCGAAGTCAGGGCGGATCGGCGTCAGGCGCTGGGACTCCGCTGGCTGACCATGTTTTCCCGCAAGAGAGGCGAGAAGACGATGGAAGAGCGGCTTGCGAATGAGATCCTGGATGCGGCGAACAATACCGGCGCATCCGTGAAGCGTAAAGAAGACGTTCATAAGATGGCCGAAGCGAACAAGGCTTTCTCCCATTACAGATTTTAAGACAGACGTAATGGCGGAGAGGGCGGCAGCGTGAGCCGCCGCCCGGCCGATCAGTTTAGGAGGAGAAATTTTTGGCTGGAAGAGAATATCCATTGGAGAGGACCAGGAACATTGGTATCATGGCCCACATCGATGCGGGTAAGACCACTCTGACAGAGCGTATTCTTTACTACACCGGTGTGAACTACAAGATCGGCGACACCCATGAGGGCACAGCTACCATGGACTGGATGGAGCAGGAGCAGGAGAGAGGCATTACGATCACTTCTGCGGCGACCACCTGTCACTGGACTCACGAAGAATTCACCAAGAAACAGCCCGGCGCGCTGGAGCATCGTATCAACATCATCGATACTCCCGGACACGTTGACTTCACGGTAGAAGTGGAGCGTTCCCTGCGCGTGCTGGACGGTGCGGTAGGTGTATTCTGTGCGAAGGGCGGCGTTGAGCCTCAGTCTGAGAATGTATGGCGTCAGGCTGATACCTACAATGTTCCCCGTATGGCGTTTATCAACAAGATGGACATTATGGGCGCCAATTTCTATGGCGCTGTGGACCAGATCAGGACCAGACTGGGGAAAAATGCCATCATCCTGCAGCTTCCTATTGGTAAGGAAGACAGTTTTAAAGGTATTATCGATCTGTTTGAAATGAAGTCCTACATCTATAATGATGAAAAGGGCGAGGATATCACGGTCGGCGAAGTCCCTGAGGATATGAAGGAGGACGCCGAACTCTACCGCACCGAGATGGTAGAGAAGATCTGTGAACTGGACGACGATCTGATGATGCAGTATCTGGAAGGGGAAGAACCTTCCGTAGAAGAAATGAAAGCGATCCTGCGCAAAGCGACCTGCGAATGCAGCGCGGTTCCGGTGTGCTGCGGTTCCGCTTACAGGAACAAGGGCGTGCAGAAGCTTTTGGATGCGATCCTGGACTATATGCCGGCGCCTACAGATATCCCCGCCATCAAGGGCGTGGATCTGGAAGGCAATGAAGTGGAGCGGCATTCCTCCGACGAGGAACCCTTCGCCGCGCTGGCATTCAAGATTATGGCCGATCCCTTTGTGGGCAAGCTGGCCTATTTCCGCGTTTATTCCGGTACGCTCAATTCCGGTTCCTATGTGCTGAACGCGACCAAGGACAAGAAGGAGCGCGTGGGCCGCGTGCTGCAGATGCATGCCAATAAGCGGATGGAGCTGGATAAGGTATATTCCGGCGATATTGCGGCGGCGGTAGGCTTTAAGTTCACCACCACGGGCGACACGATCTGCGACGAGCAGCATCCTGTGATCCTGGAGTCCATGGAGTTCCCTGAACCGGTTATCGAGCTGGCCATCGAGCCCAAGACCAAAGCAGGTCAGGATAAGATGGGCATTGCGCTGGCAAAGCTTGCGGAAGAAGATCCTACGTTCCGCGCGCATACCGATTCCGAGACGGGCCAGACCATCATCGCCGGCATGGGCGAGCTGCATCTGGAGATCATTGTGGACCGCCTGCTGCGCGAGTTCAAGGTGGAGGCCAACGTAGGCGCGCCTCAGGTGGCCTATAAGGAAACCTTTACCAACCCTGTGGATGTGGACAGCAAGTATGCCAGACAGTCCGGCGGACGCGGTCAGTATGGCCACTGTAAAGTGAAATTCGAGCCCATGGATCCCAACGGCGAGGAAACCTTCAAGTTCGAGTCCACCGTTGTGGGCGGCGCGATCCCGAAGGAATATATCCCTGCTGTGGGCGAGGGTATCGAAGAGGCGACAAAGGCCGGCGTGCTGGGCGGATTCCCGGTGCTTGGCGTATATGCCAACGTATACGACGGTTCCTATCATGAGGTCGACTCTTCGGAAATGGCGTTCCATATCGCCGGTTCCATGGCGTTTAAGGACGCGATGAAGAAGGCCAATCCGGTACTGCTGGAGCCCATCATGAAAGTGGAAGTGACGATGCCCGAGGAATATATGGGCGACGTTATCGGCGATATCAACTCCCGCCGCGGACGGATCGAAGGCATGGAGGATATCGGCGGAGGCAAGATGGTCAAGGCGTTCGTGCCGCTGGCCGAGATGTTCGGCTATTCCACGGATCTGCGTTCCAGGACCCAGGGCCGCGGCAACTATTCCATGTTCTTTGAGCGCTACGAACAGGTGCCCAAGAACGTGCAGGAGAAGGTGCTTAACGCCAAGGGCAAATAAGTTAAAGGAAAAGACCCGTTTTGCGGGGAAATCTTTGGCTTCCCCGCAAAATAGGACTTGAAAATACGGCTATTATCGAATATAATCATAATTAGCTGAGTTGAAAGATAACCAAAATTTTCTTGATTTAAGGAGGATTACCAAAAATGGGCAAAGCTAAATTTGAAAGAACTAAGCCGCATTGCAACATCGGCACCATTGGCCATGTTGACCACGGCAAAACGACTCTGACCGCCGCTATTACCAAAACCCTGAATGCAAGGCTTGGCACTGGCCAGGTGGTCGCTTTCGATCAGATCGACAAGGCTCCCGAAGAGAAGGCTCGTGGGATAACGATCTCCACCGCACACGTTGAGTATGAGACCGAGAAGAGGCACTACGCACATGTGGACTGCCCTGGACATGCTGACTACGTTAAGAACATGATCACCGGCGCGGCGCAGATGGACGGCGCTATCCTGGTGGTTGCTGCTACCGACGGCGTTATGGCTCAGACCAAGGAGCATATCCTGCTGTCCCGTCAGGTGGGCGTTCCCTATATCGTCGTATTCCTGAACAAGTGCGATATGGTCGATGACGAGGAACTGCTGGAGCTGGTTGAGATGGAAGTTACCGAGCAGCTCGAAGAGTACGGCTTTACCGATTGCCCGATCATCAGAGGTTCCGCTCTGAAGGCTCTGGAAGATCCCAACAGCGAATGGGGCGACAAGGTTCTTGAGCTGATGCAGACGGTTGACGAGTATATCCCTGATCCTCAGCGCGATACTGACAAGCCTTTCCTTATGCCTGTTGAGGATGTGTTCACCATCACCGGCCGCGGCACCGTTGCTACCGGTAGGGTGGAGAGAGGTACTCTGCATCTGAACGAGGAAGTCGAGATCGTCGGTATCAAGGAAGAGACCAGAAAGACCGTCGTTACCGGTATCGAAATGTTCCGCAAGATGCTGGATGAGGCGCAGGCCGGCGATAACATCGGCGCGCTGTTGCGTGGCGTACAGAGAACTGAGATCGAAAGAGGTCAGGTTCTTGCAAAGCCCGGCACCGTGACCTGCCATCACAAGTTCACCGCTCAGGTGTACGTTCTGACCAAGGACGAGGGTGGCCGTCATACGCCTTTCTTCAACAACTACAGACCGCAGTTCTATTTCCGCACCACTGACGTGACCGGCGTCTGCAATCTGCCTGCCGGCACCGAGATGTGCATGCCTGGCGATAACGTCGAGATGACCATCGAACTGATCCATCCCGTCGCTATGGAGCAGGGACTTACGTTCGCTATCCGTGAGGG
>CANQFM010000034.1 GCA_947598825.1 uncultured Eisenbergiella sp. | reverse complement strand
ATATAAGCCCCGGCGCAGGCGCTCATGATCCCCTGCAGCCCCACCAGCGTCCGCTCCGGCCTGCCGTAAGCTTTTGCACAGGCGCAGGCGTGGGGAAATTCCGTCCCGAAAATATGCAAAAGCTCCGGCGCAAAATCCGACAGGATCCCGGTGAATTGCGCCTCCAGCCCTTCGTCGTAACGCTCTGGATGCTCCAGATCCTCCCAAAAGCCGTAGCAGAGTACCTTCCTGCCCCAACGGCCCAGCGCAAGCTCCCTGCGCAGCCCTGCCAATTCCTTTCGGACGGGAAAACAGATGCCCAGTTCCAGGGAGGGCGTTTTTTCCTCCAGCAATCTGTCCAGGATGCCCGAAAGCCACCCTTCCCTGACGCTGTAGGGCTCCTGCATCTGTTGCGCCACCACAGGCAGCATGATGTTGCATACCCACAGCACTTTCATCGGTCTTTTCCCCCCTTTTTTCCTGCTCCATACAGCGCAGCCTTCAGCCCGTTATAATAACCTGCAAAGCGGGGGCTTTCCGCCAGCCGGGTGCGCACAGGCGCCAGCGTCAGGAGCATGAGCGCCTCAAAGAGCAGGACCTTTCTCCTGCCCAGATAGTGCAGCGCGATCTTACGGTGTTCTTTGCTGGAAAGCTTCCGGTTTTCCTTTGTTTCCGAAAAGCCCCCGCCCTCATAGTCGGCCACTGCGCCCCGCACATAGACGGCCTGCGCGCCCCTTTCATAGATGCAATAGAGAAAATGTTCATAATCCGCCCGCACCCTGTATTCCGTCAGGTATCCCCGTTCCCCAAACAGCCGCGCATCATAAAAACAGACCTGATGGCAGGGCACGTTCCGGTAACAGGTCAGATCGTCCACCTTGGGGGCGGAATATACGGCGCTCTTTTGCTTCAGATTGTACTGATCCCCATAAAAGATCCGGCACGGTGCAGCCAGGCCATGCCTGCCTCCGTTTTTCCTGTTCTCGGAACCGATGGCGTCCGCCATACGGGAAAGCACATGGACGCTGCTGAGCGTATCGCCGCAGTTTAAGAAAAGCACATATTGGCCCGTCAGCAGGGGCAGGGTCTGGTTCATCGCGTCATAAATCCCCTTATCCGCACAGGAGACCAGCCGGATCCGGCTGTCCGCAGGCAGCCCTTTCGCAGACCCGTCCGAAGATCCCCCGTCCTTGACCAGGATCTCATAATCGCCGTAATCCTGCGCCAGCACGCTGCGTACCGTGCGCCAAAGCTTCTCTCCCGGGTTTAGGCAAACCACCACAATGCTAAAAGAAATCCGCTCCATTGATCCACTCCCAATCCGTAAAAACCCAAGTTTTATAGGGAAGCACCTGGATTCCGCTGCCGGAAGCCGTGCCCAGAAAACTGATGAAATAAACCAGACAGAAAAGGAGTACGGCCGCCAGCGCGATCTTCTTTTTTTGCCCTTTCCCGATATGAGCCAACAGCCCCGGTACCAGCAGGATCTGGGGCGTTACCACATAATAGGCCAGACGGGACACCAGCGGCAGAAAGGAACCGCAGGTATAAAGAGCAAACCCCAGCGCCGAAAGCTTCAGATAGAACCGGTTCTCCTCCTTTTTAAGACCCTCCCTGCAGCAGAAGGCCAGCGCAAATACCGCCAGGCAGCGCAGGATACCGGAAGCGTTGGCCAAAAGTCCCACTCCCTGGGACAGATAGACCGTATTTTGAAAGGTCGGATAAAAGAAAAGCGCCAGCCGCAGGATCGGCCCCTGCAGCAGCACGGCCAGCACGCCTGCCGCGCAGCCGCACAGCAGAACCCATTTTTTCCAGGGCAGCAGGGCCAGAGGATACAACAGAAGAACCACCAGGACGGACTTGTGGAACAGGGCCGCCAAGAGGATCCACAGGACGAACCCGGCGTATTCCCGCCGCAGCAGGCAGCCCAGGGCGTACATCGACAGGGCCAGGGCAAAATAGTAGCGGACAGTGGTAAAGGTCCGAAAGTATAGCCCCAGCGTCATGAACATGAAAACCGATAGTCCGAAATCTTCGCTCAGGCCGTACATGGCCCGGAGGAAAAAAAAGACAGTGGCCGCCGCAAACAGCGCGAACACCAGCAGATAATTCTCAAAACCGGACATCGCATACAGCGCCCGGACAACGAAGTTGAACCCCGGCTCCGTCACCACATAGGCTTCGTCGGTCCCCGCCCAGATCTCATGGAAAATATCCACATATTTGCCGTAATCGTTCCCCACCTCTACCCGCAGGGCCGCCGTCAGCGTCAGGATCAAAAAGAGCCCCGTCAGACAGATCCCGTTAAACAACTGCCGACGCTGCAGAGGCCTGCCGGGGGCCGTAAAGCCACCTCCAACAGACGCCATATCCCGTTTGATCAGAAAGCCCAGCGCTGCCGTCAGCACCGTGATCAGACAATACACGACCATAGCCTACAGTTCCTTTCTGCCCTCCCGGATCCCTGCAAAAAGCAGTTTTTTGGCCTGAGGAAAGCCGATCCGGCCGCTACACATCCGTTTTCTGTTGCGGTGCAAAAAACGCAGCCCCATGACGGGCGCCAAACCACCGTACAGGACGAAATACAGCACGCCTCTGTCATGAAAGAACTTTTCGTCATATCCATGAAACCAGGTGGAGGGCCTTGGGATCTCCGTTCCGATCTCCTCCGGCACCGCATAGATCCTCAAACCCGCTTTCAGGCAGTCCGACAAAAAGAGGCTGTCCTCTCCGTTGGCATACCGGGCGCCGCCGCCGAACAGCAGCGGATAGGTCAGGTTTCTGCTGTGCAGCCTCCCGGTGCGCGCCGCAATGCTGTACGCGGGATAGCGGCCGCAGTTATACCAGCGCACCCGGTGGAAACGGTCGATCCAGTAGGTACGCCTTTTTTCTTCTACCCGGACATTAAAAAGAAGCACGTCCGCCTCGGGATGCGCCAGAAAAGCCGCGCAGATCCGTTCCGGAGCGCCGTCCTCATATACGATATCCTCGTCCGCAAACAGGGAGATCTCCCCATCCGCGCGCATCAGGGCCGTATTGCGCGAAAGGCCTACGCCCCGCTCTGCAAAATGGTAGCAGCGCATCCGATGGCCCTCGTATTCAAATTCCTCGTATCTGTTTTCCCCGTCCTGATCGACAATGATGCTCTCCGCCCGCAGGCGCATCGTCCGGACCAGTTGGGAAACGTCGGCGTTGACCGCCGAAACCAGGATCTGCAGCTTCATTCCCCGTTTCCTCTCTTCGCACCGTGCGCCCCGTCATTTTCCCGGCTCTTTTTTGGGGATCCAAAGCCGTAATAGCGATCCAGGAACTTTTCATCCGCCTCCGAAACGATCACGCCGGCCAGCGTCACCTCCTGCGCCTTGAGATCCCGGATCACCAGCTCCAGCGTCCGCAGGCAGGGCGTTCCCCATTTGGCCAGCAGCACGACTGCGGTATAGCGCAGCGCATCCCAGTCCGTCCCTGGCTGCAAAAGGCTGTCGGCTGGGATTTCCCGATACGCTCCCCGGCGGGACAGATACTCCAGATCCGCGCGCAGCCGCAGATCGTATCCCGCTTCCGGGCGTCCCGTCCGGTAGCCCAGCACAGGGCAGGCATAACGGCGCTCGATATCCGAAGCCAGCAGCAGGGAATCATCCAGCACACAGCAGGCGGCCAGCCAGAGGCCCCCGGCCATCAGCCCCAGAATGGCGCCCAGCTCCATGGCATAAAGCACGCGGTTTTCCTTTTCCACCGGCACGGCGGGGGACGTTTTCCACGCCTCAATGGCCATCAGCCCCCGGTCCTTCATGGTTTCCCCAAAGGCCGCCATCGCACCGACGTAGGCGTCCCGGATCTTCTCCGCCTGCGCTGCGTCCGGCGCCGTAAAGCCGGCTGTCAGAAACTCCGGGTCGGAAGCGATGGCCGTGTCTACGGAGGCCTCCAGCACCGCCCTGTCCACCTGGGGCAGCTTTTCCATCACCCGGCAGATCACGGGATCGGAGCGCATCACATCCCCCCAGGTATAAGCGTTATATTCGTTGATAAAGGCTTTCA
This sequence comes from uncultured Eisenbergiella sp., assembly GCA_947598825.1. Classification (GTDB taxonomy): domain Bacteria; phylum Bacillota; class Clostridia; order Lachnospirales; family Lachnospiraceae; genus Gallintestinimicrobium. Next base: position 29,747 of record CANQFM010000034.1, on the reverse strand, counting down.
GCGTTTCATCCTCTTCCCGGATGTCATAGCGGATGGCAAACAGCACTTCCGCGCGGTACTTCGGCTCCCGGACTGCGGCCGCGCGCAGGGCCAGATAAAGCGCAGCGCCCAGAAGCGCCCCGGCCAGGGACAGCGCCAGGATCCTCCATGCCTTTTTCCCCATGCAAAGGGCCAGCCGCTTCAGGTCGAGCCCTTCTTCCCAATATTCCGTTTGTCTCTCCGGCGAACCATTTTTTCGCATACGCACCGTCCGTCCTTATTTCTCGTTCTCTTCCATCTGCTCCTTTAACGCCGTCACCTGTCGGTCGTCCACCCCTTCCGTGCTGTCCGGCGTAAAGAGGATCTTCGCGGTCAAAAGCATCAGCTTTACATCCAGCCAGACGGAATAATTTTCGATATAAAACAGATCCAGTTTCAGTTTATCATAAGGGGTCGTATTGTATTTCCCATAGACCTGGGCATACCCGGCCAGCCCCGCCTTTACCTTCATACGGAATGCGAACTCCGGCATCTCCTTCATATATTGGGCGATGATCTCCGGCCGTTCCGGCCGGGGGCCGATAAAGGACATTTCCCCCCGCAGGATATTGATCAACTGCGGCAGTTCATCGATGCGGACGGCCCGGATGAACCTTCCCACAGGCGTGATGCGCGGGTCGTGCCTGGACGCCAGACGGGCCACGCCGTCCTTTTCCGCATCCACCCGCATACTGCGGAATTTCAGGATCTCAAACTCCCGGGTATTCTGCGTACAGCGCACCTGCTTATAAAATACCGGTCCCCTGTCGTACAGCCGGATCAAAACGGCCGTCACCAGCATGACGGGGGACGCCAGCACCAGAAGCAGCAGGGAACATACCACATCGATGGCCCGCTTGACGATCCGCTGTTCTATGTTCAGGGCGTATTCCCGGGTCAGCAGGATCGGGGTGTCGAACAGATGGATCTGGGAGCTGCCCTTGATGATCACGTCCGGGATCTTCGGCATCATATAGACGCGGACAGAGCGGCTATAGCAATACTTTAAAAGCACGTTGCGGTCCCTGGTGGGGATATCCCACAGCACAACGGCGTCATATCCTTCTATCGCCTCCCGGACGGCATCGTATCCCTCCCGAATGTTCATACACCTTTCCACCCGGTATTTGTCCTGCCGGCTAGCAAACTTATTCAGGATATCCTCGATGGGCCGGTCCCCATGCACCAAAAGAAGGCGGCGGGGCGGAAAGATCTTCCGGTACGCCAGGTTTGTCAGATAATCCCACAGCGCAAAAAAGATCAGTTGCTCTATCGTCATCCAGATCATATGATGGCCGCCCAGCATAAACCAGCCGTACATCAGGCTGAGCTGGCTATAGGAGATCACATTGACGCAGAGCAGGGCGAACAACTGGGACAGAAAGATGTCCATCGGCTTGAGGTAGCCGATCTTTAACGCCCCGTAAGTATTGGAAAAGAAAAACAGCAGCGCAAAATACAGACAGATGATCAGACGATGCCCGTTGGTATTGAACCGGTTCATGGTCTTGCTGGCAATGTGATGATAATAATAGGCAAACCAGTCATGGGCATAAAAAGAAGTCAGGATACACAGCCCCAGCAGGGACAGCGCCAGAATAAACAGTCTCTTTTTAGAATCGCTCTTTCTCATGTGTCAGTTCCTCTCAGGATATTCTTTCGTCCCTTCACCGGCCTGCCGGCGCGTTCCCGCTAGATCCTGCGCAGCGTGGCGAACAGGGCCCAGAAGCAGAAATGCCAGGCGCTTCTTACCAAAGAAAGCTTCTCCTGCCTGCGATAAAGATTCCAGATCCGCGACACCGCCGCAAGCTTATTGGAGGACAGGGACTTTTGCGGCCTGCGGTAAACCGTCAGAGTATCCTCCAGCCCATAGGCGCAATAACCGGCCCGCAAAATCTGCCACCAGGTGGCGGTATCTTCGCTGGCTACCCTGGGCATATATAAAAGTTCCTTAGGGATTTTCTCCAGGTCGAACAGCACCGTGCTGGTAAAGATCACCGTCCGCGACAGGGCCTTTTGATACGTCAGGCATTGGGGCGCCCGCACCACTTTTCCCGTGCCGCGCGCCGCCTCGTCTCCAAATTCATAGGAAGTAAAAGCAAAGGCCGCCTCTTTCTGACGCAGGAAAGCCAGCTCCTTTTCCAGCTTTTCCGCCATCCACAGATCGTCGGAATCCAGAAAGGCAAGATAGCGGCCCGCAGCATGGCGCGTCCCCAGATTGCGCGCATTCGCCGCGCCCTTCTCTCCCTCTCCCGTCGAAAACAGGCGGATGCGCCCGTCCTCCCGGGCCAGCTCCTCCATGATCCTGCGGCTGTCGTCCCGGGAATGATCGTCTACCATGAGCAGTTCCCAGTCCTGCCAGGTCTGGTTTCGGACGCTCTCTACCGCCTCCCTGAGATAAGGGGCCGCATTGAACACGGGCATTACGATACTGACCGTTTCCTCCCTTTCCATGTCAAAATTCTTCCTTTACCAGATAGATCGGGCGTTTTTTCACTTCCAGGTAGGCTTTGGCCATATACTGCCCCAGGATCCCCACGCAGAAAAGCTGCACGCCGCTGACCAGCAGGATGATACATGCCAGGGAGGGCCAGCCCGCCACCGGATCGTGATAGAACAGATTTTTGACGATCAGCGCCAGGATCGCAATGAAGGCCGCAATGCAGAACACCAGGCCGATCACGGACGAGATCGCCAGCGGCACGGTGGAAAACGCCGTGATGCCGTCGAGGGAATATAAAAACAGCTTCCAGAAATTGAATTTTGTCTTTCCATGGGCCCGCTCCACATTCTCATAGGCGATCCACTTTGTCTCATAGCCGACCCAGCCGTAAATGCCCTTGGTGAAGCGGTTGTATTCGCACATGGACAGGATGGCATCCACCACCTGCCGGGTCATAAGCCTGAAATCCCGGGCCCCGTCCACGATTTCGGTTTTGGAGATCCGGTTCATGAGCTTATAGAACAGACGGGAAAAGAAAGAGCGGATCGGAGGCTCCCCTTTTCGGGTGACGCGCCGGGTCGCCACGGAGTCATATCCCTGTCCGAGATAGGAAAACATTTCCGGCAGCAGGGAAGGCGGATCCTGCAGATCCGCGTCCATCATCGCCACATAGTCCCCTTTCGCCCGGCACAGCCCCGCGTAGATCGCCGCTTCCTTCCCGAAGTTGCGGGAAAAGGAAACCAGATGCACCCGTTCGTCCTGCCCGCGCAGCCGCTTGACAGCCTCTGCCGTCCCATCCGAGGACCCGTCGTTGATATACAGGATCTCCAGATCCAGCCCCTCTTCCTCAAAAAAAGGGCTGTTTTTCAGAAGCTCTTCATAAAACGCCCCCACATTTTCCTCTTCATTAAAACAGGGGACCACTACGCTCAGCAGCTTCTCCTTCTCCCTTGTACTCATCTACCTATTCCTTTCCTCTTACGCCCTGGATCACCCCAGCCGCACCCGGTCCGCGATCCGCGCGATATATTCGCTGTTGGTAGGTCTGGCGGAACCGGTCAGCCGGCTGAATCCGAACAGCTCTTCAAACACCTCCGGGTTTCCTCTCTCCCAGGACACCTCGATCGCGTTGCGGATCGCCCGCTCCACTCGCTGCAGCGTCGTTTTATACCGTCTGGCTACCACAGGATACAAAAGCTTGGTCACGCTGCCCACCAGTTCCATATCGGATACGGAAAGCAGCACGGCCTCCCGCAGATAATAATATCCCCGCAGATGGGCGGGAATCCCCAGTTCCAGCATCAGCTCCGAAATATACCGTTCCGTTTCCAGCTCGCTTCTCATCTCGTTTACCATGATGTTCCTCCTTATCCGGCTACCGCAGAGTGCGGGAACGACATTTCCCGTACTCCCATCTTAGCACCCGCAGACCATGGTTGAAACGAAAAGCCATCGAGAACTTTCGCGTATTTTCGACTTTCTTCCGGTTACAGGCGGTCGGTCCTGCCCGCTTTCTCCAGGGTCTCCACCACCTGTTTTACCCGCTGTGCTTCCGCCAGGGGGCAGACCAGGATAGCATCCCTGCCCTCCACGATCGCCACCTTTTGCATACCCACCGCGGCGATGAGCTTTTCCCCGGCATAAACCACGCAGTCCCGGCTGTCCAGAAGCAACGTATCCCCGGAGACGATATTGCCCTGTTCATCCCTGGGGCGCACCGTATCCAGCGTGTCCCAGCTTCCCACGTCGCTCCAGCCGAAATCCCCTTCCAGCATCAGGACGCCTCTGGCCCGCTCCAGGATCCCGTAGTCCACGGAAATCTTCGGGATGTCCGGATACACCCGGCGGATCGTCTCCTGCTCTACGTCCGTCCCCATGGCGTCCCCGATCGCAGTCAGACACGAATAGACGTCCGGAAGGAGCTGTTCATAATAGCGCAGGATTGTGGAAGCCTTCCAGACGAACATGCCGCTGTTCCAGGCATAGCAGCCGGCCTCCAGATATGCCCGGGCCGTCTCAGCGTCAGGCTTTTCTACAAACTCCTCCACCTTACGGTACGTCTTTCCTTCCACCGAGCAGTTTTTGATATACCCATATCCTGTGGAGGCAAAGACCGGCCGGATCCCAATGGTCACCAGCGCATCCGTCTCCTGCGCCGTGCGGACCGCTTCCCGCATCACCCGGGTATAGGCTTCTTCCTCCCGGATGTGATGATCCGCGGCAAAAATGCACATCACGCCGTCTTCGTACTTCTTTATGATCTCCATGGCGGCGTAGCCGATACAGGCCGCCGTATTGCGGGCCGCAGGTTCGGCCAGCACATGGTCGGGACGGATCCTGCCGCCGGTGCGCTGAAGCAGCAGCGGGACCTGGGTCTCATTGGTCACGACAAAGATATCCTCCTGCTTCACAAACCCTTTTTGCCGGTCGATGGTTTCATTCACCAGGATATCCTTCCCCGAAAGGTTCAAAAACTGTTTCGGCTCCGCCTTCGTACTCAGCGGCCAGAACCTGGTCCCGCCGCCGCCGGCCATAATGATACCGTAAGTCTTCATCCGTCAATCCTCCGCGTTCTTCTTCCGAAATCCCGATTCCAACGTGCCTTCCCGCAGTTCGATGGACTGCACCACAGGCGAGGAAGGGAACTTGTCATAGCCGATCTGCCCCCTGTCCAGCGGGACATATATGGTGACGCCGCCCACCTCATAGGTGGACGCAGGCCAGATCCCGTAATCCTGCTGATATACATAATAAGGCGCCTGCCAGAATTCCGCTATCATATGATATAAATTATAACCCCGATAGCCCAAAAAAGCCACCAGTAATATCACAAAGGCGTAATCGCCCCTTTTCCCGGACAGATACCGCACATAAAGGCTGCCAACCGTGACCAGCGGCAGGAACAACACATAAAAATATCCATACCGCACCAGCGGCGCTCCAAACTGCCAGAAAAAGAACCCCAAAAGGGCTGTCATCTCCAGCAGCGCATAGCCTCCGTACCAAAACTTCTCCGCCCCGGGGATATCTTTGGTCCCTGGGAGCCATTCCGCATCGTCCGACCGCTTTTCCCGCCTACTGCTTTGAAAACACCGCCAGACGGCGGCCGGCGTCATACAAAGCCCTGCCGGTACGCACAGCCAGCCGGCCAGGACCAAAAACCTGTCCAGCACGGTCTGGGCTTTAAACCAATGGGGAAACCAGACCGAAAAGGGCTGATCTTTTTGGAGGACGTCATAGATCTCCTTGGCGTAAACCCGGATCTCGCTGGCATCACTGTCGGCATAGCCCTTAGACAATTTCCAGTCCACCGGAAACACATCCAAAACGGTGAACGGATAGAGCAGCCAGCCGGAAATAAGCACATTGCGGGCCAGGTACGGAAAAACGATGAAAACGCCTAGCGCCAGATAACCGGTGATCTGTTTCCACTTCTTTTCCCGCAGCAGGCATATGCCCGGATAGAGGGCCAGCAAAAGGACGGGGGCTGTGGACAGTTTGACTGTAACGGCATAGACCAGGCATTCCGCCAACAGCGCGTAAGGCAGGATCCCTCTTTCCTCCCGTTCCCAAAGCTCTGCCCAGCTCATCGATACGAAAAACAAAAGCAGCATGGCGAAATAATCGGAAGCCGGCGATACCAGTTCCCTAAATACCGCCGTCAGATAGAAAATGCAGCCGGCGTATAGAAAATCGGAGAGCCGCACCCTGCGCTGCTTCTTATCCGCCAGATGCAGCAGCTTCGTACATTTCACGGCGCACAGCAGCGCAAAAAAACCGGGCACACAGTGCATGGGATACCGGGTCAGCCCTGCGCCGCCAAACAGCGCGCAGAGCGCGAAAGCGGCGCTGTTGTATCCGAACCGGCTGTGCAGATTGGCCAGCCCGGGAACCACTCCGTATTCTTCGATCCAACGGATGCTCTGGGCATGGTACAGCCCGGTGTCATAGTGCATATATCCCCGGGAAGAACCGTAGGCCAGCAGCAGCATGAGAAAAGCATACAGCGCCAGTCGGCCGGGGCCGTTCTCTTTCCGCTTCTCCCGCAGGAAGGAACCGATCTGTTTTCTCAGGATCCAAAACGCTGCCAGATCAAAAACCATTACCAGCAGGTTGGCCATTATCCCCACGCCGTCAAACAGACTATAATACTCCGCATAAACATTCAGGGCGGCTAATCCCGCCATCATATAGGAAGTAACGCCAAAAAACCGGTATCCGTTTTTCCTCTGAAACGGCCGCAGCAACGCAAACCCCGTCAAAAACGAGGTGATCGCTAAATAACACCACTGCAGCAATATCATTCCCATATCCTTTTCCCGTATCCTCAAAATTCTTTGGCCGCAGGCCGCCATTTTTATTTTATCATGCCCCTATATCCTTTTCAACTGAAAACAACCTTGTATTTTACGGGGAAATGGGGTAGAATAGGGTAGAAAATGAGGGATGGATAAATGGATTTTTTATACGCTTTGATCCACAATACGCTGTTCATGTCCGCTGTCACAGGCTGGTTTGTCGCGCAAATACTCAAAACAGCAATACACATGTATTTCTTCGGTTTTAACGCGGAACGCCTGGTGGGAAGCGGCGGCATGCCCAGTTCCCATTCCGCTACGGTCTGCGCGCTGGCCACCGCCGCCGGTTACCAGTACGGAGGCGGCAGTTTTCAGTTCGCGATCACCGCGATCTTCGCCATTGTCGTCATGTATGACGCCATAGGCGTTCGCAGGGAAACCGGCCTGCAGGCCCAGGTCATCAACGAGATGATGGATTTCTTCAAAACGATGGGCCAACCCGTTTCCTACGAAGAAAAGCTGAAGGAATTTGTCGGCCACACCCCTATGCAGGTGTTGGTGGGCGCGATCCTGGGGATCCTCATCGCCCTTTTGTACTGTAACCTGATGGGGTGAATTTTTTCAGGGTTTTTATCTTCGATGTGTGCGCCGGACAGCGCGTCATACTACAAAAGGCTGCGATTCTCCGCAGCCTCTTTTTGTTGTGTATCCATGCCGGGCGCCGATGCGCCCCGCCCTCTTTCAATCCGCTTTCTGTCCGCCGGCCAGTTCTTTCAGATAAACCGCAATGGCGTCATGCCAGTCCGCAAAGGAAAAATCCGTCGTCAGCCTGAACATCCGGTTGTCCAGAACCGAATAGGCCGGTCGGGGAGCCGGCGCGCCGTATTCCTCCGTGGTGATGGCCTCCACGCCGGTGGACTTTCCCGCCAGGCGGAAGATCTCCCGGGTAAAATCGGCCCAACTGCAGCTTCCTTCGCAGGTGGCATGGAAAATACCGTAGTTATCCGAAAAAAGAACCGTATCGATGGCTTTCGCCAATTCCAGCGTGCTGGTGGGAGAACCGAACTGATCGCCTACCACCCGCACCTTTTCGTTGGTCTGGGAAAGCCGCAGCATGGTTTTGACAAAATTCTTCCCGTCGCCGTACAGCCAGGCGGTCCGCAGGATAAACCAGCGATCGGCAAACTGCTTTACAAATTCCTCCCCTGCCAGCTTCGTGGAACCATACGCGCCCTGTGGATTGGTAGGATCCGTCTCCACATAGGGCCTGTTCCCCTTCCCGTCGAACACATAGTCCGTAGAGATATGGACCAGCTTCGCGCCGGTCTCACGGGCGGCAATGGCCAGGTTGCGGGGCCCGATGGCATTGATGGCAAAGGCCCTCTCATACTGCGTCTCGCAGGCGTCCACTCCGGTATGGGCCGCACAGTTGAGGATGGCGTAAGGCCGCACACTGCGCACAAGCTCCATCACCGCGTCGATATCCGTGATATCCAGTTCTTCCACATCCGTATTCACAAAGCTGATATCCGCCGCATCCTTATAATATTCGTTGACCGCCCGGCCCAACTGTCCGTTGCAGCCGGTCACAATGATCTTTTTCATGAAAAAACCTCCTGCTTTCCGCCGATGCTATCTGTCAATATTCTACCACATCTTCTTTTCTTTTACCACCTTCTGCCCGATTTTCCAGAAAAAAAATGCTTTTGGGTAGTGACAAACTTTTTATGGTAAGCTATAATCAAAAAAGACGGCATGGCTACATACCGGTATTTTTTATATCATAAAAACGGACAAACAGAAAGTGAGGTTATCGATATGAAAAAGCTGACAGCGCTCCTGCTCATCGGCTTCACCTGCGCCACGCTGCTTTCCGGCTGCGGCAAGGAGGAAGTGCCGGTAGAAACGGTTCCGGTGAACCAGATCGTCCCGGAGACCGTGAGCGTTCCAGAGACTGTCCCCGAAACGGAATCTGTCGTGGAAACCATTCCGGAGGATCTTCCTCCGCAGGAAGGTATGGTGCGCAGCCCTTTAACGAATGAATGGATCAGCGGAGATCTGGAAAACCAGCGCCCCATCGCGGTCATGATCCCCAATGAGAACGCGGCCCTTCCCCATTACGGGATCAGCCAGGCCGACATTCTCTATGAGTGCAACGTGGAAGGCAGCATGACCCGTCTGATGGCGATATTTAAGGACTGGAAGAATCTGGAACGGATCGGCAACATCCGGAGCTGCCGCGATTACTATGTATACTGGGCGAAGGAATGGGATGCCATTTACTGCCATATCGGCGGCCCTTTCTACATCCTGTCCGTCATCAATGATCCTACCACGGACAACATCACCGGCGCGGTCCTGGCCACGGATCCCAAGCAGACAAAGGGATTGGTCGACGAAGCGTTCTTCCGCTCCTCCGACCGCAAGGCGCCGCACAACGCCTACACCAGCGGCGACAGGATCTCCAGCGCCATCAGCAAGCTGGGGTATTCTGAGACCTACACCAGCAATTATCAGGGCGATCATTTCAAATTCGCCTCTGGCGAAAACACCCTGGAGCAGTATGGCGACAGCGCTATCCCCGCCACCAAGATCGACCTGGCCAGCACTTATAAGATCACAAAGACCTACTTTGAATACAACCCGGACGACGGCCTTTACTACAGGTTCCAGGGGATGCAAAGCGGCGACCAGAAGCACATCGACGGCGCCAACAACCAGCAGCTCGCTTTCAAGAACATCCTGGTACAGTTCACCCACTATGAGGTTCGTGACGCCAAGGGATATCTGGGTTACGGCTGCCATGACGATACCAAGGACGGCTGGTATTTCACCGACGGCAAAGGCATCCATGTGAACTGGAAGAAGACCAGCGACTATGGGCCTACCAAATATTACGACGACAACGGCAACGAGATCGAACTCAACACCGGCAAGACCAATATTTGTATTGTTCAGGACGGCACTTCCTTCGACGCCGAGTAAAACGCCGTAAGGTCACAGAGGTTCTGGAACGGATACGGGAGGTTGCGGACTGCAAAAGCAGACCCCGCAGCCTCCTTTTTCAAAACGGGAGATTTCTATTATGGCATATGCTGACCGGGATCCTTTTCATAACGGCGATACGCCCGCCTTTCATATCAGGGAAAAAGATCTTCTTTACGATATCGGGCTGCTGCGCAGCTCCCTGTCCCTTAACTGGGGCAATTATATCATGGGATATTCGGTGAAGACCAATTCCCTCCCCTGGCTTTTGGTCTTTTTAAAGGAGCAGGGCTTTTACGCGGAGGTCGTTTCCCGGGAAGAATACGAGCTTGTGCAGAAACTCGGCTTCCCCGCCTGTCATGTCATTTATAACGGCCCCATAAAGGACCGGGACGTATTTGAAGCTGTGCTTCTGGCCGGGGGCTATGTGAACCTGGATTCTTCCTGGGAGCTTGACTGGATGGAGGAACTCAGCCGCCGTTTCCCCGACAGGGATTTCGGCATCGGGCTTCGGGTCAACTGCGATATCGCCTCCCTGTGCCCGGAAGAAGTCCTGGCGGAAGAGGAAGGGGGGCGGTTTGGCTACTGCTACGAAAACGGCGTATTGAAGGCCGCCGTCAACAGGCTTCAGTCGCTGCCCAACGTCAGGGTGAGCGGTCTGCATCTGCACTCCTCCACCCAGTCCAGGACGGTGGACGTCTATGGGACGCTGGCCCGGATGGCCGTACAGATCTCCCGGGAATACGGGTTAGCCTTGTCCTATGTGGACATGGGGGGCGGCTATTTCGGCGGCCGGGACGACAAGCCGGATTACCGGGATTATTTCCAGCGGATCTGCCGGGAGCTGGACACCCACTTTGACAGGCGCAAGACCGTTCTGATCGCCGAGCCGGGAATCTCCCTGATCTCCAGGGCCGTCACTTTTGAAACGGCGGTCCTCGACACCAAGGATATCCGGGGCCGGAAATTCGTCGTGACCAACGGCAGCCGCGTCAACTTAAACCCCCTCGTGACCCGGCATTCCTACCCTCACCACATGGAATACGCATCCGATCCCTCTACACGGCCCCTGGAACCCTGCCAATGGATCTGCGGCGCCACCTGTATGGAATACGACCGGTTATTTGAGATCAAAAATGCCCCCAGGCTCATGCCCGGGGACAGGATCGTTTACGATACCGCAGGGGGATACACGATGTGCCTCAATCCCCTGTTCATTCATTACTTTCCGGAAGTGGTCATAGAAAAAGCCGACGGGAGCCGCTTTATCGCCCGGGAGGCCTGGACCAATGAGGAATTTCTGCAGAAAAATCACTGGTGACGCAGGATCTCATTCATGAGTTCTTCCGAAAACGCCAGCATATCCTGCCGACGTTCACCCTCCAGGATATAGTATCCTCTGCCCATCAGCGAATGGCCGTCGGTCACCGGCCCCAGAAGTTCTCCGCAGAAAAGATTGCACTGCCAGCGGATCATGGCAAGCTGCGCGTCCCGCTTTTCACAAAAATCCTGCAGCAGCGTTTCGGCCTGCTTATCGTCCGGCACCCTGTATACCTTGCCCTCTCCGTCAAAATAGTGGATCATCAGCGGCCTGACGGTTCCGGGCACGAAGGAATAGCTTTCTCCGGCCCTGTACCTGATATACTCTTCCGCCGGATCCACGCCGGTACACAACGGCGTAAAGAGGTTGTGCAGATTGTGCCCTGAAGGCCTTGCGGAAAGTTCGATCACAAACGGGCCGTCCGCCGCCCGGATCACATCCGCGTGGAACAGACATTCCTGCAGGCCCAGACACCCTATCACCTTTTCGAGATGACCGGATACCTGCTGCCAGAACCCATTTTCCCTTCCGCACGCGAAATAGCCCACAGCCTGTCTTGCCGGGGGCGGGGTATTTACCTTGCTGCGCAGCAGCACCATGTAAAATTTCCCCCCGATCACCGCACCGTCTATGCCGTACTCTTCTCCCGGCACACATTCCTCCAGTACATATTCCTCCCCCTGGATCCGCTCCAGTTCTTCTTTTAGCTCTGTCAAGCATCCCGCCAGACGGATCCCCCGGCTGCCGGAACCAAATCTGGGTTTTAGGATCACGGGCCAGGACATTTGCAGGCGTTCAGAACACAGATCTTCTTCCGTCACCGCTTCCCCGTCTACCCCGTCAAAAAGAACCGCGCCGTCCTGCCTAACCCTGTAGCACCGGCAGTTTCTCAGTCCCTCCCGCGCCAGCTTCTCATGGAAAAGGAATTTATCCGTACACAGTTCCGCCATCCGGCGGGTGATCCCCGGCAACCCCAGCGCGTCGTTTACCGCGCCTACGGTAGTCAGATACCGGCCGATCGGCGCCGTCAGCACAAAATCCGGCCCTTCCTTTCGCACCGCTTCTACCGTTTCCTCTTCCCGTGAAATATCCGCCACTACGCCCCGGTCGGCTGCGGCAAGCCCTGCCGCCTGCGGATCGCCGTCTAATGCCGTAACGAAGATTCCGTGAGCGCGCGCTTTGCGGATCGTATGCAGCGCCTCCCTGCTGGCCCCTATGATCACCGCTTTCATCCTGTTTCTCCATTCTTTCCGGATCCGGTCCCGGAGCCTTTTACACGGCGTAATACTCTGCTATCTTTTTTACGGCCCGGATCACATCGTCTACGTCCCGATCGCTCATGGCGTAATACAGCGGCAGCGTGAGGATCTCCTCATACAGCTTTTCCGCCCTGGGACACAGGCCCCTGGCATAGCCAAGCTTCTGATAATAGGGAAAATAGTAGGTGGGAATATAGTGGACGTTGCAGCATATGTTTTCCGCACCCAGGGCGTCAAAAAACTGCCTTCTGTCGATGCGCAGCTTTTCCGGCCGGATGCGCAGGATATAAAGATGCCTCGCCGTATCCGATTCCGGGATCTCCTGCTGCACAACGAGCTGCTCCATTTCAGAAAAAGCGGCGTCATAACGCCTGACGATCTCCCTGCGGCGGGCCTTGAACCTTTCCAGCTTGTCCAACTGGCTTAAGATCAGGGCAGCCTGGATATCCGTCATCCGATAATTAAAGCCCAGCGCCACCTGTTCATAATACCACGGCCCGTCCGGTTCCTTCTCCAGAAGGGATCTGTTCCGCGTAATGCCATGGGAGCGGTAGAGCAGGATCTTCTCATAGAGCGCAGGATCGTTGGTCAGTACCGCGCCCCCTTCTCCTCCTGTCACCGTCTTTACAGGATGAAAGCTGAACGTCGTCATATCCGCCAGCGATCCGGTGGGCCTTCCCTTATATTTCGTCCCGATGGAATGGGCGCCGTCGGTGATGAGCAAAAGGCCGTGTTCCCGGCAGATCGCAAGCAGTTCGTCGATCTGCGCCGACTGGCCCGTATAGTCTACCGCCACTACCGCTTTCGTGCGCGGCGTCACATGGTCTTGTACGCTCTCTGGATCGATATTGTATGTTCTGTCGTCGATATCCGCAAATACCGGCCTTGCGCCGCAATAAAGCGCACAGTTGGCCGATGCGGCGAAGGTAATGGGCGTGGTAATGACTTCATCTCCCGGACCGATCCCGGCAGCCAGGCAGGCGATATGCAGAGCCGCAGTGCCGTTGCTGACCACTGCCGCATATTTCGCCCCGGTGATCTGGCAGAGCCGCTTCTCCAGGGCCCCGATCCTGGGGCCGCAGGTCAGGTCGTCGCCGCTTGTCAGCACTTCCAGCACCGCCTGATAGTCCGCTTCATCCAGATATTGATGTCCGTAAAAGATCTTCTGCTCTCTGATCGGGGTTCCCCCTTCGATCGCCGGTATTTCTTTCATCGCCGTTTCCTTTCTTCCCTGCCTGTATCGCACAAAAACCCGCAGCGCTGCGGAAAACAGCCCAGGATCACCTGGGCTGGCAAAGGCTGTATCCACTATTCTCCAAGCTTATCGTTTATCGCTTCTACCAAAGCCTCCAACGCTTTCTCTTCGTCCTCTCCCTCACAGATGAGTTCGATCTCATCCCCGCATTTGACGCCGGCGGCCAAAACGCTCAGTACGCTTTTGGCGTTGGCGATGGTATCCTGAAAGGTGAACGTGATCCGCGCCTTATACTGCATCGCCGTCTTGCAAAGGACGCCGACCGGCCTTAAGTGAAGCCCCGTCGGATTCTGAATTACTACTTTCTGCCGTACCATCTATCTGCCCCCTTTCCCATTGATTTGCTGACTTCCCCATAAACATCTTACCATCAACTGCCACTTCCCGCAAGGGCTTTGCATCCCCGCACGGAAACCGCGAAAAATATCACACGAGCAGGTTCTGGATGAGGTCCGCCAATTTCCGGGCCTCCTGTTCGATCCTGTCCCGATCCTTGCCTTCGATCATCACGCGCACCTTCGGCTCCGTCCCGGAAGGCCGGATCAGCACGCGCCCTTCTCCCGCGAAATCATCCTCCAGCTTTTTGATCGCCTCCGCGATCTCCGGATATTCCATATAATGTTCTTTTCTGTGATTGGGCACCTTTGCATTGACCAGCGCCTGCGGCAGTACCGTCATCACCTGCGACAATTCGGAAAGCGGCTTTTTCGTCTCCACCATCACTTCCAGCAAATGCAGCGCCGACAGCAGGCCGTCTCCTGTGGTGTTCTCATCCAGAAAGATGATGTGCCCCGACTGTTCCCCGCCCAGGCTGGCCCCGATCTCCCGCATACGTTCCAGCACATAGCGGTCGCCTACCTTGGTCTTTTCAATATGGATATTTTCCCGCTCCCCGAAGAGGAAAAATCCCAGATTGCTCATCACCGTGACGACGATGGTATCGTTGCGCAGACGCCCTTTTTCCCGCATATGCTTTCCGACGATGGCCATGATCTGGTCGCCGTCTACCACCTTGCCGTTTTCGTCCACCGCCAGCAGCCGGTCGGCGTCCCCGTCAAAGGCCAGGCCCACATCCGCTTTTTCAAACACTACCCTGGCCTGCAGCTCCTCCATATGGGTAGAACCGCAGTTGGCGTTGATGTTGGTCCCGTCCGGCATATGATGGATCGGCACCACCTGCGCGCCCAACTGGCGCAGCGCTTCCACAGAGGTATAATGCGCGGCGCCCTCGGCGCAGTCCACAACGATCTTTAAATTTGCCAGATCCACCGGAACGGACTGCACCGCATGGTTGATATATTCCTCCCTGGCATCCTTACGGGTCTTCACCCTGCCCACGCCGGAGCCGCTGGGAAAATCCACGCCTTTCATGCCGTTTCTGATCAGCGCCTCTATCTCGTCTTCCAGCGCGTCCGGCAGCTTGTAACCGTCCCCGTCAAAAAATTTGATGCCGTTAAACTCCATGGGATTGTGGGAGGCGGAGATCACCACCCCCGCTTCCACCTTATATTTCCTCGTCAGATAGGCGATGGCCGGCGTCGGGATCACTCCCACATATACCGCGTTGGCGCCTACGCTGCAGATCCCCGCCATAAGCGCATACGCCAGCATATCGCCGGAAACGCGCGTGTCGCAGCCTACCATGATCGTCGGCCTGTGCCTGTTCTCCCTGGTCAGCACATAGGCGCCCGCCTGCCCAAGCTGCATGGCCAAAAGGGGCGTAAGTTCTTCATTCGCGATCCCCCTGACGCCATCTGTACCAAACATCCTAGCCATTCAAATATCCTCCTTCTATTCCTCCGGCGTCAGCTCCACCAGCCGGATACGGGCGGTCACCGCCGCTTCCTGCCGCACGTTGTCCGGCATCAAAAAGCGGATCTCGATATCCTGCTCTCCCGGCGCAATCCTGCCGTCGGCGTCCTTTAACGTATCCACATCCGTATGCGGCGTCAGACTGTTCGCATCTATGGCGTTCAGATCCGCCTGGAGCCCATATACGGTAACGGAGATCTTCTGGCCCGCGACGAGTTCCGCCAACCAGTTCTCCGGTATATTCAATATCTGCACCGCATCCGTGTCAAATTCAAACGTCCTGTGCAGGATCGGCTCCACCAGGGCCGTCAGGGTCACGCGGCCGTCGAAGCCGGTATCCGCCAGGCTCACGTCCGCAGGAAGATATGGTCGGATATCCACCGTAGCAGTCACATCCTCCCGGGCGGCGGTCACATCCAGTTCCGTCTCGGGAATCACGATCTCTTCCACATTGTTGATAGCGTTTTCCTTTCCGGCGATCAACACCGTCGCCGGAGAGGCGGCCGCCAATCCCGTCAAAACATAACCGTCCTCTACGGAGCCGCTGCTTCCATACCGGATCGGGACTTCCTTAGTCGGATATACCGGTATGGTCACCTTCACATCCTGAATACTCTTCTGGATGTCGGAGCTGGTGACTTCATTTCCATCCGCGTCCAGCAGCCGGATCTTCGCCACGATCTCCACATCGGAAGTCACGGAATCCAGGGAAACTTCCACCGCCGCCTTGGCCACGGTGGAGAGTACGGATTCCGGCCCCGAAATACTCATCATGTTCGTCTCCGTATCCGTCCTGCCCGTCACATAACCTGCCGGAAGCGATCCCGTCTTCACTACCGTGATCGCAAGCTGCCTCGACCTGTGGTTCTCCACCTGCAGCTTTACATACTCTTTATCAAGATGCACGCTTTCCAATTCGCCCTCGAGCGTCCGGTCGTTTAGGACCCACTCGATCGGCACCGTATTTTCTTCCGTTATCTTTGAAAAATCCGCCCGCAGGGAAAAACTCTCCCGGGAGATCTCACTCAGCACATTTTTCGGCGCCCGAACCGTCAGCCGCACCGTATCGGTATTTTCCATCACCTTAAAGGTCTTGCCCTGGGAGGTGATGTAGCCGGTATTGATCATCTGGACCGACAGGTTGGAGATCTGCTGATTGGAGAGCGGGTTATTCAGGTTCACATTGATCAGCCAAAGGAGGATGGCCGCAACAACCGCCACGATCTTCAAGCCGAGATTATGTGTCAGCTTATTTTTCATTCCTTGGCCACCCTTTCCAGCGTTTTCGCTCTTTCTCCTCCGGGGCCTTGTTCTGGATGGATCGCAGCATTTCCTCCAGCTCAGGCGCGTTTAAGCCCCTGGTCAGTTTCCCTTTATAGGCAACGCTGATACTGCCCGTCTCTTCCGAGACGATCACCGTCATGGAATCCGTCACTTCCGAGATCCCCACGCCGGCTCGATGCCGCGTGCCCAGCTCTTTGCTCAGTTCCATATTATCCGAAAGCGGCAGATAACAAGTGGCATAGGTCACCCGATCCTTGCGCACGATCACGGCGCCGTCGTGAAGCGGCGTATTTTTCTCAAAAATATTGATCAAAAGCTGGCTGGTCACGATCCCGTCCACCGCAATGCCGGTCCGTTCATACTCCTCCAGGGAATCCTTCTGTTCCACCACGATGAGCGCGCCGGTCTTGACCCTGGCCATCTCCATACAGCCCTTGCTGATCTCGCGGACCGTCTTATCGGAAAACAGCCCCTCCTCCGGCTTGCCCGTATCGAAGGGAAGGACGGAATGGAGGATATCCTTCTTCCCCAACCCTTCCAGCGCTTTGCGCAGTTCCGGCTGCAAAACGACGATCAAAGCGATCGCGGCAAGCTGGAATACGCTCCTGGCGATCCAGAGGATCGTATTCATTTCCAAAAGCATCGCCACCGCAAGAAATACCAGGATCCAGAAAACCCCTTTCAGCAAGAACCAGGCCCTGGTCTCCTTGGTAAAGGCAATAACGTAATAGACCATAAGGGATATGAGAAGGATCTCGATCACATCCATTATGTCGATAAACTGGAGGCTTGCCAAATTGCTGTCCAAAAATGTCCTGATCTGTTCCATACCTTAATTCCTGCCCGACTTCGCTCTCGCTTTGCTGTGGCTGCGGCGGGCATTTTGATGCGCCCGCCTGGTGGTGATCTTCTTCACCCTTTTCTCCGGTGCGGTGACCGCCATCTTGGGAACGGCCTTTACATAGTAATAATATTCATCGTCTTCAAACTGCACTTTTTCTGTTCGCAGATAATCCAGGTTAAAATGGAAAAACTGCATCACCAGCGCTGCCAGCGCGCCCAGGATACTTCCAAAGATCACGGACGCAATGGAAAAATTCGCTTCGTACATCAGATCTCCCACCAACAGGATCACGATATCCGCAAGCGTGCCCACCAGGATCGCGATCGCCCTGGAGTAGTCGACGCTCATACGCCGGATAAGATAAACCAGCACCGTCGTGACTACGAAGGCCACCACGGTAATGATCATCTCCTTATTGTCCGCGATCCCCATCGTGACGTCCCTGAAACGCTGAAGGATAGCATCGGCCTCTGTCGAACCCAGCGCCTGCGCATTGCCGGTCATATAAAACAGCACATAATACAGGATAACGCCGCAGGCCACCGGCACTGCGGACACCGGCGAACCGAACAGCCCCGCCGCCAGCGGAAGGACGTACGGGACGCCCCAGCAGAACAGAAGCGGCGTCAGCAAAAGAAACAGGTGTTCCTTCGGGGAAAACCGCAGATAGACGACGGCAATGAAAATATATGCCAGCAGAAGCACCGCCATACATTCCAGCGAAAGGGCGTACACATGCGCCAGCAGAAAAACGGCGCACAGAAACACCATAAAACCCATCGGCATAAAGGAACACAAAAGCGCGGACACCAGCGGAATGACCGGGCTGTTGATCTTCTCCATATAACCCAACTGCCCGTTGATCGTAAAAAACAGGATCAGGGCCAGGAGGAACTTCAGCACAGGGAGGATAAAGTCCTCGTACTTGGCGTAAAATCCCTTTATGTACTCCTTCATCACAAGAAGATTCGTCATATTGCCTGTCCTTTCAGATTTCTTCGTCGATCTCTTCCAGACTTTCGAGATCGTCCAGCAGGGTATCCAGCCGTTTCCTCGCCCTATTGTAACGCACCGCGTATACCAGCCAGGTCACGGCCAGATAGACAACGAGAACAGCGAGATACGCCCCCAGCACGCTCCTGCCCATCTCCACCAGATCCATCGTATAGATATCGGCCATCAGCTCTTCAAAGTTAAAGCACACATAGGCGGCGGCCACCGCAGCAAACGCCGCCGTGATCACCAGAAAAGAGAGGATCATCTGCAGACCGATATAATCTCCCCTGAAATAACCCGAGACGGCCTTATCCTTCCGTCCCTCCCCGGATTCATAAACGGCCATTTTCGTCATTTGCAGAACCTTCTGTTCGTTGACCATGTCTGCTCCCGTCCGTCCCTTCTCTTCTGAAAAACGCCAAAAACACCGGTCACGTCCTTCCGTTTCCGATGGAAAGCGCCGCAAAATAAATTTTCGTAACGCCGTGGCGTCTGCATACAGCCGCGATCTCGTCTACGGTACTTCCCGTAGTATAGATATCGTCAATAATTACAATCGTATTTAATTTTACATCATTCCGACTGATTTTAAAAGCCTTTTTCAAATTATTTTGGCGTTCTCTCCCGTCCAGAAGCTTCTGCGGCCTGGTATTTTTTACACGAAGCAGCCAGTCCTCCAAAACCGGGATCTGCAGGCGCCTCCCCGTCTCCCTGGCCAGCAGGAGCGCCTGATTATAGCCGCGGTCCCTGAGGCGTCTGGGGTGCAGCGGGACGGGCACCAGCGCGTCCGGTCTCCAGGCCACGATCTGCCTGCCCAAACGCCGGGCCATCTCCTGTCCGAAAAAGGCGGCGTACTCCTGCCGTCCGCCGTATTTAAAACGGTAGATGCAATCCTTAACGCTTCCATAATGATATAAGGAAACGCCCCTGTCATACAGGTGTTTTTTGCGCGAACAGTCAAAACAGTATTCCTGCCGCTTATCCTGCAGCGCTTTCCCGCATTTCATGCAGGCAGGCTCTCCTACATACCGAAGCCTGTCTGCACATTCCCGGCAGATCAGGCTTCCGGCGGGCTTTACCGGCCGGTCGCAGACCGGACACCTGCGCGGGAAAAGAAGATCTTTCAGCGTGATCAAAATTCTCCTTTCAGCTCTTTGATCCTCCTGTCCAGGCTGGTGTAGCGTTTTGCCTCGCTGGCGTTTTCGATCATCTGGCACACCACCTGTTTGCTCCCCAATATGGTGACGCATCCCCTTGCCCGCGTCACCGCCGTGTAAAGAAGGTTCCTGTTCATCAGCATACGGGGGCCTCCCAACAGCGGCAGAATGACAGCCGGATATTCGCTTCCCTGAGATTTGTGGATCGTAATGGCATAGGCCAGTTCCACTTCGTCCATCTGCGAAAATCCATACGTCACCCGGCGGCACTCATCGTATTCCACCACCACCGTCTGCGCGTATTCGTTGATTTCCCGGATCACGCCCATATCCCCGTTAAAGATCCCCACTCCCCTGTCAACAGGGATCTGAAAACGGCTCAGGATCTCCCATTCCAACTGATAGTTGTTTTTTATCTGCATGACCTTGTCCCCCTCCCGGAACAAAGTCTCGCCGATCCTCGTCTCTTTCTTGGACGCATCGGCGGGATTTAAGCAGGCCTGCAGGATACCGTTTAAAGTCTCCACTCCCAGATTGCCTTTCCGCATGGGGGTAAGCACCTGGATCTCATAGGGCGACGCCTTAACGTAAGGCGGCAGCTTTTCCCGGATGAGCTGGACCATATGCTTATAGATCACCGGGACGCTGTTCCTTTCCAGAAAAAAGAAGTCTCTGCTTTTATTGTCCAGGCGGATCTCTTCGCCCCGATGGATGCGGTGCGCGTTGACCACAATATCGCTCTCCTCCGCCTGCCGGAAGATCTTTTCCAGGCGCACCACCGGAAACGCCCCGCTTTCGATCAGGTCGTGAAGCACCTGACCTGGCCCGACGCTGGGCAACTGGTTGCTGTCTCCCACCAGGATCAGACGCGTCCCGGGGCTGACGGCCTTTAACAGCGACTGGAATAAATGGATATCCACCATGGACATCTCATCCACGATGATCACATCCGTCTCCAGCGGATTCTCTTCATTGCGTTCAAAACTGGCCCGACGTCCCTCCTCCGGCACAATGCCGGACAGCTCCAGCATCCGATGGATCGTGCGCGCCTCATATCCCGTCGCTTCCGTCATCCGTTTGGCCGCCCTGCCCGTAGGCGCCGCCAGCATCATATCCATCCCCTCTGCGGCAAAATAATGGATCATCATATTGATGGTCGTGGTCTTTCCGGTACCGGGTCCTCCCGTCAGAATGAAAATCGTGTTGCGGACGCTCTCAAAAACCGCCTTTTTCTGCAGCGCATCCAGTTGCAGGCCCTCCCGATCCTGTATTTTCTCTATTTTTTGCAGGACGGCTTTCTCCAGCACGTCCCATTCCCCTTCTTCTGTATCCAGGAGCTTTCCGTTCAATTCCGCCAGCATCTTCGCGCAGGACAATTCCGCATAATAATAGCCCGACGCGTAGCAGCACGGCATTTCATCGATCATTTTAAGTACCAGCCTTTTGTCCATGGCCAGATTCGGGATCTGATCCTCCACAGCCTCCCCCTGCAGATTCAAAAGTTCCGACGCCCTCTGCACCAGAACGGGCTGCGGAAGATAAATATGCCCTTCCGACGCGGCCTGTTGGAGCGCGTAAAGGATCCCGCTGCGGATACGAAATTCAGAGTCCACATGGATGCCGATCCGCGCCGCCAGTTCATCCGCCCTTTTAAAGCCGACGCCGTCGATATCATCCGCCAGCCGATAGGGATTTTCCTCCAGGATCCGGTACAGTCTGTCCCCATATGTCTGATAGATCCTGACCGCCAGCGCATTGGAAATGCCGTAGCCCTGCAGATAGATCATCGCGTTTCGCATTTCCTTTTTTTCTTCCACCTGCGCAGCAATATCCATCGCTTTCCGCTCGCTGATGCCTTTTACTTCGGCCAGACGCTCCGGCTCTTCCTCGATGATGCGGAAAGTATCCCTGCCGAAGCGCTTTACAATGCGCGCCGCCAGAGATGCGCCGACCCCGCGCACCGCCCCGCTGCCGAGATAGCGTTCCATCCCGGCTGCGTCGTCGGGAGACACCGTCCGCCAGTTCTGAACCTTAAACTGAGGCCCATAAACGGAATGTTGGGCATACTCCCCCTGCAGATCCAGCAGTTCCCCTTCATCCAGCGTCGGGAACGTCCCGACACAGGTGATCTCCCTTTCTCCTCCTAGTTCAAATACCGTATAGCCGTTCTCTGCGTTCCGATATATGATATGGGAAACGTATCCTTCTATCCGATCCAAAAAAAACCTCCCGGCGCGGACGCCTGACCGTATCGCGTTCTGTCTTTGGCAAAAACCCCCGTTAGCAGGAAAGACCGCCCTGCGGGCGGTCCTTCCTGTATACGGGCTGATCCTCACTCTTGATATCCGCCCAGAAATTCCACATATTTTCCCGTTCCTATCGCCACTGCCGTCATCGGATCTTCTGCTGTCATGGTATTGATCCCCGTCCTGTCCTGGATCAACTCCTCCAGGCCGCGCAGCAGGCTGCCGCCGCCGGTCAGCACGATCCCCCGGTCTGCAATATCCGCCGCCAGTTCCGGCGGCGTCTTTTCCAGAACGCCATGGATCGCCTCTACGATCTGCAGCGTGGATTCTTTCAGTGCCTCTTCCGTCTCTTCCGAGGAAACCGTGATCGTCTTGGGAAGTCCTGTCACCAGATTCCGGCCCCTGACGTCCATATAATCCGGTTCCGGCCGCCGGAAAGCCGATCCGATCTTGATCTTGATATCCTCCGCCGTCCGTTCCCCGATCAGCAGATTGTGTTTTTTCCGCATATAACGCACGATGGCCTCATCGAAATCATCGCCCGCGATCTTGATGGAGGCGCTGACCACCGTCCCGCCCAGCGAAATGACGGCGATATCCGAGGTGCCGCCCCCGATGTCCACGATCATGTTGCCGCAGGGCCTGGAAATATCGATCCCCGCGCCGATCGCGGCCGCAATGGGCTCCTCAATGATGGAAACATCCCGGGCCCCCGCCTGGTATGTGGCGTCCTCCACGGCCTTTTTCTCCACTTCGGTCACGCCGCTGGGAACGCAGACCGCGATCCTGGGGCGGCGGAAAGTCTTCTTGCCCAGCGCCTTCTGAATGAAATATTTCATCATTTTCTCTGTCACGGTATAATCCGAGATCACGCCCTGCCGAAGCGGCCTGACCGCCACAATATTGCCGGGAGTGCGTCCCAGCATCAGGCGGGCGTCCTCCCCGATAGCCTTGATCTTATTGGTGTCCCTGTCAAAAGCGACGACGGAAGGCTCCTTTAGCACCACGCCCTTCCCTCTTATATAAACCAGTATGCTGGCCGTCCCCAGATCGATCCCGATATCCGTATACTGCATGTTAACTCTCCTTCCCTCCGAAAGCGGGACTTCGCCCTTCGCTTCGGGCGGCCCCTTTGTCCTTTATCTGCAGGAATGGGATGTGCCGGCGCGATATGCCGCCGAACTGTAAGATCATACCCAATTCCGATCCTTTTTAATCATCTCTGCTGTGCGCCCGACTTCGTCGGCTTCTCCCGGCTCCGCCGTCCCGCTGTGCGCCCGACTTCGCTTCGCGCCGTCGGGCTCGCGGGCTTCGCCCTATGGCCTCCGACGGCCTGTCTCCCGCTTCCGTGCAAGCACGGCTTCGGGAGGCAAGCCGTCGAAGGCCGCACAGCTCATGCATTCGCGTACATTATATCTCAATTTTTTCCGGCTGAAAAGGGAATTAAGAAAAATTTCATGTTTGACGGTCAGTTTTTCCAATTTTTCAATTCTGAAAGCCTTTCAATTTTATATAGCCTTTTGAATTTTCTTTCCAGCTATAATATGGAAAATCGGCAAGCCCGCCTTTGTAGCTTCCCTCTCATACTGATGCACAAGCGAGTATCCCCGTTTCACGATACCGGATTTCTCGTCCAACAATTCAATGCCCCTCAGCACGCCTTGGAAATACCGATTTTTAAAATCCTTGTCCCCGCTCATGCCCTCCAGCAGCCCGGGAAGAAGCAGATAATGAATTTCCCAATTCGACTCGGGATGTTTCATCACACGGATATATTCGTCACGATAGATGCCCTCACCTTGCTGCCTATCATCATGATAAGCATTAACCGATTTATGATTTGTGAACATATGGAAATGCACCTGCCCGACCTATCTCCATTGAAAAGCGTCACGCCGGACAGCGAACATATATCGCCAGTCGGCGCAGCTTTTCATGGAACAGTGTGAAGCCATGCAATACAGCAAAATTGAAAATCATGCTAATGGACAGGACATCGAGGGATGGCAATTTAATCAGACCGCACTTCGCACCAAGCTTTGTGGAGGAACTGTGGCGAGAAATTGCATAAAAAAGTTTTGAAAGTGCTTGACCCCACCACTTATATGTGGTACGCTTAGTCAAAAGTGGATGACACCTCCGCTTTTGACTATTATATTTTGGAGGTTTTTTTATGACACGAATTCAGTTTTATCCCGGGCAAAATTTAGAGGAGAAGCTTCGTCATGATGCAGAAATGTCAGGCGCTAGTGTGAGTTCAGTTGTAATCGCGATTTTGGAGGAGTATTATGGATTGTCTGAGCCGACTTCGCTGTCATTGCCACAAATTATTCCAGTGGTTTTTGACGAGATCGAAAAGTATATTCAAAGCGAGGATGCTATCTTTCCCTTTGACTTGTATTGCGCTTCAAAGACTTTTTCACAGATCAGTATGGTTTATTCGGGAAAGCCAAGCACTATTCGTGCGCGGATAGGAAAAGCGTTTGCTGAACAAGTTGGAAGGCCGGGTCGTTTTCGCGACATTAGTGCTGTGATGCGAGAGGGGCGGATCGTTCAGAGCGAAAATCATGCCACCTTATATAATTTGAGCACACCTGAGTTAAAAACTCGTCAATGAAGGGCGAGACTAGGCAAAATGTTTAATTTCCGCGTGAAAAAAGGCAAAGTAGGGGATGTTTACAGAAGCACAAATTCAAAGGGTGAATTGAAATTTATTTCAAGGGAGTATATGTTAGAAAAAATACAGAAGAAAGCGAGACACCAGACAATGAGTAAGAAAATGGATGTCAAATCAGATATTATGACCTATCTTAAAAGGCATTTTCTTGAGTTTCACGAGGATGCATATGAGGACACGGACAGGATTACCATGGTCTTCAGAAACTGCGAACAGTGTCCCGACAAGGTTGCGGAGGGATGCATTTACCTTTACCAGGATTTTATGGAATACCGTGTATACTATAGTGCAGCCGGTGCAGAATGGTTGGCAAATAGTATCCACCAATCCGAGTTCTTCCGGCTATTGAATTACATCAATGCGAAGGTCTGGCCCTGTGGGAATGATGGTGTTGACGGTGCGCTTTACAAATCTACAAATCTATATACCCCGCACTTGTACATGACAGAAGATGACCGCCATGATATAACCATGACGGGCATAATACCTTACGATTTCTTCGAGGTTGCCCCGCTTGAAACGGAGGACTTTCTCACGGCCTCTCTGCCGGAACTAATGAACGCATTGAGTCCAGCGATATTCCTTCTTCTTCTTGGAGAAATCGACCTAAGTCAAGCGAAGGGGATTGTTGACAGGGATGTACTCGGAGAGGAGTAATATGATCATAGCTGGTTACGCCGGAGTGGGAAAAAGCCGGTTTGCAGAGAGATATCCTACAGAAAGTATTGTACAAGTGGATACTTCCGAAAACAGATTGTGAAAAAGAAAGTTCAAAAGCGGCTCCGTATTTGCTGGGCAGTCCGGCGTATCCGGATAATTATATAGCGGCAATACTCGAGGCGGAAGCAAAGTTTAAATATGTGCTGATTCCCTCGATAGGCTTCCTTTTAAGTCGACTGTATGAATATTACGGGATTTCTTATTTACTTTGTTATCCGAGCATTGAACTAAAGGAAGAGTACCGTAGCCGGTATGCCTCCAGAGGAAATACAGACGATTTTACAAATGTGTTTATCGACCAGTGGGATACACGAATAAGAATGCTTGATAATGATGAAAACGGCATCCATTTTAAGCTGAACTCCGGTCAGTTTCTGACAGATATAAAAGATGCACTGGATTCTGCCGACGATTTCGCCAGACAGATACCCATTGAAAGAAATAAAGAAATCCTTGAGTTAAAAAAGATATCAGATATGAAATTACGTCAGGGCTGTGTACACTTGGGCGGTTACGCTTCACCGTCTTACTATTATTGTTTGGATCTTCGTATAGATGAAAACAAGAAGTGGGTTTATAATCTGGGAAAATTGTGCGGCGAAAGAAGCATCTTAATCGAAACTGACGAGGTTCAGTCGCTTGAAACTTTTTATGACCACATGTATGGCGTCGATCAAGACACCATGTTGCGAAAACTGGACAGCAGGCAGGAAGTGATGAGGCTGATAGAAGAAATAACGGAAACGGGGAAACTAAAGTGCTGAAACTGATTATCGTAATGGGAGCCAACTGCACAGGCAAGACATATTTTATCAATACCCATTTTAGAGATTGCAAAGCCGATATTTTGAATGTTTATGATTATCAGCAGCGGGCATATAACGAGGCCGGCTTCGGCGAGAGCATTCCCCTTTCCGCACAATTTGGTTGCCTAATGAGAGCAAACAACCTGCTTCTGGCGGATACGATTAATAAACTCCAAGCGGGCAGAGATGTTGTAGTTGAGCAGACATTTTATAAAGCAAAGCGTCGTATAGCCTTTATTGATGCAATACGAGAGGCATTAGGGACTGCGGAGATAAAAACAGAAATCTATGTTATGTGTCCAGATGATGCGCGATGGGAGGCTAATCTGCGCGAAAGAGGAAGTAACCGCAGCGTTGAAAGCTGCAGGAAACAAGCGGCAGAGGAAATAGAGTTTCCCAATCCAGTCGAAGGTTTTGATGAAATATATGAGGTAACAGGGGAAAAAATCCGGTTGAGGATGGACACGCTGCAGCCTGAAATAGTGGACAGGGCAAGGGAGGAACTTGCTCAGGAAGCAGAGCGCATACAAGCTGAAAATGAGAAAAAGCGCAGGCGCAGGGAACTGATAGAGAGCATGAACACCAGACCCTTTTGGCATTACTGTGAAGTCTGCGGGAAGAAGGAATTCATAACCGCAGACGAGGCTTTCAATTCCGGGTGGGATTATCCGCCGCAAATGGGCATATTCGGTCTGCTCGGCCCTCGAAAGTGTGGAAATTGTTCTATTATAAATACCCTCTATTGGAAAATACATACGCCTGGCAGATTCCCGATAGTGCTAGAGGGTGAACTCTCTCCAGAGGAACTTATAACATGGAGAAGAATAAAAAATGAACCTGAAAGTCTACTTCACGATGAAAATTCAAATAACGATATATCTTAGAGACAGGCCGTACTATGAATACGGGAAAGACAATCGAAACAAAAAACTTGATACTGCTTCCTAGCAAAAATGCAAGAGATAATATTCCCTTTTTAAATATGCTCAGAGATGATGGCGATTTCCGTATTTTCTGCGGTGTTGAGTATTCAGAAACTGCGTTAAGCTACCACGAGCACTATTTTGAAACACCGGAGACTTGTTATTATTCTCTGTACCGAAAAGTTGAGCCGCATAAATATATTGGGCATATGGGATTCTATTGGAAAGAAACTCGCTGCGAAATAGAGTTTTATATTTCAAAGCCATACAGGAACAAAGGTTACTGCACAGAGGCTGCGAGAGAACTGATACATTGCCTTTTTCAAAGGGATTATCTGTCGATGGAAACATTGTCCTCCCCTCTGATCAAGCAGATACCGCGAACGATCAAAAATCAATCCTGCTTAGAGGATATAGAGTTATATCTATGCTGTCCATACCGCATCCGGCGCTTGGCTTATCCCCCAAGCAAAAACTTACGTCGGAAATCCTTAACTGCTAAAAAACTGCACGATGCTGTTTATTCCACAAAGGGCTTTTTCGTCTTGCGCGGCGGGCCTTTCATTGGTATTGTGACTGTACACAACATCATGGATATTATAACAGTTCATATGATGCAGCAAAGTACAAGCGGTCTCATACGGCTTTTCTACACGTCCGTCCCCGCCGCCCACAAGTATAACTGCGCCCTTTTTCGATTTTGGAACAGGGATCTCATTTCTGAAAAAACGAGCGCAAAAAAAACTTTGTAATCTGCTTCCCACATCCAACAATCTGCCTGTTAATTCCGAAAAATAGATGGGGGAGGCTATTACGATATTGTCGCACATCTGGATATACGAATATACCTCCTGCATTTCATCGCAAATCCTGCAGCCGTCATTTTCCCAACAGTATCTACAATCCATACAGGGCGATATATTGCATTTGTATGCATTTACGATATGGCTGTCACCCTCCAGGGCATTTACCAGTTTTTCAACAAGGAATGCGGTATCTCCATTTGCTCTTGGCGACCCATTCAGTATTAGTGTTTTCATTATCGTTTACCTTCCGCCGGGAAAGAAATCAAAATCTCCGCTCCTCCCTGTGAAAGAAATACCCGAGGTTAAGCCTTACCTCCCGCCTGCCAATGTCATTGTTTGTATAACAACAGGTATCAAAGCCTATCAATTCAAAGCCCTCGTGTAGATAAAACCCGATCGCATCCGTATTGCAGGACTGGGTTTCCAGAATAACAGCGCGCCTGTTCTGGCGCAGAGCTATCTCCTTTGCTTTATCCATCAGCCTTTTGCCGATGCCCTGACGGCGGAATTCATCGGATACCCATAACTCCGTTACCATAAGCCTGTTTGACCATTCTTCGGGGCAGACTTCAATACAGGCCAACAGAGCGCCGTCCAATCCGAGAACACCGTAAGCTTCCGCTTTTTCCCAATGGTCCTGATACAGAGAATCCGGGAAATCATATTCCTCCGGCGTATGAACGATTTCCTTTTCCGCGGGTTTTCTGACAAGAGCGACTGTACACCCGTTCCTGTCCAGCGGGCTCATTTCCAGGTCATAGTAGCTATCACTTCTTGTCACCAGCGGTATAGGTGCGCCTTTCCATTTTTCCTTCGGCAGCGCCTCAATTTTGATCCCGCGCGGGCTTCGCTGAATCCTGAAATATTCTGTGAGCGCCATATACTCCCGCAAATATGCTCCGCGCTTCTCTTCGCTGACTGCCGCAAAGTCTTCATGTTTTGCGTACATTTCAAGCATTTTTTCCGGTGCTGCCCATTCAGGAACTACTCCTCGTTCGATTTCGCTGACGGTCAAATTCTGTTCTGATTTTCCAATGATCTCACAGAGAAAATAGTAACTTACATATTTGTACTCTTCATAGTACTCATTCATTGTAAGGAAATGGAAAACAGGCTTCACAATATATCCTGTCTCCTCGCGGATCTCACGAACACAGCACTCTTCGGTCGTTTCACCGTCCTCTAAACCACCGCCCGGGATCAGATACCACCCTGTATTTATCTCCTGTGAGATGAGCATAAGCGAATCTTTTATCACGATACCTCTGCACCCTACACGCGTTTTGGAAAAGGTCTGATATGCGTTTGCTCCGCGGATCTCAATCGTTTTTACTGCTCTACTTCCTTTCTGCAGATTGCCCAATTCGTTTCCAATAGGCCGAAGAATATATTTTTGGTTTGGATATCCCATAGCTTCGATCAGTTCATCCTCGATGAACCCATATTTTTGGTAAAGCGCCCTTGGCGCAAGCCCCTTCTCATCGTCGGCACGAAATGTAGACACCGAAATCTCTCCTGTTCTGTCTAAATTTCGCAGTGCTTCATCCATCAACATTGACGCCACACCACGACGCCGATGATCGGGAGAGACGCCAAGGCAGCAAATCATATTCCGGCTTCTGGAAAAAAGCATAACGCCCACGATCTTTTCATCGTCTTTTACACAAATAGCCTGCCTTTTTCCTATAAACCTAAGAACGGTGGTTTTGTGTTCATCCAGTTTTTCCTGAGTTTCCAGGCCCGGAAAATTCCAGCTTATTTGACTTACAAGTTCCATCCAGTTTTCAATATCTTCTGGCTTACCATAAAATAACTGCATCATTTTTGTCCTATTCTCTTTTTGAGGAACGGCCGCTGTATCTTTCCCAATTTCTCGGCGTTGTATCAAAGTCTGCAA
>CANQFM010000033.1 GCA_947598825.1 uncultured Eisenbergiella sp. | reverse complement strand
AGTTTGCAAATATTTGGGAAAAAGTATTTGGGTATTGTCTCCCGATATGATATACTAAAATAAGCAGGAACGCAGGGAAGAGGGAGGCAGAAAGCGGAGTGAGGATTCGGAAAAAACTGCTGGAAAAATGGTATGAGGCTTTACAGGCGGTGCTGCCGATCCTGGCCATCGTGCTGATCCTGTGTTTTGGGTTCGCGCCTGTTTCCCCCAGCATTCTGCTCTGTTTTTTGCTGGGAACGGTGCTGGTCATGGCCGGGATGATGCTGTTCACCCTGGGGGCCGAGACCGCCATGACGCCCATGGGCCAGAGCGTCGGCTCCAGCATGTCCAAAAGCCGCAATCTTTTTGTGATCGCCGGGATCGCGTTTTTGATCGGGTTTATCGTGACCATTTCGGAGCCGGATCTGCAGGTGCTGGCCGGTCAGGTCCCCTCAGTTCCCAATAGAGTGATCATACTGTCCGTCGCGCTGGGCGTCGGCCTTTTTCTGGTGGTGGCGCTTTTGCGTATGCTGTTCAGGGTTCCGCTGCCGCATCTTCTGCTTGTGTCCTATGGGGCGGTATTTATCCTGGCCGCTTTCGTCCCCAGAGATTTTTTGGCCGTGGCCTTCGATTCCGGCGGCGTGACCACCGGCCCCATGACGGTGCCCTTTATTATGGCGCTGGGCGTCGGTATTTCCGCCATCCGAAGCGACCGCCACGCTGCGGACGACAGCTTCGGCCTGGTGGCCCTCTGTTCGGTGGGGCCGATCCTGGCGGTTATGGCGCTGGGGCTGATCTATCATCCCGGCAGCAGCGCCTATGTGGCCCCTTCCATTCCGGTGGTGGAAGACTCCATGCAGCTTTGGCGTCTTTTTGTGATAGAACTGCCCACCTATATGCGGGAGATCGCCGTTTCGCTTCTCCCCATCTTTCTGTTTTTTCTGCTCTTTCAGTTTCTGGTGCTTAAGCTTTCCCGGCGCAAGCTGACCAGGATCCTGATCGGCCTGGTCTATACTTATGCAGGGCTGGTGCTTTTTCTGACCGGCGCGAACGTGGGGTTTATGCCGGCAGGCAACTATCTGGGCCAGGTATTGGCCGGACTGAGGCATCCGCAGATATTGATCCCCATCGCCATGGTGATGGGATTCTTCATTGTAAAAGCGGAACCGGCTGTCTATGTACTCAATAAGCAGGTGGAAGAGATCACTGACGGCGCGATCTCCGCGCGCGCCATGGGGACCGGCCTTTCTATCGGCGTATCCGTATCCCTGGGGCTGGCTATGGTGCGGGTGCTGACGGGGATTTCCATACTCTGGTTTTTGCTGCCGGGTTACGCGGTCGCGCTGGGGATCTCTTTCTTCGTCCCGAAGATTTATACGGCCATCGCCTTTGATTCCGGCGGTGTGGCTTCCGGCCCTATGACGGCGGCTTTTCTGCTGCCTCTGGCCCAGGGGGCCTGCATCGCGCTGGGCGGCGATATCGTCACCGATGCTTTCGGCGTGGTGGCCATGGTGGCGATGACGCCGCTGATTACGATACAGGCCATGGGGCTTGCCTCCCGGATCCTGATGTCTTTGCGCAGGAAATCGATCCAGGAATCGGCACAGGCTTTCGATATGCTGGATGACAACGCGATCATTGAACTGTGACGGAGGAATGAAAAAGCGGCTATGAGCGAATTATATATGATGGCGACGATCAGCGACCGGAACCAGGTGCGCAGGTTCCAGGCCTTCTATAAAGAATATGGGATCGATATGCTGCTGGTGACCCTGGGTCAGGGCACCGCCGCATCTGAGGTGTTGGACTCCTTCGGGCTGGAGGCGGTAGAGAAAGCGCTCCTGTTCGCCTTTGTTTTAGGGGAAGAATGGGAAAGGATCAAAAACGGGCTGCAGCGGCAGATGCGGATCGATATCCCCGGCACGGGGATCGCATTTATCGTTCCCGTGAGCAGCATCGGCGGGAAAAAACAGCTTCAATATCTCACGGAAGGGCGTGGGTTTGAAAAGGGGGAGGAAAGCGCCTTGAAGGATACGAAATATGAACTTCTCGTGGTGATCGCCAATCAGGGATATATCGAGCCGATCATGGACAGCGCACGGCAGGCCAACGCGCCGGGCGGCACCGTGATCCATGCAAAGGGAACGGGGGCCAAAAAGGCGGAAAAGTTTTTGGGCGTTTCCCTGGCTGCGGAAAAGGAGATGATCTTCATGGTTGTCAGGAAAAAGGATAAAAATGCGATCATGAAGGCCATCATGCAGCAGAACGGCCTGGACAGCAAGGCCAGGGCCATCGTATTTTCCCTGCCGGTGACGGAGACCGCCGGCATGCGTCTGATCGAAGAGGACGAAGAAAAACAGGGCGAAAAGGAAGAGGCATGAGAGGCTCCCCGCTGCGGCGGGGAACAGAAAAGGAAACGACGATGTATTTTTTCTGGGAACGATATTTAACGGTAAATCAAATCCTGATGTTGGGCATGGCGGCGACGTTTGCCATGACCTTTATCCTGCTGAAACATCCCTTCCCCTTTCTGCCCAGCGATCACGGAAGGGCCTTTGCGGTGAACGGGACGCTTTCCAGAGGCAAGCTGCGCGGAGTGGGCCTGACTTTCGTACTCTGTTTCCTTGTGGGCAGCCTTTTGTTTTTGCCTGTGGACAGGGAATATGTGATCTATGCCATCCTGCTGTTTTCCATGATGATGAGCGGTTATCTGGACGACGCGTCGGACAAGCCCTGGAATGAATATGTCAAAGGGCTTCTGGATCTGATCATTTCCGTAATGGCGGCGGCCACCTTCCTGAACTTTAACGACACGACGGTCTGGATCGGCCCGCTGGAGCTTCTGATCCCGAAGGCGTTATATTTCGTGCTGGCGGTGATCCTGCTGTGGGGCGCGGTCAATGTGACCAACTGCTCCGACGGCGTGGACGGCCTGTGCGCCAGCGTCAGCAGCGTGACGCTGCTCGGGTTTGCGCTGCTGTTCAGCGAGACGCTGGGTTTGTATGCCATGGCGGGCTTTCTGTTCATCGCTGTGCTGTTCGCTTATCTGTATTTCAACGCCTCTCCCAGCAGTATGCTGATGGGGGACGCGGGTTCCCGGGCGCTGGGATTTTTCATCGGCATCGTCGCCATGAAATCGCAGGATCCCTTTGCTTATCTGCTGCTGGCCGGGGTGACGATCGCAGACGGCGGCATCGGCCTGGTGAAGGTATTTTTAAAGCGTTATCTGAAGATCTGCATCTTGACAAAGACCAGGACGCCGCTTCACGACCACGCCCGTAAGAACCTGGGATGGTCGGACGCCCAGGTGGTGAGCCGGTATATTATCCTGCAGTCGCTGCTGGTGGTTCTGGCGTACTGGTTCTTAAAATAAGGAAATAATAAGGAAATAAAAAAACGGGAGCGGCATTACCGCTCCTTTTTTTGGTCCGCCTGATGAAAGCTCAGTCCGGATTAAACAGGGTCGGGATCAGGCCGGCCAGATGATGCGCCAGCTTCTGGTGGCTGTAGGCGTCCAGGTGCATGTAGTCCGTGGGATGCATGGTCAGATTCAGCGCCCCGGCGTCCAGAAAATGGCAGTCCAGACGATCAGCCACATCCAGATACCAGTCGGCCAGCTCTGCGGATTTTGCCGCGCAGCCGCTTCCCATTTCGCCTGCCGCAAAGGTGTCCTCATAGCCGGGATCGATAGGGGCGGGGGCGATCAGGAGGATATTGGGGCCGTTTTGCCATACGCCCGTGGCGGACAACGCCTTTTGTGTGAGCCGTTCCAGGCCCTGGGCGATGTTCTGGGCGCTGGCGCAGAAACGCGCTTTGGTGTCGTTGGTGCCCAGCATGATGATCAACAGATCTATAGGCTTGTGGCTCTTTAGGCAGGGACAGATGGCGGACAGGCCGCACAGCCCCTCTTCCAGAGGATCTTCAAAAACCGTGGTGCGTCCGTTTAGCCCCTCTTCGATGACCCGGCAGGAATCGCCCAGATACGTCTGCAGAAGGCCGGTCCACCTTTTTGTCTCGTCGAAACGGCCGCCGGTGGCGGCGCAGTAACCGTGGGTATTGGAATCGCCGAAACACAGGATCGTCCTTTTCATGGCAAGCCCTCCAATCTGCTTTATATGGTCAGTGTACTCTGGGAAAACAGCCGTGTCAACGGCGGAAAAAATTTTTAACAAACTTTTTTGGTAGGAAAATAAAATTTTATGCAAAATATGTGAGAACGATTCCATATTTTCACAGAAAGTTCATAGGAAAATGTGATTTTCACAAATTGCCCTCGGAATTTCGCCGGACGCATCCTGCAAAAATGACAAAAAAACCTTTTTTTTAACGTTTTTGAGCCCTGTTGACAAATCTTTGAATTTGAATAAAATAAAACCAACAAACGACATTTACAGTCTAATTGAACTTAATTTCTTTTAATGTTGACAGAGAGACAGAGAGGTTGAGACGATCATGAGTCAGATGAGAATTAAGTTGAACCAAGCGGAAGATGTCAGGGAGCTCGTACGGGCTGCCAAGAAATGTGAATTTGACGTAGACGTCAAATGCGATTCCACCCTTGTGGATGCCAAATCCATTTTAGGCGTGATCAGCCTGGGGCTGGCCAAGACGGTCATCATCCAGTGCCACGGCGAAAGCGTGGAATTCTTTAATGCGATCAGCAAGTTCGCGGTCGCGTAACGAACCAGCTTACCCCTCTTTTTATATACTTATACCCCCCTTTTGAACCCTTCTGCCACCCTCCCCCCTTCAGGCAGGAGGGTTTTTTTGCATAAAAGGAAGCTCTTTCGCCATTGGCAGGAACGTGTTATACTTATGGAAAATGAGGAAGGGCCTGGGGAATGACATGAAACTGATGCATTTGTCGGATCTTCATCTGGGGAAGCGGGTGTACGGCTTCTCCATGATCGAGGATCAGCGGTATATACTGGGACAGATCCTGGAGCTGGCAAAACAGGAGAAGCCGGACGGCGTGCTTCTGGCGGGGGATATATACGATAAGGCGGTGCCCGCCGCCGAAGCGGTGCAGCTTCTGGATTTTTTCCTGACCGCGCTTGCAGAGCTGGGGACGGCGGTCTTTCTGATCAGCGGGAATCACGATTCCCCGGAGCGGATGTCCTTTCTGGCGCAGCTTCTTCACAGCAGGAAAATCTATATCGCCCAGGTCTATGAAGGAAAGACCAAGCCTGTGATCCTGAAGGACCGGTGGGGCGAGGCAGGGATCTATCTGCTTCCTTTCCTCCGCCCGTCTACGGTGCGGCACGCCCTGCCAAAACAGGCGGAGGACATTCAGAACTGCCAGGACGCCCTGCAAAAAGCGATAGAGCAGATGGAGATTCCCAAAGACAGGAGGAATGTGCTTCTCGCCCATCAGTTCGTGACCGGCGCGGGGCGGTGCGAGTCGGAAGAGGTTTTCGTGGGCGGGATCGATCAGGTGGACGCAGCCGTTTTCGACGCTTTCGATTATGTGGCGCTGGGTCATATCCACAGCCCGCAGCATATCGGACGCCCGGAGGTTCGCTACTGCGGCACGCCTTTAAAATATTCCTTTTCGGAGTGCGGACAGGAGAAGTCCGTGACGATGGTGGAACTGCGGGAAAAAGGGACGGTAGAGATCCGTCTGGTTCCGCTGGTCCCGCTGCGCGATATGCGCGCGGTCCGGGGCAGCTATCTGGAAGTCACCGCCCGTTCTTTTTATGAGGGATCCCATACGGAGGATTATCTCGAAGTGACGCTGACGGACGAGGAGGATGTCCCGGACGGAATGCAGAAGCTGCGCGTCATTTATCCGAACCTGATGCGGCTTACCTACGACAACCGGCGGACGAAAGAGGACAGAGACCTGGATGTTGTGTTGGAGCCGGAAAAAAGGACGGAATCGGAACTGTTTGAGGAATTTTTTGAACGCCAGAATAACCGGCCTATGAGCGACAGCCAGCGCAGCCATGTGCAAAAGCTGGTGGAGGAACTCAAGGCAGGAGGATAAAGGGTTCCGGACCGCTGGGGGACGCTCTGCGTTTTGCGCCCGCGGCAGGGAGGGGAAAATGAAACCACAGAAGCTGGTCATGAGTGCCTTTGGGCCCTATGCAGGAAAGACAGAGATCGATTTTACGCGTCTGGGGGATCGGGGACTGTATCTGATCACCGGCGATACCGGCGCCGGAAAGACCACGATTTTTGACGCCATCGCCTTTGCGCTGTACGGAGAGGCCAGCGGAGAGGTGCGCCAGGCGGGAATGCTGCGCAGCAAATATGCGGACGATAAGACGGATACCTGGGTGGAGCTGACGTTTCTGTATCAGGCCAAACGCTATACGGTGCGGCGCAGCCCGGAATATTTGAGGCCAAAGGAGCGGGGTCAGGGAATGACGCTGAAGAAAGGGGACGCTTTGCTCACCTTTCCGGACGGCAGGGCGCCCGTGACCAAATCCCGGGAAGTGACCCGAGCGGTGACCGAGCTGATCGGGCTGGACCGCAGGCAATTTTCCCAGATTGCGATGATCGCCCAGGGGGATTTTCAGAAGCTTTTGCTGGCAGGCACCGGGGAGCGCAGCGAGATCTTCCGGCAGATCTTCCATACCGGGCTGTATCAGGCGCTGCAGGACAGGCTTCGGGACGAAGCCAGGGAATGTGGGAAAGAGTATGAGGGACTGCAAAAGAGCATCCGGCAGTATTTAAACGGAGCGGTTTGCCTGGAGGCCCCGGCTCTGTCGCAGGAGCTGGAGGCGTTGAAAGCGGCGGGTTTTGCGGGGACTGCCGTCCGGGGGCTGGAGCTTCTGGAGAGGGTGATCGAAACCCAGGACGGCCTTTTGACCGGGCTGGATGCAGAATTGGAAAAGACGGAGGGGCAGCTTCGGGAGACGGACCGGCTTCTGGGGATCTGGCACCAACAGCGGCAGTTGAGCCTGCGGCAGCAGGAGCTTGCGCAGCAGGCCGAGGCCCTCTGTCCTGAACTGGATGAGGCCAAAAAGGCGTATCAGAAGGCCCAGGAAGAGATCGGCCTGGAAGAAGCGCTCAAGACGCGGATCGCCGAAGAGGAAGAGCGGTTGAAACAGTATGCGGCGCTGGAACAGGAGCGAAAGGAAGCGCTCCGGCTGAAAGAGGAAAGCGCCCGGGCCGGCCGCCGGATCGCAGAGGGAAAGACCCAGAGATCCGTATTGCAGGAGGCGATGGATCAGAGCCGGGAGGAGCTGCTTGCCCTGCGGGACGCAGGAGAAGAAAAAGAACGGCTGGATCGCCAAAGGGAGCGGACAGAGGGGGCAGCGGAACAGATCGGTGCGTTGCGGGATACGCTCAAAGAGGTCAAAGCGAAAGAAGAAGAGGCCCGCCTGCGTTTGGAGGACGCCCAGGCGCAGGAGGCTGGCTGCCGGGCACAACTGACGCAGACCCGGCAGCAGGCCGAAGCGCTGCAGGGCCTGGATGCCCAACAGGTTCTTTGTCAGGCGGAGCTTAACGAAGGGCTGGAACGGGCAAAACGGCTGGAGGAGGACATTAAGCAGCTTCGGGCAGACTACCGGACCCTTTCTCTGTGCCAGGACGCATACTGCCGGGCACGCCGGGACAGGGATCTGGCGAGAGAACAGTATGAAAGGCTGGAACAGGCTTTTCTGGACGGACAGGCCGGCGTATTGGCGCTTCGGTTAAAGCCGGGAAAGGCGTGTCCGGTCTGCGGTTCCCCAGAGCATCCGCATCCGGCAGCCTGCACCGAAGAAATGGTGTCGGCTCAACAGTTGCAGCAAAAGAAAAAGGAAGTGACCGCCTTAGAGGCAGAAGCGGAGCAAAAGAGCGCCGACGCGGGCTTTTGGAAACGGCGGATCGAAGAGAGGGAAACACAGCTTTGGGCGGATTTAAATAAGATCTGTCTGAAAGCAGAACAGGAAGGCGACCGGGAAGCTTTGCTGGAGACTGCCGTTGGCCAGGCGCGGGCCCAGCTTTCGTCAGAACGAAAAGCTGCAGAGAGACGGCTGGAAGAGATCCGCAGCGGGATCGGCCTGCGGCAGGAGCTGGTGCGGAGGGAAGAAACGCTACAGAAGGAAATGACCGACGTCCTGCGCCGACAGGAAGAGGCGAAAAATGCCATCGCTGTTTTGGAAAGCCGGCAGGCGGATGCCCGGAAACGGCTGACCGCGTGCCTGTCCTATGAAGCGGCGCCCGGGGACGGCGAAAACGCCGGTAGGGCGAAAGACGACGAGGATTGGCGGCGCCTGCTGGAGAGGGCAGACGAAACCGCCGCCGTCCTGAGCCGTGAACGCCAAAAGATCCAAAAAGCCATTGCAGAAAACCGCGAAAGGCTGCGGCAGCGGGAATTGCTGGAGGCGCAGATCCAAAAGGGAGAAGTACAGATCCGGGAATTGGAGGACCGGATCCGGGAACAGGAACTTTTAGAGGCGCGGTTTCAGGAGAAAGAGGAGTATCTGAAAGCGTCGATCGAGAAGCGGGAAAAGGACGCAGGGCAGATGGATGCGGCTGCGGCAGAAGAATGGCTCACAGCGGACCGGGAGCAGCTTCGGAAACAGGAAGAAAACAGGCTCCGTCTGACCGGGGCATTTCAGGAGCTTTGCCGCAGGCGGGACGCGCTGCAGGCTTCGCTGGAAACGCTGCGGGATCAGCAGCAAAACAGCCCTGCCCTGACGGAAGATGAGCTGCTTACAAGGCGGGAGCAACTGGAAAGCAAAAAGGGGGAGACGGCAAAACGGCGCAGCGAGCTGTATGCCGCACTGCGGCAGAACCGGGACATCCGGCAGGCGGTAAAGGGCCGGCAGGACGAGCTGAAGCGCGTTGAGGAAACCTATGTCTCCCTGCGTTCCCTGTCGGAAACTGCCAACGGGACGCTGGCGGGCAAGCGGAAGATCGAACTGGAAACGTATGTCCAGACGGCCTATTTTGACCGCATCCTGCGGCGGGCCAACCTGCGGCTGCTTACGATGAGCGGCGGACAGTACGAGCTGAAACGCCAGGAGGAAGGCGATATCAAAGGAAAAGCGGGGCTGGAGCTGGATGTGATCGACCACTATAACGCGACGGTGCGCAGCGTCCGTACGTTGTCCGGAGGGGAATCCTTCCAGGCTTCGCTGTCGCTGGCCCTGGGGCTGTCCGACGAGGTCCAGGCGCGGGCCGGCGGGATACGGCTGGACGCCATGTTCGTGGACGAGGGGTTCGGTTCCCTGGACGAAGACGCGCTCCGGCAGGCCATGAAGGCGCTGGAGGGACTGACGGAAGGGGACCGTATGGTCGGCATCATTTCCCATGTGAGCGAACTGAAGGAGCGGATCGAACGCCGGATCGTCGTGAGCAAACGGCGGGGAAACGGCGGGATCGGAAGCGTCGTTGCACTGGAAGGCGTATAATCCCGGCGGGCGCAATGCCCTGGGGATTTTGCCATAGAAAAAAGGAGGAGACAGAGATGTTGGAATTTCGGTATGATACCCAGCTTTTGATCGAAGGGGAGGATCTGGACGAGGATGTGATCAGCGATTACATCACGGAGCATTTTCAGGGCGACTGCCTGTTGGCCGTGGGAGACGAGGAACTCATCAAGATTCATTTTCACACCAACGAGCCATGGAAGGTGTTGGAATACTGCGCCACCCGGGGAGAAATTTACGATATTGTCATTGAGGATATGGATCGGCAGAGCCGCGGGCTGCAGGGATAGAAAATCGGCACATTTCTTATTGAAATATCTGTCCTTATGTGCTATTTTAAGACGAACAGATGCGATATCTCAAAATCCGCATCGTTGGCACAGGAGGAGATTTCAGAATGGAACAGGAAAAGACGACGGGCGCCGTGAGACGCTTTTTAGAAAGAAAGAACATTGTATTTTCCGCAAAGAGATATGGGATCGACGCCCTGGGGGCCATGGCCCAGGGGTTGTTCGCATCCCTGCTGATCGGCACCATCATCGGCACGCTGGGAGAGCAGATCGGCAGCGAATTTCTGGTGGAGGCCGGCGGCTATGCCAAGGCGGTATCGGGGCCTGCCATGGCCATTTCCATCGGCTATGCGCTGCAGGCGCCGCAGTTGGTATTGTTTTCCCTTCTGGCGGTAGGGTCTGCGGCCAACGCATTGGGCGGGGCCGGCGGGCCGCTGGCCGTGCTGGTGGTGGCGATCGTAGCCAGCGAGTGCGGCAAGGCGGTTTCCAAGGAGACGAAGGTGGATAT
Organism: uncultured Eisenbergiella sp.; assembly: GCA_947598825.1. Taxonomy (GTDB): domain Bacteria; phylum Bacillota; class Clostridia; order Lachnospirales; family Lachnospiraceae; genus Gallintestinimicrobium. The sequence goes on along the minus strand of CANQFM010000033.1, from coordinate 24,054 downwards.
TCTGGTAACGCCGCTGGTGACGATCCTGATCGGGGTGCTTTTGTCAATGGCCTGCGCGCCGGCCATCGGTTCGGCGGCCAGCGCCGTGGGGCAGCTCATCATGTGGGCGACGGAACTGCAGCCCTTCTTTATGGGGATCCTCGTTTCCGTGCTGGTAGGGATAGCCCTGACGCTGCCGATCAGCAGCGCGGCGATCTGCGCTGCGCTGGGGCTGACCGGCCTGGCGGGCGGCGCGGCGGTAGCCGGCTGCTGCGCGCAGATGGTGGGATTCGCCGTGATGAGTTTTCATGAGAACAAATGGGGCGGCCTGGTTTCCCAGGGATTGGGGACCAGTATGTTACAGATGGGGAATATCCTTAAAAATCCCCGGATATGGATCCCGCCCACGCTGGCGTCCGCCATCACGGGGCCTGTGGCCACCTGCCTTTTCGGACTGCAGATGAACGGGCCTGCGGTTTCTTCCGGTATGGGCACCTGCGGCCTGGTGGGGCAGATCGGCGTCTATACCGGGTGGCTGGCGGATATCGAGGCGGGGAGCAAAGCGGCGGTCACGGCGATGGACTGGATTGGGCTGATCCTTGTGTGCTTTGTGCTTCCGGCTATATTGAGCCTTGCGTTTGGCGCGATGCTCAGAAGGATCGGATGGATCAAAGAGGGCGATCTGAAACTGGAATAAGGAATAGTATGGCTGGAAAGCCTGGGGGCAGGGAGAGGAATGGAGAAAAAACAGGCCGCAGGGCAGGGAAAGACCGGCCGGACAGCGCGGCATGGGGCCAGACAGGCCGGGACGGTGCGGCGCTGCCTTAAGTTCCGGGGAACCTGGCGCAGCTATCAGGCCAGGGTGCTGGACAATGCCAGCCGGTATCTGGAGGACGGGCGGATCCATGTGGTGGCGGCTCCGGGCTCCGGCAAGACGACGCTGGGGATCGAATTGATCGGCAGGGCGGACGCGCCCTGCCTGATTTTGGCTCCCAGCATCACGATCCGGGAGCAATGGCTGTCCCGGATCCGGGAAGGGTTTGGCGCGCCGGAGGAGCTTCTGTCCAACGACATCCGGCAGCCGGCGGCGATCACGGCCATCACCTATCAGGCGCTGCATAGCTGCCTGCGCCGCAGGAAAAATGTGGAAGAGGATGAGGACGGCAGGAGCGAGGAAACCGATTACCGTACCTTCGACCTCTACGACGCGCTGGATCGGGCAGGGATCGGCACTTTTTGTCTGGATGAAGCCCATCATCTGCGCAGCGAATGGCAGAAGGCGCTGGAGGAAGTCGTGGGCCGGTACGAAGGCTGTACGATCATTTCCCTGACCGCGACGCCGCCCTATGATTCCACGCCCTCCCAGTGGGATCGTTATATCGGTCTTTGCGGCCCCATCGATGAAGAGATCAGCGTGCCGGAGCTGGTGAAAGAGGGGAGCCTTTGCCCCCATCAGGATTTTGTCTATTTTAATATGCCGACGCCGGAGGAAGAGGCGCAGTTGAAGCGGTTTTATGCGGAGTCTCGGAAAGCCTGCAGGATGCTGATGGCGGACAGGGATTTTGCCCGGGCGGTGGCGACGCACCGGGGGCTGAAACGGCCGGAGGACTGCGAGGGGCTTTTTGCGGAAAACAGGGCCTATCTGCTGGCGCTGCTTTCTTTTTTACAGGAAAAAGGGGAAAGGATCCCCAGGAAGCTTCTGGAAGGGGCAGGAGAGATTTCGATTCCTCCCATGGACGCTGGCCTGCTGGCGGTACTGCTCCAGGGCTTTTTGTTCGACGATGTGGAAAGCTATGACTGCGGGGAGGATTTCCGGAAGTCCCTGGCAGAACGGCTCCGGGCCAGGGGCCTGATCCATAAGGATCAGGTAGAGCTTTCTTCCAGTTCGCAGATGGATAAGCTTCTGATCAACAGCCGGGGCAAGCTTTTGAGTATTGCCAGGATCGCGGAGGTCGAACAGGAGAATCTGGGCGAAAAACTCCGTCTTTTGATCTTGACGGATTTTATCCGGGGAGAATACCTGTCCGCCATCGGCCAGGAGGAAAAGCCGATGGAGGAATTGGGCGTGGTTCCCATTTTTGAATTTCTGCGGCGCAGCCTGCAGGGGGAGCCACGGCTGGCCGCCCTTTCCGGGAGCGTGGTGATCCTGCCGGAATCGGCGAAAGATGATTTTTTGCGGATGGCAGAGGAAAACGGACAGCGGGCCGCGCTGAAGGAATGCAGCGCTTTGGGATATTATCAGGCCTCCTTATCCGGCAGCGGCCCCAGGCCGACCGCTTATCTGACGGAGCTGTTTCGCAGAGGGCTGGTCAGGATGCTGGTGGGCACCAAATCGCTGTTGGGGGAGGGCTGGGATTCCCCCTGCATCAATTCGCTGATCCTTGCTTCTTTTGTGGGCTCCTATATGCTGAGCAATCAGATGCGGGGCCGGGCGATCCGGACGGTGGAGGAAGATCCGGAGAAGGCCAGCAATATCTGGCATCTGATCTGCATGGAACCGCTCTGGCAGGAAACAGAGGACGGCGTTAAAAACGGCCGCGCCCTGGAGAGGAAATCGGCGGATTTTGCCACGCTGCGCAGGCGCTTCGAGGGATTTTTGGGCGTCAATTATGAGAAGGATCAGATCGAAAGCGGGTTGGACCGACTGACCTGTATCCGTCCGCCCTACGGCAACCGCCAGCTCGACGCCATAAATGCAAAAATGGAGGCTTTGTCCGCAGACCGGGAAGGCTTGCGAAAACGTTGGGAGAGGGCGCTGGAACACCTCGACGATATGGAGACGGCGGAGCGCGTGGGAAGCCCCGAAGGCAGGCTGAAAGCCGAGAACCAGAGGAAGAAATATCAGAAGCGCGCTGTCGGAGGAAAGCTGGCGATGGCGGTAGGGATAGCCGCAGCGGTGGCCATGGCGGCCCTGGGGCATCCGCTTTTGACGGTCGCTGCGGCCTGTGCGGCCGTGGCCGGGTTTTTCCATATGAAAAAGAGCCGTAGGAGGGCGGCGGTCTTTGAAACGCCGGCGCTCTTTATGGAGGCGGTGGCCAACGCCATGCTGGCCGCGCTTCAGGAGCTTGGCGAGCTGTCCCGGGACGGCCTCTTTATTCGCATAGAAACGCTGCCCTGCGATGGCGCAGCAGAAGAAGGAAAAGGGCGGGAGGACGTCTGCTTTGCCAGCCTGTCCGGCGGCACGCAGCGGGAAAAAAATCTTTTTGCCGACGCGATGGCGCAGTTTATGGGGGAGATCGGAGAACCGAGGTATCTGCTGCGGGTGGCGGAGCCGGAGGAACAGGACCGTTCCTGGTATCCGGTGCCGGAGATCTTCGGCCGCAGAAAAGAGGACGCGCGCGCTTTTGCCCTACGGATGGCGCCCTGCATCGGGGAATGCAGCCTGATCTTTACGAAAAATCCGGAGGGAAGAAAGGCGTTGCTGGCCGCCGGAATGCAGGAGGAAGCCCGTCGGGCATCAGAGGGAGAGATCCGGCGTCAGAAACAGGTATACAACCGGCTCTGAGAGGGATGGAGGAAGCGATGAAGATCACCTGGCTTGGAACGGCGAGCGTGAGGATAGAAGCATCGGGGGAGAGGATTCTGTTCGATCCCTTTGTGCAGCTTATCGGCGGGGAAAACCCCAACTGTGGGGAGGATTTTAGAGAGGATGAGGATATTTTCATCACCCACGGGCATCTGGATCACCTGATGGAGATCCCGGCCTTTTTAGAGGAAGATTCGGTTTTTCAGGCGACCGTATACTGCGGCAGCGTCGCGGCCGGGACGCTGTCCGGCATGGCGGAGGATACCGGCAATGTGGTGGAGGTCAGGCCGGGGACCAGGATCCGGATCGGAGAGGTGACGGTACGGGTCTGGGAAGGAAAGCATGCGGCGCCGGGGCTGCGCCAGACTTTGAGGGCGCTGTGTTCCTGGACCAGGCTTCGTTATTGGAAAAATACCCTTGCGCTGCTCTGGCTGCATCCTCATTTCCCGGAAAAAAAGCAGACCTATCTGTACGAGGTGCAGGCGGAGGGTAAGTGCGTGCTGGTGATGGGAAGTATGGGGCTGCAGGAGGGGATCTGCTATCCAAAAGGGGTAGATCTTCTGATCCTGCCCTACCAGGGGAGCGCCCATCTGGAGGAGGACGCCCTGCGCATCATCGAGAGGCTGGCACCCAAACGCGTCCTGCTGGATCATTTTGACGACGCCTTTCCGCCGGTGTCCCAGAGCGTGGACACCAGGGGGCTGAAAAGGGAACTGCGAAAAAGACGCTTGCAGGTCCCCGTGGCGAAGCCGAAAGCAGGAAGGCCGATCCTGCTGTAGAAGAACGGCCGAATATACCGTCAAGAGAGAGTGTTTGAAGCATGAAACAGGAACAGCATATGTTGACAGAAGGAAACGTATTCCGGGTGCTTTTGACCTTTTCCGTTCCCTATCTGATTGCAAATATCATACAGGCCCTCTATGGAGCGGTGGATCTGATGGTGATCGGCCGGTACTGTCCGCCGGAGAGCGTGGCGGCGGTTTCCACCGGCACCCAGGTGACGCAGATCATCACCAGCATGGTTTCCGGGCTGACGCTGGGCGGGACCATTCTGGTGGGGAAATATACCGGTATGCGTAAGCAGGAGGAGACAAAAAAGGCCATCGGCACTACGTTGACGCTGTTTGCCGCGATCGCTGTGCTGCTCACCTTTCTCATGCTGGCCTGCGCGGATCCGATCCTGAAGGCCCTGCAGACGCCTCCGGAGAGCCTGGCCTATGCGAAACAGTATGTGACGATCTGTTTTTGCGGGATCTTTTTCATCTGCGGGTATAACGCGATCAGCGCCATCCTGCGGGGGTACGGAGATTCCAGGAGGCCCATGTATTTTGTGGCCCTCGCCTGTGTACTCAATATCATCGGGGATATCGTGTTGGTGCGTTATGTGAAAATGGGCGTTTCCGGCACCGCCCTGGCCACCGTGTTTTCCCAGGGGATCAGCATGGTCTGCGCGGTGGTCTATCTGAATCATAAGCGGTTCATTTTCGATTTCCGGCCGTCCAGCTTCCGGGTTGACAGGCGTCTGGCGGGGGAACTGGCCCGGGTGGGGATCCCCATTTCCCTGCAGGAGTGCATGGTGCGGCTTTCGTTTCTGTTCCTGACTTCGGTGACGAACCGCCTCGGGGTTTTTGCCGCCGCCGCAGTGGGGATTGCCAGCAAATATGATGTGTTCGCCATGCTGCCGGCCAACTCCATTGCCAGCGCCTTGGCGGCCATCACAGCGCAGAACTACGGCGCGGGGAAGCCCCGGCGGGCACAGCAGTCCCTGGCGGCCGGCCTGGCCTTTGCGTTTCTGGCTTCGTCCTGTTTCTGGGCCTGGGCCCAGATCTCGCCGGAATCGATGATCGGGATCTTCGATCGGGACAGCCGGGTGATCGCGGCGGGCATTCCTTTCTTTACGTCCTGCAGCTATGATTATTTGGCGGTGGCCTTTGTCTTTACCCTGAACGGGTATTTAAACGGCCGTTCCCAGACGATCTTTACGATGATAAGCTGCTGCTTCGGGGCCCTGGCGCTGCGTATGCCGTTGATCTTTTTGGCCTATTCGTACCGTCCGGACGACCTGTTTTTGATCGGTTGTATCGCGCCCGCCGTATCGGGGCTGATGGCGGTCTATACGCTGGGCTATGTGTTATGGTCGGACCGGAGAAGATCGCCGGGAGGACAGAAAAGAGGGGTCTGATGAAGGAAAGGGTGGAGTATCTGGATATCCTGAAAGCGGCGGCCATTTTTCTGGTGGTGTTCTGCCATTTTGTGCTGCTGTCGGAGACGGTGGGGGCAAATCTCTGTATGTCCGCCTGCTGGGCAGCGGTGCCCGTCTTTTTCATGGTAAATGGCGCTCTGCTCTTTAAGCGGCCGTTGGATCTTGGAAAGCATGTGAAAAAAACGGTGGGCGTTTATCTGGTGCTGGTCGCCTGGAAATGCGTCTATCTGCTGGCCATTCCGCCCCTGACGGGGGGAAATATCCGTGGGAACGGGATCTGGGCCATACTGAACTATCTGTTCCTGTTCGGGGAACTGCCGGAGATCATCAACGGACACCTCTGGTTCATTGAGGCGCTGCTGGCAGTCTATCTGGTGTTCCCGCTGCTGCGGGCCGCCGGCGACTGGCCTTTGGGACGGCAGGAGGAAGGCAGCGCAGCCGGGGGAAACGGCAGGAAGCTGCTGTGGATGGTGGCCGTCTTAAGCCTGCTTTGCACCAACGGGCTGTATAGCTTAAGCGTGCTGGGGGAGATGCTGAGAAGGACCGGGATTTCTTTTGGGTTGTCCTTTGACGCCCTGGCGGCGTTCCAACCCTTTGGCAAATACGGAAATATGCTGGGATTCTTTCTGCTGGGGGCGCTGATGGAAAGCGGGCAGGGCAGGCTGCGGCGCTCCCCTTTGGCCCGGCGCGTCCTCGGGACGGTTTTGCTGGCGGTAGGCCTGTTTTCCCTTTGGGGCGTCAAATGGTTTCTGAGCCGGAGGCCGGAATGGGACGGCGTTTTGTTGCAGGAGGGATACCGGCATATCCCAGTGATCCTGATGGCGGTGGGCCTGTTCTGGATCTGCCAGGATGTTCGGATCCGGCAGAAATGGCTGTCCGCCAGTATCCGCGCGGTGGCCTCCAGGACGCTGGGCATTTTTTACATCCACTGGATCTTCGGGTGGATGCTGACAAATCCCCTGGCCGGGTGGCTGGTTTCCCACGGGATCTCTTTTGGCGTCTGGACGAACCTGCTCAAAAATATCGTCCTTATCGTCCCCGCTTTCGCAGCGACGCTGATCCTGGAAAAAATCCCCGTGGTCAGGAAACTGACGACGGGATGAAGCCTGCCTGTCGGGTCTGTAAGGCGTATCTGAAAAAGAAAAGGAACGGAGCGAAGGATGAAACGGATCGGCCTTTTGGCGCTGAAAAAAACGATCCCCGTGATGGGTACCTATGTGACGCTGGGGATCGGCTTTGGCATGTTGCTGGAAAAAAACGGCTTCGGCGTGTGGTGGGCGCTGGCGATGAGCGTCTTTATCTATGCGGGAGCCATGCAGTATGTGGCGGTGGGGCTGCTGGCGTCGAGCGTATCTTTGCTGTCCGCCGCTTTCACTACCTTTACGGTCAATGTGAGACATTTTTTTTACGGGATTTCCATGATCGGACGCTACCGGGAGACGGGGAAAGCAAAGCCGTATCTGTTTTTTGCGCTGACGGACGAAACCTATTCCCTGGTCTGTACGGACGATGAACTGCAGGAAGCGGACAGGAAGAGATATTATCTTCTTTTGTCCGCCCTGAATCAGAGTTACTGGGTCTGCGGCTGCGTTACAGGATCGCTCTTAAGTTCGGCCTTTGCGTTTGATTCCGCGGGGATCGAGTTCTCCATGACGGCGCTGTTTGTGACCGTTTTTCTCGAGCAGTGGATGGGAGGAAAGGAGCATGGCCCGGCCCTGATGGGAATTGGGATCTCTGCGCTCTGCCTGCTGCTTTTTGGCGGGGAGTATTTTCTGATCCCGACCATGCTTCTTACCGCCGCCGGACTGGCGCTGTATCGGAAACGGAAGCAAAGAGGGGAGGCGCGGTGAGATGGGAGAGGTACACGCTGTATTGCTGGTAGCCGTCATCGCCCTAGTGACGGCGGCGATCCGTTTCCTGCCCTTGTTTTTGTTCGGGCGCAAAGGGGAACCGTCGCCTTTTATTTCCTACCTGGGGGATACGCTTCCCTATGCGATCATCGGCATGTTGGTGGTATACTGTTTAAAGGACGTGTCTTTCCTGGAGTGTCCCTATGGGCTGCCGGAGATTGTTTCCATCGCGCTGGTGGCCGGGCTGCATCTGTGGAAAAGGAATACGCTGCTGAGCATTTTGGGCGGGACGGCGCTCTATATGGTGCTGATCCGGCAGTTTGGCGCATTCTGATAAACGGGCAAAGGGCTTTGGGCCTGCAAAACGTCAGGCGCAGCTCCTTTAGAAATGGAGAAAAAGATGAAGTGGAAGAAGTTTCAGATCAAAACCGTCACGGAGGCAGAGGATATCATTATCAGTACGCTCTATGACATCGGACTGGAAGGGGCCCAGATTGAGGACAAGGTGCCTCTGACGGCGCTGGAAAAGGAGCAGATGTTCGTGGACATTCTGCCGGAGGGCCCGGAGGATGACGGCGTGGCCTATCTGAGTTTTTTTGTGGAAGAGGACGACGGCGGGCGGCTGGTCTTAAACGGGGAAACGGTGACGGAAGAACAGATCCTGGACAGCGTAAAAAGGGAATTGGACGGCCTACGCCCTTTTTGCGAGATCGGGGAGGGCAGCATCGCCGTGGACGAGACGGAGGATATCGACTGGATCAACAACTGGAAACAGTATTTTCACCAGTTCTATATCGACGATCTGCTGGTCATCCCGTCCTGGGAGGATGTGAAGCCGGAGGACGAAGGGAAAATGGTGCTGCATATCGATCCGGGGACGGCTTTTGGCACGGGCATGCATGAGACGACCCAGCTTTGCATCCGCCAGCTAAGAAAGTTCATCACGCCGCAGACGGAGCTTTTGGACGTGGGGACGGGAAGCGGCATCCTGGCCATTCTGTCGCTGATGTACGGAGCCAGTCACGCGGTGGGAACGGATCTGGATCCCTGCAGCGTGGACGCGGTGGCGGATAATATGCGAAATAACCATATCCGTCCGGAGCAGTTTGAAATGATGATCGGCAACATCATCACGGATAAAGCGGTGCAGGACAGGGTGGGCTATGAAAAGTACGATATCGTGGTGGCCAACATCCTGGCGGACGTGCTGGTAGCGCTGACGCCGGTGATCGTGGGACAGATGAAACCGGGCGGCGTTTATATCACCTCCGGCATTATCGACGACAAAGAGCAGACCGTAGTGGACGCGGTAAAGAAGGCCGGGTTGACCGTACTGGAAGTGACGCATCAGGGCGAATGGGTCAGCGTGACAGCGCGAAAGGAAGCGTGAGAAAACGGGATGTATCAGTTTTTTGTGGATCCCTCCCAGATCCAGGGCAGGCAGATTATCATTACGGGCGGCGACGTCAATCATATTAAAAATGTGCTTCGCATGAAGCCGGGAGAGGAGATTGCCGTATCAAACGGCCTGGACGGCAGGGAATACCGCTGCGGCATCGAAGAGATCGGGGAAAAGCAGGTGCGCTGTTCCCTTCGCTTTATCAAGGAGGAGGGCGTGGAGCTTCCTGTCCGTGTGACGCTGTTCCAGGGGCTGCCGAAAGCGGATAAAATGGAATGGATCGTGCAGAAGATGGTAGAGTTGGGCGTTCATGCCATCGTGCCCGTGGAGACAAAACGCTCGGTCGTAAAGCTGGACGGGAAGAAGGCGCTGGCCAAAGCAGAGAGGTGGCAGTCCATTGCAGAGGCAGCGGCAAAGCAGAGCAGGCGGCGCATCGTGCCGCAGGTGGGAGAGGTCTGTTCTTTTACAGAGGCGTTAAACCAGGCGGCGGGAATGGACGTAAAGCTGATCCCCTATGAACTTTCGGAAGGGATGGCGCGGACGAGGCGTCTGATCGAAGCCGTGAAGCCGGGCCAGCAGGTGGCCGTTTTCATCGGGCCGGAGGGCGGTTTTGAGGAAAGCGAGATCGACCGGGCCAGAGAGGCGGGCTTTGAGGCGGTGACCCTGGGCAGGCGTATCCTGCGCACGGAGACGGCGGGCCTTGTGGTGATGGCGTGGCTGTCGTACCATCAGGAGAGCTGAGCTGCGTTTGATGTGACCCGCCGGTTGGGCGCGTCATATCATATAGGAGAAGATTTTTTCCCCGGCGACGGGCAGCGCGCCCTGCGACGGGAGCTTCATACGATTTGAAAAAGTAGGTGAAAGGTATGAATTGCTATTTGGATAACTCGGCGACAACGCGGTGCTTCGACAGCGTGGCGGAGCTGACGGCCAGGATCATGTGCAAGGATTACGGAAATCCGTCCAGCCTGCATCAAAAGGGCGTGGAGGCGGAGGCGTATGTCCGAAATGCGAAAGAGGTGATCGCAAAGAGCCTTAAGGTGACGCCGAAGGAGATTTTTTTTACCTCCGGTGGAACGGAGTCGGATAATCTGGCGCTGCGCGGCGCGGCCTACGCCAACTGCCGCCGGGGGAAACATCTGATCACGACGGCGATCGAGCATCCGGCGGTCTTAAGGACCATGCAGTATTTGCAGGAACAGGGATTCGAGGTCACTTATCTGCCGGTGGATTCCTGCGGCAGACTGCGGACGGAGGATCTGGAAAAGGCGCTGCGACCGGATACGATCCTGGTATCCGTGATGCATGTAAACAACGAGATCGGTTCCGTACAGCCCTTAGCGCAGATCGGAGAGCTGCTGCACCGTTACAACCCCGACATCCTGTTCCATGTGGATGCGGTGCAGGGCTATGGGAAGTTCCGTATTTATCCGAAACGGATCGGGATCGATATGCTGTCCGTTTCCGCACATAAAATCCATGGACCCAAGGGCGTCGGCTTTCTCTATGTGGGCGAACGCGTGAAGATCCGCCCTGTCCTGTTCGGCGGAGGCCAGCAGCGGGGGCTTCGTTCCGGTACGGAAAACGTGCCAGGGATCGCCGGTATGGCGAAAGCGGCAGAAGAGATCTACCGGAATCTGGACGAGGACGTGGAGCGGCTTTACGCCCTGCGGCAGAGGTTTACGGAAGGGCTGGCGCGGCTGGACGGCGTGTCCATAAACGGTTCCCGGGGAAGGGACGGCGCGCCCCATATCGTGAGCGCTTCCTTTGAAGGCGTGCGCAGCGAGGTGCTTCTGCACGCGCTGGAGGAAAAGGGCGTCTATGTTTCGGCGGGAAGCGCCTGCGCCTCCAACCATCCGGATACGGCTGGTTCGGCTACGCTGCGGGCCATCGGTTTGAAAAAGGAGCTGCTTTCCTCCACGGTCCGTTTCAGCTTTTCCGTGTTCACCACGGAGGAGGAGATCGACTATACGCTGCAGGCGCTGTATGAGCTGGTGCCGGCCCTGCGGCGGTTTACCAGAAGGTAAGGCAAAGAAAAGACGGGTGAAAAGCGCCGGCCCGGCGCAGAGATGCAGGCCCGTTATCGTTGACGGAAGATGGTGGTGTATGATGTTCAAGGCTTTTTTGATCAAATTTGCGGAAATCGGCGTCAAGGGGAAAAACCGGGATCTTTTTGAGGCGGCCCTGGCGCAGCAGATCAAATACGCGCTCCGGCGCTGCGAAGGGCAGTTTGCCGTCCGGCGCAACCGGGGGCGGATCTATATCGAAGCGCTGTCGGCGTTCGATTTTGAGGAAACGGTGGAAAATCTAAAGACCGTATGCGGCATTTCCTCGATCTGCCCCATGGTGCAGGCGAAAGACGAAGGGGTGGAAAAGCTCTGTCAGGACGTGGTGGACTATGTGGCCGCCCAGTATCCGGAAAAGCGGTTTACCTTTAAGGTGGATGCCAGAAGGGCGCAGAAGAATTATCCGTTAAATTCCATGGAGATAAACGCTCTGCTGGGAGAGAAGCTTTTGGATGCGTTTCCACAGCTTCGGGTGGATGTGCATAAGCCGGAGGTGATGATCCATGTGGAGGTGCGGGAAAAGATCTATATTTATTCCATCGAGATCCCCGGCCCCGGCGGGATGCCGGTGGGCACCAACGGAAAAGCCATGCTGCTGCTTTCCGGCGGCATCGATTCGCCGGTGGCGGGCTACATGGTGGCCAAGCGGGGCGTGAAGATCGACGCGGTGTATTTCCACGCGCCGCCCTATACCAGCGAGCGGGCGAAGCAGAAGGTGGTGGATCTGGCCCGGCTGGTGGCGCGCTACAGCGGCCCTATCTATTTGCATGTGGTCAACTTCACTGAGATCCAACTGGCGATCTATGAAAAATGCCCCCACGACGAGCTGACCATCATCATGCGCCGGTATATGATGCGGATTGCCGAGCAGATCGCGAAAAAAACGGAATGTCTCGGCCTGGTGACGGGAGAGAGCATCGGACAGGTGGCCAGCCAGACCATGCAATCCTTGGCAGTCACCAACGAAGTATGTACGATGCCGGTATATCGACCCTGCATCGGTCTGGATAAGCAGGAGATCGTCGAACTCGCGGAGAAGATCGGCACCTATGAGACGTCGATCCTGCCGTTTGAGGACTGCTGCACGATCTTCGTGGCGAAGCATCCCGTGACGAAGCCGAATCTGGGCGTGATCAAACGACATGAGGAAAATCTGAAGGACGGCATAGAAGAGATGGTCAGGCAGGCCGTGGAGACGGCGGAGCTGATCGTCGCAGAGGTATGACGCGGACTGGAAAAATATGACGGAGAGGAGGAAGCAGCGTATGCCGCAGGTGGGCATAAAGATCCTGGATCGGGACGGAAAGGTCCTGGCCGCCGGCCGCGATGAGTCGGAGATCTTTCTGGTATATGGTTTTTCTTATCGGGAGGGCGACCGGATCGTGGTGGAAGCAGAAGAATATCCGGGCTATTACTGGCTGCAGTTGGACGATGCGAGGGGAAGCTCGCTGGTTTATCTGACCGGAGAGATGCGTTATGAGATCCCCTTTGGGGAGAAACGAAGCAATCTTTCGCCCAAAACCTTTTGGGGGGACCGGCACCTTCTTTTTGTCAGGAGGGCGAAAGCATTTGAGATCGGCCAATACCGGAACCTGGCGTTAAATGTCTGGGACCAGCATGGGGCAGCCAATTGTTATCCTCACGCCTTTGCGAACGTGGAGACGAGAAATGAAGCGGTTTTTGCCGCCATGAATGCGATCGACGGCGTTACCGTTACCTGCTCCCACGGAGAATGGCCCTATGAGTCCTGGGGGATCAACCGCAGGGAGGATGCGGAGCTGACGGTGGATTTTGGAAGGGCGGTGGAGATCGACCGGATCGTACTTTATACGAGGGCGGATTTCCCCCACGATAACTGGTGGAGGAGGGTGACGGTTACCTTTTCGGACGACACGGCGGTCGAATGGGAAATGGAAAAGAGCAGCCGTCCCCACAGCCTTTGCCTGGAGAAAAAACGCGTTTCCTGGATAAAGCTGAGCCGCCTGATCAAGTCGGAGGAGCCGTCGCCGTTTCCGGCGCTGACGCAGATCGAGGTGTACGGAAGAGAGCCAATATGAAGACGATAAAACCCGGAAAAGATCCCGTATTTGGGAAGCTTTTCCGGGTTTTCCATGCGATTTTCCGGCAGTATGCGCCAGATCACAGCTCCACGGGCTCGAACCGGATCCGCAGTCTGGGAAGCGTCCGGATCGTGGTATAGCTGTTGTAAAGCCCATCCTCCAGGCTCAGATCGTTTTCTCCGGAGGCGGGAGGCGCGAAAATCTTTAAAGTCAGATCACAGGGGCCGTCCAGAGGCTTTTCATAGAAAGCGCTCATCAGGTCGATGGTCGTCGCTTTCGGCGACTTGTAAAACCATCTGCCGTTTAACTCCAGCATCAGGTTGGAGTCGTCCGCAAATACCGCCTCGCAGAAATGGGGATTGGAATCAAAATGCAGCGGGAGGGCAAGTCCTTCCGCATCTTCCGCACCGCCCCAGCGCAGCGTCACGGGAAGCGTCACCTCCTGCCCCAGGGTCATGGACGGCAGGAAGTAGTCATCGTGGATGATCTTTCGGTAGGTCGAAAGAAGGGGCTGTTCAATGCCGACATTGGCATTGTTGGGATCCTCGATCTCCAGTCCCAGCCGTCCCCTGTCGCGGAACTGGTACAGGGAAAAATTGGTGAACCAGGAGGGCTTTTCTGTCCTTAGCAGATCGCAGAATTCCTTTATCATGGCGGCCTGATCGTAAGGGCCCACCACATCGCCGTCGGCGTTTACTTCGCTCATCATCATGGGTTTCTCTGCGCCGCCGCACAGCTCCTTGAAGCGTTCGTAGGAACGCCGGGCATATTGGAAAACGTCGGAAACCCTGCTGCGGGAGTGAGAGGTGCCGCCCCGCTCGGCAACATTATAGGGCCATCCCCAATGCAGGGCGAAATATTTGTCGATGGACCACATATCCGTATCCCGGACGGCCTGGGCGAAATCCTCTTCCCGTTCGATCTCGGTTTGGCCTTCCTCCACGCCGCCGGTGCAGAGAATGGTCTTTACGTTCGGGGCATGTTCCTTTAAAATCCGGCAGAAACGGCTGTAAAATTCCCCGATCTCATGGTAGGTGCAGCGTTTGTTGAAGCTGAACCAGTCCCCTGTGCATTCGTGGTTGATGCGCAGCATCATGCGGCCGAAGGGCCGCAGGTCTTTGGCGATGGCGATGAGGTGATCGTCGGTCACATGGGGATCGATGGTCAGCGTCAGCGTCACGTCCTGCCCGTGGCGGCGGACATCCCGCATATAGGGGAAGGGTTCCTCCTCGGCGCTGCCGTTTAAGCCCCCCTTATAGGTGAAATAATCGTCGTAGGGGTAATCCCAGGCGAAGGATACGTCGGGATGGGCGTGTACTACGCTGGCACGCCCCGGCCAGCCCTCGTCCAGCGGATAATAGCAGTACATCAGGGTGATGCTGCGGTGGGGCCGCCCCAGTTTCTGCAGGATATAATCCTGATCCACATATTCCCCGCGCTCGGAGCCGTCGCCCAGATCCACGGCGCAGTTTGCTTTTCCCATGTGGAGGGAATATACCTTTTGTTCTTCCATGGCTGTCTCCTTTTTGATTTTTCTTCCTGATATGGGAAAGTATAACATATCCTGTCCGGATGCGCCACGCTTTTTTGGGGGCACCGCTTGCCTTTCCCGCAGACTGCATATATAATGGAATAAAAAAACGGCGGTTTCCCACCTGTGAGGGCAAAAAACCGCCAGTCTTTTTCCTTTATGGATAAACCTCAGATCATATAAGGTTTCAGCGCTTCCAGAACCGCGTCCGCGTTTTCTTCCACATGGATGTTCAGGTCGATGGGCTTGGAGAGATCCAGGCTGAAAATGCCCATGATGGACTTCGCATCGATAACGTAGCGTCCGGATACCAGATCGAAATCATAGTCGAATTTGTTAATATCATTTACGAAGGATTTTACTTTATCGATGGAGTTTAAGGAAATCTGCACTGTTCTCATGATGATACCTCCTTTACTGCTGATTGCTTCTGCCCTTATATTAGCAAATAGCGGCAGGAAAAGTCAATGAATAAAGGTGACAAATATTTAACGGGGAATCGTATGAAAAGTATAGCATTACATAACCTGGGCTGTAAAGTGAACGCCTATGAAATGGAAGTTATGCAACAAAGATTTGCGGAAAGCGGATATGACATTGTGCCCTTTGATTCGGCGGCGGATATTTACCTGGTAAACACCTGCGCCGTCACCAATATTGCGGACCGCAAAAGTCGTCAGATGCTGCATAGGGCGAAGAAGCAAAACCCTGCGGCGGTAGTGGTGGCCGTGGGCTGTTATGTCCAGACCGGCAGGGAAAAGGTAGGGCAGGATCCCTGTGTGGATCTGGCGGTGGGCAACAACCGGAAAAAAGATATCGTGCAGATCGTGGAGGCGTATCTGGCCGAAAGGGAGAGAAAGGGAGAGGCTTTCGCTGTTCATCGGCCCTGCCCGGAGGATGTCATCGACATCGGCCATACGGCGGAATATGAGCAGATGCAACTGACCCGGACGACGGAGCATACCAGGGCCTTTATCAAAATACAGGATGGCTGCAACCAGTTCTGTTCCTATTGCATCATTCCTTACGCGAGGGGACGGGTCAGAAGCCGCAGGCCGCAGGACGTCCTGTCGGAAGTGGAGGGACTGGCGCAAAAAGGCTACCGCGAAGTGGTGATCACGGGCATCCATGTCAGTTCCTACGGGATGGATTTTGAAACGGAAAAAAAAGAGCCGGAGGAGGAAACTCCAAAGGGCATCCTGCGGCAGCGGCGGGACAGCGCTCCTTTGATCGAGCTGTTAAAAGACGTTGCGAAGATCCCCGGAATAGAGAGGATCCGCCTGGGTTCGCTGGAACCCAGGATCGTGACGGAAGAATTTGCAGAGCAACTGGCGGCCATTCCGCAGATCTGCCCGCATTTCCATTTATCGCTGCAGAGCGGATGCGATGCGACCCTGCGCCGGATGAATAGACATTATACCACAGGGGAATACTATGAAAAAGTAGAGATCCTGCGCCGCTTTTTTGACAATCCGGCCATCACCACGGATGTGATCGTGGGGTTTCCCGGCGAAACGGAGGAGGAATTTTTACAGACGAAGGCGTTTTTGGAAAAAGTGCGTTTCTTTGAAATGCACATATTCAAATATTCCAGAAGGAAAGGTACGGCGGCGGACAGGCTGCCCGGGCAGTTGAGCGAGCGCGTTAAGCAGGAACGCAGCGCCAGGCTGCTTACTCTGGAGGCGGACCAGTCTCTGCAGTACCGGTCTTTTTACATAGGCAAAAGAGTGCGGATCCTCATCGAAGAGAAAAGGATCATCGACGGAATTGCGTACTGGATCGGGCATACGGAAAACTATATCAAGGGAGCCATAAGGGTGGAGAAAGGCGGAAAACCGAATCAGACCGCAGAGGGGTATGCGGCGTCCCTGCTGACCGATGACCTTCTGTTGATAGAATAACGTTGAATTTTTTCCCAAAGTAAGGTAAGATAGAAATAACAGTGCCGGATGAAGAAAGGCGAGGGACGCAAAGAGATGACGGATTTGGGCAATACACAGTTTTTTAAAGTGGATATTGAACCGGAAAACGGCGTGAAGATGATCCTGGAAGCGGTCTATGAGGCGCTTTCCGAGAAAGGGTATAATCCGGTGAACCAGATCGTGGGATATATCATGTCGGGGGATCCCACATATATCACCAGCCATAAGAACGCGCGGGGGCTGATCATGCGTGTGGAGAGGGACGAGCTGGTGGAGGAGATGCTCAAGGAATATATCAGAAGCAATCACTGGAAATAGGGGAAAACGGATGCGGATCATGGGACTGGACTTCGGTTCAAAGACAGTGGGCGTTGCCATCAGCGACCCGCTTCTTATTACTGCCCTGGGAATCGAGATCATACGGAGAAAAGAGGAAAATAAGCAGCGCAGGACGTTGGCGAGGATCGAGGAACTGATCCAGGAATACGGCGTGGAGGAGATCGTGCTGGGCCTTCCGAAGCATATGAACGCTACGGAGGGAGAGCGCGTGGAAAAGACCAGGGAGTTCGCGGAGAAGCTTGCCCGCAGGACAGGCCTGCCGGTGGTGCTGCGGGATGAAAGGCTGACGACGGCAGCGGCTGACAGGGCGATGAGGGAAGCCGGGCTTGGGAGAGAAGAACGCAAGGAGCATGTAGACAAGATCGCCGCAGTGCTGATCCTGCAGAATTATCTGGATGAGAAGCAAAACGCAAAGCGACGGGAAGAAGCGGATCAGCAGCAGGAGAGGGGAACGGATTTTGGAACGGATCACATTTTGCCCCGATGACGGGGAAGCCGTGGAGTTTTTTGTACTGGAACAGACCAGGTTGGGAGGGAACGACTACATCCTGGTGACGGACAGCGAAGAAGGGGATGGAGAGGCGCTGATCTTAAAGGACACTTCCTCACTCCAGGAGCAGGAGGCGGTCTATGAGGTCGTGGAAGACGACGAAGAGCTTGAAGCGGTGGCCGCCATCTTTTCGGATCTGCTGGAAGACGTGGATCTGGAAAAGGAATGAACGATACGCCTGTCGCGGCGTGTAATAGAAACGTGAAAATGAAACAGGAGGATTTTTGTGAAAAAAAAGAAACAATTGAATTATGAAGGGCCAAGTCTGAAAGTGATCCCGCTGGGCGGACTGGAACAGATCGGTATGAACATTACTGCGTTTGAATTTGACGACAGTATTGTTGTGGTAGACTGCGGCCTTTCTTTTCCAGATGACGATATGCTGGGGATCGATCTGGTCATACCGGATATCACCTATCTGGAAGAAAATGTGGAAAAGGTAAAAGGGATCGTGATCACGCACGGGCATGAAGACCATATCGGCGCCCTGCCCTATGTGCTGCGGCAGATCAACGTTCCGATTTATGCGACCAGGCTGACCATGGGGCTGATCGAACACAAGCTGAAAGAACATGGGCTCCTGGAAAGCACCAAGAGAAAAGTGATGAAATTCGGGCAGTCGGTGAACCTGGGGCAGCTTCGGATCGAGTTTATCAAGACCAATCACAGCATTGTGGACGCCGCCGCGCTGGCGATCCATTCGCCTGTGGGGATCGTGATCCACACCGGAGATTTTAAGGTGGACTATACGCCGGTATTCGGCGAAGCCATTGATTTGCAGCGGTTTGCGGAGCTGGGGAAAAAGGGCGTTCTGGCCCTGATGTGCGATTCCACCAATGCGGAGCGCAAGGGCTTTACGCAGTCGGAGCGGACGGTGGGGCATACCTTTGATACGATCTTCCATGAGCATCAGGGTTCCCGGCTGATCATCGCCACCTTTGCCTCCAACGTGGACCGGGTGCAGCAGATCATCAATTCCGCCCATAAATACGGCAGGAAAGTCGTGGTGGAAGGGCGCAGCATGGTGAACATCATTGAAACCGCCATGAACCTGGGATGTATCAGCATCCCCGACAATACGCTGGTGGAGATCGACCGGCTGAAGGATTATCCGGACGACAGGACGGTGATCATCACCACAGGGAGCCAGGGCGAGAATATGGCGGCCTTGAGCCGGATGGCTTCCGGGATGCATAGAAAGGTCACCATCGGGCCCAACGATACCATCATCTTTTCCAGCAATCCGATCCCCGGCAATGAGAAAGCGGTGACTAAGGTCATCAACGAATTGGAGATCAAAGGGGCGGAAGTGATCTTTCAGGACGTCCATGTTTCCGGACATGCCTGCCAGGAGGAGATCAAGCTGATCTATACGCTGACCCAGCCCAAATATGCGGTGCCCATTCATGGCGAGTACAAGCACCGCAAGGCCCAGGGCGAGATCGCGGCGGAACTGGGGATCCCGAAGGAGAATATTTTTATGCTCACCTCCGGCGATGTGCTGGAATTGAGCGGCGAGTACGCGGCTGTCACAGACAAGGTCCAGGTGGGCGCGATCCTGGTGGACGGCCTGGGCGTCGGCGACGTGGGCAATGTGGTGCTGCGCGACCGGCAGCATTTGGCGGAGGACGGCATCATGATCGTTGTGGTGGCTCTGGACGGCGTGACCGGACAGATAGCCAGCGGGCCGGATCTGGTGTCGAGAGGTTTTGTTTATGTCAAGGAGTCCGATGAATTGATGGAAGAAGCCCGTCAACTGATGGAGAGCGTGATGGATAACTGCGTGGCGAGAGGCTGTACGGACTGGGGCAGGATCAAAACGTCCATCAAGGATTCCCTGAGCGATTTTATCTGGAAAAAGACCAAACGGAGCCCGATGATCCTTCCGATCATCATGGAAACCTGAGGCATCTTTGGCGAGAGGCGCAGGATCGCGCTGATCTGTTGTGGAGGCGGTAAATCTTGAGCAGTCATGCCGGACAAAACGGTCACAGGATGAAAAAGAGCATAAGGCACAAAAAGGCGAGGATCCAAAACGTCGCCGGGGGCGTGGTAGGCACTGTGTTTAATGTGGTGCTGGTAGTAGTGGCGGTCATGCTGGTCTATCGGTTCTCCGTAACGGCCTTCCAGTACGGCGTGCGGATCTTCGGGGAACCGCCCGTGTCCGTGGAGCCGGGTCGCGAGGTGGAAGTGACGATAAGCGACGGCATGGATTTTGACGGGATCGCGGAGTCTTTGTACGAAAACGGGCTGGTGCGGGATAAGACGCTTTTTCTGATCCAGGAGCATTTGTCCAATTATGCGGAGGACGGATTTACGCCGGGGACTTATACGCTTTCCACTGCCATGACGGCGGATGAACTGATGGACATCATGGCGGGCAGCGGCGGGGAGGAAGAATGATCGCAGAGGAACGGATGCGGGTTTTCCTCAATTCGCTGGACAGCGGGGATTCGGATTGGCTGGAGGATCTGCGGCTTTACTCGGAGGCGGAAAACGTGCCCGTCATCCGGCGGGAAACGGGAAGCCTGCTTAAGTTTTTTCTGGCGGAAAAACGCCCGTCGTCTATCCTGGAGGTAGGGACCGCCATCGGTTTTTCCGCCCTTTTTATGAGCGAATATATGCCCGAGGGGTGTCATATCACTACCATAGAAAAAAATGGGAAACGTATCGCCTGCGCCCGGCGGAATTTCAGGCAGGTCGAAAGGGAAGGACAGATCACGCTGCTGGAAGGGGACGCGTCGGCGATCCTGCCTGAGCTTACGACTCCCTTCGACCTGATCTTTATGGATGCCGCGAAGGGTCAATATCTGCATTTCCTGCCGCAGGTGATACGGCTGCTGAACCCGGGCGGGCTGTTGATCTCCGATAATGTGCTGCAGGGCGGGGATGTGCTGGAATCCCGCTATGCAGTAACGCGCCGGGACCGCACGATCCATACGAGGATGCGGGAATACTTATATGCGCTGAAACACGATCCTGCTCTGGAGACGGTGATCCTTCCTCTGGGGGACGGCGTATCGGTTTCGGTCAGAAAGGTTTTGGACAGATGAAAAAGCCGGAGCTTCTCATCCCGGCGGGCAGCCTGGAGGTACTCATGACCGCGGTCGTTTACGGGGCCGATGCGGTATACATCGGCGGGGACGTGTTCGGACTGCGGGCGAAAGCGAAAAATTTCAGCCTGGAGGAGATGGCGGAAGGGATATGGTTTGCCCACGAGCATGGCGTGAAAGTATATGTTACCGCCAATATCCTGGCCCATAACCGGGATCTTTCCCAGGCTGCTTCTTATTTTGAAGCCCTGCGGTGTTTAAAAACTGCAGCAGGAAAACCGGCCAGTCCGGATGCGCTGATCATATCGGATCCGGGGATGTTTTCGCTGGCGAAAAGCGTATGGCCGCAGGCGGAGATCCATATTTCCACCCAGGCCAACAATACGAATTACGAAACGTATCTGTTCTGGCACCGGTTGGGCGCCAGGCGCGTGGTGGCCGCGCGGGAACTCACGCTGGAAGAGCTGCGGCAGATCCGGGAGAAGATCCCGCCGGAGATGGAAATGGAATGTTTTGTGCATGGCGCCATGTGCATTTCCTATTCGGGCCGCTGCCTTCTGAGCAATTATTTTACGGGCCGGGACGCCAACCAGGGGGAGTGTACCCATCCCTGCCGCTGGGAATATGCGGTGATGGAGGAGAGCCGTCCGGGAGAATATCTGCCGGTGGAGGAAAATGAACGGGGCACCTACCTGTTCAATTCCAGGGATCTGAATATGATAGAGTATATCCCGGAACTGTTGGAGGCGGGAATTGACAGCTTCAAGGTGGAGGGCAGGATGAAAACCGCCTTATATGTGGCTGTTGTGACCAGGGCATACAGGAGGGCCATCGACGATTGCCTGCAGTCCGTTGACAAATACCGCGCCAATCTGGACTGGTATCGGGAGGAAACGGGCAGATGTACCCACAGGCAGTTCGGCACCGGGTTTTATTTTGGGAAGCCGGATCATACCATGCAGATCTATGATGCGGCCGCTTATATCAGCGAATACACTTATCTCGGTACGGTCTGCGAAACGGACGGGCACGGGCGCGTCCGCATCGAACAGCGGAACAAATTCTGCGTCGGCGACCGGATCGAGATCATGAAGCCGCAGGGAAACGACGTGACGGCCACAGTGGAAAAAATAGAAGATGAGCAGGGGAATACGGCAGAGAGCGCCCCGCATCCCAGGCAGGCCCTGTGGCTGACCCTCTCGGAAAAAGCCGGACGCTGGGATATTCTGCGTATGAGAAAGGATACGGAACATGAGCGGTAATCTGAACATCGAAGAAATTTTTGCTCAAAACGTTTTTACCATGGAAAAAATGCGGGAGCGCCTGCCCAAAAAGGCATATGAGGAAGTAGCCCATGTCAGGGCCCATGGCGGCCAGCTTTCCGCAGCGACGGCGGACGTGGTGGCGCGGGCGATGAAGGATTGGGCGGTGGAACATGGCGCCACCCATTATACGCACTGGTTCCAGCCGCTGACCGGCATCACTGCGGAAAAACACGATTCCTTCGTGACCCACCCGGATGAGGACGGGCGGATGCTCATGGATTTTTCCGGAAAAGAACTGATCAAGGGCGAGGCGGACGCGTCCTCCTTCCCTTCCGGCGGCCTGCGGTCCACCTTTGAGGCCAGAGGATATACGGTATGGGATATTACGTCCCCGGCTTTTCTGAAGGAAGACGCCACCGGCGTGATCCTCTGCGTACCCACGGCGTTTTGCTCCTACAAAGGGGAGGCGCTGGACAAAAAGACGCCCCTGCTGCGGTCCATGGAGGCGCTGTCCCAGCAGGCCATGCGCATCGTGCGGATCTTCCATCCGGATACCGCAGCCACGAAGGTCATTCCCTCCGTAGGCGCGGAGCAGGAATATTTCCTCATCGACCGCAGCAAATATCTCAAACGCAAGGATCTGATCTTTTCCGGGCGCACGCTGTTCGGCGCCCCCGCGCCCAAGGGGCAGGAACTGGAGGATCATTATTTCGGTGTTATCCGGGAGCGGGTGGGCGCGTTCATGAAGGATCTGAACATCGAGTTGTGGAAGCTGGGCGTGACTGCTAAAACCCAGCATAACGAGGTGGCGCCGGCACAGCACGAACTGGCGCCGGTCTATGAGACGGCCAATATCGCCATGGATCACAACCAGTTGGTGATGGAAACGATGAAGAAAGTGGCGGAACGCCATAACCTGCGCTGCCTGCTGCACGAAAAGCCCTTCGCGGGGGTCAACGGATCTGGCAAACACGATAACTGGTCCATCAGCACGGATACCGGCATGAACCTGTTGGATCCCGGGGAAACCCCCAATGAAAACGTGCAGTTTTTGCTGGTGTTGGCCTGCATCATGAAAGCGGTGGACACCCATGCGGATCTGCTCAGGAGGAGCGCGTCCAATGTTGGCAACGATCTGCGCCTGGGGGCAAACGAAGCGCCGCCTGCGATCGTTTCCATTTTTCTGGGATCCCAGTTGGAGGATGTGGTGCGTCAGCTTGTGGAAACCGGAGAGGCCCGCAGCCTGTTGGAAGCCAGCACCTTACATACCGGCGTTTCCACTGTGCCGGATCTGCACATGGACGCCACGGACCGCAACCGCACTTCGCCCTTCGCCTTTACGGGCAATAAGTTCGAATTCCGCATGGTCGGTTCTTCCGATTCTATCGGCAGTCCCACTACTACGATCAACGCCATCGTGGCGGAGGCCTTCTGCGAGGCGGCGGACCGGATAGAGGCGGCCGGAGAGGATGGCAAGGAACAGGCTATCCATGACGTGATCAAGGAATTTATGACGAAGCACCAGCGCATCATTTTCAACGGGGACGGCTATTCGGAAGCATGGATCCGGGAAGCGAGGCGCAGAGGGCTGCCCAATTACAGGAGCATGATCGATTCCATTGAAGCATTGACCACGGATAAGGCCATCCGCCTCTATGAGAGATTCGGGATCTATAACCGGGCCGAGCTGGAGTCCCGCAAGGAGATCCTGTATGAAACCTATATCAAGACCATCAACATTGAGGCGCTGACCATGATCGATATGGCGTCCCGGGAGCTGCTGCCTGCCGCCCTTGGCTACAGCAGGGAACTGGCGGAAACGGTGAATGCTACGAAAGCCGCGGGCGCGGACGCCTCTGTGGCAGCGGTGCTGCTGCGGGATATCAACGAATATCTGGCGAAGGCCACCGGCGCTCTGGAAGGGCTGAAATGGAAGGAGAAGGAAGGGCAGGTCATAAAGGGCGATGTGAAACAGCAGGCTTTCTTCTACCGGGATACGGTGGTGCCTGCCATGGCGGAGCTGCGCGCTCCCATCGATAAGCTGGAAACGATGGTGGATCGATCCTACTGGCCCGTGCCGGTCTATTCGGATCTGCTGTTCGAGGTCTGAGGATCTGCCGGCCGGCGGGCGGATCCGGTCGGGGCGCAACAAAATAAAAAAAGTGCTTGCATTTTGCCTGGGAGTTTGGTATAGTAAATGAGCGCGAGGGAAAGATAAGAGAAGCGCAGATTTAGGGCTATCGCCAAACGGTAAGGCAACGGACTCTGACTCCGTCATTTCCAGGTTCGAATCCTGGTAGCCCTGCGAAAA
>CANQFM010000032.1 GCA_947598825.1 uncultured Eisenbergiella sp. | reverse complement strand
GTGCTTTTCATTCAACCTGTGTAAAATTTTCAAAGTTCACAAATTTCTGCTTGACTTTTTATTTGCAGACTTTTTTTCTGATCTTTGAATCCGTCGTTCCATAAAAAACCGATCCCCCAGACCGCCTCGATGCGATCCTCGCAGCCAATCGCTTTGAGTTTTTTGCGGAGGTTGCTGATATGCATCTTCAGCGAGCCCTCGGTGCAGTCCGGCGTATCCTGACTGATCCGGTCAAGCAGCCGGGAACGGGGGATCACCTGCGAGGGATTCTGCAAAAACAACTTCAAAACCGCACATTCCGTCCGCGTCAGGTGCGCCTGCCGCTGCCTGTCGCCTGCATCCGTCAGCCTGTCTCCCTCCGCCAACGTTTTTTCCTCCGCCGACGTTTCTTCTACCGCCAACGTTTCTCCCTCCGCCGACGCTTCTTCCTCCGCGTCTCCCCCAATCCGGCAGATCATCCCGCTTTGTACGTCCAGACGCAGATCCCCTGCCGTCAGGATCTCTGCCTCTGCCATCGGATGGCTACGCAGGGCGACCTGGATCCGGGCCAGCAGTTCCTTGGTGTCGAAAGGCTTAGTCATATAGTCCGATACGCCGCCCAGCAGCAGGGCCACCTTATGCTCTACCTCCGCTTTCGCGCTGAGTACGATAACGGGAACGCCTTTGATCCGCTTCAGCACCTCTTCCCCGGACATGCCCGGCAGCATCAGATCCAGCAGGATCAGATCCGGACGCCAGTTTGCAAGCAACAGCGCCGCCTCCGTGCCGGACCAGGCGTGGGTCACTCTATATCCGGCCTTTTGCAGCACCTCCTCCAGCATATTTCCGATGGCGAGATCGTCCTCGATCACCAGAATCCTTCTCATTTTCTCCTCCCTGCCGCGCGCCTGTAAGACATGCGATCCTTATCCCGCCTTTGGGGGATCAAAGGGACAGTTCCCCTTCGATGCCCTCGAAATCGATCCGCTTCGCCGTGCCGTCCTTTAACGCGATCTCCACCGGCCCGTAAATCCCGCAGCCCTGCGGATCGGTACAGCGGACGGATTCCACAGGAAAGATCTCCTCCGGCAAAAAGTCCTCCAGGCTTTCTTTGGTAATGACCTGGGAAAGCAGAAGGCCCGGCGCATAGCTATAGCGTTTGTGCCACTCTCCTTTGGCGTAGATCACGATGGAATGTTCCGAATCCGGATTCGTCCCGACGCTCTTTACCAGGGAAAGCTCCTGCCAGCCGCCGTACACCGTCATAGCAAGCTGTTTTTCCTTTCCCGTGAAATCATACCCTTTTAACAGGATCGCCTTCGCGCCTTTACACTCCAGGCGAATCACCTCCGTACCGTTGTCCGGGAAGCCGAAAGCCCCCAGCGTCAGCGACACGGGCCGCCTGTAGAGCCTGAGCCTGTCCGCCCGAAAGATCCCATAGGGAACCGTAAAATCCGCCAGATTGACCGCGTGGTTCCAATGGGTTTCCTTTTCCGGCGAATAATGGAAATACTGCCGCCGGTACAGCACGCCGTCCTTTTTTCCCCGCCAGAAGGTCACGTTGCAGCGCTCATACTGCCCGCTGGTCTGATCGAACAGGACGTACTGCTGCGCCTCCACATCCTGCGCAGGGGACGACTCCCACGGATATTTGGTATGATAGGCCAGCTTGGAATAGTTCCACATGCCGTGCAGATCCCCCGGCGCTTTCTTCACTTTCCCGGTGCGCAGGATCGTGCTGCCGTTGGCCTGATGATTGGAAAAGCACAGGGCTGGACCGTTTAACGCTATCTCCTTTACTTCCTTTTCCCCCAGCTTTTCCCAGGTTCCGTTATGCTCCTTTGCCGTCCAGAAAGGATGGTCTTTGGGCAGGTGCAGGCAAAGGAAGGCTTTGCCCAGCCAGAAAGGGGATTCCGCGCAGGAATAGCCCTGCACCAGCGGCGTGAACTGCCCGTAAAAGCCCAGGGTGGGCACTCCCTGATATAAAAAGTCCTCCCGGGATAAAAACTGCAGAAGCGACCCGGAACAGATGCGCCGCGCCAGCCCCGGATCCGCCCTGGAATCCTTCAGAAACAGATTGCCGTCAAAGGCGCTGGTGGCCGCGTTGCGGTAGATGTTGCTCCGGCCCCACATATTGGTAAAGCCGTCCCGGTCGAAAAAGTCCGGATACGTCTCCATGAGACGGTTGGAATATTCCTCGAACTTCGCCGCCAGATAGGGCGCGTGTTCATAGCCGTACCAGAGGTTCCAGAGGGGCGCGTATACGTTGAAAGCCCAGCAGGAATAGTAGTCGAAGGAATGGCCGTCCCGGTACCAGCCGTCCCCCGCATAATAGTTGACGATGGCCTGGGCGTGTTCCGCCATGATCTCCTCGTCGATGGGATAGCCCTCCATATGCAGAAAGGCCATATCCAGCATATTGAAAAGCCGCCAGTTCTGAGGCACCGTGTTGCCGTTGGCATATCCGGTGAGAAACGCAGCGATCACGTCCTTTTCTTCCTTTGTATAGGTATCCCAGATCTGAGGCTTGCAGACCCACAGACAGATCACCAGCGCGCAGGTCTCCACGGTCTGCTGAAACGCCCGTTCCCGATCGCCGGAAACCTCCTGCATCTGCTCATAGCTTCCCACCGACACCGGATCGTCTTTGGTGCAGGAGCGCAGCACCATGGATTTGTAATACTCCCGGAGCTTATATCCGCAGACCGCGATCTCCGGATCGGCGCCAATCAGCGGCGCCGCCACGAAAAAGGATCGGGCCAGCCCTTCAAAATATTCCGCTTTCTGCTCCCACACCGCATCGGCGGAATGGGGATAGGAAACCTTCGTCTCCTTGCGGGGCACTACCACGGGATCCGAAAAGGATCCGATATGCTGAAAGATCCCCTCCAACAGATATTTGCCCGCCTCGATCCAGCTCTCATAGGTCATCCCCGTATATGGGCTTCTCTCAAAATCCAGCGTTTTCGGTTCAAACTTCATGCGCTCCTCCTCCCTTTCCGCCGCACGCTTCCGGTCACCAGAGAAATAACTCCTGCCCCGTCAGCTTCCAGATCGCCTCGATAAAGTAATAGTCCCCGTAAATAATGGAAAATTCATGCTCCTTGTGATGATAGGCCGCCGTGCATTTTTCCAGGATATTATCGCAGTTTTCGTCCCAGTTGCAGCGCTTTTCCTCCAGCGCGCGCAAAAGCCGCAGGGCCGCGCCGCCGAACAGCCGCTTTTCGTTTTCCGGGACGCACTTTTCTATTTCCAGAAGGCCGCAGGCCGCGATGGCCGCCGCCGTGGAATCCTCCCAGGCGCAGTCCGCCGGCTGCCTAAAGTCCACAGGGATCAGGCCGCTTTCCGGGATGTTGGCGATAAAATAGTGGGCCACCCGCAGGGCGTCCTCCAGATACCGCCTCTCCTTCGTATGCAGATAGCTCAGCGTAAAGCCGTACAGCGCCCAGGCCTGGCCTCTCGTCCAGGAGGAACCCGTCCCATAGCCCTGGCCGCCAAAGGACTGCACATATTCCCCCGTCAGCGGATTGAACTCCACGATATGGTTCACAGAACCGTCGGGACGCAGGAAATAGGTTTCCGCCGTGTCCGCGTGCATCGTGGCGATATGATAAAATCTGGGATCGTTCGTCTCCTCCCAGGCCCAGTACAAAAGGGGCAGGTTCATCATACAGTCGATAATGGCCCAACCCGCCTTGCCGCCGTCTCCGCCATCGTTCCAGGCGCGGATGAAACGCCCTGCGGGATTGAACCGCCCCGCCAGGTCGCCGGCCGCCAGAAGAGCCCTGTTTTTGGACGCTTCGCTGCCTGTCATGCGGTAATCGGCCACCGCCGTAGGCATCCACTTAAAGCCGCTGTCGTGATCCATCCCCCGGGCGGTCATCAGGTTTTCATCCAGCCACGCCTCATTGTCCTCCGCGATCTGCCTGTAAAGCGGATCCTTTGTGGAATGATAAAGCTGCCACATCATGCCGCCCCAAAAGCCGTTGGTCCACCAGCAGATATCCTTTTTGCGCCAGTCGTCGAACACCCCGTCCACCGTGGTATAGGGGATCTTGTCCCGGCTGCGCTGCGCCACGATCCTGACCTTTTTTTTGATCTTCTCCGAAACCTCGTTTGCCCAAACCTGTCTGTCCATATTGCCCTCCTGTTTTTATCATCCTACGATGTTTTGCACCCAGACCCGTTTTTTCAGCAATACCGCGCCGATGGCGCACTTGATAAAGTCCAGGCACTTGACCGCTACATACAGCGCCACGATGGGCACCGCCGTAAAATGTCCCAGCAGATAAGCCGCCGGGATGGAAAAGACCCAGACGTAAACGCTGTCAAAGAAAAAAGTCACCACCGTCCTGCCGCCGGAACGAAGGGTGAAATAAGAAGCGTGCATAAAAGCGTTTGCCGGCATGAACAGCGCCTCCACAATGATAAAACTGGCCGCCAGACTACGCACGCTCTCCGTCGTATTGTAGATCCGGGGAAACAGCGGCGCCATCAACGCCATGGCCGCGCCGATCCCGAAACAGACCACCACGGAAAAAAAGATCAGCTTCCGATCCTGGTCCACCGCTTCCTCCATCCGGCCCGCCCCCAGAAGCTGGCCCACAATGATCGCCACCGAACTGCCCAACGCCAGAAAGACCACATTAAAGACATTGGACACCGTGGAAGAGATGTTCTGGCTCGCCACCACGTCCAACCCCCGGAAGGAATAGCACTGCAAAAGCACGGCCATGCCGCAGGACCACAGCGCTTCGTTCGCCATCAGCGGCGTCCCCTTACGGACGATCTGCCGGCACAGGCCCCGCGGGATCTTAAACGAACGGTAAGCGCCCACGATAAACGGCGCCCTCTTCGGATGGCAGTGGGTCCAGACCGCCGTGACAATACATTCCACGAACCGGGAAAGCACCGTCGCCCAGGCCGCTCCCGCCACACCCAGGCAGGGCGCGTCGAAATGCCCGAAGATCAGAATGTAATTAAAGAGCAGATTCACAAAAACCGCCAGCACTCCGGCCAGCATGGGGACAAAGGTCTCCCCGCAGTCCCGCAGGGTGCCGGAATAAATCTGCACCAGGGTAAAGGGAACAAACCCCAGGAGCATGATGTTCAGGTATTCCTTCCCGTAACGGAAAGTGGCCGCAATGTCCGACGCCGCGCCCTCTCCCTGCAGATACAGGGAAAAGAGCTTTCCGCCCGCGCAAAAAAAGATCCAGACGGCGGCCAGCAGAAACAGCGAACAGACCACGAGCTTAAACCGGAAGGTATTGCGCACGCCCTCATGATCGCCCTTCCCGAAAAACTGCGCGCCAAAAATACCTGCGCCGGAGATCATGCCGAACACGCAGATATTATATACAAAGATCAGATTATTGGCGATGGCCACGCCGGACATCTGCGCCGTCCCCACCTGCCCGACCATGATATTGTCCAGCAGGCCGACGAAATTCGTGATCCCGTTCTGGATCATGATCGGGACCGCCACCGTCAGCACCATTCTATAAAAATGCCGGTCGCCGATATACTTTCTCTTCCGCATTCTTTCACCGCACCTTTTTCGGGCTTTCATGCGGATATTGTAGCATATATCCGGCCGTCTTTCCAGATAAAAGTGAAAACCCAAAAACGCGCGCTGCCTGGCCGGCAGACACGAAAAAAAGGGCACGGCCTTTTTGCCAATGCCCCTTTTCGTTCTGTCAAAACCTTATCCCTCGATCGCGATATACTTCTTTTGAGCGACCGCAGGCTGCGCATCCTTCTTCGGAACGGTCAAATGCAGGACGCCCTGCTTGAACTCGCCCTTGATATCCTCTTCGGTCAGATCCTTACCGACATAAAAGCTTCTCTGATAAGAACCTGTGTAACGCTCCCGGCGGATATAGGAGCCGGTCTTTTCGTCCTTCTCCTCCTCGGCCTTTTCCTGCGCCGCCGAAACGGTCAGATAGCCGTCCTCCAGGGAAACCTGCACATCCTCCTTCTGAAAGCCGGGCAGCTCCATCTCCAGCTCATAGGCGCCGTCCGTCTCGCGGACATCGGTTCTCATAAGGTTCTTCTGCCCTCTTCTGAAATCCCTGTCATCCCAGAACGGGAAACGGAAAAAGTCATCGAACAAATCTCTTCCAAAAATGCTTGGTGTCAACATAACACATTCCTCCTTTATCCTAATTGATACATTTGTTTTATTTGTTATATTTGTAATATAACAGTTGTTTTCTCTTTTGTCAAGGACTGTTCCGCTTTTTTGTGTGAAAAAAGTGTGAATTTCCGTATCCGGTCAGCCCCTTGTCCTCTCGTTACACAATATCCCCTGTTTTTTTCATTTTATCCTTTTTATCTCCGTATTTTATCCGCCTTTTCCCGCGTCTTATGCAAAAACAAAAAGGCCCCGGGAATCTACCCATGAGCCTTTGTCATCCTCTCAAAATCTTCGCCCGCCGGACGCCTCCACAGGCGCTCAGCTATGCTCCACGCCCCGGTCCCCATAGGAACCGTCGTAGTTGCCCTTCACCCGTTCGATCTCATTCTTGCGATCCCACAGCCAGCTTAAATGAACCTCTATCCCCTGGCGGATCCGTCGGAAATTCTCCATGTGCCGGTACAGGATCACAGCTACCGCCAGGCCAAAGATCAGCGTCCCCGCCAGGCTTTTAGTCTGCACGCCGTAAACGATCGCAAACATCACCGAAGCGGTGGTCGGCACCACGCAGATATAATTGACTGCAAAAGCCAATACTGCCTCGATCGCCAGAAGCACAAAAAAAACCCTGGGATCATAGGCCAGCGCCACGCCCGCCAGACGATAGGCCAGGTACGCTTTGAAGATATCAAAGGCCGCGCTGATCACGCCCACGGTCCTCCCCAACATGATCATCGCGTTGGAAGCTCCCGCATTGCCCGACCCGATCCTGCGGATATCCAGCCCTTTGAGCCTTCCGAAAAGATAGGACGGATTGATCCCGCCCAAAAAATATCCCAATAACGAGCTTCCAAGAATGTCCATCGCAATCCCCCCACTGCCTGTCCGCCTGCTGCCGTCTTTGCGTCCTTTGTGCCGCCAACATCATTATTATATCACACTTTATCCGAACTTCAATATTTTTGCCCGCAGAAACGGGATTCCTGCCCCTATGCCATATAGCTTTGCAGGTCCGCGCACCGGGGACTGACCGGCGCGCCCAGATAGGACGCCGGGATCGGTCTTTCCTTTGGCGCGATCTCTATCCGTTCCAGTGCCACCGCCGCGTCCACACAGAACACGGAAAGCGTATGGCAGCCTGCCTCCAGCAACGCCCGGGCGGTCGTCCGGTGTTCCTCTGTCAGCACGCCCTGGGCCCACTCCTGACACAGCCCGCCCACATCGGCGCGATAACCCTCTTTTACCGTGGACAGGATCTGCAGTTCTCCTTCGTCCAACCTGATTCCCAGACGGACGCCCTCCGTGCGCTGCACCGGGTTTGCAGGGTTCGTGATCAGCGCGATTTCATACTCCTGCGCTTCCTTCAAATAAAAGCGATAGGTCAGACAGGGCATTTCCTCCGGTTTTAAAAAGAGGCCGGTGGACGGGGTCACTTTCATGGCGCCGCCGTATTTTCCCAGTCCTGCGATCGGCGCATACTCTGCCTTTTCTCCCAAAAAGAGGCCCGCCCTTTGTTCGCCAAAGCCGACCGCAGGCATCACCACGCGCCCGGCATCCTCCACATAAACGTCATCCGTCAGCGCAGGCAAAAGGATCGGCGCTGCTTCCACCTCCAGCGCGATCCGCTCCCCCTGATCGCTGCAGACCATGTATCTGGCCGTGGCCCGTTCTTTTTGCCCGGCCATAAACTGCGCCCGGTCAAAGCTGATATCCACGGAGAAAAGCTCTTCCACTTCGCCCTCCAGACAGGAAAACCGCAGCCAGGGACAGGCGTCCCCTTTGATCGTAAAACGGTAAGTCCCCCTCCCGCTGTTTCCCAGCCGGATCTGCACCCGCTCTGCAAAGGAATCGGCGAAATCCCGGATCCGCAGCGTCTCGCAGTTGTATCCGTGGGTATACCATTCCTCCATGTCCGCCCGGGAAAGGATCATCCTGGGTTTTGCCATGGGATAAAGCTGCATCCGGACCGGATACCGGCAGTCCTGATCGTTCCAGTGGGTAAAGCCGATGTGGCTGGCCAGTTCCATGCCCGCCCACTTGCCACCGCCAAATTCCCGCATCCGGCGAGCCAGTTCTTCATCCTGCCGGATCCGGCGCAAAACCTCGTCCCCCAGCCTGTTGGCGGCGATATTGCCCTGCCTGGCGTAAAGGTGGTTCTGCCCCGCCAGCAGATGCATCTGCAAAAGATTGGCGGAGGCCGCCGCCTGGAAATAGATCATGCTGAAATAAGCGTCCTTACATGCTGCAGGCAGATCTTCATAGAGGGCTTCGTTTTCCTGCTCCAGCCTGGCCGCCCGCGCAAGCATCCG
The DNA here is from genome assembly GCA_947598825.1 of uncultured Eisenbergiella sp. Lineage (GTDB taxonomy): Bacteria > Bacillota > Clostridia > Lachnospirales > Lachnospiraceae > Gallintestinimicrobium. The sequence continues at coordinate 26,693 of CANQFM010000032.1, read as the reverse complement.
CTCCCCCTCCCCAAAATGACAGGGATGATAGACCTTGTCGTTTAGCGACTCCGGCCGTCTTAAGCTGTTGAGCCTGGTATATTCCTTCTGTACCTTTCCAATCCGGCGGCAGATATCCTCCGACACAAAATTGCCGAAGGTCTCCTTCGCCCATTTTTCTTCAAACTGGGCCACGGAATCGCGGTTCCGGCTGCCCCACCGGTCAAAGTCATAGGCCATTTCCATAAAATACTGCAGCGGATAAAGATTGAATTTCAGATCCCCTACGTTGACCAGCCATACGCTCCTGACGCCGTAGTCGTAGGCCATGGTCATCTGCTCCCAGGTCTTTTCCAGGGAAGCAGAATTGACCCACTCGTAGGAAACCGGATCGCCGTGATAGTCAAAATGGTAGTACATCCCCCAGCCGCCCTGGTGATCCCGCAGTCTGCGCGGCGGCAGGGTGCGCATATTCCCGAAATTGTCCTCGCAGAGCATCAGGATCACATCCTGCAGACCGTCCCAGTCCTGCAAGCCGGGGGTATTTTCATCCCCGTAAAAATAAGGCTCCACTTCCTTATAGAGCGCCAGAAGCTGCCGGGGCTTTCTTTCACCGCTGTAAGCCTCGATCATGCGCTTCTGATTTAAAATGATCTCCTTTAACAGTTCGATATTGTCAGCCAATGGAGTGAACAGCCCAAGAAGGGGGGTATCGTTCTCGCCCCGCATGCCGACGGTGACAAGGGACTCATACCGCAGGCTCCGCTTCAGCCCGTCCTCCCAGAAACGCAGGATCCCCGCCCTGTTTTTGGCAAAATTCCACTCCGTCCCATAGGCCGCCGTCTCCCGGACGCTCTTTTGAAATTCCTCTCCGGCCCGCATACAGGGTTCATGGTGGGAGCTTCCTACCACCACGCCCAGTTCGTCCGCCAGCTCTGCGTTCGCAAGCCCCGGGCCATCCTGGGCGAAACAGGAGGACCACATGGCCGGCCAGATATAGTTGCCCTTTAACCGCAGCAGCAGTTCAAATACCCGCCGGTACATATCGGCGCAAAAGCCGCCGAAATGATCGAAGGCCCAGTTGCCAAAGCAGGGCCATTCATCGTTGATAAAAAAGCCTCTGTATTCCACGGAAGGCTCCTTAGAAGGCCCATCTACAGGCAGACAGACGCTGCGGGACGCCCTGTTTTTTATTCCTTCCGTCTCTGCTTCTTTGGCTGCCTCCTGACTTCCTTCGGAGATCAGCACCAGGCTTTCACAGGGACAGGGCACAGCGTCGCCCCAATAGACCAACGGGGAAACGCCGCTTTCTTCCGAAAGCCGGAACATCCCGTAGATCGCGCCCCTTTTATCACTGCCGGCGATCAGCAGCGCCTTTTTGCCCGCCGCCCGGGGATGCTCTACGAAAGCGAACTGGTAACATTCCCTCCTGCCGCAGAGCGCGGACAGATCCGGCTTTTTCCCAAAAAGCGCCTGCATCTGTTCCTGCCCCTTTTCCCAACTCTCCAAAAGCGGGCTATGGCCCGGGACGGCCACCCAGATCAGGGCGTCCTGCTCCCTACATTCCTCTACGGACGAAATGACCCTCGGCCTTTCGCCCAATACCATTTCCAAATCCTCCGCCAGCGTGCCGGCGATCTTTTTTATGCCGCTGTCGGCGGCTTCTTCCGCCAGAATACAAATGCCGTCATGCTTTGTCAGAATCATTTTTTCCATGGGTATCCTCCGTCAGACTTCTCTTCTTCCAATCTCAAAATGACATTTTACAATGCCAAGATCCACTTTTGAAAAGGGGCCTTTCTGATCCAGCACCGTCACCTTGCCCTCCGCATCCAGACAGAACCTGAATTTCTGCTGGTTGATCGCCGTCGGCGCCAGAAGCGCAAGCTCTACTCCCTTTCGGAACCACTGGGGCATTTCTCCCTGTACGTTTGTCACTTCCTCTATCGTCTTCGACCTGTGCGCTTTCCCCTGGGTGGCTCCATATCCGATGGCGATCACGATCACCAGACGTTCCCCGCTTTGGATCACGGCGGGCACGTTTCTGGCCTGAAAAGTTCCTGCCCAGCAGGTATTTAACCCCAACTGCTGCGCGTAAAGCACCGCCTTTTCCCCATAGTAACCGATCCGCTCCTCCAGATCGGCACCGTCCGGCCCGACGCAGGCGATCACGCTGGGCGCGCTGTTCAAACCCATAGCCTTACTGAGCAGCCTGTCAAATGTCCCGCCTGCATCCCTCAAAAGCTGAAGATGCAGCCCGCTTTCCCGGTTGCAGGTTTCCAGGAAAGCCTCCAGTTTTTCCGCTTTCTTTGGTTCAATGGGCTTGGGCAGATAAGCCCTTACCGAATGCCTTGCCCGAATCGCTTCTACCTCTGTCATTTTTCCCTCCGTCATTCCCGATACCGTTTATTTTTTTATCTTTGCCGCGTCATTGCCAAATTCCAGAAACCTATTTCCCGGCATACGGCTCCAAAGCTTTGTTTTCTCGAAACCGCAACGGAGCAATCTCGCACTCAGATTGCTGCAACTCTCATCTTCTCCTTCTACATAGTACTGATAGAGGATCTGTTTTCTCATAAGTACCGGTCAACCCCCAGATCAAAACGCAGCAATCTCATACAGCATGTCCAATCGCGGCGATATGGCAAACAGGTCGTTTTCCACCGCATGTTTCAGAGAGTCCGTGTTCCGTTTTAGATATTCCGCAGCGCAAATACACTTGATCGGCTCTCTTTCATCTTCCACGGTTTTCCTCAGGAAAGTAAATGCATGTTTGGGTAACTGCATGTCCAGGATCTCCGTATTATGCGTCGTGAAAAAAAGCTGCTTATTCTCCCTTTTCTCAGTCAGCTTATCGATCATAATGGAAAGACACGCTTTTTCAACATCACTGTTCACATACGAAAACAGTTCATCGCAATAATACAGCATGTGCAGGCCGCATACCAGGGATGCCATAATATAAGATATGTCCAGTCCCGCTTTTGTGCCGCTGGAGAGAATATCCGTATCGTTGATTTTCCCATCCTTGATCACGACAGAATGATTTTTCAGCTTGATCGCATATGTATTATCCAGCTCCGGCAGCCGGATCACTTCCCGGATCGAAGGATCCAACGATTTTAAAATTCGTTCCAGGATATGCAGATATCTGTCATCGCCCTCCAGGGAATAATACGTTTTATTTTTCCACGCATCCTGCGGATAGGAAAAATACCAGCCTAACGCATCGATCTCCTGACAGTCGATAACCGGACACTCCTGCAGGTCAAGACGCTCCGCGCAGGTCTCATAGTTATCCCTTAACCCGATCTTCGTGTAACGGATCCGGCTCTCTATCCGTTTTCCTTCCGGTTCATCCACGAAAAAAGCGGGAATGACAATCTCAAAACGATACAACGCGATGGGATCCGCCACAAAATCTATCGTAAGCCTGGCCGCCAATCCTTTCTCATCGATCACCGAAAGGAAACGGTTAAAACTTCCGTCTCTTAAATAATTAGCAAAAAGCATCATCATTTTCCCAAGCGAAGTTTTACCCGTTGCGTTTCCTCCCATAATGATATTTACTTTTTTATACCGGAAATTGGGATACCCCTGCAAATGCTCTTCCTCCACGGAAGAATCCACGATCTTTTTGGGATAAGACATGTTCAAATGAAAATTTTTGAACGAATACAGATTGTCCGCCCTGATATCCATGAGGATCATCGTTTTTTCTCCTATGCGTATTTCTTCGTTTTTTACGAAATAATATTCCATCTCATAGCATACCTCATCTTTCCGAATAATTCAAGAGATTCTAAAATATATTCAAAAAGAGAAGCCGGCAGAACAAAAAACATCGCCGAATACGCCAAAAAATACATTGCTACTTTTCAACTCCCCGATACCGGGCCAAAAGCCGTTCGATCTGCAGGTTCAGATTTTCCGGAAGCCCTCCCGCGTCCTTTTCGCACAGCCGCAGCCACAGCTTTAAATTCCGGCACTCTGACCTGGCCTTCCTGCCCTTTTGCGGCCGTTTCGCACCAGCCCGGATCCTGACCTGTGCCCTGCGCTGCTCAAAAAGGGGGATCACCGCATAATACAGCCGGTCGTCCCGAAAGGAAAGATAGCCCAGCTCCTGTCCGTCCTGGTTTTTCAGGTACAACCTGTGACGGCGGACCCCGGCGGGCAAAAGCGGATCTGCTTCCCGCAGCCCGTGGTCTTTCCCGGACAGCTCCAGCATGGCAGGCAGAAAAAAGATCCGGTTCCCTTCCTGATCCGGCTCCAGTTCCTTCCCCAGCTCTCCCAGAAGCCCTGTGACGTCGATGAACTGCTGCGCCAGCAGGTAGGTAAGCTCCGCCTGGATCTCCTGCCTTCCCTCCAGCGTCCCGCCTCTTTGCAGGGCGTCGTCAATCTCATCCAACAGTTCTTTCCCACACCGATAAATACTTTTTAAAAACAGGGGAAAATCCTCTTCCGGCTGCCAGAGGTACTTTCCCCTGGCGATGCAGAAGTCTCCTAAAATTTTTCCGTCATAATCTTCCACATAATGCAGGATTTCCCTCATCGCGTATGCATTCTCATTGACGGGCGCATTCCAGGGCGATTCTTTTTCCCCCGTAAAATTGCCGTCCGTCCCACGGTTCTGCTCCTGACGCCCTTCCCTCTCCGCTCCGGAGGCGCTTCCTTTCATGAGGATCTCATAGGCGGCGTTGATCTCCTGCACCGTATGGCCGTACTCGCCCCGGGAAGCCTCGTCCACATCCGGATGCACCAACAGCATCAGTTGGCGGTACTTCTTTTTGACGATCTCTTTTTTTGCTCCAAAGGTAAGCCCAAGGACCGCATACGCTTCTTTTTCCGTCATCGTCCCTTCCCAACAAAAAAATAAAGAAAAAGGATCCTCTGCAACAATCCGCTCAAAGAATCCTTTCATCCGGCCGATACTGCTGGTGGCCGGACTTGAACCGGCACGGTGTTGCCACCGAGGGATTTTAAGTCCCTTGCGTCTGCCTATTCCGCCACACCAGCGCATTCAATAAAATATGTTGTTTTCCCTTCCAAACAGCCTGACGGCTTTCGGAAACGACCCAGACGGGACTCGAACCCGTGACCTCCGCCGTGACAGGGCGGCGCTCTAACCAACTGAGCCACTGGGCCAGAACTGCAAAATGGACCTTCGGGGACTCGAACCCAGGACCGACCGGTTATGAGCCGGTTGCTCTAACCAACTGAGCTAAAGGTCCGCAACCCTTGCGGGTACCTGCTGCCAACTGGCGCACGGCAAAGCCTGCCGTGAAATGACTCCGACGGGAATCGAACCCGTGTTACCGCCGTGAAAGGGCGATGTCTTAACCGCTTGACCACGGAGCCGGAACAGACCGCCCAGGCAACCCATTCTCCCGCCCGAGCGCAATTTATTCTAACATACCCAAATGCTTTTCGCAAGGGGGAATTTCACTTTTTGACCTGGATGTTTGTTTCACTTTTTGCCCCGGATGTTCTGATAGTGTTTTCCAAACCGCAGGATGCACTAACTGATCATTCGTCCCCGTTCTCCGGCTCATTCACAGCGATTTCCAGGAGATCTTCCATCCTGCATCCAAGCGTTTGGGCAAGAACAGATAAGGTTGCGCCGGAGGCTTTGTTCAAATCCTTTGAGCGCTGTTCGTAATGCTGAATGGTTCTCACGCTGATCCCGGTTCGGTCAGCAAGTTCCTTTTGGGTAAAATTGCGGGCAATACGTTGTACTTTGAGCTTGCTGTCTCCTCGAACGCGTAATATCATTCGGTTCAGGGTATCCACGCATTTTTCTTCGGACGTCTCATGCAGCGTCGGATACAGGCGCTCAAGAGCCTCTGCCGATACACTCTGAAAGATATCTCTGAAGGGGATTCCAGAATACCATTGATAATATGCAATGATCCATCCGCACCAATAAGCGGAAGAGAGATCATAGTCGTCCTGCGGTCCCGGAAAGGCCCTCTGCACGCCGGATTGCCGAAACACCTCCAAAACCAGTTCGGTGCCGGATAATCCCGCAACTATTTTCGGCACACCTCGGCCAAACTGGTCGGCTATGCCACTTGAGATGAAAAGTGCAAAGAAATCATCCATTTTGATCTGACAGAGGTTTACTGCATAATCGACTGCCTCGCCCAGATTTTTCATTGCATCAGATAAATAATCTTCACTGTATGCGTGGGTCATCAGGATCGACCTCCCCTCGAATCAGATTTATCATATACACGCCTCTGATCCCACTGCGTTCCAGCTCGCGGCGATATGCAGCTCTGGCTTCTTCATCGCGGGCTTTTCTCTTAGGATAGTATTGACAGATGTTTTTCAAACAATAAGCAAAAATTTGTCGATATTTTTTGAAAAGAGCCAAAAAGCATTTGACGAGATCCGGTTTATTTCCTTTGCCCCCGTCAACCATAAAGAATAGATAGTTTACTCCTGGAATCAATGATTTTGGTAAATAAGACAGCATAAAACGAATATAGGTATTTGTTGCTATCTTTTTTACATACTTGAAGCCTAAAAAACAACTATATTTGTTTAACATATAACACATATATTTCGTAAGTATCAATATATAGTCATACAATAATTGGAAAATTTAACACCTGCTGTTCCTTGACATCTCTCAATTAAATTCCTTCCCATAGCTGTCCCTTTCGTAGGCAGACGATATTATATAGATTTAACAAAATCAAAAATCCACCAGTTCTTTGCTAATGTTCTCCTCCGCTCTCTGATAATCTTCTAAGAAGTCAACTTCGCCCCAGAAGCGGCCTTTCGTCTCAATCATGCATGCATCGTACTTCTTCATATCAAGTACCCTTTGAAGGGCACCCTCAAAATAGGATGTGAAAATCTTATCCCGAAGAACATCTATTGTACTCGCATTGAGATCATCAATGACATCCTTTTTTATTTTTGCAATACCAATAAACTCACCGGCTGCTGCCTCTGTCGGCATATGTTTTGTGATCTCCGCTATTCTTCCCTCTTCCAGCCTTACCTTCATCGCTTCATCATCACAGGGTTTAGTATCAACCGGAAGCACGATATCACCATCCGCCCTCAGCAGTTCTTCAAAAATACTGGTATCGCATATGGTATCAGCATGGAGATAGATAAAGCTGTCATGCAACTGCTTCATTCCCATGTAAAAAGAACCAATCACGTTAGTGAATTCATAGAATGGATTGTAAATCAACGTGATGCCGGGGATACCCTTGGTCGCTTCAATAAACTTTTCATCCTGAAACCCCGTTACAATAGTGATATCCCAAATACCATATCTATGAAGCATAGCAAGATTGATATCAAGGAGACGCTTTCCTTTGATCTTTAATAAACTCTTTGGAAGATTCTCTGTTAAACTTCCAAGCCTGCTGCCCTTACCTGCTGCCATAATAATTGCCTGCATAATAACGTCCTCCCATGTCCTACATGGACTCCTTATAAAGAGTTACGATAATATTGTCTATATCGGCCAATTTATCGTTTTTTAGGTTGCCGCTGACCATATCCGCAAGTTTTTCAGCACTCATCTCATTTCCTAGATCTGTAATAGTCCGGACAAGGTTCATTCTATCCAGCCATTTTCTAATGCGTTCCTCTGGTTTCCCTTCTTCACATCCGAGCCAGTCCAATGTCTGTTTTACTCTCGTCGGATTCACTGCGCTTTCGTACTTCATCCATGTGGGATAAAGTGCGATCAGACCAGCGCCATGGCTTGTCTCAGTGACAACGCCGATTGGATACTGTAAGCGATGCGGCAGGCAGTTTCCAATGTTTTTCACATTGTAGCCCATAATATGACTTGCAAAGCTCATCATCTCCCGCGCCTCATGGTCATCAAGATTTTTAGCGAGCCTTGGCAATGCCCCTCCGACAATTTTTATTGATTTCTCAGAAAGCATTTCGGAAAACGGATCGGCTTTGACAGCACAATAACTCTCCGCTGCATGTGCGAATACATCAAAACCAGTTTCCAGAGTCACCGTCAAAGGAAGCTTGAACGTATAAGTTGGATCCACTATTGCAACTGTCGGCGCCACTTTCTCTCCCCGGATACCGGATTTTATCTTTTTCTCCCGGCTTGATATGATGGCCCCTTTGCTGAGTTCTGCCCCTGTTCCTGCCGTAGTTGGAACAGCTATGATGGGCAGGGTATCAACAGGAGGTGTAAGCCCCTTAAGCAGGTATTCTTCAATATCAATATCAGAAACGATGCCAATTGCTGCTGCCTTGGCAGCATCTATGGCACTGCCGCCACCGAAACCAATCACAGAATCAACATGATTCTCCTTGCCGATCTTTATTGCCCCCCTGATTTCCGCAACATCAGGATTTGCCGTTACCTTATTATAGAAAAATACTTCTGCATCAAGCCATGCAGCCAACTCCTCCACAAACCCTAAATCGTTTAATACACTGCCCGTAGTTATTAAAAGGGTTCTGGAACCAATAACATTTTTCTCTTTCTTAACCGCTTCCTCAACACATCTGTTGCCAAAATATGTCCTTGTATTCATCGAAAGCTGATATGATTTCATATCCGTTTCTCCCTTACAAATTCTCAATCTGCGTCTCCCTGAAACTTCTGACCGCCTCCAGGAGTTCTATCCGCCTGTCAAACATTGGAATTAATGATTTATACGTCTCTTTAAACAACTGATACACGATATTATATTTCTCATGGTTATCCATATCCGGATGGATCGTCATTCTGCTTTTTGAGAACTTCTTCGAAAGGTCTGAAAATGCCATCCCTTCCTGGCCATTTAATACCATCATCACCGCACCAGACGCGGTGGTTTCAAATTCCGACAAGACGATCACTTCCTTCCCAGTAACATCTGCCTTGATCTGGGATATCAGGTTAACCCTTGCAAGTCCTCCCGAAAGGCGAACGGAAGTTACGTCTGCAGTAGTTTCCCCTATCGCCTCCATCATTGTACGGTCTATAAACGCAGCAGCCTCAAAAACCGCCCTTGTCATGTCCTTTCTCGTATGCATCCTCTCAAGGCCAAAGAATGTGCCCCTCGCGTTATCGTTCCAAATGGGGGCTCGTTCGCCAAGAAGATATGGCAGGAAAACAATGCCCCTCGCGCCGATATCGGACTCCTCAGCTTCTTTCTCCATTACTTCATACGGATATTCCTCTTTTGAGTAGTAACATTGCTTAACCCATTCGATCAAACCTCCGCCAAGATTATTGGACCCCCCGATAATGTTAAAACCTCCCTGATAGAACGGTATCGAATAGATACGGTCACTCGGAAGAAGTTCATTTTTTTTACTAAGCATGCGGAAAACCGTTACCGTTCCGCTTACATCGCTTGCCTCCCCTTCGCCAGATACACCGCTGCCAATAAAGGAACAAATGGCATCATAAGAGGTAACAACGATCCTTGCCGTATTATTACATCCGATCTGTCCTGCCACATCTGGCATGATCGTTCCCATACACTCCCCCGTTTTCATAACCGGTGGCAGTTTATCCTCCGGAATTCCAAGTTCTTCAAGAAGCCTGGAGGGATAGGACGAAGTACTGAAGGAATAGTGGAACTTAACCGCATTTAATTCATCTGTGGCAACGGTCCCGCTGAGGTGGTAAAGGAGATAGTCGTTGGGGGATAAAAAAAACCGTGTTTTTTTAAACACATCCCACTCATGTCTTTTCACCCACAGAATTTTGGGCAGCATTAAACTGACAGATACAGGGAGTCCTGTATCCTTTTCTATATCTTCTGTAAAAACACTGCCCCTTATTTCACTGGCTTCTTCCATTGCCCTCTTGTCAGAAACCATAATGGCGTTCCCGAGAGGATTGCCTTCCTCATCCATACACACCAGGCAAGAAGCTGACGTAGTAGCCGTGATATAATCCACGGATCGGATTTTCGCATCCTGGAAAGATGAACGCATTACCTCTATGGCTTTATCCCACCACTCACCTGGGTACTGCTCCACACGGATATCATCGATGGCAGAGGTAAGGGTTCTGGACGCACTGGACAGTTTCTTCCCATTTTCATCAAATATTATGCTCCTTATACTCTTCATGCCCATATTAAGGACCAATATGTTCATACCTTTTGCCTCCAGCGTTATTTATCCCTATTTCATTGTCCTTATTAAAGAAGTCTCATCTTTGATACAGCTACGGACATGACCTCATCATGAATAATCTTCGATGCATTGATAGGTTGTGACCAGGATCTACTGGCTTTTTCAATTCCCCTTTTGTATGCCATTTTCAAGTCGGTGGAAATGTTGAGTTTTTTAACCCCTGGAATACGAATCAATTTAGTCAAAATCTCATCCGGCAGACCGCTTCCCCCATGAACGACAAACGGCTTGTCCGTTACGGACGTGGTATATTCCACAAGGTCATAACGCAAATCTGGCTCCACTTTATATTCCCCGTGGGCATTGCCAAACGCAACCGCAATAAAATCCACATCGGTTCTATGCAAAAAATCTGCGATATCCCCTCTTGAGGCAATTGTATCCTGGCGGACAATTACGTCATCCTCAATTCCTTTTACCTGCCCCACCTCAGCTTCGACTAAAACACCACGGGCATGGGCATACGCTATGACCTCATTCGTAAAAGCGATATTCTGCTGAATAGGAAAGGATGAACCATCCGCCATGACCATGTCCCAGCCATTATCCACTGCATAGAACAGTGTCTCCTTTTCCTTGCAGTGGTCTAAATTAAGCCATGAATGAATGCCTTGATGGGCCGCATATGACTTTACAAAATCTGAAAATGGACGGGCGGGGAGCGTTTTAAAAATCCCCGTGGAAGTCTGCAGGATGACGTCATGTTGGATTGATGCCGCCGCATCGATGACCGCTCTGGCCGATTCAAAATCCCATATATTAAAAGCAAAATGTTGAATATTATTCAGCATCAGTTTCTCCTACTATTTTATACATTTGTTAAATGCCATAACCTATTGATTTTACTGGGTTTTTTCGTTGTTTATATATAAATTTACTCTCCACATTATTTAAAATTTTCCAAGACGACCGCACGGTTGTTTGGGTCTGACATCAGCTTGGTTCTTCGACTTAGGTTTGCGGCCGCACTTCTCAGGCTCAGATTTAGAAACGGACTTTGATAACTCAGTGCCTCGAATTCTTAGAAAACTGTTTTTAAAGTATGCATCCCCCGTCGCCCATTGATGGTTCGACCGGAACATCCGCTTTGCACCATGCGGAAGAAAGATCATCCATTAGATCACCACAGAACATCTGGTCAGGCAATCTTTCCTGTTTTACTTTTTTATAATACTGCATTCCAACTACCCTATTTCCCCCAGTATAACTGAGAATTAGGCTTTTCAATAAACAACTGTATGAATCATTTCAAGAACGTCTCATAAGAATACCATTCATATTCGTTGTGATGATCATAATTTCTGTCAGCATGATTCAAAAGGCTTTGGTATATAGGATTTCCTTATACGCTCATTGGCATTTGGGTAAGAAGTGCCTCTCGGCCATAATCTTTTACAGTTCTAATTTTTCGTACTCTCCGTACATCGGTCATATCTCCGTTCAGAGTTTTTACCGTCCTGTCCCACCGCAAAGGTAGTACTTTCCCTTATATTCAAGATACGATTTATCCGTATTCATTTTTATGATATGTTCCAGTTTACAACCTTGTTCTTCGACAGGGGGCAATTCCATGTAGTTTCCATATTGCAACGTGAGCCACTCATCATAACCGGCGGGTAAAAGAAAAACACCGTCTTCAAAGGACATCTCAACTGATTCTTGAAAAACATTTTGCGGATACCGCTGCCCGGCTATCATAGGATTACAACTGAGAATAGCTTTATAAAGGGTTTGGCATCCCTCATATTTTGCCATATATCGATAGCAGAAGTCCCGAACCGTTTCGCGGAATTTGCCTTTGCACACCGACAGAACCATGTTTGATGCCATCTGTATTGCTTTTCCGTGGTTTATCGGAGATTCTTCCGTTTGCAAGAGCATATAGAGCAGCGCCACTCCATATTGGATCGTCCACAAAAGACGGTTTTCAGGCACGTTATATAATGGATATATATCGATGTCGATGCCATGATGAATGTCTTTATTGATCATTCGATCTACCAACAGCGTTGTTCCATCCATGCGCAATTTGTAATAAGTAAGTCCTGCCTCGGGTTCCGTATTGGGAGTCTGCAAAAAAAGCCCTGACCATTTTTCCTTCTGATAAATCCGTTCCAGCTTTTCCATATCTCGGATTGGCATCATAACATCAATATCATCATCCCACGGAATAAACCCCTTGTGCCTTACCGCCCCCAGCAGCGTTCCAAAAGTAAGATAATAAGTCAAGGCATGTTCCTCACAGATCTTTTTGAACTGTTCCAGTATTTCCAGCTCTTTGAGCTGAAGCTTTCGCAAATCCTCCATTTGATTTTCACCTCATACCGTGATCCCATTCACGGGATCGAATTTTACGAATGTGTAAACCCGTGTGCCCGTCACACCGTTATATACTGCATGCCGCGGTACCTGCAATGAAACATTTCAAGCCCGGCCGCTTCTTCAAATCTACATATTACGCTTTGCCCTGCCCGGCAGAATGAAAAGAAGTCTCCTATATCTTCCGGTCAGTAACAAATACAACAAATATGAAGCGCCCATGAAAGCCGCCTTGGCAATCGCAGCAAGCCACAGGTTCCAGGTATACAACCAGTCCTCCAAGCCAAAAGCACCAGCCGCCTGCACCACTGTCAGAAACACAATATCTGGCAGAAAATGTGCCCAAAAGCGCCCATAGGAAATCCCAAACCCCATATGGTTTAAAATAAATAGCGTCACAAACATATTGGACCAGTTCGCAATGCATACGCACAGAGCTACCGCTTCAATGGAACCCATCCATATGCCCAACACAATGGACAGGCATGTAATTGAAGTGTTGATGATTACCGCGCGGAACAAAAGATCCATCCGGTTCAAACTTTTATAGATTGCAATATTGCCGGACATCATAAACAACGGATAGATGCAAAGGCTTAAACGGCGAAAACTCTCAATGCAGTCTGTCCACTGTGACCCATACAGGATGAGAATGATCTCACGTGCCGCACAAAAGCACAGAGAAGAAACAAAAATCGCAATAGTTGACACACTCGCCAAATATTTCAGATACTTTTCATGCAACGCTTTTTTGTCATCCTGATAGTCGGATAGAATCGGATGCAATACCGGTGTAACCGCGCCGCTGATAGCACCGATCGGGTACTTTGTTAATGTATAGGACTTACTGTAATACCCCAGCCGAGTGCTGCCCATTGTCAAACTGACGAGGATATTGTCAAGATTTTGCTCAAGAAAATTTAGCATCATCGAGCCGACCTCAAACAGTGTGAATGGCAGAACGCTCCGAATTACCTTCCGGTTGATCTTCTTTGTTCTCCTGACACCGGAAAGCCAGCGGCTGCTCAAAAACTTGATGACTGCCAAAGCTACGACCTGAAAAACAAGTGCGTAGTATTTTCCGCCAAACAACGCCAGTACAATGGCCAGCCCGAAACTTACAAAATGGCCGATCACATTCCACAGCGCCACCTGCTCAAAACGCTTTTCGCGCAGCAAAAAAGCGTTAGGCACCACGCCGGCCGTATTGAAAAAAATACCGAATGCCAAAACTACAAAGACCAAGACATATACATTGTCATGGTAGACAGCAGATACCGGGGCGCCCAGTGCAGCAAACAACAAGGCCAAAACTATCCCGGCAAGGCCCATAAACGTATATATAGAGGAGATATCACTGATGGTCAGGTCCTTGCGCTGTATTACAACGGCACCAAAGCCGCTTTCGTAAATTTTACTGAAAAACGTCGTAAAAATGGAAACAATGGCAAATACCCCATATTCCTCCGGTGTCAAAAGCCTTGAAATAATGGCATTGAATGCAATATACAGCAATATATTGGCGTATTGCGAAACCGCATTGATCAGCGCCGCCTTGCGAAAAGATGCTGTCTTCATTGTGGCTTTCTCCTGCTTACGACTTGGTGCCCCAAACCAAGCGTATCCTTTTTATGCATTTCCTGTTTTTCACCGCAAGATACTCTCTCTGCGCGGCAGCGATGTCCCCGATCCGGTACGCCAGGTAAAAGATGAGGAAGAGGCCTCGTAGGCCAAATCCATCTCCCATAAATGCGACCAGCGCCGCAAAAACCGCTACTGACAAGAAGTCACTCATAAAATTGTTTTTTTCTTTTATCAAACGCCCGGCAGCCAAAAAAAAGATGCCGATAAACGCTGAAAAACGTATGACGCCGCCTTCATAGAGTGCCTGAAGATATCCGTTATGCGCATGGTTATGGCCCAGCCGCGCCACGGTTTGCTGCATCGTTTCCTTTCCATAGCCTATCCACGGCTTTTCGGCAATACTCTTCAAGGATCTGTCCCAAATGCGAAGCCTCCCTGAGAAAGTCAGATCTTTATGCAAAATACCAATAATGATGGGGGCAAAAAGCTCTTGCTTTCGGAAAATTACAATTAGGAAGAAAACTGCGGCAACGACAAAGATGTAGGCCACGATATTCAGCATCTTGACATTGATAAAAAATTTCGGAAAGATGATGAACAGCAGCAGTACAAATACGCTCACCATTGCTGTGCCCTGTCGGCAAATCGCCAGAGATATCACACAAACAAGGATCAAAAAAAAGCTGCGCGCCGTTAATTTCGGAGAATTATTCAGAAAATAAGAACGCAGCACAGACAGCGTTATCGCCGACAGGAAAAAGGGGAGATGCGAGTTATCATATCCCAGAAGCCAGGCAAAATTGCTATGCCAATTATAGTGTATCACTACATACATTCCCTCCGGGTAAAGCAGAATCGTCAAAAGATTGGCAAAGATCATAATTTCGTATGGCAAGAGCAACACGTCAAAGCAGAACAGGGGGCCTTTCCCCATCAAAATATCCAGCCACATCAAAAAACCGAACAGGTCACACATTGTAACGATGCACATAAACACATCGCTTTCGTTCACCACAGTAGACAAAAAAAACATCCCGCAATAAAACAATGTGCAGAGGAACAGGGAATTGAGCTTTTTCCGTTTTATGATAAAAAGGAACAGAATAATCCCCGTAAACCCGATCCTAAGACAATCCAGTATCTGATCCAACAGCGGTGCCAAATAGGCAACACTCTCCGTCTTCATAAAAAGAAACGTCATCAGCGTATATTGCAGCTTTATGAGTGCATCGCTGTGCTGCCTTATGTCCCTCAAGTCGATTTCCTCCCCAATGCCATGTTTGTCTGCCGGTTCCGGAATGCGCTTTTCGTCAAAAAACGCTCTGCATTTTCATGCAAACAGTTCTTCCATCTGCCGCAGTGTCGTTTCCCCGTCCTTGTAACAGATGGTATGACAGTCATCGTTGACGCCCCATTTTTCCAGTTTGAAGAATTCCTTTCGGCCATAGTCATCATCATCAATAGCAATAATCCGGCACTTTGCAAAGGCCATCAGGTCAAGAAACCCACTGCGCAAAGCAATGACGGTGCCACCATACTCCGCCAAATGAAAGGCCTCGCTCAAGCTGCAAGGAAGCGCCTGCGTCCCAGCAATTGGAGCCTGCTCTTCGTTTGCCGTGACCGTGAAGACTTTAAACCCTTTCCTGAGGAACATATCGGCGGCCTGTGTCAGGAGCCGTTCGAACCGGTTTTGCTCCGCTTTTATAGTGTTTGCGTATGGATTGAAAAGCACAGTCTTTCCCTTCTCAATACCATACCGTTCTATTTTTGCCGTAAGATCCATTTGTGAAATGTGTGGAGGCTCAATCTCCGCGTCCGGGCCGATTTGATAGCACAGATTTTTAATAAAATTCGGCAGGCTCAAGTATGGATTATCCCATACTGCTCTCTGCATAACGTCACAATCATAATATGCATAGGTAATCCTCTCCCTATGGTAATAGGCGCAAAGAATCTGACCGAAGTAAGAACGTGCAAAGCAAAACAGGCTTTTGCCGGCATATTTGCTGATGCACAGCACATCGTCTACTACGTCCGCATAAAACGCACAGATCTGTTTTGCGGCAGAGGAGCAGACAACAATGGTCACATGCGGCAAGTTCTGCTGTCTTCTATATTCCCGGAGATAAGCCAGCGCGCACAACGTATCCCCTATACCCCACGGCACAACAATATAGTGGGTATACTTATTTTTTCGGAACAACCTCGCATGAAAAAGGCCCCCCCATATTGTACCAACTATTGTCTTAAGGCTATTTTTTACAACCCATCGCGGACTGTGATACTTCAAGTAATTGCTCATAACATTGCCCCCCTTACTCCGTTTTTTGCATTGTGCGCACCTCATCCGTAAGCACTTCGATGCGTAGCGCTACATCACGCTTTTTACGGATCGCAATTGCAGTCTTCAACCCGGACGGCTTATCATCGTTGAGCAAAACGCGTTCCCCATACGGAACATTGAACAGAATCGTGTTGTATCGAATTCCTTCTTTTCGCAGAAAAGCTTCTGTCTCCTCGCGGGCCTCCTCTTTGCGTGAGGTCAACAGAATGATCATATCCTTTTCGTCGATACCAAGAAGAAACTCCTTTGCTCCTTCCAAAAAGGAATCCGTTCCATCCGTCTTATAACCGTTATGCTTCACAAGCGTACCATCCATATCTAATATCCATGTATGCGGCAGTTCTGACAGCGGTAGGATAATGCCTTTATCCGTGAGGAACTTCTTTGAACACTTACCCCTCAGTTGATCACCGATCGCTCCGCCCGGATGATTCGGTTTGAAGTCCTCCAAGCGTATGCCCATCCGCTCAGCAAGAGTCATAGCGAGCGCCTGCAACACAATGAGATTCAGCGTTGTCGAATGATTTGGTAAGATATTCCACGGATCGCCCTCGTGTTCTAACGTAAGTACAATACTATGGTGCAGTTCTTGCGCAAGCGCACAATCTCGGCTAAAGGTCAGCAGCCATATTTCACAGCCCCGCTTCACCAACTGTTCCACAAGGTACACTGTTTCCACAGTAGTCCCGCTTTTGCTCAAAACAATGACCAAATCTTTATCATGTACCATACCCAAATCGCCATGGACAGCGGAATTAGTATGCATAAAATTGGCATCTAACCCCAAAGAAACCATTGCTCCAACAAATTTTTCACATACCGGTACGTTTTTCCCCAAACCGGAAGCAATAATTTTCCCACCCCCGTGAAGGGTCCGCTCGCATGCACTCACAAGTTCCTCAAAAGCCTTTAGATCAATACTTCGGATCGAATCGCTCACGATTCGAATCGTCTCCTCAAAATAGCTTTTCATCATAAACCTCCCGACAGAGCATCATCTAAGTAATACAGGCCATTGTAAAAAGCACCGCAGATCGAATCGTAATCCTCCCACGCATAGGTCGTCAGAGACAGCCAAATAATGGCGTGGATTAGCTTGATATATTCTCTGTCCGCTTCTTTGCCAATCAGTGTAAAGAAAGACTCCTCCATGTCCTCCCACCCGTTGGATTGAACAGACAATTCCACTTCCTCTTGCCGGATCGACAACTGGAAATGTTTTTGATTGAATTGGTCATAATTGCCAACGATAGAATAATACAACTTTGCCCAATCATACGCGGGATCGCCAAATAATTCCGTATATCCAAAATATCCTCTGGGGTCGATCAATATAGGATTCATAGCTTCATCCAGCAGCAGATTTGAAAAGGTGTTGTCACCATGTAGAAATACGAACTTCTCGCATTTGTAATCTTCAAATCTCCTTTCTATTTCTGCTTTATGATAAAACACATTTCGACATTGTTTCCCATTGATGACAATGCTTTCCCGATCTGCAAACGGCACTAGATCACGTATTTTATCCAACCGTTTCCAAGTCTTATCTATATAGGCGTTATAGATGCTGAACTGATCGGTCGGCATCTCCCCAAAACTATGAAGTTTACGCAGACATCGGATCAGCTTTTCCAAAATTATATATCGCTGTGATCCATCCAGATGGTAGGTAAAGATGTTTCCGCCCTCAATCTTTTGCATAACAAAGGGATCGTAGCTATAAATGCGCGGCACATTGGAAAAGCCTTTTGTCTCAACAAACCGATACCATTGTTTTTCACGCACTGCCAGTGCCCTACCCTGCTCATCTATGCCGGTCTTTATCAACCGTTTGCCGTCTGCACTGATCTCGATTCGATTGAAGGCACGGCAACGGCAGGACGCGTTCTTGTCCTCTTCACTGCTGAGAATGGAGATTAAACCATATTCACGAGTTTTTTCCAGTGGGATCTTATCAAAAGTAATCCGCTGTTGTTCTAACCATGCGACAAATTCTCCCCCCTCAGGCACATTATGCAGCAAGTGCTTATTTTCAAATACAAACAAACCTGCTACGCCTGTGTCCGCCGAGGCAATCTCCTCAAACCTGCCATCTTGATAACGCCAACGACAAGTAAAACCCTTCGATAATCCGATATAATTTCCCCCTTGATCCGGCATTTTAAAATTGGACGGCAGCACCAGATCTGACCAGATAAGCATAAACGATTTGTTATCCGGGATTTTTGCAAGGGCTTTGCGCAATCCCGCACAGGTTCCATGTGCGCTGTGTTCTTCTGTTACCAAAAACTTGACATTTGCGAAGGCAGCCAGATACTTGCGCATCACATCTGAATGATAGTCAGCTATAATTACAAATCGTTTATCAGGAAATTTTTGGAATAAGTGGAACAGTATGGGAAGATTATCCACCGGAACCAGCGCCTTGGGACGGTTTCTGGTCAATGGCATCAACCGTGTCCCTTTACCACCGGCCTGTACGATTATATAGTCAACATTCATCGTTTTGCCAACTCCTTGCCAAATGATTTCCTGCAAAGCGAAAATGCCCTTAAAACTCTTGGGTACACTGCATCATACGTTTTTGCTTTTGATCAGGGCAACGCTTTTTTTGCATCCCGTTCAAATGTACTCCCCCGCTGTAATGCGAAAGGTGCTGCCCGTCATCATGCTGGAAGCATCTGAAAGCAGATAAACAATAGCCTCCACATAATCGGTGCGTTCACACATGCGGTGCATGGGCAGGATGTCGGCCGCACGTTCCCGCAGTTCCTTTTCAGTCTCGCCCTGTGTTTTGCGTAGAGCGACTTCGCCTTCGGTCGGCGTCCAGCCAAGCGTCAAATAATTGCAGCGGATATTTTCCTCTGCATAATTATGCGCAATGTGTTCCATCAACGTACGCAAGACACCCTTGGAGCAGGCATAAGCAGCGCGGTCCTTCTGGCCGCCCCAGGCATGTGCGGATCCCGTCAAGACAATGGAACCGCCGCCGCTCATGCGCATGTACTTGATGGCCTGTTGGCAGCAGAAAAACGCGGCCCGAAAATTGATATCCATTACAGCGTCAAATGTATCGACATCGCAACTGTCCAATGGGGAGATTGGGGTAATTCCCGCGTAATTGAACAGGCCATTCACCTTTCCATACCGCTCATAAGCGCAGTCCAAAAGAGCGCGACAGTCCTCCACGCGGGATAGCTCGGTATGTACAAAGATACCCTCACTGCCATAAGAACGTATCAGCCGCAGGCTCCTTTTTGCGGCCGCTTCATCGCGGCCGCCAATCACCACTTTTGCGCCCCGGATCGCACATTCTTCCGCCATCGTCCTGCCAACACCCTTTGTGCCGCCGGAAATGACGATCACTTTGTCTTTTAACTCATTCATTCCTTCTCATCACCCTTATTGGAACCGAGTTCTTACGCGTTACCGGCCCAAAAAACCACCATCAACCGGAATCACAGCACCATTTACATAATCGCTCGCCCGAGAGGCCAGGAAAACAGCGATTCCTTTCAGGTCATCTCCATTCCCCCAGCGCTTTTGCGGAATGCGCGTCAGGATCTCCGCCGAACGCACCTTGTTAGCTATCAAGCCGGTATTCAGCCGTGTATCCATATACCCTGGCGCGATAGCGTTCACATTGATCCCTTTGGCTGCCCAATCATTGGCCAGTGTCTTAGTTAACTGCCCAACGCCGCCTTTGGCAGCGGCATAGGCCGGTATAGTCACGCCACCGATAAAACTTTGCATAGAAGCGATATTAATGATCTTACCGCCGCCATTCGGGATCATCGTATTGGCAGCCAACTGGCAATACAAAAATAAAGCAGTCAAATTAATTTCCAGCACCTCGTCCCAATCCTTCTCTGGAAACTCCTCGCTGGGATATCGGCGCTGGATCCCTGCCGAATTGATCAGGATATCAAGCTTGCCGCCCAGCAGTTCAAGGGCTGTCTGGTAGGAACTCCGCACCTCGTCGCGCCTGGAAATATCCGCCTTGACAGCGTGTGCTTTATACCCGTCGTCGTTCAACGCACTGATCAATTGTGGCATCGTTTCGCTCAAGTCGATACACGCGACCTCAGCGCCTGCTTCTGCCAGGGCGCGCATCATGCCGGAACCAAGATCGCCTGCGCCGCCCACAATGATCGCTTTTTTTCCGGTCAGATCAAACATATTATTCATCTCTCTGTTACCTTTCTGTTATTATTGCAGGCAGCTCATCCCATGAATAAGCCGCCATTCACATCCAAAACGGCACCGGTCGTAAAACCGGCCTCTTCACTTGCGAAATAGCATACTGCCGTCGCCACATCTTCCGGGCGTCCCATTCTGCCTAGCGGGAAGCGCGCCAGCAGGCGCTGCCGGGTCTGCTCATCATATCCTTGACTGGCCATCTCAGTCAGGATCGTGCCTGGCGCCACGCAGTTCACAGTAATTTGTTTTTCTGCCAGGCGGCGGGCCGCGCCATAGGTAAGGGCGATCATACCACCCTTCGAAGCGGTATAGGCGAGCCCGTTTTCAAATCCTCCCATCCGACCCGCGTTGGAGGCAATGTTGATGATGCGCGGTGCGTTACTCTTTTCCAAATATGGGACGGTCTGCTGGATCATAAAATAGGTGCCTTTCAGATTAACATCCAACACCTTGTCCCACTGTTCTTCTGTCAGTGTCCCGATTTTGGAAGTATCCAGCACGCCGGCACAATTCACCAGAACGTCTATGCTGCCAAAATCAGTGCAAATTCGCTCCAATAGCGGCAGGATATCCTCCACATACGCCAGATCACAAACATACCCTTTACATCTTACGTCCCAGCCGGTCGCCTTTTCCTGTGCAGCGTGGGCACTTTCCAGACTTTGACCAACCAATGCCACCTGCATGCCGCCCTGTGCCAGCGCTCTGGCAATGGCAAACCCAATCCCCCTCGTTCCGCCGGTGATCACGGCCGTCCGTCCATGTAAAGTCAAAATGCTCATAAACAAGACCTCTTTTCCCTCTTAAAACGTCTGCGTACCGAATCCAGGAATCACCAGATCCTGCCCGTCAGCATCCAAAACCCGCACTTTGGCAAGATATTCCCGGATAGTATCCATAAGCCTCTGCCGAGTATCACAGACGAAGTAAAGCCGGGTCAAGACCTGCTTTTCCGTCCCAACCCATTCCGGTAAAACGTCATCACCTGGTTGCAGCCGCTGCACATTGGCGACAACACGCGGATCACCGTATACGTCTGCAAGGCCTTCTATCCGTTCAATATGCCCTGCCTTGAGAAGAATCCACAGTGTCGCCGCCGATTTGCCGTGGAACCGGATGTCGTCACAAACTGCAAGATCAAAGTCCCCTTCTGAGCCTGTCAGCGCAAAGCGTATCAGCATTTCACGCTGATCAAATCCGTTGATTGCTTTCATCAACAGGTGGGGTGCTTCCCCTTGAAGCCGGAAACCAGGATCATACACATAAAATTCGCCGTCCTCATAAAAGGCCGAAATCAACAGCACACCGTTGCGAATACCAATATTTTTGAACATGCGGACGGAATTGTTGTGCATCCGTTCAAAATACTCATCGATATGAATGGAAGGGTAAATACTGCCCTGATTGACCCGGCTCAACCCCTTTTGTTTGTCGGTGGTGTTGCGGTCATAGATGCAGGAAACACTGCAATACCCATCTTTAAACGTATAGTAAATACCTACATCATCGCATTGCATATACCGTTCGACGATAAAACGTTTCTGCCATGATGCCGCCAGCGCCTTCTCCACGGCAGGGCGCAGGTCGCTCTCCTGATAACAGACCGTCATCCCGGTGCCGCTGGAACTGTCGACCGGCTTGACCATGACTGGAAAGCGGATCTTGGCAACGTCCTCCGGGCGTAACTCCTCGTCAAGATAATACTCCGGTATCCCATGCACACCATAACGTTCACAGGCAGCTTTGAACCGATCCTTATAAGAAAATACCTCCACTATCTCTCGGGTGGCATAGCAGGGTAGGCTGAGCGCATCGCAGACTTTGCAATATGCTGGGATCAACATATCAGCCACGCCTACCAACACACCGTCAATTTTTTCCTGCCGGGCCAGCGCAATCAACCCCGGAACGTCCAGCCCGTCCACGTTAAAGCTTTTCCATGCATGCTTTTTTGCCGGGTCGCTCTCGCGAAAGCTTGTTACAATCGTCTTTACACCCATTTCGTTGGCGACTTCTACCAAAGGAATTGTTTCCGGGTTGCCACCCAAAATCAGCAGCTTTTTTCCTGTTAAATCTGACTGCATTGCTTTTCGGCCTCCTTTATAGTGTGATTCTTTCTCCCATTGCCATAATCTGATATGCCTGTTTCGGATATTGTCCATCCATTATGGATTTGAATCTTCCCGGATCGCCACCATGAGATACAAACATCCCATAATGACACGGTATCACCGTTCCCGGGTGCAGCACACCGCTCAACGCAGCGCAGTCCTGCTCACTCAAGTTTCCATTCAACCCATTGATCGGCGCGATCAGAACATCAATAGGACCATCCGCAAAGTAGAGTGGCGCCCGTTCCAAATGCAGGCAGCTATCACCCACGATACAGATCCTCTTTCCGTCCACAGTGATCAGCACTCCCACCGCATCTGGTGCTTGCGTACCATGATCACATTCGATAAAATGCATTCCAAAATCGCCTTCCTGACAGATATCGCCAGGCTGTACATAGGTGATCCGGCTGTGTTCCATCATCAGCCGGTCGACCTCGGCTTTGCAGTTTTCCGAAGCAAAAAGCCGGGTATGCGCATTTTCCATCAACTGTGGAATCGCATCCATATCAAAATGGTCAAAATGCGGATGGGTAGTAATCAAGGCATCAAATTCCAAATCAAAGGGTTCTAAAATTCTGGGCAATAGACGCTTAAAGCCAATATGTCCCTCCACCCGGCGCACACACTCAGAAAGATATAAGTCAATTCCCAAAAGCTGCCCCTGCGCGCTCTTTACAATAAACCCCGCCTGTCCGAGAAAAAAGAGATGTGTCTGCCCGAACTGGGCTGTCAAAACATTTACGGCAAAATTCTGCATACAGATCTTTACACCACTTTCATTAATGTTTATACAGCAAGGATATCCTCATCCTGCCGGTCCGTACTTGTTTCCGATTCCGTTTCCACTTCCGCAGTCGTTGCTGCAAATCGATGGTTCCGCGCTTCTTCCAGCGATGCATAGTGGTTTTGCTGTAAAAAGCACTGCAGCACATCGTCTGGCACATTTCGGCTGCTCACAGCTTTGCCCAGTACATCATAGCCAATAAAGGTACCGCTTTCTCCAACCTCTCTTTCATGTTTCCGATTCGGGAAAAATACCAACCGGAACAACTGGAGCAGCAGGCGGATATCCAGCATCAAACTACAGTTCTCTACATACCACACATCATTCTCAAAGCGCCCCTGCCAACTGACAACTTCCTTCTGGGTATCCAGTGTCGGACATTCCAGACCAGGCCTTACAGCAAAACGCGCAGCGTGGCGGTCTGTCATCCATGGAGTATAAAACGCATGCAGGGGACGCGGGCCGATGATCGACATATTGCCTTTTAAAATCGACCAGAAATTCAGCAGTTCATCCAAAGATGTTCTGCGCACAAAACGGCCAAATCGAGTCACACGCTCTTCTGGTGGCAGCAGATAACCATAACTGTCTGTTGCGTTAGTCATGTTGCGGAATTTGATTAATTCAAATTCTTTTTGCCCTTTCCCCGTCCGCGTCTGTCGGAACAGAATCGGTGTGCCCACATCCAGATAGGTCCCCAACGCCAACACAAGGTTAATGGGTGCCGTTATTATCAGCGCAATTAAGGAAACAAAAAAATCCAGCCACCTTTTTCCATACCGTGTGTAAAAAGTATCCCGTATATGTACCGGCACCGCAATCGCATTTGCATGTGCCAGGTGAAACTCTTTGTTAAGCTCCCCAATGGTTTTGATTTCGTTTTCTGGCAGCCGTGCTGCATCGTTCAACAGAGGCACCTCTTTTCTTCGATAAATCCATATCAATTTTACTGCAAAACAATATCACAAATTCTGTCCACATCTCCTATCGTCAGATCCGCATACATAGGTAAGGTCAATACACATTCCGATGCATGCTTCGCCACAGGCATATCTATTTCACCATATTTCTCTGCATAACAGGCTGCTTCATTTGTAATTGGATAGAAATATTTTCTGGCATAAATATCTTCTTTGGCTAATTTCGCCTGTACCTGATCCCGGTTCATTTTGTACCCATCAAAAATTACTGGAAAGTATGCATAGTTCCATACAGTATCCAATCCCGGTTTAGGAAGTTTGATCCCGGGGACTCCTTCCAGTCTTTCCCAATACCTCTCTCCTGCCAGTCTGCGTTTTTGAATCTCTTCTTCAATATGGCGCAGATTACAGATTCCCATTACAGCCTCAAATTCATTCATTCTCGCATTTGTTCCGATATAATCTATATCCTCCGGTGAAGAAAAGCCAAAATTCACAATCTTTCTCATAGCGCTTAATTTATCATCATCTTTGTTTTTATATGTAACAAGCCCGCCTTCTATCGTATGAAATACTTTTGTGGCATGAGTGCTGAACATAGAAAGATCCCCATAATTCCCAATCCCTATTCCTTTATATTTCACCCCAAAAGCATGGGCAGCATCATAGATCACATATAGGCCATGTCTTTTCGCAATTTCTTCAATAGCATCCACATCACAGGGGAAACCATAAACATGCGTGGCCACGATCGCAACTGTCTTTTCTGTAATGGCTTTTTCAATCAGATCCGGATTGATCGTATAGGTTTGTTCTTCCACATCCACAAATACTGGTGTAAGCCCATTTCTCACGATAGAATGAGTCGTAGAAACATGCGTGTAAGGTGTGGTGATAACCTCACCCTCTAAGAAAAGACCGTTGATTGCGACCTCCAAAGCCAAATGTCCGTTTGCAAAACAATATACCTGCTCTACTTCCAAAAACTGTTTAAGCATTTCTTCAAATTTCAGTGAGGCGGCTCCCCTGTTGGACAGCCATCTGCTATCCCATACTGGTTTTAATTCCTCTATAAACTCACTTAACTCAGGCATAGATGAACGCGTCACATTAACTCTTTTGCCACTCATCATTCATTCTCCTCATCTTTTTACGGCTGTAGAAAGTATCTTGCCTATTCTTTCAATTATTAAATTTCTTATCCTTCCACCCGTACCATTACGACCTGCCTTGCCGACTCCAGCCCCTCCGAATCTCTCGTATAGAGCATCACCGGATACTCCCCCGGCGTGTTCAAGTCCACAAACCCTTCCATCACCAGGTTGGAGAAGAGCTGCGCCTGGCTGTCCTGGTCGTCGCTCAAGCCCCCGATGCACTGGTTCCAGTCCACGCTCTGGGATCCTGCCTGCACCGAAAGGCTGCTTGTCCGAAGGTCAATTGTAGGCGGCTGGTTGCCTTCCGCCCCGTTACCTTCTATACCGTTATCCTCTGGGATACCCTGCCCCTGACCGTCCTGAGCCTGTCCATCCCCAAGCTGCTGGTCCTCTCCCTGGGGCTGGGGCTGTCCTTCGGGAAACGCTCCTTCCTGCTCCGGAGGCTGGACGTTCCCTTCCGGCTGGCCCTGGGCATTCCCGTTATCTCCTTCTAAAGACTGTTGGTTGACTTCCTGATTATCCTCACGGTTTTCTTCACCCCCGGCGGGTTCTTCTCCACCTGGGGTTCCTGTATCCTGGCCCTCTGTAGGGCCTGTCCCGTTCCCCGTTCCATTTTCTGTCCCAGGTTCCGGTTCTCCTGCCGTTCCCTCTGTGTTTTCCGCTACTGCCCCAGACTCTACACTGCTTCCGCCATTCTCTCCGGAGGGATCAGCTTTGGTTCCATCGGAAAGAACCTGGCTGCCCTGTACGGCCCGCACCGTCCGGCTGGCCTTTCCCACGTTGTCCGAATGGTCCTTCGCCACATAGGTGATGATGACGTTCCCGTTGGAAGTCTCCGAGATCTTCTCGACCATCAGGCTTTCCGTCACGTCCCCGTCCCGTTCGTCCTGCGCCGTCACCCCTGCCAGCAGCAGGCTCTCTTCCATCCCTTCCTCATAGGTCAGGCTGTCCGGCCCGTAGGAGATCACCGGAGCTGTCCGATCCTGCCCCAAATACAGCACTGCCGCTATTACCATCAGGGCCACATCCAGGGCACAGATCCCTGCCAGGAGCCCTCCGCCCTTCATGCTTCTTCCTCCATCCGGACATCTGCCTCCTCACGGATCATAGGGATCTCTTCCTCTTCTTCCCTTCCTGCCTTCCCCTGCTTCTCGATCTCCG
>CANQFM010000031.1 GCA_947598825.1 uncultured Eisenbergiella sp. | reverse complement strand
GGAACAGCGGACGCCGGAACAGATCGCGGCCGCCTATGGCATGACGCCGGATCAGTTGGTCGCGATCGCCGTGAATTATGGGCTGACGCCGGAGCTTTTGGGAAAGCTGAGCGTGATGACGCTGCAGGAGCTTTCTTCTTTAAAGAGCCTTGCGCCGGAAGAACTGGCGGCGTTTCTGGCATACCTGCAGGGGAATACCCAGACCTTCTATCAGGCCATGACGGACGGCAAATACCGGCTTGGAAGCTTTTTGGCCGCGCAGACCTCCGCCCATAACCGGGGGATCGCGCTGGATCTGACGCTGGAACGGCTGGATACCGGGGAAGGGCTGACGATGCAGACGGATATGCACGACCTCAGTTGGCATTCCGCTCTGCCTTACAACAACGAAAATGCGGATCTGCTGGCGAAGTATATGAAAGGGATCGGATTCAACGATCTGACCTCGGAATGGTGGCACTTCCAGGATGATGAAACGCGAAATGCCATAGGGCTGAACACCTATCTTGCCGACGGGCTGGAGATCACCGGATGGAAGAAAGACGATCGGGGATGGAAATACCGGCAGGAGGACGGAGGGTATTTTGCGGGCGGCACGCTGACCATCGACGGACGCGAATATACGTTTGACGAAGAAGGATATTGTACGGAGGAGTAAAGCGGATGAAAAGGAGTTTGTTTTGGGCGGCCGGCCTGCTCGTCGCCGCCGGATGCTTCTGGATGAACGGCAGTAAGGCAGAGGCGCAGGAAGCGTCATTGGAGCCGCCCGCGCAGGAAATCCCCTATGGTTTTGTCCAGGCGGAAAACGGTGTACTGTGGAAAAACATGGACGGGACCTGGGCGAAGGACTGCTGGATCCAGTTGGGGGATCTGAAGTGGCACCTGGACGGCAGCGGTTTTGTCCAGGTGGGTCTGACCGAGGTGGACGGGGCCGTATATTATCTCCTGCCGGAAGGGAATCTCTTTGCCGGATGGCTTCCCGTGGGAGAGGATCTGTACTTCTTTGGAAACGACGGGGTCATGGTGAAGGACGCCCAGGTGGGGCAGTACCGGTTCGGCAGCGACGGGAAACTGGTCGAGATCCTGCCGCAGGAAGCCTCGCCCCTTGCGCGGTGCGTGACAGAAGTCCTTTCATCGGTCACGACGCCGGAGATGACGGCGGGGCAGAAATTGAGGGCCGCTTATCAGTATGTTCTGGATCACACCAGCTATAAGCGTACCTATGAAACGCCTGCGGGGGACTGGACGGGGGCCTATGCCCTGGAAGCTTTGACCACCGGGAAGGCGAACTGCTTCCGGTATGCGGCCGCTTTTGCCAGCCTGGCCAGAGGACTGGGTTTTGAGGCGAGGGTCGCCACAGGGCAGATCAAATCCGCCAGGGGAGGCGTGACGCCCCATGGATGGACGGAGATCCTGATCGGGGAGGAATGGTATCTTTTCGACGCGGATATGGAGGACGCCAAAAAATGGGATTTCTATCAGAAAACCTATGAGAATTACCCGGTGAAACCGTTGATCAAGCAGGCGGAATGGCCTGTGGTCTTCTGAGGAGAAAAACATGGCTTTCAGTTCAATGCCTTTTCTATGCGTTTTCCTTCCGGCAGGTTATCTGCTCTATTGCCTGATGCCTTCCCTGCGGGCAAAAAACGCGTTGCTGGTGGCGCTGAGCCTGCTGTTTTATGCATACGGGGAACCGGTATACGTTTTTTTGATGATCGTTTGCGTTTTCTGGAATTATCTGCTGGCCCGGGCCTTTGCAGGGAGATCCGAGAAGTTCAAAAAAGCGCTGCTGGCGGCGGGGGTGTTGCTGAACCTCGGGATGCTTTTCTTTTACAAATATACGGGGATGCTTCTGGAAACGCTGGGCTTTCTGACGGGGCGGGCCTTTCCGGCCGTACAGATCCGTCTGCCCATCGGCATTTCTTTCTTCACCTTTCAGGCCCTTTCCTATGTGATCGACGTGTACCGGGGCAAGGCGGAGGCGGAAAAAAGCTTTGGGAAGGTGCTGCTCTATATTTCTTTTTTCCCGCAGCTTATCGCCGGCCCGATCGTAAAATACACGGATATTGCACAGCAGCTTGGAGACAGGCAGCAGTCCGCGTCAAAGACCGCCCAGGGGCTGCGCCGTTTTATCCTGGGGCTGTCCAAAAAGGTGCTGATCTCCAATACCATGGGCGTGGCGACGGATTATGTGTACGCCCTTCCGGCGGCGGAAATTGGGATGGCGGCGGCCTGGACGGGCGCGGTCGCCTATATGATGCAGATCTATTTCGATTTCAGCGGATACAGCGATATGGCCATCGGCCTGGGGAAAATGTTCGGTTTTACGATCCGGGAGAATTTTGACCATCCCTATCTGGCGTCGAGCATACAGGACTTCTGGAGAAGATGGCATATTTCCCTGACAAACTGGTTTCGGGAATATCTTTATATTCCGTTGGGCGGGAACCGGAAAGGGAAGACCCGGACGTGGATCAACCGCCTGATCGTATTTTTCTGCACGGGGCTCTGGCATGGCGCGAACTGGACGTTTGTCCTCTGGGGGCTGTTCCACGGCCTGTTTTTGGCGTTGGAAACCGTTTTTGGCAAAAAAGGGGAAAAGAAAAAGACAGCGTGGATCGGGCATCTTTATGTGCTGCTGGTGGTCTGCGTGGGCTTTGTCCTGTTTCGTTCCGACGATTTGGGACAGGCGGGAAGGATGCTGGCGGCGATGTTTGCGGGCGCAAAAGGCGGCGCTGCGGTAACGGCGGCGGCCATGGCCCCGTTAAACGGTCTGTTCTGGGCAGCGCTGGCGGCTGCCGCGGTCTGCTGTCTGCCGGTCACAGAGTGGGTGCTTTGCCGAAGCAACGCCCGGCTGCGCAGCTTTTGGCGGCCTTTTTCCTACGCGGCCAGCGTCCTGCTTTTGCTGCTGTGTCTGTTCAGCCTGTCGGGCGGGACTTATAATCCATTCATTTATTTCAGATTTTAAGGAGCAAACAAGGTGGGGAAAAATCGGTTTTGCAGCGGAAAGCTTCTTTCTATCCTGTACTGTGCGCTGGTGCTGGGGATCTGCCTGATCCCTTTTGCGGGAATGCTCTTTTGGCCCACCATGCGGACGACGGAAAATACGGAACTTGCCAAATGGCCTGCCCTGACGGGGGAGGACGGAGTCAACATGGATTTTTTGCAGGAGGCGGGAGAGTATTTTACGGATCACTTTGCGTTCCGGCAGGAACTTGTGGCGGCAGACGCCAGGATCAGAAGCGCGGTCTTTGGGACGTCCCCCGTGGACAGCGTGATCGTCGGGAAAAACGGCTGGCTGTATTATGAGGCGACGCTGGACGATTTTCAGCACAACCACAGCCTGTCCGACAGGATGCTGTTTAACATCGCGCATAACCTGGCGCTGATGCAGGAGTACGCCCGGAGCCTGGGCCAGACCTTTGTGTTTACCATAGCGCCCAATAAAAATTCCCTGTACGGGGAAAATATGCCCGCCCGGTATCAGTACCGGATCGCGGAAGAAAGCGACGCAGAGCGCCTTGTGCCCTGGCTGGAACAGGAAGGGGTATCCTATGTGGATCTGTACGCCCTTTTTGAGGGGCAGAAGGAAACGCTGTACTATGCGCGGGATTCCCACTGGAACCAGAAGGGCGCGGCGCTGGTCACCGACGCGCTTTTACAGGCCTGCGGACGCAAGGCTCCCGGTTATGCTGCTTCTCCTTTAGGGCAAACCCGGGAATATCTGGGAGATCTGAACCTGATGGTTTATCCGGTGGGGGCGCAGCCGGAGGAGGAGACCCTTTATGCCCCGGAAGGCGGATGGACGTATCTGCAGGGGGACGATGTGGAGGACGACTATATTCAGACCGCATCTGAGACAGGGAACCAGAACCTGCTGATGTACCGGGATTCCTTCGGCAATTCCCTGCTGCCCTTTTTTGCCCGGGAATTTAAACAGGCGACTTTTTCCAAATTTGTCCCTTATCGCATGGAGGATCTGATCACGGCGGAATCGGATGTCGTGATACTGGAAAAGGTGGAACGGCATCTGCCGACGCTGGGAAGCGTTCCGCCTCTGATGAGCGCTCCCCAAAGAAAACTCCCGGGATCCGGTGAAAAAACGGAAAGCGATACGACGCTGCATCTGCAAAAGGAGGGAAGCTACTGGAGATTTTCGGGCGTGGCTGACCCTCGGTATATGCGGGAGGACAGCCCGATCCTTCTGGAGATCACGGACGGGGCGCAGACCCGGGTTTTTGAGGCGTTTTGCGTGCAGCTTACGGAAAAGGGAGAGAAAAACGATTACGGCTTCACTCTGTATCTGCCAATGGATCAGGCGGCGGGGACAGAGTTTGCGGTAAGGGTGCTGACCGGTTCAGAAGGGGACGTCCGGATCTTATACGAAGGAAAGACGGGTGAAAGCGGCCGATGAAAAAGTTTTTTCTGGCTCTTATGCGGATCCTGCTGATCTGTCTGGGAATAGGGCTTTTTTTTGCCGCCGCTTTCGGAGCAGGGGTGCTGCTGCAGCCAAGAGGTGCGAAACCGGTCTTTCCTGCGGGGGCGCTGCAGGTCAGCCTGCAGGAAGGGCGGCTGAGCCTTTCCTGGCCTTCCCAGCTTTCCATTGCCAGATGCCGTATGGCATACAGCTTCGATGGGGCCGAATATACGCCGCTGGGGGAATACCCTTCGGGCAGCGTGATCCTGGAGGGCGTATCGGAGGGGCAGAAGATCTACCTGCGGCTGCTGCCGATCCGGGAAACGGTCAATCTGCTGCATATGACCCGGGAGAAAGAGGGGGACGTTTCGGAATTTCTGATCGAACCGGCCTCGCTGCAAAAGCCGGATCTGACGTGCGATGTGGACAGCGTGGACAAACGAATCTTTCTGGCCTGTACGGGAACGGACGGAAAGGATTACGAAGTCTATATTCAGGATGAAAATGGGGAATGGCAGAGCATCGGCGTATCCGACGGTTCCCTGATCTGTTTGTCCGCAGGGGCGGATTTTAACGTGCTTCGGGATCGGGATACGATCCAATTCACCGTCAGGACGATGGTGCAGGGAAACGGATATGTTTCCTACAGCGCCTATGCGGAACCGGTGTCCATATCCCACAGGGAGCTGTTCGGGGGGCAGCTTAATCTGACCTATGAGGGGCTGGGGGACCGGCGGTACGCGCTGGACTGGGAAAGCGTGGAAGGAAAGTACTGCGAAGTACAGCAGTGGTCGTCCGAGGAAAACGCCTGGCTGACGCGCGCAGTGCTGGAAGGGAATGAGACGGCATATGAGGTGGGGACCCTGCCTTCCGGAAGCCAGGTGCGTTTCCGGGTCGTCGCTTACGATACGAAACAGCAGAAGGAAACGGAGGATTTTACTGCCGATCCCTATGAGGTCACGTTCCGCGTGGAGGTGTCGCCGCTGTATTGTACCGTATGGCCCCTGCTGGACCAGCCGTTTTGGGAAAATGCAGACGGCAGCGGACGGCTGGGGAGCATTCCGGCGGGAACGGCCCTTTGCGTCCTGAGGCAGGAGGGGGATTATTTCCTCGTCCGGTATCAGGATACGGCAGGCTGGGTGGACGGAAGGTATTGTATGATCGATCTGGCGGAGTATCTGGGGGACCTGTGCGCCTATGAGATCAAAAACAGCGATTCCTCCATTTTCCGGGTTCACGGATATGACGTCCCGAAGATCTCCAATACGGTGATCCCGGGCTATGAGGATGTCTACACGGGGGAGGAAAGATATCTGGTGCCTCTTTTATACCCTACGGCAAACCGTCTTTTGCAGGCGGCCAATATGGTTCGGCGGGACGGCTACCGGCTGCGGATCTATGACGCCTTCCGCCCCAACGAGGCGACCCGGTATCTGTATTCCACCATGAGCGCTGCGATGGGCAAACGGATCGAGGCCGAGAATCTGGGAAACGGGGATGCCAGTCGGATCGGGCTGACCTACGGCAGCGTCATGACGGGGGGCCGGTACGGGCTTTCCTCTTTCCTGGCCAGTTCTGTTTCGGCACATAACCGGGGCATCGCGGTGGATCTGACCCTGGAGGAGCTGGAAAGCGGACAGACCCTTTCCATGCAGACGGAAATGCACGATCTGAGCTGGTATTCTTCCACAGCCCAGAACAATGAAGAAGCGGATCTGCTGGCGCGTTACATGATGTCGGCGGGTTTCAGCGACCTGTTTTCCGAATGGTGGCACTTCCAGGACGACGATATCCGGGCGGAACTCGATCTGTATACCTATATGAGAAAAGGGGTTTCCCCGGAGGGCTGGAAAAAGGACGATACAGGCTGGCGCTACCGGAAAGCGGACGGAAGCTTTTATACCGGTACGGCGGAGGAAATAGAGGGCAGGGAATATCATTTTGACGAGGACGGATACTGCCAGGAAAGCTTTGCTTATGAGGCAGAGTGAATAAAGCAGGGAAAAGTTTTTTTCAGAGGAAGAACGAGAATGAAAGCGATCATGCAAAAGAAGGATATCTGGATCTTCCTGGCGACCGCCGCCGTTCTGGCGATGGCCGCAGCCGTTGGCTTTGGCGCCGCACAGGCCAGAAAAGCGCAGGAATACCGGGAACATATGGCGGCGGCGGAGCGCTGCCTGGCGGGAGCAGAGTATGAACAAGCGATCGCAGAATACGAGGCCGCCCTGCGCCTGGAGCCGGATGACGGAGCCGTGGGGCAGGCGATGGTACTGGCCTATCTGGCTCAGACCCAGTCCTGTCTCGATGAAGCGGAGTTTGAGAAAGCCGACAATATCCTGCAGACAGGTCTGGAGAGGACCGGAGCCGTCGTGCTGGAGCAGAGGATCCAGGAAGTGCGTAAGCTGAAACAGGAAAAGGAAGAGGCAGAGAAAGCGGCGCAAAAGGCCCTGATCGCGGCAAAAGAGGAAGGGGCAGAGGAGGCCAGGCAGGAGGCGGAGAGAAAAGCGAAGGAGGAGATCGCGACCCCCTTAAAACAGTGCGTGACGCAGATTTTGGCCTCGATCGTGACAAACGATATGTCAGCGGAAGAAAAGCTGAGGGCCGCCTATCAGTATGTCCTGGATCATACCAGCTATAAACGGACTTACGAAACGCCGGAGGGAGACTGGACCGAAGGCTATGCGCTGCAGCTTCTGACCACGGGGGAAGGGAACTGTTTCAGGTATGCGGCCGCTTTTGCCAGCCTGGCCAAGGGCCTGGGGTATCAGGCGAGAGTTGCCACGGGGCAGATCCGCGCTGCGCGGGGAGGGTTGACGCCTCACGGATGGACGGAGATCCTGATCGGGAAAGAATGGTATATTTTCGATCCGGACATGGAGGACGCCAAGAAGCAGGATTATTACTGGAAAACCTATGAGAATTACCCGGTAAAGCCGTTGAACAAAGAAAAAGAATGGTCGGTAGAATTTTAGGGAAACGCTGAGAAGGGCATTTCCTTAGAAGGGAGCGCAGCGAGCAGCTTTTGTTAAGCGCGTTGCGCTCCTTGCATTTTCCCGGGGAATCTGTTAGAATATACGTTGGATTTGTATGTGGATCGAAAATGCAATGGGAGAACAGAGTACATGAATATTTTCGAGAAGGTTTTTGGAACCCACAGTGAAAGGGAATTAAAGCGGATCGAGCCGATCGTCGAGAAGATCGAACAGCTCCGTCCCGCCATGATGGAGCTTACAGACGAACAGCTTCGAGATAAGACGAGGGAATTTAAAGAACGGCTGGCAGGCACGGAGACGCTGGACGACCTGATGCCGGAGGCCTATGCGGCGGTCAGGGAAGCGGCCAGGCGCGTACTGAACATGGAGCATTTTCGGGTGCAGCTCATCGGCGGCGTGATCCTGCATCAGGGCCGTATCGCGGAGATGAAGACCGGCGAAGGCAAAACGCTGGTGGCGACCCTGCCCGCTTATCTGAATGCCCTGGAAGGCAAGGGCGTGCATATAGTCACGGTCAACGACTATCTGGCGGCCCGCGACGCCCAGTGGATGGGGGCGGTGCACGAGTTTCTGGGCCTGAAGGTGGGCGTTATCCTAAACACCATGAAGCCCGAGGAACGGCGGGAAGCCTATGCCTGCGATATCACCTATGTGACCAACAATGAACTGGGTTTTGACTATCTGCGGGACAATATGGCCATCTATAAGGAACAACTGGTGCAGCGGGGCCTGCATTACGCCATCGTCGATGAGGTGGACTCGGTGCTGATCGACGAAGCGCGCACGCCGCTGATCATTTCCGGACAGAGCGGCAAGTCCACCAGCCTGTATGAAGCCTGCGATATCCTGGCGCGGCGGATGGTGCGGGGCAAGGATATGGAGGATCTGTCCAAGATGGACGCCATCATGGGCATCGAACAGGAGGAAACGGGGGACTTCATCGTCAACGAGAAGGACAAGGTGGTCAACCTGACCGCCGAGGGCATCACTAAGGTGGAGCAGTTCTTCGGCATCGACAATCTGGCGGATTCGGACAATCTGGAGATCCAGAACAATATCATCCTGGCGCTGCGTGCCCATAACCTGATGCACCGCGATAAGGATTATGTGGTCAAGGACGATCAGGTGCTTATCGTGGATGAGTTTACCGGCCGTATCATGCCGGGACGCCGCTATTCCGACGGTCTGCATCAGGCCATCGAGGCCAAGGAGCATGTGAAGGTGAAGCGGGAGAGCAAGACGCTGGCGACCATCACCTTCCAGAATTTCTTTAATAAATTTGAGAAAAAGGCCGGCATGACCGGTACGGCGCTGACGGAGGAAAAGGAGTTCAGGGATATCTACGGCATGGACGTAGTGGAGATCCCTACCAACCGTCCGGTGATCCGTATCGATCACCATGACGCGGTATATAAGACCCGGCGGGAAAAGCTCCACGCCATTGTGGAGGCGGTGAAAGAGGCCCACGCAAAAGGGCAGCCCGTCCTGGTCGGCACTATTACGATCGAGGCCTCCGAAGAGCTTTCCGGTATGCTGCGCCGGGAAGGGATCCAGCATAAGGTGTTAAACGCCAAGTTCCATGAACTGGAAGCGGAGATCGTGGCGGACGCCGGTATTCACGGCGCCGTGACCATCGCTACCAACATGGCCGGTCGTGGTACGGATATTAAGCTGGACGAAGAGGCCAAGGCCGCCGGCGGCTTAAAGATCATCGGCACCGAGCGCCATGAGTCCCGCCGTATCGACAACCAGTTGCGCGGCCGTTCCGGCCGTCAGGGAGATCCCGGGGAATCCAAATTTTATATTTCCCTGGAGGACGATCTGATGCGGCTGTTCGGCTCCGAGAAGATGATCTCCATGTTTAACGCCCTGGGGATCCCCGAAGGGCAGGAGATCGAGCATAAGATGCTGAACAAGGCCATCGAGAACGCCCAGAAGAAGATTGAAGGCAATAACTTCGGCATCCGTAAGAACCTGCTGGAATACGACCAGGTGATGAACGAACAGCGCGAGATCATTTATGCGGAGCGCCGCCGGGTGCTGGACGGCGAGAGCATGCGCGATTCCATTTACAAGATGCTGACGGATATCGTGGATAATACGGTGGACATGGTGATCGGCGAGGACGCTGGCATCGAAGATTGGAATTTCGCCGAACTCAATTCCCTGCTTTTGCCGATCATTCCGCTGGAACCGGTCACCCGCGAACGGGTGGCGAACCCGAAGCGCAACGGCTTAAAGCAGCAGTTGAAGGAAGAAGCGGTAAAGTTTTACGAGGCAAAAGAGGCAGAGTTCCCGAATTCAGAGCTGATCCGGGAGGCGGAGCGCGTTATTCTGCTAAAGGTCATCGACCGCAAATGGATGACCCATATCGACGATATGGAGCAGCTTCGCCAGGGGATCGGCCTGCAGGCCTATGGACAGCGGGATCCGCTGGTAGAATATAAGATGAGCGGTTATGAGATGTTTGACAACATGACCGAAAGCATTAAGGAGGATACGGTCCGCGTACTCTGCCATATCCGTATCGAGCAGAAGGTGGAGCGGGAGCAGGTGGCCAAGGTGACGGGCACCAACAAGGACGATTCCGGCCCGAAGAAGCCCGTAAAGCGGGAAAAGATGAAGGTTTATCCCAACGATCCCTGTCCCTGCGGCAGCGGCAAGAAATATAAGAACTGTTGCGGCCGGAACAAATAAGAAGGAGTTTTTGGATATGGCAATGGTGGAACTCGACCAGATGAAGTTCGAACTGCAGAGTTATGAGACGACGCTGCAGGAGGTGATCGATTCTCTGGATCTGGACGGAAAGAGCAAGCGGATCGAGGAACTGGAAATGGAACTGGAAGCACCGGGCTTCTGGGACGATCCGGATTCCTCCAACCGCAAGATGAAGGAATTGAAAAACTTAAAGGATACCAGGGATCTGTGCGAGAAGTTAAAGACCCAGTATTCCGACATCGAAACGCTGATCGAAATGGGCTACGAGGAAGACGACCCCGAGATGGAAGGGGAGATCAGGGGGGAACTGGATGAATTCGTGGCGGAGCTGGACGAACTGCGCATCTCCACGCTTTTGTCCGGTGAATACGACAAGAGCAACGCGATCTTAAAGCTCAACGCCGGCGCGGGCGGCACGGAGAGCTGCGACTGGTGTAGCATGCTCTACCGCATGTATACCCGCTGGGCGGAGAAAAAAGGCTTTTCCGTGGAGGTGCTGGACTATCTGGACGGCGACGAAGCGGGCATCAAGTCCGTGACCTTCCAGGTCAACGGCGAAAACGCCTACGGCTATCTGAAATCCGAAAAGGGCGTACACCGGCTGGTGCGGATCTCGCCTTTCAACGCCCAGGGGAAACGGCAGACCTCTTTCGTTTCCCTGGATGTGATGCCGGACATCGAGGAAGATCTGGACATCGAGATCAATCCCGAGGATCTGCGGGTCGATACCTACCGAAGCAGCGGCGCCGGCGGCCAGCATATTAATAAGACCTCCTCGGCCGTGCGGATCACCCATCTGCCCACGGGTGTGGTGGTTCAGTGCCAGAACGAACGCTCCCAGTTCCAGAACAAGGATAAGGCGATGCAGATGCTGAAGGCCAAGCTGTATCTGCTCAAGCAGGAGGCCAACGCGGAGAAGCTTTCCGATATCCGCGGCGAGGTAAAGGACATCGCCTGGGGCAACCAGATCCGATCCTATGTGCTGCAGCCCTATAAGCTGGTCAAGGATCTGCGCACCGATCAGGAGGTTTCCAACGCCGACGGCGTGCTGGACGGCAATCTGGATCCTTTTATCAACGCCTATCTGAAATGGATCAGCGCCAAAAAGGCGGAAGAACAGAGGGCCTAATACCAGAAAAGGAAAAAAGAATCCCCATGGACATATGCCCATGGGGTATTTTTTCCCGTTTTACAGGTGGCGGCGACATTATTCTTGCTGCGCGACCAGATCCAGGTAGAAGTTGGCGTAGGTCTGCTCCCGGTAAGGATAGACAAACAACAGCCCGATGCCGCAGCTTAAAAAACCGAGGATCACCAGCGGCAGGAAGCTGAACCGCAGCCAGAGGAAGCGGAGCATATTGCCTTTCATCAGGCGTCTGGAATAGCGCAGGCATTCGCTGGCTTCCATGTCCGGATAGTCCAGCATGACATAGAAGGCCTGGGAATAGAGGATCTCCACAAAGAAAGTATAGGGCAGCAGGATCAGAGTGATCAGGAGCCCGTACCACAGCCATTTCTGATCGTGTCCGTCAGCAAACTGGGTGAGGCAGATCGTAGGCACGATGTCCGGTATCAGCAGGAGCAGGGCGGGGAAAAACCGCACCATGGCGGCCCTGCCCGGATTATTCCAGAAGCCGGAAAAAATACCGTTCATGCTGACAGGCTGGCCGCAGGCGTTGCTCAGGAATAAAAAGGCCAGCCCCGCCTGGAAGATCCCGTAAAAGAGTTCCAGCGCGAAATAGGCGCCGTAGTAAAGCAGCATGCCGAAAGGCGGCTGGACGTTCATAAGGGAGGGCGGGACCGAGACGAGATATTGCAGTAGCCCGATCGTGAGAAAGGCGCCTGAGAGGGAGAAATAATGGCCCATCAAAGACTGCCTTGCCCGGGATTTGAGTTCCGCCCTGGTAGCAAAACAATTCATGTCGATTACCTCTGTGTCGTGGAAGTGGGGGTATCCGTTCCCAGTCCGTAATTCTGAAGCAGCTCCTCCAGCGTCATGCCGGTCATCTGCTCATAGGTTTCATTCATCATGTTCCAATACTGCTGCGCCATCTCTTTGTTGGAAAAGATCATATAAAAGGAGCCGGCAAAGAGCGCGACGTTGATGACGAGCGAGCAGCAGCCGGTGATGACGGCAGTCAGCGCATAGTGATGCAGGGAAGTCCGGTTCCCTCTGGAAAGAAAGCCCAGAATAATAGCCAGGCTTCCAAAAAAGACAGGGATCACTATGGTCATCGTC
This sequence comes from uncultured Eisenbergiella sp., assembly GCA_947598825.1. Classification (GTDB taxonomy): domain Bacteria; phylum Bacillota; class Clostridia; order Lachnospirales; family Lachnospiraceae; genus Gallintestinimicrobium. The sequence goes on along the minus strand of CANQFM010000031.1, from coordinate 23,953 downwards.
ATCGTGCTGATAAGCGCCAGAATGCCAAATACCAGTGAGGCGATGGCAAACCCGTTTCCCGGCAGCGCAGAGGGCTCACGGCGCATCGTTGAGAGATCGTCCTGCATAAAGAGTCCCTCCTTTCCTATGAAGACAGCATACCACTTTTTGCGGGCGGATACAAATGAAAAAAATGTGAACGGCCGCCACTTTTTAAATGGGGCATCCTTCCTCGGCAGCAGGACGCAATCTCCCTCGGCAGCAGGGAGCAAACGGGGCTTGCAATGCCGGTGGGGTTTCCGTTATACTAAAATAGGGCGTTTGCAAAACGCGGCCAAAGGAGAACCGCCTGCAGGCGGTAGAAGCGAGAGGCAGAAATGGATATTTTAAACAAGCTGAAAGAAGAACTGAAGGTGGAGCGCTGGCAGGTGGAAGCCGCTGTAAAGCTCATCGACGAGGGCAACACGATCCCGTTTATTTCCCGTTACCGCAAGGAGGCCACAGGCTCCTTAAACGATGAGGTGTTGCGCAACCTGGACGAACGGCTGCAATATCTGCGCAATCTGGAGGAAAAGAAGGAGTCGGTTCTCAAAAGCATCGAGGAACAGGGAAAGCTGACGCCGGAGTTAAAAGACCGGATCCAGGCGGCGGAGACGCTGGTAGTGGTGGAGGATCTGTACCGTCCATACCGTCCCAAGAGAAAGACCAGGGCCAGTGTGGCGAAGGAAAAGGGACTGGAAGGACTGGCGGATTTGATCTGGCAGCAGGAGACAGAAACGCCGTTGGAGAAAGAGGCGGAAAAATATATCGGGGGAGAAAATGGGGCCGCAGATGTATCCGAGGCCCTGCAGGGCGCGAAGGATATTCTGGCGGAGCGAATTTCCGACGAAGCAGATCACCGCATTTTCATCCGAAACCTTACCTTTGACGAAGGAAAACTGACCAGCACGGCCAGAGACGAAAAGGCAGCCAGCGTTTACGAAATGTATTACGCCTATGAAGAGCCTGTAAAAAAAGCCGCAGGGCACAGGATCCTGGCCCTGAATCGGGGAGAAGCGGAGAAGTTTTTGAATGTAAAGGTGGAAGCGCCGACAGAGCATATCCTTCAATATCTCAAAAAACAGGTGATCACTCGGGAGAACGCCGTTACGGGCCCCGTGCTTGAGGAAGTGATCGCCGACAGCTATGATCGGCTCATTGCCCCCGCTATCGAGCGGGAGATCCGCAACGAACTGACGGAGAAAGCCCAGGAAGGCGCGATCGACGTGTTCGGCAAAAACCTGGGACAGCTTTTGATGCAGCCGCCGATCACGGGCCGCGTGGTGCTGGGCTGGGATCCTGCGTTTCGCACGGGCTGTAAGCTGGCGGTGGTGGATCCTACGGGAAAAGTCCTGGATACCAAAGTGATCTATCCTACCGCGCCCCAGAATAAAGTGGAAGAATCGAAGCGGGAGTTAAAACGCTTGATCGAAAAATACGGCATTACCCTGATCTCGGTGGGAAACGGCACCGCTTCCCGGGAATCGGAACAGGTGATCGTGGAGCTGCTCCGGGAACTGAAAAAACCGATCCAGTATGTCATCGTCAATGAAGCGGGGGCTTCGGTCTATTCCGCCAGTAAGCTGGCGACGGAGGAGTTCCCCAATTTTGACGTGGGACAGCGCAGCGCGGCTTCCATCGCCCGCCGCCTCCAGGATCCGCTGGCGGAGCTGGTGAAGATCGATCCCAAGTCCATCGGGGTAGGGCAGTATCAGCACGATATGAACCAGAAGAAGCTGGGAGAAGCGTTAAACGGTGTGGTGGAGGACTGCGTGAACCGGGTCGGCGTGGACTTAAACACCGCTTCCGTTTCCCTGCTTTCCTATATTTCCGGCGTGAGCAAGACACTGGCGAAGAACATTGTGGAATACCGGGAGGCCAACGGGCGTTTTACGGACCGCAGGCAGCTTTTGAAAGTGGCCAAGCTAGGTCCCAAAGCCTATGAGCAGTGCGCCGGGTTCATGCGTATTCTGGACGGGGACAATCCTCTGGATGCCACCAGCGTGCATCCTGAGTCCTATGAGGCCGCCATGGGGCTTCTGGACAAGCTGGGCATGACCATGGAGGATGTGCGCGCGCTGCAGGCGGAGGCGAAGAAAAAACGGGCCGCAGGCAGCGCAGACCGAAACGGCAGCGCAGACCGAAACGGCGATACAGATCGAAACGGCAGTACAGGCCGAAGCGGCAGTACAGATCGAAACGGCAGCGCAAAACAGGGCCGCCGCCAGAACGGCTTTGTGATCCGCAATACGGATACCGCCATGGGGAAAGCGCTGGCCGCCGCTATGGGGCAGATGGGACAGGCGGAACGAAAAAACGCGAAGCCTGTGCCGCAGCAGAAGCAGGGAGGCGAACGTCCGCAAAAGGGTGCAGGCCTCACGGCGCTGGAGAACACGGTGCCGGAGCGCACAACGCTGGAACGCCGGATCAAGGATAAAAAGGCGTTGGCTCAGGAGCTGGGCATCGGCGAGATCACGCTGGACGATATCCTGAAGGAACTGGAGAAACCGGCCCGGGATCCCAGAGAGGACATGCCGGCCCCCATCCTGCGCAGCGACGTCCTGGAGATGAAGGACTTAAAGCCGGGTATGGTCTTAAAAGGCACAGTTCGCAACGTCATTGACTTCGGCGCGTTTGTGGATATCGGCGTACATCAGGACGGACTGGTGCATATTTCCCGGATCACGGACCGTTTTATCAAGCATCCGCTGGAAGCGGTCAGCGTCGGGGATATCGTGGACGTCAAGGTGTTGGAGGTGGATCTGGCCAGGAAACGGATCAGCCTGACCATGCGGCTGTAACGCCAGCCTGGCCGCGCGGTCTGTAACATCCGCCTGGCCGAGCGTCTGTAAAAGGGGATTGACAGACTGAAACGACGGGAGTATGATGAGCAGGTAAACAAAATAAGGTAAAGTTCTTCAGGGTCGGGTGCAAGTCCCAACCGGTGGTATAGCCCACGAGCCGATAAGGCATGATTCGGTGATCGCAGCGGACGACGGGAAAGTCCGTTGGGAGATTCCGAAGCCGACAGTACAGTCTGGATGAAAGAAGACAACCATAGAACACAGGCGCCGGGATCGGACGCACAGCCGGAAGAATCCGGAGGAGCAGGATCCGCCTGTGTCTGGCAGCCGGTGACAGGCCCGGAAGACATTTGATCGTCTTCCGGGCTTTTCTTGTCATTGGCCGGCATACGGGAACTTTTCCTTTGCGCTGCGAAAGGAGAATAAAAATGAACACACTGTTGCAAAGCGTCATGGAAAACCTGGTGTTTGTCCTGCAGTTTCTTGGGCTGGTGCTTCTGGCCTTTTTGATCGCCTACGGGATCGAGAAAGCGGTAAAAAAGAAAAACGGCGATACCGAAAGGGTGCTGACTACCCGAAAGATCGTCGTGATCGGTCTTTTTTCCGCCATGTCGGGCGTGCTGATGTCCCTGTCGTTCCCCGTGCCCTTTGCGCCGTCCTTTTATGACATCGACTTTTCGGAGCTGCCGGCGCTGATCGGGGCTTTCGCCTATGGGCCGGTGGCCGGGGTGATGATCGAATTTTTAAAGATCCTGGTCAAGCTGGTGTTTAAGCCTTCCTCCACGGCTTTTGTGGGCGAGCTGGCCAACTTCGTCACCAGTTGTATGCTGGTGCTTCCGGCTTCCGTCATTTATCTGGTCAGAAAGACCCGTCGGCAGGCGATCCTGGGGATCGTGACGGGAACGCTTCTGATGGCGGTGGTAGGAGCGGTATTTAATGCGGTGTATCTGCTGCCCAAGTTTTCCCAGATGTTCGGGCTGCCCCTGGACGCGATCATCGCCATGGGCGCGGCGATCCATCCCTCCATTGACAGCGTCGCAGGGCTGGTACTTCTGTGCGTGGTGCCCCTAAATCTGTTAAAGGGGACCCTGGTTTCCCTGGTGACGATGCTGGTCTATAAAAAGCTCAGCCCGATCCTGAAAAACACAAAATAACGGCGGTTTTCTTTTGCCCTCCGGCCCCGTAACGACAGGCCGGGGGGTATTTTTGTTTAAGAAAGCCTTAAGAGAATCTTCCGAAATGCCTGCGGCAAATCATAAATGTTTTTCTTCAAAATAGAACGGAAACGGGCGGAGAATAAAATGCCCGCTGTTCGGAACAGAATAAATCTGTCGATTGGCGCTTGACAAACCTTTTTAAAAGTATTAGTGTATTATAACAATAGTACAAATGGAGAAGAAAATGGAAATGCTGGTAGAAGTACAGGACGTATGCAAGATCTATAATCCGGGGGAGAACGAGGTGCGGGCGCTGGATCACGTCACAGTCTCCATCGGGGAAAATGAGTTCGTGGCGATCATCGGCCATTCCGGCTCCGGCAAATCCACGCTGATGAACATTCTGGGCTGCCTGGACGTACCGACTTCGGGCAGTTACCGCCTCCACGGCAGGGATGTGTCCGGGATGAGCGATAATGAACTGTCGGACGTGCGCAACAGGGAGATCGGATTTATTTTCCAGGGCTTTAATCTGATCCCCAGCCTGTCGGCCGCCGAAAATGTAGAGCTGCCGCTGATCTATCGGGGCGTGGGCAAGCGGGAACGCCGGGAGCTGGCCAGGAGCGCGCTGTGCAAGGTCGGCCTGGAGAACCGGATGCGCCATCTGCCCTCGGAGATGTCCGGCGGGCAGCAGCAGAGGGTGGCCATTGCCAGGGCCATCGCCCAGGCCCCTCCGATCCTGCTGGCCGACGAGCCGACTGGGAATCTGGATTCCGGCTCCAGCCGGGAGATCATGGCAATTTTAAAACGGCTGCACGAAGAGGGACGGACGGTGATCCTGATCACCCACGACAATGAGATCGCGGCCCAGGCGAAGCGGGTGATCCGCATCGGGGACGGGAGGATCACGGAAGATCTGACACAGGAGGAAAGCCATCATGCTTAAAAAGAGGGAAAAGAAAGAAAGAAAAGAGAAAGAAAGAAAAGAGAAAGAAAGAAAAGAGAAGAAGACGGGGAAGCGATTTAAGAAGAGGTATCTTTTGATCGGGACGCTGGCTGTGGCCCTGGTGTCCGGCATCGTCTATTCCCATGCGGCGTCGGGCCCTGTTGTCGTGCCTGTGGAATGTATCCGGGCCCGGACGGGGGATCTGGACGAGACGGTTTCGGTCAGCGGGAAAGTGGTCAGCGACAAAAGCGAGACTTGTTTTGCGCCTGTGGGAGCGAAGGTCAGCCAGGTGCTTGTGGCGGAAGGCGATGAGGTGCAGGCCGGACAAAAGCTGATCGTTTTTGACACGGCGGATCTGGAGGAAAACAGCAAAAAGGCGGATCTGGAGGTGTCTTCGGCGTCCAGCAGCTATCAGAACGCGCTGCAGGAGAGCAATAAAAATCAAAGCAAGTACGCGGACGCCACCATTGGCCTGGAAGAGTTAAAGACGATGGAGGAAAACCAGCGACAGTATGTGCAGGGCCTGACGTATCAACTGGAGGACAATGTCACCGCCAGGAGGAAGGATCTGCTGGATTGGGACAAAAAGCTGCAGGAGGAATTAAACTACCAGAACCGCAGGCTGGCGCAGGTGGCGCCCGGCAGCAGCGAAGAAGAAAGCATCTATGAGATCATCGATAACGTCACAGATCAGAGGACAGACGTGCAGAACGACCTGAACATGATTGAACAGGAGGAAAATATCAAACAGCAGCAGCGGCTGATCGATTTTGAACAGCAGAAGCTGTCGGATATGCAGGAGGAGATCCAGCGGCGGGAATCCACGCAAAATTCCTCGGAGAGCGGGATCTTAAACGGCTATGCCCAGAAGGAGCGCCAAATCGCTGTGGAGAGCGCAAAGCTTGGCCAGCAGGAAGCAAAGCAAAAGCTGGATCTGGCTGCAGCGGGGGTCAGCGCCGGGATCTCCGGCATCGTCACGCAGGTTCAGGTGGTAGAGGGCGCTACCGCAGCCCAGGGCGCGGCGCTCGTTACGATAGAGAGCGACCGGGAAGTAAAGGTGACGGTGGAACTGAACCGCTACGAACTGGAAAAGGTGAAAGAAGGACAGCAGGCGGAGGTCACGATCGCCGGGAACGTTTATCAGGGCGTTGTGGAAAAGATCAACCGCATGGCGCAGAACAACCAGCAAAATACGCTCGTCGTGTACGCGGACATTTCCCTGAAGGATCCCGATGAAAACCTGTATTTGGGCGTGGACGGAAAAGCGCGGATCCTGACGGCACAGGCGCAGGGAGCGGTGCTGGCTCCTTATGAGGCGATCAACACTGACACAGAGGGAGATTTCTGTTATGTGGTAAAAGAGGGCGTCATAGCGAAGAAAAGAATTGTGACAGGCATATCAGATGATACTGACGTAGAAATCCTGGAGGGGATTGCAGATGGCGACACAATTGTCATATCCACGGGACAGGATTTGGAAGAGGGGATGCAGGTCATGCCCGTCGTGCGCGAATGAGAACAGGGGCAGGATATGGGACAGTTGTGGGAATATATCAAGATCGCCCTGATGAATATCAGGAGCAATAAGGGCAGATCCCTTTTGACCATGCTGGGGATCATCATCGGGATTTCTTCCGTGATCCTGATCATTTCCGTGGGCAACGGGATCAAGTCGGAGATAAACGGCGAATTAAACCAGATGGCGGGAGGCCAGGTGGTGATCTACGCCAATAACCAGAGCGGTATGGAACCCGTCTATTTTACGGAGGAAGATTTCCAGGCCGTTCAGGAGGAAGTGGATCATGTGAAGGGCGTTACGGACGTGTATACGATCTATGCCACCGTCAGCACCCGGAAGGGGAACGCGAATATGTATATCTCCTGCGGCACTCCGGCCATGGAATACTATTCCAGCGAGCCGATCATCAGAGGCAGGTATTTCTCCCAGAACGAGTACGAAGCCTCCCGTATGGTCTGCGTGATCCCGGAAAACGCGGCGCGGCAGATGTTCGGCAATACGGATGTGGTAGGGATGAGCGTGGAAGCGGATATCTACGGGATCACGCAGGAATTTACTATCGTGGGCGTGCGTGAGGACAGCGCGGCCAGCCTGGTCAACGCGATGAACGGCAATACCATGACTATGGAAATCCCCCTGCATTCCATTGAAAATTTCGGCTTTTATTTTACGGAAAGCGAAAGCTTCTACATCATGGGCGAGGGGAACGAGTATGCGTCCCAGATCGCCCGGGACGCGGTACGGCTCATGGAGCGGCGGCATAAGGTGCAGGGCCAGGGCGTTATTATGGTGGAGAGCTTCAGCGACGCGCTGGATCAGGTTAATTCCGTACTGAATTATGTTACGGCCTTTGTGGTGCTGGTGGCGGCCATTTCCCTTCTGGTGGGCGGCATCGGGGTCATGAACATCATGCTGGTGTCCGTGACGGAACGCACCCGGGAGATCGGCATCCGCAAATCCCTGGGGGCCAGGACTTCCTCCATCCTGATCCAGTTTTTGTCGGAGTCCGCTATCATCACCCTGCTGGGCGGCGTGATCGGCATTACGCTGGGTGTCCTGGGCGCCTGGGGGGTCTGTTCCCTGATCGGCTTTTCCGCCAGGGTACAGCTTTCTACCGTCCTGGGAGCCTCCCTGTTTTCCTCGGCGGTGGGAATTTTCTTTGGGATCTATCCTGCCCGGAAAGCGGCCCGGATGAGTCCTATCGACGCATTGCGGCACGAGTGACGCGGCAGATTTGCCTGTTGGCGGCGCCAGGACAGGAGGGCAGGGCTTCCTATAAAATAAAAATCCCGGTCTGAGGGAAGGGCTGTTTTAGGGCCTTTCTCCAGACCGGGTTTTTTAATGGTTCCGGAATCGGGTCATGTTGTTACAGATTCATTCATGGCTTGTTACTGGTTCATCCACGCCGTTTCCTGCGCATGGCCCACGGCGCCGCCAGCCCCAGCAGGGACAGGCCAAGAAGCGCCATCCAAAGGAATGGATCGGCTTCGTCGCCGGTAGGTACGTTGGCGCCTTCCGTGTCGGCATCGTTGGCCTCGCCCGCGTCGTTTATCGGCGGGGTCAGCGCCAGGGTAAGATCCGGCAATGGCTGCAGCGTTTTCGTGCCGCTTGAAGCAGGCGCTTCACTGGCTGCCGGAGGCTCTGTCGACGGTTCGGTTGAGGAACCGGATCCGGAATCGCCGCTTGAAGGAGGATTGGAGCCGGAGCCGGAGTTGTCCCCGGAAGGACCGGACTGTGTGCCGGGGTCGCTGCCGGAAGGTTCGGATTCTGTGCCAGGGCCGGGATCTTCGCTGGAAGGTTCCGTCTCGGTGCCGGGTTGTGTACCGGATTCTTCCTCCTCGATATCTTTGATATTGACAAAGACCGCATATACGGTATCGTTTGCAAGGATGCTCCCTGTCTCGCCTTCGCTTCTTGTGCGGTAGCCGTACTGGTCCGCATCGTTTTCCGTTACGGTATAATCTGTGCCTGCCGGCAGTCCTGGGATGAGGACGCTTTGCCCGTGTTTTAAGGTAAATTTGGCGACGCCGTTTGTAAAGTTGAGCTGGGCATCGGAACCGTTCTCTGCCCTTGCCGCCCTTAATTGACTTTCTCCGGAAGCAAATTGTCCCATAGGCCCGTTAATGCCGGTATCGCTTAAGGTTACTGTGAAATGGAATTCCCTGTCTTTTTCCGCTCCTCGTCCCTCGACTGTCATGGAAATATGCAGGGCGCCGGTTTCAAAGGTGTTGGTAAAGTCTGCGGCGGCAGAGGGATGCTCTTTTGTAATGGAGCCGGAAGCGTTGGTGCTGGTAACAGCATACCCCTTTGCAGGCGTTTCTGTCACTTCATATTTTCCGAGAGGCAGCGTATCCGCGATCCGGCTTTCCCCGTTTTTCAAGGTAAAGGTAGCCGTGCCGTCTTTAAAGTCCATGTCGCCGTATTTTCCGGTGATCGCTTTTCCTGCTGTATCTTGATAGGTTACGGTAAACTCAAAGGCCTGATCTTTCTCGGTTTCGGGCGCGCCCACCACGGTTTTTGAAACAGTCAGGCTGCCGGGGCGGTAGGTGTTGGTAAAGACCGCTTCTACAGTATCCTGAAGCGGGATCGTACCTTCGCGTCCTGTAGTGGTGGTGACATAGCCTTCCGCGTTTTCCTCACTTTCCGTAACGTTATAATCCGCTTCGGCAGGGAGTCCTGGGATAGTTATAGAATCGCCGCCCTTTAAGGTGAAATCCGCATCGCCGTTTTCAAACTGGATCTGTTGGCCTTCTGCGTCCTTCCCTCTTGGGCCGTTGACCCCGGAGTCGCTTAAATGCACTGTAAAGTGGAACTGCTTTTCGGGATCTGCGCCTTCGCCTTCAATTTTTTTGGTCACGGTCAGGGATCCTGCGCGGTAAAAGTTGGTGATGGACGCTTCGGCCGTGCCGCCGTCGGGGATCGTGCCTTTACAGTGATTCGGCTCCGCGGTATAGCCGTCCGCCCACATTTCGGTGACAGAATAGGAGGTCCCCGCCGGGAGTCCCTGGGCTGTTTTGCTTTCTCCGCCCTTTAAGGTGAAGAAGGCCTGACCCGCGGTAAAATCCAGATCGCCATAGCTTCCGTTGATGTTCTCGTCCTGCAGATCCACATTGAATCGGAAGTCCCGCCAGATATTGCCGCCCTCGGAAAGGATCTTTGTGACGGTTAGATTGCCGCGGCGGAAGTCGTTGATAAAGTTTGCCGCAGCGGGAGCGCCATAGGTGATCTTCCCACTGTCGCCTGTGGTCGTAGTAACATAGCCGTTCTGATCCGCCTCATCTTCGGTTACGGTATAGGAAATCCCGTCGGGCAGACCGGTCGCTTTTTGGCTTTCCCCGTGTCTTAAAGCAAACGTTGCGACGCCGTCTTTAAAATGCATCTGTCCGAAGTCGCCGTTGATCGCCTTCCCGGCGTCGCCCTCCAGGGTAACGGTAAAAGGAAAACGTTTGGTTATGCTGCCGCCTTCGCCGGTAACGGTTTTTTTGACGGTCAGTTCTCCGGTCTTATAGGTATTGGTAAAGGCGGCGGTAGCGGAGGTGACTGCTTTAGTGATCGTACCGGAAGAGCCGGTGGAGGTAGTCGCATATTCGCCGTCAGCCTTTTCCTCGACTTTATAACTTCCGGTAGGAAGATCATCGGCTGTGATGCTTTCGCCGTCCTTTAAGGTAAAGGTGGCTTTGCTGTCTGTAAAGTCCATTTCGCCGTATTTCCCGGTGATCGTTTTCCCTGTCGTATCTTGATAGGTCACGGTAAACGTAAAGATCCGACCTTGCTGGTCTGCGGGCGCGCCCACCACGGTTTTTGTGACGGTGAGGCTGCCGGGGCGGTAGGTATTGGTAAAGGCCGCTTCTGCGGTGCCGCCATGAGGAATCGTGCCGGAAGCGCCGGTGCTGGTAGTGATGTAGCCGCCTTCGCCGGCCTCTTCTTCCGTGACGGTATAGGTTGCCCCCGCAGGAAGCCCCGGAATCTCCACATGCTGACCGTCTTTTAAGGTCAGGCTGGCACTTCCGTTGGTAAATCGCAGGAGATTTCCGTCCGCATCCGTGCCTCTAGGCCCCTGGATGCTGGTATCGGAAAGGGTCACAGTAAAGCGGAAGGGCTTCTCCGGATCGGCGCCGTCGCCGCGGACGGCCTTGCTGATCTTGAGGGAGCCGCCGTCATAGGTATTGGTGATCGTAGCGTTTGCTGTGGTTCCCTCCTGGATCATGCCGGTACAGCCTGTGTAGCTGACGCGATAGCCGTCGGGCTGCGTTTCCGCGACCTCGTAGGTTATGCCCGCAGGCAGGCCGGTGGCGGTCTTGATGTTGGCGCCTTCTCCGTTGTCGTCTACGCCAAGAAGCTGGAAGGAGGCCACGCCGTTTACAAAGCGCATATCGCCATAGGTACCGTTGATATGCTTATCGCTCAGTTCCACATGAATGTCAAACAGCCGCTGCGTATTGCCGCCTGCGGTGAGGATTTTCGTAACGGACAGGCTGCCCGCATGGTAAGTATTGGTAAATTCTGCGGTAGCGGTTCTTTGATCCCCGATCTGTCCGCTGTCGCCGGTAGCCTCAGACGTATAGCCGGAAGCACTTTCTTCAATTACTTGATAGGTCGTCCCCGCAGGCAGATTGGCGGCTGTTATGCTTTGCCCGTGTTGCAGCTCAAACTCCGCCTTGCCTTTTTCAAAGGTCATTTGTCCGTAAGTGCCGCTGATCTTATCGGCGGTTCCGTTATCCAAAGTCACAGTGAAGCGGAAGCTTCTGAGTGAATTGGGATCGTTTCCGACAACGGTCTTATGAACGGTCAGATTTCCTGTCCGGTAGCGGTTGGTAAAGGTCGCCCTGGCCGTGTCGTTAAACGGGATCGTGCCGCTGGAATTGACGCTGTTGGACGCGTAATTTTTTTCTGCCGCATTCGTTTCGGTTACGGTATATTTCGTCCCGGCGGGCAGTCCTTTCGCCAGTTTTTGCTCGCCGTCGCTTAAAGAAAAGGAAGCGGTGCCGTTTGTAAAGGTCATGCCGCCATAGGTGCCGTTGATCGGACTGGAGGAATTGATATTGTCCACAGTCACGGTAAAGTCAAAGGGAAGGGTCTTATCGGCCCCATTTCCCGTAACGGTCTTTGACACGACCAGATCTCCGGTGGTAAAGGTGTTGGTGAAAACGGCCTCTTTGGTTTGGTCTTCTTCTATAACGCCGGAAGTGTTTTGCGCTGTCGTGACGTAGCTGCCCTGATCAGCTTCCTCTTCTGTAACGGTATAGGACGCACCGGCCGGGAGGCCCTGGAGCGTTGCCGTTTTGCCGCTCTTTAGGGTAAAATGGGCTACGCCGTCCGTGAAGGACAGCAGCGTGCCATCCGTATCGGTACCCCGAGGCCCGTTGACGCCGGAGTCGCTTAAGCGCACCGTAAAGTGGAACTGTTTTTCGGGATCTGCGCCTGCGCCCTCGACGTTTTTGGTCACGGTCAGGGTGCCGGCGGGATATGTGTTGGTAATGACTGCCTCTGCTACGCCGCCATCCGGGATCGTGCCTTCACAGTTCTCCTGTTTTGCGGTATAGCCGTCCGCCCGCATTTCCGTAACAAGGTAAGACGTCCCTGCAGGGAGCCCTTTGGCCGTTTTGCTTTCCCCTCCTTTTAAGGTGAAGAAAGCCTGGCCCTCGGTAAATTCCATTTCGCCGTAGATCCCGTTGATAGCTGCGTCCTGCAGATCCACGTTGAAGGAGAAATCCCACTGGGTGTTGCCGCCCGCGGCGAGTATTTTTGTGACGGTCAGATCGCCGCGGCGGAAGTCGTTGGTGAAACTCGCCTCAGCCGGGACGCCATAGGTGATTACCCCACTGTCGCCTGTGGCCGTTGTAACATAGCTGTTCTGATCAGCCTCATCTTCGGTTACGAGATAGGAGATCCCGTCGGGCAGCCCGTTCGCCCTTTTGCTTTCCCCGTGTTTTAAAGTGAATCTTGCGACGCCGTTTTCAAAAGTCATTCCGCCATAGGAACCGTTGATCGCTTCTCCGGCTGCGCCTTCCAGCGTTACTGTGAACGAAAACAGTCTGGTTTTGCTGCCGCCTTCGCCGGTAACGGTTTTTTTGACGGTCAGTTCTCCGGTCTTATAGGTATTGGTAAAGGCTGCGGTAGCGGAGGCGCCTGCTGTGGTAATCGTGCCGGAAGCGCCGGTGGAGGTGGTGACATATTTATTGTCGGATGTTTCTTTGACTTCATAGTTTCCGGTAGGAAGCTTTTCGGCCGTGGCGCTCTCGCCGTTCTGTAAGGTAAAGGTGGCTTCGCCGTTTGTAAAGTCCATGTCGCCGTATTTTCCGGTGATCGCTTTCCCGGCTTCATCTTTATAGGTCACGGTAAACGTAAAGGCCCGATCTTGCTGGTCTGCGGGCTCGCCCACCACGGTTTTTGTGACGGTGAGGCTGCCGGGGCGGTAGGTATTGGTAAAGGTCGCTTCTGCGGTGCCGTTATGAGGGATCGTGCCGGAAGCGTCGGTGCTGGTAGTGATGTAGCCGCCTTCGCCGGCTTCTTCTTCCGCGACGGTATAGGTGGCTCCGGCAGGAAGACCGGGAATCGTAATGCTTTCCCCGTTTTTCAGGGAAAAGGAAGTCTTGCCGCCGGTGAAAGAAGCATCGCCTCTTGGCCCGTAGACAGTGGTATCGTTTAAGGTGACGGTAAAATGAAACGCCCGATCGGTATCTGAAGAAGGAGCATCTGCCACGGTTTTGCTGACCGTAAGTTCTCCCGCGTCATAGGTATTGGTGATCGTGGCGGACACCGTCTCTCCATCCCGGATCGTACCGGTGCAGTCCGTGTAACTGGCGGTATATCCGTTTACTTCCGTCTCCGTGACCTCGTAGGTTATGCCAGCAGGCAGGCCGGTAGCAGTTTTACTGTTGGCGCCTTCTTCATCATCGTCTACGCCAAGAAGCTGGAAAGAGGCTGCGCCGTTTGCAAAATGCATCTCGCCGTAGTCGCCGTTGATGCTCTTATCGGACAACTCTACATGGATATCGAAGCGCCGCTGCGTATTGCCGCCCTCGGTAAGTATTTTTGTGACGGACAGGCCGCCTGCATGGTAGGTATTTGTGACATTTACGACGGCGGTATTCTGATCCGGGATTGTGCCGGATGCGCTGTCTGAAAAGACAGTCGTATAGCCGGAAACAGGCTTTTCCGAAACGGTATATTTTGTCCCGGCAGGAAGCCCTGTGGCGGCTGCGTTTTGTCCGTCATGCAGTGTAAAGGTAGCTGTGCCGTCGATGAAGTTCATATTGCCGAAAAGGCCGTTGATCGGATGGGTAGGATCGCCGTTATCCAAAGTCACGGTGAAGGTAAAATCTCTGGATCTATTCGCCCCGCTGCCGCTGACCGATTTGCGGACGATCAGGCCGCCGCTCTGATAGCGGTTGGTAAAGGATACTTCTGCAGTACTGTTGGCAGGGATCGTACCGGTTTTCTCCAAGGCGGCAGTCACATAATGATCCTGGTTTCCATCCGTTTCCGTAACAGTATATTTTGTCCTAGCGGGAAGTCCTGAAGCGCTGATCGTTTGTCCGTCGGATAGCGTGAAGGAAGCGACGCCGTCCGTAAAATGCATTTGTCCGAAGTCGCCGCTGATAGGGCTGTCCAGCGTTACTTTGAAGGAAAACTGTCTGGTCCTGCTTGCGCTGTCTCCGGTAATGGCCTTTTTGACGGAAAGATTTCCTGTGGTATAGGTATTGGTAAAGTCGGCACTCGCGACGCCACCGTCCGGGATCGAGCCGCTTTCTCCGACGCTGGTGGTCGTGTAGCAGCCTTGATTGGCTTCGGCTTCCGTGACGGTATAGTGCGCGTGAGCGGGCAGGCCCGGGATCGTTTTGCTTTCTCCGCTTTTAAGAGCAAACGAAGTCGTGCCGTTGTCAAAGGAAACGCTACCTCTGGGGCCGTGAATGTCTGCCCCCGTGCCGCTCAGGGTTACGGTGAAATGAAATTCCTTATCGAGATCGCCTCCTGCTCCGACTACGGTCTTGCTGACGGTCAGGGATCCCGCGGGATAGTGGTTGGTGACAGTGGCTGTCACAGTACCCCCATCCGGGATCGTGCCGGTCTGGTTGTTATAGCTGACCTGGTATTCCCCAGAGCCTGTTTCTGTAACGGTATATCCTGTCCCGGCAGGCAGACCGGTAGCGGTGAAGCTCTGGCCGCCCCGTCGGGTAAACTTCGCCACGCCATTCTCAAACTTCATGTCGCCATAGGTGCCTGTCAGCGGTTCGTTGGTCAGCGTTACGGTAAAGTTGAAATCCCTGGTCGTATTCCCCCCGGGGGTAAGCACTTTTTCGACGGTCAGACCGCCGGTGTGGTACTCGTTGACAAAGGATACAGTCGCAGTAGCGCCATACCGGATCGTGCCGGTTTTTGAGGCTTCCTTGATCTGGTATCCGTGCTGGTTGGCGTCGGTTTCCGTAACCGTATAGGTCGTATTGTTAGGCAATTCCTGGGCTGTTTTGGTTTCCCCGTGATGTAACGTAAATGTAGCTGTGCCATTTGTAAAGTCCAGATCCCCGTAGGTTCCGTTAATCGTTTTATCGCCCAGAGTCACGGTAAATTGGAAATCCCGCGTGGGATCAAAGCCTGTTCCTGAAACGGTTTTGGAGATACTCAGATCGCCGGTTTTGTAACGGTTGACAAAGTTCACCGTAGCGGAATGGGATCCGTCGGAGAGGGAGCAGGTAAAGGAGTTGGCCTGGCTGCCGTTGACTGTAGTGACGTAGTCGTCATCGGACGTTTCCGTGACCGTATAGCCCCCTGCCGGTAACTCGGTGGCGGTTATACTTTCCCCGTGTTTCAGGGTAAAAGTGGCTTCTCCGTTTTCAAACTTCAATTGCCCGTGCTGGTCGTTGCATTCGGGATGACCGTCCAGCGTTACGGTAAAAGTAAACTCCTTTTGGGGATCCGCGCCCTTACCCGCGACTTCCTTATGGATCTCAAGATTGCCGGGCCGGTAGGTGTTGGTAAAGGCCGCCACCACAGTGTCATTGAGAGGGATACTGCCGGTGCTGCCGGAGGAACTGGTGACATAGCCGCTCGAACCGGCATCTTCCTCCGTGACCGTGTAGGTTGCGCCGGCGGGCAGTCCGGGGATTTCAATGGACGCGCCGTTTTTTAAGGTAAAGGTTGCTACTCCCCTTTCAAAGCTCACGCTTCCTCTGGGGCCGTGGACAGTTTCGTCATTTAGCTTTACCTTAAAGGTAAATTCCTTGCCTTCATCCGAAGGGGGAGCGTCCACCACGGTTTTGGTGACTTTCAGGGTCCCTCCTTTGTAGGTGTTGGTGACGGTGACCTGAGCCGCCGATCCGTCTGCCGGGATCGTACCGGTCGCATTATTGCTGTAGGTAACCTGATATCCGGTTGCCGGTTCTTCGGAGACGGTGTAGCGCAGCCCGGCGGGCAGATCCTTGGCCGTTGCGCTTTCGCCGTCCGCCAACCCCAGGATAGCCAGACCGTTCGAAAACTCCATCCCGCCATATGTACCGGTGATGTTTTTATCGTCCAGATTCACATAGATGGTAAATTCCTTGTAAATATTACCGCCTGGCGAAACTTTTTTGGTAACGATCAGGTTGCCGGTATGCCAGGTATTGGTGACGTTAACCTGGGCCGTCTCTCCTGCCTGGATCGTGCCAGTCTGACCTTCGGCGGGGAGACTGGAAGTGTAGCTTGTGTAAGCATCCTCCTTTACCGTATAGGATGTGCCCACAGGCAGGCCTTCGGCAGTAACACTCTGGCCATTGGCCAGAGTGAAGCTGGCCGTACCATTGGTAAATGTCATATTTCCGTAGGCGCCGCTGAGCGTTTTGTCCAAGGTTACCGTGAACCGGAAAGCTTTGTTCGGATCGCCGCCTTCCGAAACTTCTTTGGTGACGGTCAGGTTGCCGGTCTTGAGAGTATTGGTGAAAGAAGCGGTGACGGTTTCCCCGCTTTGGATCGTGCCTTCCTCGTTTTCAGAGGAAACGGTATAGTTGGGGTCTTCCGTTGTTTCCGCAACGGTATATTTAATTCCGGCGGGCAGGCCGGTGGCAGTGGCACTCTGGCCATGGGCCAGTTTGAAACTGGCAACGCCGTTTGCAAATGTCATGCCGCCGTATGTTTTATTGATACTTGTATCGTCTAATGTTACGGTAAAGGAAAACTCTTTTTTCTGGTCGGCGTCCTTGCCGTCAACGGTCTTTGTGACGGTCAGATTGCCGGGAACGGAAGTGTTGGTAAACGTTACAGTCTTTTTATATATATTGGGATTTGCGGAATCCTTTTTTATGCCATCTCCGGAGAGGGTATAGGGACCGCTGGCATTACCTTTGACGGCCACGGTTATGGTCTGAGGGTCGGCGTAGGTCATTCCCGTTTCGCTGCCCGGCGTTTCTGAGACACGAAGTGTATAAGAGCCGTCGTTTGCTGCGTTGCCTTGATACGCGATATAGCCAAAGCTTTCCGTCTGATCTTCCCTTGTGATTTCCACAGTTTTTGGCTCGGAAAGGCTGGCGTTGCCGTTAGGAGATGTCAGTTGGAAGGTGAATGCGTCATCAGTTTTCCAGTCCCGTCCCACTAATTCCTTTGCAACGCTTAACTCCAGCACGGGATCGATGATCAGGGTCGCGGTGGTGGTGAGCGTGACGGTATCAGGTTTGGGAGATTCTCCGCTGAGCAGGTTAGCATCTGTAAAGGTCACGCTGATGTCATATGTATAGGTTCCCACGTCCGTACATTGCGCCGGAAGCGGGAGGGTGTTAAAGGAATCCAAAGTGCCTGTTATGGGAGAACCAATCTGTTCGTCGCCCTTTTTCACCGTTACGGAATAAGTAGCGGTCACACCAGCGTTTAGGGCCTTTTCCAGATCAGCCTGATCCTTTCCACCTTTAAACAAAAGATCAGCATCAGGCAGGCCGTGTTTTTCCCCATCGTAAGGGACCCGGTCATTTTGAGCCTCCAGCTTGCCCCATACTGCATCCAGAGAGAAGACAGTATTGGTGTTGCCAAAATAAACCTGCCCGCCGGGGAAGGTGAAGGGATTATTCAGATTGTTATCGTTGCCGCCGGTGTTCTTATCACCTTTTGTATAATTTTTATTGTACCAGGCCAGGAAGGTATATCCGGTTGAGGTGTCTGTGGGGATCTCCGGTGTGACAGTGATCGGATGCTTATCTTTATCATCATTAAAATTATATCTGTCATCGAGGACAACATATTTTTTTGCACCATTTTCGGTAAGTCCATTATCCCCTAGCGTTTTCCCTCCTGTTGTGGTGGAGTTTTTAAAATCTCCGGTGCTGATCGTCATGGTATAGCCAAACATAGCGGGAGATGTCAGCCAGACCGCATAGAGGTTCTCCACTTGATTCGTGGTGGAAAGCGTCAATCCATCTTTAAGAAGGCGGACGGTGTTGTCGTCGCCTAATTTAAATACGGAAACGGGATACCCGATTTCACGATAATTCCCTTGAATTGTTTTTTCTTTGGACCAACCGGCAAAGTAATAGGTAGTATTGCCAATTGTAATATGGCCGCTTCTCCGATTTATACTGTTATTATTAAAATCTTTTTCTTCAAAAACATTTTCAAGCTGTTGTACGTTATAGGTGTATTCGGAGCCAGATTTTGTTGGATTGTTATCTCTGAATTCTTTATCATCATTGTTGGGCAGATTGGTATGGTAAACCAAGACTGCCTCGTCAGTGATGGTCAGGGTAGCCTTAGTGTTACCAATAGGAATTCTGCTGGTGGCCTCAGCGTTCCTGGTGTACTGTGCAGGGACATTTAGATATGCATTAAGCTCATAATGATAGACACCGACATCTGTGAAAGAAGGAACGTCGTTTACATTTTGTGTAACTAATGTTTTGACAGGGTTAGGGTCTTCATCTTTGGTGACGGTGTACTCATAAGATACAGTTGACGAATTAAATATACTATCAAAAGCTTGCTGCTGCGTCTGATTAGAAGTATAGCTGCCGGCATAGAATTCTACTTGTGGGTGAGAAACATAGCTCCCTGCAGTTTCAGGTTCAAACGTGATCGCATGGGGCTGACTGTCAAATTTATGCGATTCGTCATGTCCTTGGGTAAGGCTACCCCATACAGCGTCAAGGCTGTAAATGCTATGTTCGCCGTTGTACTGGACCTGCCCGGAGGGCCTGACAATATAGTCTTGATCAATGCTGGGGCTTTTATTAAACCAGGCAATAAATTGATAAGGTTCATACTTAGGCGTATCGGAAGAAATGGTAAACAGATCGCTTTCCCCTTTGCCATGGCCACCATCATACACTATATATTTCTGTGCCTGCTTTTGCTCGGTTGTACCATTGTCGCCCAATAGTTGATCGCTGGGATTAAATGATGCCCCATTGACTGACATCACATAACCAAACAGACCGGCTTTGGATTCAGGCATCCAAACGGCGTAGAGATCGGTCGTTCCAGCCGACAATTTAATCTGGGTATCGGGCTGAAACCCGCGGTAATTGTCTTTATTATTCCCGATGTCGGAAATGGGATATTTAATTTTATCATAAGAACTAAAAGAACTTGGGGATGGGTCCCATCCGGCAAAGAAATAAGTTACATTATGATCGTCTTTATATTGCCCTTGTTTCAGACTGTCTGCTTTATCGTTAGTTGGAAAAATTGTCTCATTAGAATCTGTTTTATGGGTTTTTCCCACGCTTTTCAATATAAAATCAGGAGAATCCTGTGAAACGGTGTAAATATCTACGCCTTCGGTTGTTGTTTCACCGCTGCTGTCCGGCGCGTTGAGATGATAGATCAGGGTATATGCGCCGGTGGGCGTGTCAGGATTGGTTTCACCGGTAGAATCCCCGTTGGAAGAAACGGTTCCCGACATAAGATCAACGGTATAACTTGCAGGAGTGATTGTGCCGTTACTATATTCAAATTTGACTTCTGTTCCGCTTAGGGTAGGTATAGGTTGTTCATTATATGTGATACCACTTTCATCATCTATAGATATGTGAAACCTGAAAGAATATGATGATAAATCCGCAATCTTTGCTAATGAAAAGGGAATAGAAAGCGTTTGATTGGAACTTAGTGGTTCTGGTGTTTTTTTATCTTTATCCCTCAGAATTCTAAAACTGGTGCTACTAATTTGGTAATTGGAAATATCAGCTTTATTATCCCATGTCATTTGCTGAAAGTTGCTGGAATTTGAGTCATCAGAATATCTTTCAAGGACAATGCCTGTACCCCTATCAGTTCCAACAAGGTCATAAGTGCCTGAATAAGTTACTTCTAAGGTATACTGACCGTTTTGCAATTTAACGGCCAATAACAGCTTCGGCCCATTGTCCCCATTAGCGAGCATGAGCCTATAGGGTTTTTCAAGCAACGTCTCGGTTTCCGTCTCAGTTTCCGTTTCCGTCTCCGTCTCGGTTTCCGTTTCCGTCTCCGTTTCGACCGTCGTTTCCGTTTCGACTTCCGTTGCGGACGGAGTTTCCGTCATTGTCTCCGTTTCTTTGGTCGGTTCTTCCGGTTCGGATGAAGTTTCAACGGTTTCCGTTTCGGACACTGTGGGCGCAGTAAGAAAAGCAGTCTCGGTTTCCGTAGCAGGCTGCGTGGCGTCTGTGTATTCTGTAGAAGGAGTCTCGGAAGATCCCGTCTCGGAGGATTCCGCAGGGGAAGAGGACTCGACTGTATCGGAGCCTTCCGGCGTCTCCGATGACTCGAGGGAACCGGAGCCTTCCGGCGTTTCGGATGATTCAGGAGAATCGGAGGGCTGTGAGGCTGCTAGGGGCGGCGTCTCTTCCTGGTTTTCTGACACTTCGGAAGTCGTCGATGCCGGAGCGGGTGTTGTTTCTCCCGACTTTGCCGGGTCTGAACCAGCCGAGTCTATCTCCGCAGCGTATACGGGCGGATTTGGTCCGGTGATGCTTGTCAAGCCTGTAAAACCGTCCAGGGACAGAAGCATGGCGAATGCCATCGTCAGGGCCAGGATCCGTTTGCCGATCCGATCGTTACCCTTGCGTTTCATGGGGTGTTCCTCCTGCAATTATATATTCAGGGCATGAAAACATGCCGCAGGTTTAAGCTTTTATGCTGTCGTCAGAAAAGCATATATATATGATACAATTTTTACAGGAAGAAATCAACATTTCTCCGTGAAAACACCAATAAAAACAGGCTTTTCCGGATCAAAATATACAATATGACGGCGAGAAGGAGAGGGAAGTAAAATGGGTTGTGTTTTCTGCCCCGTCGGGATATAATCAAAGCCGGAGGATTGAGAGAGATGATCGTATTTTTTGATATAGACGGTACGCTGATATCCGGCGACGAGCGCTACTGCATACCGGCAAGCACAGTGGATGCGATCCGTGCGGCGAGGAGAAGAGGACACCTGATGTATATCAACACGGGCCGGGCGTTTGTGGATGTGGAGGAAGAGATCCGGCGGATCGGCTTTGACGGCTATGCCTGTAGCTGCGGGGCCTATATCCGTTGCGGGGAGGAGATCCTGCAAAACCGGATCCTGGAGCAGGAGGACTGCCGGAAAGTTGCCAGTCTGATCCATGACTGCGATATGACGCCGGTTTATGAGCGTTGGGATACTTTTTTCGTGGATCAGAGGGTGCGGCTGGTGGAGCAGTTCATACCGGTCATGAAGGCTTATGAGCAGAGGGGAAAGTGTTTTTGGCGGGATATAGACGAGCCGGATTTTTCCTTTCATAATTTGGTGGCCTGGTACGACGGCAAGAGCGACATCGCGCGTTTCCGGCAGGGCGTGGAGCCGTGGTTTGACTGTATCGACAGGAGAGCCGGTTTTGTGGAACTGGCGGCGAAAGGGGTATCCAAGGCCAGCGCCATTGAAAAGATCTGCCGGTATCATGGGATTTCGGAGAAGGACGCGATCGCCATTGGCGACAGCATGAACGACGCGCCGATGCTGCAGGCGGTAAAAAACAGCGTGGCTATGGGCGACAGCAGCGCGGGGGTAAAGGAAATGGCGTCCTTTGTGACAACCGGGCTATATGAAGACGGGATCGCCCACGCGTTGGCGCACTATGGGCTGATCTGAAGAGGGATATCAGTATTTTTTCTAAAAGATCCCGGTGATAAAAATTTCGATCCCAATCCCGATCAATATGACGCCGCCGAGGATCTGCGCTTTGTTGGACAGTTTCGTTCCAAATTTTTTGCCGATAAAAAGTCCCGCCATACAAATGATAAAAGTAACGGCGGCAATGATAAGGCAGGCGGCCAGCGCCATAGCCCACCCGTACCCGGCGATGGTAAAACCGACGGATAACGCGTCGATAGAGGTCGCGACGCCCTGGACAAGCAGTGCCCAGATGCCGAGACCCGGTTTCTTTTCCGATGCATCCTTGCTGCGGATCCCCTCCAGGAGCATATCCCCGCCGATAAAGACGAGAAGGAGGAGAGCGATCCAGGGGATGGCCTTTTCAAACGCTTGAAAGTATTGGACGATCGTGTGGACGCAGATCCAGCCGATCAGGGGCATGGCGAATTGAAATCCTGCAAATACGCCGGCGATCCCGGCCATTTTGCCTCGCTTCATTTCCGGGTCGTTTAAGCCGTTCGCCATCGATACCGAAAAAGCGTCCATGGCGAGTCCTACGCCCAGCAGGATGCTGTTGAGGATAAACACGAAATTCCATTCCATTTTGCTCCCTCCGGTGGAACTGAAAGAATAAAAGACCCACGCATAACCTGACCTGCTATACCTGAGTCACGATTCGAGAAAAAACTCTGTATAGCTTACAGTTATGCATGAGTCTCGCAATTTAAAACAAGCCAGGCTGAAAAAACGGCCAGTATGTTGACTTGTTACACAATATGTGCTTGCTACTCCCTCATGGGAAATTGGTATGATTTAGAATACTACGCCCCGGCAGGAATGTCAATGAAAATTATAGGGCGAGCATATAAGCGTCGAAAATGGACGCTGAAAGCATTGCGGGGAACGGGACGACTATGGTAAGATAACAATAAGAACAACCGTGTTGCAGGGTGGGCTGGCCTCTATTCTGTATAGAATGGGGGTGATGCCTATGAGAAATCATTTTGATTTCAAGGATATGCTGACGTTTGGCATATTTCTTCTGGCGTTGCTTACATTCGTGTTTACGTTTTGTAGGTAAGGCTACATAGAAAAACCACCCCAAAACTTTGGCTGAGTGGCGGGGTGGAATTTCTATTCTCGTTGTAAGGCCAACCCACCTTGTGGGCGGTTGTTCCTTTTGTATCTATACTATAACATATCCGTGCTTTTGATTCAAGCATTTTCCGTGGAAAGATTACGGACAAAAATTTTTTAAAAAAGAATTAGCACTCGCTCCTTGTTCGCGTTAATCGGTCTTTATCTTATACTGTCAAATGCCGCAGAGCCGGATTTTCGGGACTTCTGCGGCACTGTTGTTTTTGGCTGGTTGTTTCTGGGAGTATCAATCGGTGCAGAATTGGTGTAAAAATTGGTGTAGTAAGCACACTTACATAGAAATAATAGTTGTTTCCATATCCATTTTGGGATATAATAATAATGGTCTCAAGTTTTCTTTAGATTTCAAGAATGAAAGGGTGAGTTATATGAATCTAGCTAAAATTTCTGCCAATGGGCAAATCACGGTGCCGGTTGAAATTCGCCGCCTGCTGGGTCTCAAATCCGGCGATAAAATTCTGTTTTATCAGAAGCAGGATGGAGAAGTAGTTGTAAGCAATGCATCTGCACAGGCAATTCGCAGAGCGCAGGCTGCTTTTGCTGACGTTGCTGACGCAATGGGCGTTTCCAGCGAAGATGATGTGCAGACACTTGTAAATGAAGTACGTTATGGAAAGGGTTAATGACTTGCGGATATTAGTTGATACAAATGTTTTGTTTTCTGCATTATTATTTCCAAAGTCAAAGCCGGCACAAGCTCTGCTGTATATCGCAGACAATCATGAAATGGTTTTGTGCGACCGTAATATTGCCGAAATTAGGGAAATTTTGAAGCGAAAAGCGCCCAAACTTTTACCGGATGCAGAAGTATTGCTTGCAGAAATGTCCTATGAATTGATTCCCGCAATTGATCATGCGGAAAAACTAATACGCGATGCCAAGGATCAGCCGATACTCAATGCGGCTATTGTGTCGGATGTAGATATTATCTTAACAGGGGACAAAGATTTTCTGAGCCTGGATATGGAACATCCAAAATGTATGACTGTATCTCAATTTCTGGGACTGGGAACCGATTGATCGGTTACCCAGTCCTTTTTACAAACCCAGGTGAGACAGCACGTTTTTTTCTAACCACACAGCCACTCCATCTTCATCATTTGTCAGAGTAATGTGATTTGCTATATTTCTGATATCTGAAATGGCATTCTCTACCGCAATGCCTGTCCCACATAGTTTCAGCCTATCTATATCATTTTTACAAGGCGTTTTGGTAATATTGTTTATCCATTGCAAATGCCCTGCTCCTCAAATTCGGGACTTCACAAATTTTTTATAAAAGAATTAGCACTCACT
>CANQFM010000030.1 GCA_947598825.1 uncultured Eisenbergiella sp. | reverse complement strand
CGAGAACCTTTTTCATGCTCTCAGCCTTGACAATTATCATAGAAGATCTGTATTTACAGAATTCGTTTCACACACTCAAAGTCTGCATGGAGTACACTGGCAGATACTATGAGCCGGTCGCCACATGGCTTTCTGACGCCGGCATCTTTGTCAGCGCTGTAAGCTCCATCCTTATCAAGAATTTCGGCGACGATTCTCTGCGCACTTCCAAGACAGACAAGGCTGATTCCCCCAAAATCGCCTGTTACACTTTTGACCGTTGGGCAAAATTGAAGCAATATGGGAACATGGACAAAACACATAACCAACTCAAAACCTTGAACCGACAGTTCGGTTTTTACATGGCACAGAAGAACGCCATGAAGAACAACCTTATTGCCCTGCTTGACCAGACCTATCCGGGTGCAAACAACTTCTTTGACAGTCCCGCAAGGAGTGACGACAGCCAGAAGTGGGTGGATTTTGTACACACCTACTGGCATGTAGACTGTGTCCGCTCCAGGTCACTGGCGGCCTTTACGGAACACTACCAGAACTGGTGCAGACGTAAAGGTTATAATTTTAGCGCTGATAAAGCGAAAAAGATCTATCAGGTCTCCTCTGACCTGATTGCCGTATTTCCTAAGGATGACAGCACAAAACTGCTAATCCGCTAGGCCGTGGCCGTGCTGAGTACCGCATCTGAAACCTTGGAAACCCTGCGCCGGAAAATAGATGACGCTGCATCCACACTGCCAGAATACCCGGTTGTCATGACGATGAACGGCGTCGGCCCCACCCTAGGACCATAGCTCATGGCTGAAATCGGGGATGTGACGCGTTTCACGCACCGCGAAGCACTGACTGCCTTTGCCGGGGGTGATCCTGGAAAGAATGATTCAGGACAGTGCATCCAGAAAAGCGTACCTACAACCAAGAATGGCACTCCAAGCCTGCGTAAGACACTTTTCCAGATCATGGACAGTCTTATCAAGCGTTCGCCCGCTGATGATCCCGTCTATGCTTTCATGGACAAGAAACGGGCACAGGGCAAGCCTTACTACGTCTACATAACTGCAGGAGCGAACAAGTCTCTTTGCATTTATTACGGACAGGTAAGGGGATACCTTGCTTCCGTGGCCGAAACGGGAGAAAACTAAAGAGAATACCAGTTTCTTTATCAGGCCAGTGTCCTGCGGTGGTCTGGTTTTTGTACTTTTTATTCAACCTGTATAAAATTTTCAAAGTTCACAAATTTCTGCTTGACTTTTTATTTGCAGATTACTACTTCACTTAACTGATGGTTATGATTATTGCCCAACAGTTACTGACAACTTTTCGGCAAATCGGATAACGGGTTTCATAGAGCGGTGTTGTCCCTAGGCAGGGTTGTCGTAATTTCCTTTGTGTATGCTTGACTGTAGGTGCTGGAATTGAGCGCCATCTGATTGTAATGGTTAGAATATTGTTGCTGGAAGGCCACCATCTTCTTGACAGGAGGTAAAGTCTACATGGAGAACATGAGAGTAAGGACAGACAACAAGATAAATTCCTAGAATCTGAAAAGGGCCGCCCCTTGTTAATACTATAGAACAGTCTTCCTATAGTTTTGGGAATTAAATGTCTCTATAAGATACTGTTACTTCGAACTTTGGAAAGGGTAAAACTAATATTAGAAAGTATCAATTATATTAGAGCTAGCATATTCAATTGGCAGAGGAGAAATCATTAGGGAGTAATTGCCGTATTGATGAATGGAAAAGCGCTCTTTTATTTATAGCTTTGCGTGCAGAGGGAGTGTCTGCAAATTTATTCAGTATGGAAAGCGAATACGGTACATAGGGGGTAAATAAAGATGGTATTTTTATAACTGTAGAAATAAACGATGTTACCCCAATTTAATGGGTGTGTTCCTAGCTGATTTGCTGGTTAGTCTGTAGTTTAATGTATATTGCATTAAAAATTGCTCGAAATTCTCGGAGTGTGAGATCTTTATTTCTAATCGTGATATATTTAGAATTCACATTCAAATAAGCGGTATTTCGAATGTGGAAATTCTTGAAAATTGTTATAATTAAAATAAATAATTTCAATCACGCAAACATTCATAAAAGCATTTATGGAATGAACAATAAATTTATGCAAAAGATACAAAATATACTAAATGAATAAATGCAAATTAATGAATAAAAAACAATATGAAATTTTTCGCAAATTATATGTTGAAAACCGGACCCAATTATTTTAAAATAAAAATAAAATTAAATAATTGCACAACGATAGACTATATTAAGAATGATTATAAACAATTTACATATGAGGTATAATGAACAAAGATGCTGTATTTTTAGAGTTAGTATATGATTGGATTAAGGGAAGGAGGAACACCAAGGATGTCCCATTCATTTAATGCTGCATTATTTTTTGCGATGGGAAATATAGATTTAGTTAAAACAGTTTTTCAATATTTGAAAGCAGAAGAGTTATCTGTGTTTTATACTCCTGCACCAGAATGTCAAACTTTTTTGAGTGGAGAGAATCAACGTGAATCATTTTATAGAATACCAGTAAGATAGAAATTAGAAAGAATATGGGAATTCCCTATTTTCTATTCAGTATTATAATAGGGCTGGTATTGAGGAAAAGAAATGCCTAATCTTTAGTTGTACTAGAGAGAGTAGAGTAGTTGAAAACAATGAGGGTAAATCCTTTTATGCCACAATGAATTTTATGTCGTATGCCAAATTGTAAACATAGGAAAAGAACCAAAAGAACAATATGAGTTAATTGCACATCTAGTTGGAATCCCAGTGTCGCGGTAGCTTTTATTCCAAAGTATTGCAAGGTATTATATGGAAAACTTCGGGGGGAATGATGTGTAAGAGATAATAAACATTGTGTAAGTAAAATGAAAAGCCTAATCCCCCAGCTATGCTGGGGAGAATAGGGTAGTTGGAAACGGTGAGGATCCTTCTATGCTACAATGAAATTGGTGTCGCAAGCCAAATTCAAGCATAGGAGGAGGTCCAAATGGACAAATTACAGATGAAGCAGTATAGAAGTATATAAAAGAGCAAGCAGAGGAATCGAGAAAAGAAGATTCCAGAAGTACCGCTTTATAAGCGGACCAGTGATAATGTTTGCGATACCGCCCTGCGGGGCGAGCAGTAAGATTAGCCCTTTGGAGGGCTAATAGCAAACCACCAGTTGAACTGGTGGTTGCTGACTGAGGGAAAAGAATTATGACTGAGGAACGGCAATTGGTAAAAATCATAAAAGAAATATGTACGGAGGAAGGAATCAGTTTAATGCGTTTTTCATATGACTGGATATTACGATTAAACGCAAACAATAGGGAAATGTATATTATAGGATATAAATTTCCTAACAATAATTCTGCTATTGAACATATATGTAATGATAAAGCAGCACTATCTGATATCCTTTCTAGTCATAAGCTTCCGCATATTGAACATACATTTTTCCCCGCACCATCAAGAAACGGTTGTGATGAACCACAGGGAATATGGAATAAATTGGAAGAAATGCTTAACCAATACGGAAGGATAGTATGCAAACCTAATATAGGAAGTGGAGGAAGAAATGTATATAAGGTATCCTCACAGAAAGAACTTGAGGTAGCAGTTTTTAACATTTTTTCAAAGACAAACACAATGGCTGTTTCGCCTTATAGAGATGTCAGAGCAGAGTATCGGATTATAATTGTAAACTTTAATGTGGAAGTAATTTATGAGAAAATTCGACCAATGGTAATTGGAAATGGAAAGAATACAATCCATGATTTAATGCGGCTAGGTAGTATTAATAATGGAACGGAGATAGATAAAGAAATAGATACCACTTTTATACCAGCTTTAAATGAAGAAATAACATTATCATGGCGACACAACTTGGGAAATGGAGCCATTCCAAAACTTGTAAAGGATATTGTATTAAGAGAGAAGTTGACTGCTTTAGCTCTGTCATGCGCTCTTGCTCTCGATATTAATTTTGCTTCGATAGATATAATTGAAAGTGATTATGGATTGGAAGTCCTTGAAATTAATAGTGGAGTTATGATGGAAAATTTTGCAAAAAGTACGCCATCAAATTATTGCATTGCAAAGAACATATACAG
Source organism: uncultured Eisenbergiella sp. (assembly GCA_947598825.1). Lineage (GTDB taxonomy): Bacteria > Bacillota > Clostridia > Lachnospirales > Lachnospiraceae > Gallintestinimicrobium. The sequence continues at coordinate 32,375 of CANQFM010000030.1, read as the reverse complement.
AAAAGCAATATTTGAATATTTGAAAATGGATGATCCAAAATATAAATATTTTATACAGCGTCCTAGAAGGGGGCATTTTGTTCTCCCTATACTAGAAGAAATTGCTCATTCGAGGAATGTTGAGATTATACCAGACGAGGAGGAGGGTAATTTTTCAATTTTTGTTTTTAATAATGGAAAGAGATTTATTGCCAAGGATTATCCATTTAATATTAACTATGCGGGAAGTATAAGTTTATGTACGAATAAAGCGGCATGCTCCAGTTTTTTAAGGCATATGGGTTATAGTGTCCCAAGGGAAAAGTTTTTTGTAAAAAAATCTGATATAGAGGTTACCTTTAGGGAATTAGAACACTATTTTAGTATGCCTAGTGAATCCTTGGGTTTTGGATTTCCGATGATTATTAAGCCGAATTCACTGTCTCAGGGTATTGGAGTATATAAAATTCGAAATGCCGATGAGGGTATGCTGGCTGTACGGAAGATTTTGAGTTTACGAGAAAAATTATTCGTTTTACAAGAATATTGCAAAGGACATGATTATCGGATTGTTGTTCTTAATAATGAAGTTATCCAAGCTTATGAAAGAATTCCATTCCAAATTGAGGGAAATGGAAAAGATACTATAAAGACGTTATTACAAAATAAAATAGAAGCCTTTCGGCAAGAACGACGTGATAAAGAGATTGATTTAAATGACAGTCGTATAGCAAAGAATATACTAGCTCAAGGCTATACAATGGAAACAGTTCTTGCTCTGGGTAGAAAATGTAGACTCCAAGATATTGCCAATTTATCTCTTGGAGGGACTACTGAAGATAAAATAAATCAAATGTCCCCATTTTATCGTCAACTTGCTGTAAAAATTGCTAATAGTTTGAACCTTAAATTATGTGGAATTGATATCATAGCCAAGGATATAACAGAATTAAATGATAAAAGATATTATATCCTTGAGGTGAACAGTGCGCCTGGCCTGGATAACTACCTCTATGAAGGGAAAAAGCAGGATGCATATGTCAAAGAATTATACGGGAAAGTTTTTGATTATATTGAAATGATTTAATATTCAAATCTATTATAATAGTATGATTAATGTGTATATGTTTTGGAATGATTTTCTGTACACTTCTAGTATAAGTTTAATACAGGAATGCTTAAAATGATTTCGGGAAAGGGAGGTATTATTTTGAAAAAATTAATATCTTTACAGGGAAATATAACGTCAAATCAAATATATATATTATTACTTAATAAATTGAACCAATATTGTAATGGCAATAATGAGCCGCCTATATTTGATTTAAGAGAAGTAACTTTTATTGAACCAGAAGCGGTACCACTACTTATTACAGTTGGTGAATATTTTTCGAGACGATTTCATTCCCCAATATTAATTCGTCTTAAAGAACGCTCCAAAATACATAATTTCTTAATTAATATAGGTTTTGATAGAATAACAAATGATCGAAAATATTACAAATTTGAAGGAAATTATATAGATAACTGGCTATATAGCATTAAAGATATACACAAGATTATAATGTTGCATCCTGCTTATGAATATACGGATGTACGGGAAATAGAGGATGTTGAATTAAGACGGGACTACCTTTTACATAATATTCGAAAGAATATTACAGAACAATGTTGGAGAGTTCTTTCGAACATTCACAGACTTCCGGAAAATCTAATAAATTATACAATAGATGGACTGGCGGAAACATTAACAAATGCGTCCATGTATAGTAAAAGTGATTCATATGCTTATCTTGCCTCTGATCAATATGGAACAAAAGCCAGTATAAGTGATTGTGGCGTAGGACTGCAGAAATCATATTTCGAACAGGGTCATCAATTTGAGTGGTATAATTGCGAGGATGTAAGGAGGAATCCGGAATTAAAAAATTATTATATTATAATGGAAATACTGAACTATTCTTTTGAAAAACATACAGGAAAAAAACGTGCAGATCTTTGGACCGTTAAAAATGTTGTAATTTCTTATGGAGGTACATTCAAAGTTCATTTTGGTAACATACAGGTAGTCTTTACCGGGGAGAGGTGTAAAGCTTGTAATAAAATAGAACGCTATGACGCAATGCAAAATAGGAAAGTCCCTGTTTCCGATACATTAGAACCCTGTCTAGACTGTTTACGAATGGATTATTCTAATAGTCAGTATTCGCCGATCAAGTACCATAGTATTGCATTTAGGGGAGTGCATATTGAGTTTGAGATACCAAGGGGGTAAAGTGGAATGCTATATTCCAAACTATCTAATGAAGAATTCTTGTTTATAAATTTGCATGCAGAGGCTGCACTGGATTTTCAAGATGATTTTTCGGAGCTTAACGAGATAAGTAAACCTTCTGACAGAAAACGCGGCATCTTTTCAACAACAGTTTCTGCACTTGTTTTGGATGAATTAAAGAAAGAAGAACCTTCCAAGGACCTATTATTAGATATGGCATATATTACAGAAATTGAGGGAAATAGTTGGACACAGTTCATTGAAATAATCAAAATATTTTTAGGAACAGAAAAATGTATTCATATTATAGAACTGCAGGAAAACTTGAAAATCAAATTTGAAGAACATTGCAAGAGCGCAGTCGAATGTTGTATGAAAAAGGATGGATGTATTCTTCATATTAGCGCACAAGATATTAATTATAAAGACGAAAAATACTATGTTCAAACAGTAAAGACGCTTTATATTTCAGAATTAAAGAAAACCGTAAATAATTGTATCGAAAAGCGGGCCGAGGGACAGTATCATGTTTCGGGAGGAGTTTATTTGGAGAAATTTATCAATATTAAGAAAATGTTGATTAATGGCTCGGAAGCTTTTTTGTTCTATTGCATATATGAAATGGCAATGAAGTTGGTTGAGAATAAATATATAAGTCTTGAAAACCAAATGGAAAATGTAGATAAGGTTCTTTTCTTTCATACGATGAATGGCGCTTTTGTAGGTGGAGTATTATCTGCTTTGTTACAGATGGATATGGTATATCTTGATCATTTAGGACCAATTAATTCGGTATGTAAGAAACATTTTGAACGAAATATGGAGAGCGCAAAAAAATATATTATAGTTGCTGATGTCATTTGTACGACATCAGAGATTAGCAGAGCAGAAACACTGATAGAGTTTAATGGGGGTACGGTAGCCTGCAGGCTTTGTTGGATTGATATTGAAACTATAAAGAAAAATACGAAAAAGCAATTGAGTTGTATTACAATTTCTGCAAATAATAACTTTGTTAATTATTTGGTTAAAACGGATCTATGTAATAATTGTAAGGTTAAAGCCTGTAGAAATGAAAGGGGAAGAAAAAGAAATGTCTAAAATCGGTATTTTGATCTTATCAGATATTCATTATTGTAATAATAAAAGAATTTGCCGATTGGCAGATGAAGATGAAAATTATTTGACAAAATTTCTTTCGAAAATTCAAAACATAAAAAATAATGGGGATATTATTTTTAAGTATTTGCTAATTGCAGGTGATATTGTAGAAGCTGGTAAACGGGCAGAATATGATAGAATGGCGGAAATACTGGAAAAGATATGTGAAGAAGTTGGGATAGATAAAAGACATATTCTGATGGTTCCAGGAAATCACGATGTGTTTCGTGCTGGGCTGGAAGCTTATTGCGATAAAAATAATATATTGGGGGAAGCTGCTTGTGAACAAACGGGTGTGAAATTTGAAAACTATATTAGTTTTTATAAAAATTTTATTGGCGAGTCGAATTTTGATTTTAATTTGTCGATTTTTGGAAAATTAGATTTAGAAGAATGTAAAATATCTATACTAGGGATTAATAGTAGTGTGAAAGAGAGTTATAGAAGGGAGGATCACTACGGATATATTGATATAAAAAAGTTACGAACGGAAGTAAAAGAATTACCAACCGATAGAAAATATGTTGTTCTAACACATCATAGTTGGACAAATGATCGAGAAAAGGAATTACCCACTATTAGAAATGCTGGGGATGCAAAAGGGATCCTTGCTAATAAGCATATTGTTGCATTTTTATATGGCCATCATCATGCATTTGAGGGAAAAGAAGTACGAACAGAAGATGGGGAATTCTATTATTACGAAGTGGGAAGTTTTTCAAAAGTGCTTGGAACTGATGCTTCAACAGTTACCTATAACAATATGTTCGCAATTGCAATAATAGATGCAGATAAGCCTGCCCTTAATTTTTACAGGTATATTTCCATTCAGGACGGATGGCATCAGATTGAGAGTGAGAATCCATATAATATTGATTTTTCTTGTATTCCTAGTAATAGTAAAATAATGAATTCTTCGGAGGACTTTATGAAAGAAGTTGGAACCAATAATTCAGATGAAGAAGGAGAACCAGATGGGAGTCAGGTGAAAGTAGGTATAAATTCTGAAAAGTATGCAGAAATTATTGCAAGAAGGAAACTATATAAAGAGGGACATTTTCATTGGAAGAATGGAAAAAAAACAAGAGCCTGGATAGATATGGCAGCTTTTCTAGGTAACAGCCTAATCATATCAAATATTAGAAAGGATTTAAAAACGTTTTATTATGAGAAAAAGAGTAAAGAAATGAAACAAGCGGTTGTTATTGGTTATGGAATGGAAGGAAATATTATTGGTAGCAGCCTTACTCCTTTTTTCCTGCGGGAAAAAGTAAGATATTTATATTGCCCGTCTGTGCATAGGGGAGAAATGTTTACGCGTGAAGAAAAAAAATTATGGAACAGAACTGTAGAAGTTGAAATAGCAATATTTATTTTTGACTTTATGCCATCTGATGAGTATATAAAGGAAATAATCAGATCAGACGAGACTTGGAGAAAATTAAAGAAATTGTATATTTATGCTATATTTTGGACCGAACCAAGTAAGAGGTATTGTGATAATATTTGTATTAGTTCTGGTAAAAGTGAAGGAGAGAGGGAACATCATATATCGTTGGAAAGATACGCAGTATGCTGTTTCCCTATTGAACAATGCTCTGAGGATCCGAAAAAATGTCTAGTATATCAGAAGAATTTATCAGAAATATTCACCTTATAAGGAGGTAAAAAAATGCAGATTATAACGCCAAGCTTTGAACTCATGGAAGAGATTGATGGTCCTAAAATGTTAAAAAATATTGAAAAATGTGGTCGGGTATGTTATAAAAGTGAAAATATGATTACGGACACATCTGCTGAAACATTTGTTGCCAATCTATTAAAACGAGGACATGAATCTGTTATTGAGCATGAGAAGATTTCAGTAAGAATTATCTGTGATCGTGGTGTTTCGCATGAGATTGTACGGCATAGGATTGCAAGTTATAGTCAAGAGAGTACTCGATATTGCAATTATCAAAAGAATCAATTTGGTAATGAGTTGACATTTATCAGACCTGTTTTTTGGAAAAAGAATTCGGCAGAGTATGCTGTATGGCATGATACAATGCAGATGATAGAAGATAATTATATGCATTTAATCAGTATGGGAGTAAAGCCGCAGGAGGCACGGAGCATTTTGCCTAATAGCCTGAAAACTGAGATTATAGTAACAATGAATCTACGGGAATGGAGACATTTTTTTCGACTTCGGACTTCACACACAGCTCATCCACAGATGCAGGAGATAACAAGGCCAATGTTGAAAGTATTTAGAGAAAAGATACCGGTTGTATTTGATGATATAGAATATTGATTTCGGCTGCATTTCCTATTATGGGTGAATGGCAAGTCGAGAGTCTCATTTGTAACTTGAAATTCCCGTTTTGTAAATGAAAATCCTGTTTTGTAAGAGTGACTTGAAATTTAGGTGCAGATTAAATTCTACACCCTTTTAGATTTTTTGGGGGATTAGGCAGCATTGTAATGATAAAACAGCAGATATCTGTTATAATTATTCTAACTTTTCAAAAAAGATCTGGTTTTAGAACATAAGAAATAGACCACTGGAAGACAGAGTACCAGACTGAATTCTACTGGTCATTTACAGAAATTATGAAATGTTTATCTCCAGTCTGACAGCAGATCTGATGGGCAGTGGGTTGGTGGTTAAATTGGATCAGCTTAGGCGTCAGGTTGACTTCATCCGGGTCGACCAGCCGAAGCTGAAATGCATTCGGAACATCTTCTCCGAGTATCTTTAGAACGGTGCTGTAAGGAGTTTTTCCCCGAAGCTTTCCCGTGGTGTTAAATTGATGTGGTTTATGGTCAGGTTTACATCCCACAGGGTCAGGAACTCAAGGCTGGTGCCTTTCGGTAGTATCATACGAAGCATCGTGTGCGCCTGCTCCACTCCGTCCTTCTGTCCGTAGCGCATGAGATCACAGTAATAGACTCTTGTGCGCTGGATGCCGTCCGTACCTTTTCCAGGGCATCCGGGGCTCTAAACTCTGACCCCCTTTCAATTAGGATATGTTTATAGACGGAGACGAACATGGCGATTCACATACATTTTCCAGACAATTGAACACAAGATGTGTTGCGCCTTTCGTACAGCGGTTCATAAGGAAGGCTAGGAACAGTTTTCCCTTTGTGAAAAAGAAGGTGAGCAGTGTCTTATTGGAATCCCGCGAAGAATGGACAGTGCCCATTTCGACAAAGTAAGAAAGCTATAGCGCCTGGAAATCACTGAAAGTGCGTCTGGTAAAGACAGAACGGTTCGTGATCTGTGTGCTATAACATTTCCGCGGCTTGACCTTCACCTTGCGCTTCAAATCGATGTCCCTGGCAGTAAAGAGGTCCGGATTGATGTAAAAGTAGAGTGTGCGGACGAACAGGACGAGTTCCGGATGGCTTGTGACGATCTGATAGGGAGATTGTCCCTGCGCAATGAGAGGGGAAATAATAGCATCTTTCCTATGCAGTTCCTGTTCTGGTAAGGCTGATCCCCGTTCTTGAGGCGCTCAGGGTTTCGCGATACTTGCGGTCGGCGAACCTGGCATTATAAGAGTTCTTTTGTGCGATGGTGCAGTGGTTGATTTTCTTCGAACAACCGTTGCAGACGTAAGGGGTCTTATCAAGGTGGGAATAGCGTTTTTTTCAAAATCAAGGCAGGCTTGATTGTAGGTAGGACAGGAGGCACATTCCACATCGCAGAGGATGATCCTGCAGCAGATATTGATCTTTCTGCAGTGATAGTCAAGGAATTAGTCAAGGTTTAGTCTCTGTAATACCAGGTCATCTCGTTATACGTCATCAATGTGAACGCCCCATCTGACACTTATGATGAAAAATCTTTAAATTTAACTGATTATTGTCAAGGGACAGTGATTCACACGAAATAAAGTAATTTAATAATAAATATTCGTGCAATTTAATGAGGATAATATAAATATTTTGATTGATTTTTACACAAATATTCGCTATACTATAGGTGACTTCTGACAGGAGGATCATCTATGTACCGGAAAATCATGCCTTTTTTAGAAAAATGGAAAGAGAGCAGACACCGCAAACCGCTGATTCTGCAGGGGGCCAGGCAGGTTGGCAAGACGTATTCCATTTTGGAGTTCGGGCGCACGCACTATGAGAATGTGGCGTATTTTAACTTTGAAACAAGTCCGAAGCTCTCGGAAGTCTTTGAGGAAAACCTCAGCCCCGGTTATCTGCTCCCTATTCTGTCGCATATTGCAGGGCAAACCATTATCAGGGAAAAAACGCTGATTGTCTTTGACGAGGTGCAGCTTTGCGAACGGGCGTTGACTTCTCTGAAGTATTTTTGCGAAGATGCTCCCGATTATCATATCATCGCGGCGGGCAGTCTTTTAGGCGTTGCGGTAAACCGTGTAAAGTTCTCATTCCCAGTGGGTAAGGTCGATATGAAAACCCTTTACCCGATGGATATGGAGGAATTTATGCTTGCACTGGGGGAGGACGCTCTGGTGGAGCGGATTAAGAAGTGCTTTCAGACCGACACACCTATGCCCTCCGCTTTGCACGATGCGGCAATGCTGCTTTACCGCAAGTATCTTGTGGTGGGCGGTATGCCGGAGTGCGTCCTGCAGTTTGCCCAGACAAAGGATTATATCCTTGTGCGCCATACGCAGGATACCATTTTGGCGAGCTATCTCAATGATATGAGCAAATATAACAACCTGAATGAGATAAAAAAGACACGGCTCGCCTACAACAGCATCACCGTGCAGCTCTCGAAAAAAAATACCCGTTTTCAATATAAGCTGATCAAGAAAGGCGGGCGGGCCTCCGAATTTGAGAACGCCATTGAATGGCTCTGTCTGTCTGGGATCGTGTCACAGGTATTCAAGGTGGAACAGGCGAAGAAGCCTTTGGAAAATTACCGTGACATTGACGCTTTCAAGATATATGTTTCGGATCTGGGCCTGCTTGCCGCCAAAAAGGAGCTGGCCGCAAATGATGTCCTCTATATGGTGGAGGAGCTGAACGACTTTAAGGGCGGGCTTGCGGAAAACTATGTGAATGTGCAGCTTGTGATAAACGGCTACCAGACCTATTATTGGGAGTCGGAGCGTGGGGCGGAAGTCGATTTTGTGATCCAACGGGATGGCAGGCTCGTTCCCATTGAGGTCAAATCTGCTGATAACACGAAGGCCAAGAGCTTAAAGGTATATATGGCCGCTTATAAGCCGGATTATGCCATTAAGCTTTCTGCAAAAAACTTTGGCTTTGAGGACGGAAAAAAGACCGTTCCTCTCTATGCCGCATTTTGCATTTAACCTGTAAGGCAATCGGCGGATGGGACGGTCGGGATATCATCACAGAATATTGGAGGGAATATAGCAGTTGCTTTCATCTATGGGAAACGGAGCGTCGGCCATGCAGACCACGCCGCCGTTTCCCAATTTTTTCTGTGTGGCGGTAAGGACAGAAAACGTCCTGACCAGCCGCTTATCCGGGGCAGTCCCCTTTTTGATCTCCAGCGGGTGAAGGGTGTTATCCTTCTCGATCACAAGGTCGATTTCTTTCTGCCCCTTGTCCCGATAGAAGTTGAGGTTGACGTTCTCTTTCCCGTAAGCGTAGCTGCGGAGAAGTTCACCGACTACATAGTTTTCATAGAAATGTCCGGCCGCCGCGCCGTTCATCAGGACATCCCTCCCGGTCCAGGCGGACAGGTAGGCGCAAAGCCCGGTATCGCAGAAGTAGAGCTTCGGGGTTTTGATGAGCCGCTTCAATTCGTTGGAAGAATACGGCTCCAAAAGATAGATGATTCCCATGGCTTGAAGCACCTTGACCCACTCTTTGGCCGTGACGCCGGACACGCCGGCCGAAACAGCGAGGTCATTGTAATTTAAAAGCTGGCCGCTGAAAGCTGCGCAGGCCCGAAGGAATTTTCGGAACCCTTCCGTATCCATGATCCCGTTATCGTCCACCGCGTCCCGCATCAGATAGGTTTCGATGTAGGAGTTGAAATATTCCCGAAGCTGCTCCTCGTCCAGCGTCTGAACGTCTGGCAGCCCGCCGCGCCAGATATGCTCAAAGGTGTCGACGATGTTGTTTGCCGGGAACAGTCTGTTCCTTTTTTGGAGCGCATCAAAGGAAAAATCCAGGGCATCCGCCGGGTGGATTCCGAGCAGTTCCCGCTGGGACAGGCTGTACATTTTCAGGACGCAGATCCTCCCGGCGAGGGAATCGCCCGCCTGCCGGAGAAGCCGCCTGCTCTGTGAGCCCGTAAGCCAGAACAGCCCCCGCTCCTCGGTGTTGTCGCAGAGGATTTTGATCGTTTCAAACAGTTCCGGGGCCTTCTGCACCTCGTCAATTAAGAGCGGGGGCTGAAAGGTTTGAAAGAACAGCTTTGGATCGTTTCTCGCAAGTTCCCTTGTCTGCTGGTCGTCCATGGAGACCCACTGACGCCCCTGCCGGTCAGCCAGGCGGCGCAGCATGGTGGATTTCCCAATCTGCCGTGCGCCCACCACCATCACCGCTTTAAACACCCCGGCCATGCTCAAGAATTTCCGTTCCAGTTCACGCTCAATATATTTCATAATCAAACCTCGTCCAAAATAAAGTGTGATTTATTTTAGCACAATACCAGTTCTCTGTCAAGTTGACGGCCCTGTCCTCATATGCTTTCCCGTAATCCGGCATTTTTCCTATTCCTTTCCGGACAGTTTTATGTTATAATGCTTTACCAGAGTAAAGGAAGAAAGAATTGCCGCCTCTGATGCGGCAAAATGTCAAAGGAGAAAGCATATGAGCGCAGCTTCCATTTGTATTCTGATCACGATCTTTGTCTATCTGGCCCTGGTGCTGGCGGTGGGGTTCCAGTTTGCGAATAAGAACGAGTCCACGTCGGATTTCTATTTGGGCGGACGCAGGCTGGGGCCTTTGGTCACCGCGATGAGCGCGGAGGCCTCCGATATGTCCAGTTATCTTCTGATGGGCCTGCCGGGGCTGGCCTATCTGTCCGGTGTGGCGGATGTGGGATGGACCATCATCGGCCTGGCGGTGGGCACCTATTTTAACTGGCTGCTTACCGCGCGGAGGCTGCGCCGGTATACGCATCTGACCAATTCCTTCACGCTGCCGCAGTTCTTTTCCCGGCGTTTTAAGGATGAAAAGAGCATTCTGGCTGCCATTGCGGCGCTGATCATCATTATCTTTTTCGTCCCCTATACGGCTTCCGGTTTCGCGGCCTGCGGCAAGCTGTTTTCCTCTCTGTTCGGAATGGATTACATGGTGGCCATGGTCATTTCCGCGCTGGTCATCGTGGGATATACCGCGGCCGGGGGATTTCTGGCGGCTTCCGTCACGGACTTTATCCAGAGCATTATCATGACGGTGGCGATCCTTTTCGTGCTGATTTTTTCCACGGTTTCGGCCGGCGGGATAGGTGCGGTGATCGAGAATGCGAAGGCGCTGCCGGGGTATCTTTCCCTTACCAGCACTTATTCGGAGGCCACTGCTTCGGCGCAGCCCTACGGCCTTTTGAAGATCGTTTCTACGCTGGCCTGGGGCTTTGGCTATTTTGGAATGCCTCACATTCTGCTGCGTTTTATGGCGATTGAAAATGAAGCGAAGCTGAAGCTGTCCCGCCGTGTGGCCTCTGTCTGGGTGGTGATTGCCATGGCGCTGGCGCTTCTGATCGGTCTGGTGGGCAGGAGCATGAGCGCCAACGGGCTGATCGCTTCCCTTTCCGGTTCCGATACGGAGACCGTTATCGTGCGGATCGCGGATTTGCTTTCCAACTATGGTATTTTCCCGGCGCTGATGGCCGGGCTGATCATGGCCGGGATTCTGGCCAGTACGATGTCTACGGCGGATTCGCAGCTTTTGGCCGCTTCCTCCAGCGTGTCGCAGAATATTCTGCAGGAAGCCTTTCATTTGAAGCTTTCCCAGCGCGCCAGTATGCTGACGGCCCGGCTGACGGTGGTGGTCATCGCGATCCTGGGCGTGATCATTGCGAGGGATCCCAACAGCTCCATCTTCGGGATCGTTTCCTTCGCCTGGGCGGGGTTTGGAGCCAGCTTCGGGCCTCTGGTGATCTGCGCGCTGTTCTGGAAACGGACGACCTTCCCCGGCGCGCTGGCGGGCATGGTGGCCGGCGGCGTTTCGGTGTTCGTCTGGAAATATCTGATCGCGCCTATGGGCGGTGTTTTTGGAATCTATGAACTGCTTCCCGCGTTTCTCGTAGGGATCGTCGTCATCGTTGTGGTGAGCCTGTTGACAAAGGAGCCGGGCAAGGAGATCCAGGAGGAGTTTGAAGCGGCAAAGGGAAACGGGGTCATTTCCTGATCGGAGATGGGTATGGGAAAACGCTATCATGCCCTGGACGCGCTCCGGGGCATTACGCTGATCAGCATGATACTGTATCATACCTGCTGGGATCTGGTCTGGATCTTCGGACATGACTGGCCCTGGTTTCATGGCGCTGTGGCCTACTGGTGGCAGCAGAGCATCTGCTGGACATTCATCCTGTTGTCTGGTTTCTGTCAGCCTTTCGGCAAAAGAAAGCTGCGGCGGGCGGCAATGGTTTTTGGAAGCGGCGTTCTGATCACGGCGGTGACCGTTTTGCTGATGCCCTCCAACCGGGTGGTGTTCGGCGTGCTGACGCTGATCGGTTCCTGCATGGGGATCTGGATCCTTCTGGAAAAACCCCTGGAAAAAGTCCCGGCGCTGCCGGGGCTTTTGGCGTCTCTGCTGTTGTTTGTGGTCTGCAGAGATGTTAATAGAGGAATGCTGGGATTTGAAGGGCAGTTCTGTCTGGCCAGGCTGCCGGAGGGGCTGTACCGGGGATGGTTTATGACCTGGCTGGGATTCCCGGATCCGGGGTTTTATTCGGTGGATTATTTTTCCCTTTTTCCCTGGGTCTTTTTATATGCGGCCGGCTATTTTTGCAACCGGGCGCTGTCCCGGACGGTAGGGCTGGACTGGCTGGATCGGCCAGGGATTGGCGGATTGGAATGGATCGGACGACGCTCGCTGCTTTTGTATCTTTTGCATCAGCCGGCGGTTTATGCCCTGCTGTGGGCGCTGCAGCAAATTCAGGCTTGCGTTTCTGAAGTTCTGTGTTAGAATGGATTTTGTCAGTGATCCTAAGTTGCAGGGCAGGTCTGTACGCGTTATGTGCGGCCGGATGTCTGTAGGAGGAGGTATTTTTATGAAGAAAATGGCTGCCTTGTTTACAGATTCCGCGCGGGAATTTAAAAATGTGCGCACGATCTGTCTGTGCGGCGTTTTTGCTGCTCTTGCGATCGTCTTAAGCTATGTGGCTTCGATCCAGATCGGCGACTATATCAGGATCGGATTTTCCGGATTGCCCAATGAATTTGTGGATTTTATCTTCGGCCCCGCGGTGGGGAGCGTATTTGCCGCGATGCTGGATATTCTGAAATATCTGCTCAAGCCCACCGGCGGCTTTATTCCGGGACTGACCCTGAACGCGTTTCTGGCGGGGCTGGTGTATGGGTCTTTTCTATACCATAAGCCCATCCGTTTCTGGCGGATCCTGGTGATGAAGCTGGTGGTCGGATTGGGGATCAATGTCCTGCTTGGCACCTATTGGCTTTCTCAATATTATGGCTGGAGTTTTTTTCTGCGGCTGCCGGACCGGCTGGTGAGCAACCTGATCATGTGGCCGGTGGATACGGTGGTCCTCTATCTGCTTTTAAAGGTCTTTGAGCGGGCGGGGCTGTTCCGAATGCTGGGTATTTTTGTGAATGGGAAAAAAAAGTGAGTCCACGGGTCGCAGAATGGGGCGGACGGGCAGCGGATTGGCTGCCTGCCCGCCCTTTAGAAATTCTTAAGGAAGTATTCTTTTAATATTTGTTGACAAATAATATTATATCATATATAGTATTATACGAAAACACAGTATGAAACGGGAAAGGGGCGTGCGGAATGATTTTTAATACGGGAGCGGCACTGCTGGATGCCATCGTTCTCGCGGTCGTATCCCGGGATGCGGAAGGGACGTACGGATACAGGATCACGCAGGAAGTGCGGCAGGTCATAGATCTTTCGGAATCCACCCTGTATCCTGTCCTGCGGCGGCTGCAGAGGGACGAGTGCCTGGAAGTATACGACAGGGAATACGGCGGCAGGAACCGCCGGTATTATAAACTGACTCCCCGGGGCGACGCGCAGCTTAAGCTTTACCGCGCGGAATGGGAACGTTATTCCGGGAAGGTTTCCAGTATGTTCGAGGGAGGGAAGGACGCATGAACAGAAAGGATTTTATCGGGAAGCTTTCGATGCTGCTCGCCGGTCTTCCCGAAGGGGAACGCAGGGAAGCGGTGCAGTATTATGAAGATTATCTGAGCGACGCCGGAGTGGGGCCCGAGGAGGATGTGCAGCCGATCCTCGGGACGCCGGAGGAAGTGGCGGCGTCCATCCGGGACGGCTTAAAGGACGAGGAGGGACGGCAGGGCGTTTTCTCCGAACGCGGTTTTTCACAGGCGGATACCGGAGCGAAACATGAGATGATACAGGAGGATTTGAACCGACGGTATCGAGATCGGTCCGGCGCGGACAAAACGACGGGTAAGAAGGGAATGAGCGGCGGCATGATCGTTTTGCTGGTGCTTTTGGGGATCCTGGCGTTTCCCGTTCTCATTCCGATGGCAGTGGCGGCGCTTGTTATAGCGGCGGTTTTTCTGGCCGCAGTCGTGGCGGTGGTAGTCTGTTTTCTGCTGGCAGGCGTGCTTTGCGTTGCGGTAGGCGTTATTTCCCTTATCGCGGCCTGTACGAAGCTGGCGCTCTATCCGGCGGGAGCGCTTTTCCTGATCGGCGCAAGCCTGCTGATCATAGGCCTGGGCATTCTTCTGACGATGCTGCTGGCCTGGGTGACGTTTAAGGCTTTTCCTGCTTTCATGCGGGGGACGGTGAATTTGTGCAGCTCGCTTTTGCGCAGGAAAGGGGGCAGGGCGTCATGAAAAAACGGACGAAGGCCGGGCTTATCGCGGCCGGGGCTTGCATTCTTACAGGGGTTGTCCTGATGGGAGCCGGGAGTATCGCAGGCGGGTTTGAACAGGTAGAGGAAATGGACGTTCCCTGGTTATGGAACACGAGCGTCAGCAGGTATTACCGGTATGATGACGACTGGACGGATGACTGGGACGATGACAATGGAATAGACGTCGATCATGACGACGGTTACCACGGCGCCCTGCTTGAAAAAGTGGAGGGAAAGGAAACGCTGAGCGGGGATTTTGTGCGTCAGGTGGAATATGCGGGAACTTTGAGGAAACTGGAGGCCGACGCCGGCGCGTATTCCCTTTTGATCGAGGAAGGGGAGGATAACGCCGTCCGCATCCGAGGCGAAAACTGCGACGGGATCCAATGCTATGTAAAGGATGGGACCCTTTATTTAAAAGACGTGGCCCATCACCATGTGACATTGAGATCCGGAGAACGGAAGATCGAACTGACCGTGCCCGGGGGCATCGTCTGGGATAAGGTCAGCCTGGATGCGGCAGCAGGAAACATCCGGATTGGGTCCCTGAATGCAGACAGGTTGGAGGCGGAAGCTGCAGCCGGTAATATCGAAGTAGAACAGATCGCCGTGCGTTCCCTGGATGTATCCGCAGACCTGGGAAACGTTTCCCTCTATGGCAGTCTGGAAGGGGACGCGGAGGTGGAAGCTTCCATGGGCAATGTGACCCTGGGCCTGAATCAGAGGGCGGATGCGTTTAACTATGAGGTCCGTGCGGAGATGGGGACGATCCGGCTGGACGGCGAGCAGTTCACAGGGATTGACAGGAAAACGACGATTCAAAACCGGGCGGACAGGAAAATGGAACTGGAATGTTCTATGGGGAGTATTGAAATATTCTTTGAACAGGGATAATATGATTACAGCGTCAAAAGCCTGGAAACACGGTACGACGCTGGGAAAGAAGAGGAGCAGAAAATGGATCAGAAAAAATTGTTGCGTTCCAAAACAAACAGAATGGTATGCGGAGTCTGCGGGGGGCTGGGCCTTTATCTGGGGATAGACCCCACTCTGGTACGGGTGTTGTATGTGCTTATCAGCCTGGTGGCGGGAGCCGGTTTTCTGGGGCTGATCCTGTATTTTATCCTGGCGGTGGTCATTCCGGAGGATGACGGGATCGTAGACTGAGGGAGTCGGTTTTGGAAAAGCTTCGGGATCTGTTTGCAAAAATCCCCCGCTGGCTCATGGAAGAGAGGCCCCAGAAATCCTATTGGGGCCGCAAGTGGGAGATCACATGGAAAAACACGCTGGTGACTGCGGCCATCCTGGCCGTGGCCACCTTAGTGGCGTGGATTTATAACCGGATTTCGGAAAGCACGGTCAATATCGTGATGTTTTACACCGTGGCTCTGATCTTCATCCCGCGGTTTACGGAAGGGTATGTGCCGGGGATCGCCGCCGCCATGATCAGCGTCGTCTGTGTCAATTACCTGTTCACCTATCCCTATTCCCGTCTGGACTTTACGCAGGAGGGTTATCCGGTCACCTTTTTCTGTATGATGCTGATCGCTGTGGTGGTCAGCGCCGTTACCTCCTATACCAAGGAACAGTCCCGGACGCTGGCGGCGCAGGAAAAACAACTGCGGGAGGCGGAAAAGGAAAAGCTGCGGGCCAATCTGCTGCGGGCAGTGTCCCACGATCTGCGCACGCCCCTGACGGGGATCATCGGCGCCAGCAGCTCCTATCTGGAAAATGAGAGCCGTCTGTCGGAAGAGGAAAAACGGAACATGGTGCGCCATATCGGGACGGACGCCAACTGGCTTCTGAACATGGTGGAGAACCTTCTGACGGTAACGAGGATCCGGGACGGGGCTATAAACAGCGTCAATAAGAGCATGGAAGCGGTGGAAGAGGTGCTTTCCGGGGCCGTAGGCCGCGTTCGCAAGCGGGTCCCGCAGATCCAGGTCACCGTGCGGATGCCGGAGGATTTCATCATGATTCCCATGGACGCCATGCTGATCGAGCAGGTGTTGGTGAACCTGATGGAAAACGCGCATTTTCATGCCCACAGCGCAAAGCCCATTGAGCTATATACGGTAAATGAAGCGCATTTTGTCCGTTTCAGCGTGCGGGACTATGGGACAGGGATCGCGCCGGACCGGCTGGAGACCATCTTTGACGGGGAAGCTCTGACCGACGGAGGGGATCCCGACAGCTACCGTGGAATGGGCATCGGCCTTTCTATCTGCAAAACTATCATTGCGGCCCACGGGGGCCGGATCGAGGCAAAAAACTGCGACCAGGGCGCGCAGATCAGCTTCTGGCTGCCCAGGGAGGAGACAGACCAGGATGTAAAAGCTTATAGCTGAAGGCGCGGACAGGAGGAATACCGATGGCTGTAAACGGGACTATACTGATCGTAGAGGACGAGGATTCCATCTGCGATTTTATCGCCACCAGCTTAAGGGCGCAGAACTATAAAACCGTAGAAGCGAAGAATGCCCGGGAGGGCATCGCGCTGGCGGCCTCTCTGTGTCCGGATCTCATTCTGCTGGATCTGGGACTGCCGGATATGGACGGCGGGGAGGTGATCAAAAGCGTCAGGCAGTGGTCGATGCTGCCTATCATCGTCATCTCCGCCCGGAGCCAGGAAAAGGAAAAGGTGCAGGCGCTGGATATGGGAGCCGATGACTATATCACCAAGCCTTTTGGCGTGCCGGAGCTGATGGCGCGGATCCGCACGGCCATGCGCCATGGCATGATCGCGGTTGGCGGCCGGCCTGCGGCCCAGGTCTTTCGGGTGGGGGATCTGATGCTGGATTTTGAAAAGCGGCTGGTGAAGCTGGGCGGGACAGAGATCCATCTGACCCAGGTGGAATATAAGATCGTGGCGTTTCTGGCCCGCAACGCGGGGAAGGTCATGACCTATGACGCGGTGATTTCCCATGTATGGGGGCCCTATATGGACGATAATAACCGGATCCTGCGGGTGAACATGGCAAATATCCGGCGGAAGATCGAGAAAAACCCGGCGGAGCCGCGTTACATTTTTACAGAGACGGGCGTAGGATACAGGATGGCGGAAGAAGAGTGAAAGACCACAGGTTTTTCACTTTTCCTGCGTTAAGAGGCCCAGGAGGTTTTCCAGGCAGACCCCGTCCGTTTCCGGGATCCCAAGGGCGCTGCTGGCCTGGATACATTCGCTGACGAAAGCGGCCGCCTTTTGCACCGATGGAAAAAAGGCCCGCCCCTTTACCGCGTCGGCGGCCAGGATCGCGGCGAAGATATCCCCTGTGCCGTGATAGCCGGGGCCGGCGGAAGGGCGCCGGTCGGTGTGGAAGGAAAGGCGGCCGTTCTTCGTATCCCTTTCCGAAGTGAAGTTTAAGATAAGATCACGGGAATCCGCAGATGTGGCGCGCAGTCCCGTGATCACGATTTTGTCCGGCTCCATTGCGTGCAGTTTGATACAGAGCTTTTGTAGCTCTTCGGTCTCCCACCCGTTTTCCCGGCAGGGGGTGCCGGTCAGCAGGCAGGCCTCCGTGATGTTGGGGGTGATCATGTCCGCACAGGAGAGGAAGCCCTTCAGCGCTTCGCAGTAATCGGGGGATACGGTCCGGTAAAGCTTTCCGTGATCCCCCATGACAGGATCGATGAGGACGACAGGCGGCCGGGTACCGGGAAGCCCCGGTCCGTGGCAGTCGGCCTTTCGGCGCTCTTTCTGATCCCGGATAAAAGCGCCTATCGTTTCGATCTGTCCCTTATTTTCCAGAAAACCGCAGTAGATCCCGTCAAACTGCAGGGCCAGCCTTTCCCACTGTGCCAGATACGCCGGCATTTCTTCCGTGAGATCGAACATGTAATTCGAAGAAAAACCGGTGTGATTGGAAAAGATGGCTGTGGGCACAGGGCAGGCCTGCACCTTCATGGCGCTGATGACGGGCAGCGCCTCTGTTATGGAGCAGCGGCCGTATCCGGCGAAGCTGCTGATCAGGGCGATTTTCTCAGGGATGCTCATTTGGACGGCCATGACGTCCTCCTGTCAGGATGCGTTCCGGCCGATCTGAAAGAACAGGCCGGATTTTTTCAGCGCCGGCAGCAGGGCCGTGTAAACGGCGACGGCCACAATGGTGCTGGTCACAGCGTTGATGGAAGAGGAGGCCACATTCCAGGCCAGGGAAACTTCGGCGGCGGGCTTGCCAATGATGTAGATCTTATAGACATAGCCCAGCAGCGGGTCGAAGATGACGTTGAACAAAAGGCCGCCGACGGAAGCCAAAAGCGCCCACAGCGCGATCTGCTTTTTGTCCGTCCGGTAGGTGATATGTCCCAGCCTGTGGGCGATCAGTCCGGTGATCAGGCCGATGCACAGCTTCAAAAGGAAGGTTTTCGGCGCGTAGATCACATATACCGGATCCAGCAGGTCGCCGATGGTCATGCCGATGGCGCCGCCGATGCCGCCTAAGGGGCCGCCCAGGATCAGCGCGCCCAGGACGCAGACCGCGTTGCCCAGATGGATGGAAGTGGCGTCGCCGCCCGGAAGCGGTATCTTAAACTGCAAAAAAGTGAAGATCACATAGGAAAGGGCGGCAAAAACGCCCGTCATGACCAGTTTCTGGATTTTTTCATTCCGCATCGTTCATTCCTCCGTTTCGTCGGGAAAATCCTTTATTCAGTACAATGCATTGTATTTTTTCCAGGATCGATCCTGCTTTCATTATACGCAAAAGTGGCATGATAAAAAGTGCCATTTTGGTGTTTTTTAAACAGGCCAGTTTTGACGAGGCTATATTGCTGTAAGTTTATGGATTTTTTATTCTTTCATTCTTGACATTGCCGCATCCGCTTTCTATACTTAACAAGTAAATGATTAACTAACTAACTAAGAAAAGGATCATAAGCCGCTTTCCGTGGAGGAGGTGTCCGGATATGAAAGATCTGCGGCAGGATATGGCCCGCGAACTGTCCCTGCGGTTCCGCAGGGTGGATCGGGCGTTTAAGCGCAGCATCGAAGGGCGGGTAAGAGATACCGGCGTGTACCGCAGCCAGCACAGACTGCTGATGCATCTGAGCAAGAATCCCAACTGTTCCCAGGTGGAGCTGTCGGCGTGCCTGGAGGTTTCCCCGGCGGCCATCGCGGTTTCCTTAAAGAAGCTGGAAAAGGGCGGTTACATCCGTCGGGAGATCCATGAGAGCGACAGCCGCGTCCATCAGGTGATCATCACCGAGAAGGGAAAGCAGGTCATTGAAAAGAGCGTCCTTATGTTCCAGGAGATCGAGACGCGGATGTTCGACGGTTTTTCGGAGGAAGAGATGAAGCAGCTCGGATATTATATGGATCGGATCCGGAAGAATCTGGATCCGGGGAAGGAGAATCGGTAAATGAAACGGTACATGAAATATGTAAGGCCCTATCTTTACGCGTTCATACTGGGCCCCGTCCTGATGATCACCGAGGTGGTGGGAGAGGTGCTGATGCCCTCCCTCATGGCCGATATCATCAATGTGGGGGCGCTCAACCATGATGTCGGCTATATCGTGGGGAAGGGGATCTCCATGATCGGCGTGGCGCTCATGATGATGGTCGGCGGCATCGGGGGCGCGTGGTTTGCTTCCAAGGCGGCGGTCAGCTTCAGCGCGGATCTGCGTAAGGATCTGTTTCAGAAGATACAGACCTTTTCCTTCGCCAATATCGATAAGTTTTCCACAGGTTCCCTGGTGACGAGGCTGACCAACGATATCACCCAGGTGCAGAACCTGATCATGATGAGCCTGCGTATGGCGATGCGGGCGCCGGGAATGCTGATCGGCGCGGTCATCATGGCGTTTATTATGAACCGTCAGCTCGCCATGATCTTTCTGGTGATCCTGCCCCTGATGGTGGTGGCGGTGGCCATCGTCATCCGGACCGCCTTTCCCCGGTTTACGATCCTGCAGAAAAAACTGGACGCCTTAAACTCCAACATCCAGGAGATGCTGACCAACGTGCGGGTCATCAAATCCTTCGTCCGGGGCAGCTATGAGGAAGAACGGTTTGCCCATTCCAACGCGGATCTGAAACAATCCGGCTTAAACGCCTTTAAGATCGTCATCATCCAGATGCCCGTGGTCATGCTGTTTATGAATACCACCACGCTTCTGGTGGTATGGTTCGGCGGCAATCAGATCCTGACGGGACGGATGCCGGTAGGCGACCTGACCGCTTTTACCACTTATGTGGTGCAGGTGCTTTCCTCTCTGATGATGCTGGCCATGGTGCTTCTGACCAGTTCCCGCGCCATCGCGAGCCTGAAGCGTATCACGGAGGTGCTGGATACGCAGGTGGATCTGACCGATGAAAACGCGCGGTATGGACAGGTGCCGGTGAAGCATGGGAAGATCGAATTTCAGAACGTATCCTTCCGCTATTATAAGAACAGCGAGGAGAAGGTGTTGGACGATATCGACCTGGTGATCGAAGCCGGCCAGACCGTCGGCATCATCGGTTCCACCGGCTGCGGCAAGACCACGCTGGTTTCCATGATCCCGCGTCTTTATGATGTGGACGAAGGGAAGGTGCTGGTGGACGGCATTGACGTAAAGGATTATTCCCTGAAAAATCTGCGGGACGGCGTAGGCATGGTGCTGCAGAAGAACGTCCTGTTTTCCGGGACGATCCAGGAAAACCTGCGCTGGGGCGATGAGAACGCTTCGGAGGAAGCGCTGCTGGAGGCGTCCCGCAGCGCCCAGGCGGATGAATTTGTGCAGAATTTCACGGACGGGTATGAGACGGAGCTGGGCCAGGGCGGCGTAAACGTGTCCGGCGGGCAGAAGCAGCGGCTTTGCATCGCCAGGGCGCTTTTGAAAAAACCGAAGATCCTGATCCTGGACGACTCCACCAGCGCTGTGGATACGGCGACGGAGGCGAAGATCCGGGAAACCTTCCGCACGACCCTGAAGGATACGACGAAGCTGATCATTGCGCAGCGGATCACCTCGGTCATGGAGGCGGATCAGATCCTGGTGATGGACGAGGGCCGGATCGTAGGCCGGGGACGCCACGAGGAGCTGATGAAGGACTGCGAAGCCTATCGGGAGATCTACGATTCCCAGATGAGAGAGGAGGTGCTGGCATAATGGATCAGGCGAGAAAAGAACGTCTTATGAAAAAATATGCCTACGCGCAGACGGCGGCCGACGCGCCGGGCGCTGGCGGTCCCGGGCCGAAGGCGGGCAGAGGGCCCGGCGGCAGAGGCGGCAGGAATATGCCTGTAAAAAAGCCGGCAAATTCCAAACAGGCCATCAGAAGACTGTTTTCCTATCTGGAAAACGATATCGGAAAGCTCTGCGTCGTTTTCCTCTGTGTGATCGCAGGAACGATTTCCATGCTGGCCGGTTCCTATATGCTGCGTCCCATCATTAACAGTCTGACCCAGGCGGACGGCAGCTCCCAAAAGCTGTTTCGCTCCCTGCTTCTGATGGCGGCGGTCTATGCGGTAGGGATTCTGGCCCAGTATTTCCAACAGCGCATTATGATCTCCATTTCCCAAGGGGCGCTGGAACGGATCCGAAATGACCTGTTTTGCAAGGTACAGCGGCTGCCGGTGCGCTTTTACGACACTAACAACAACGGCGATATCATGAGCCGTTTTACCAACGACCTGGACGCAGTGGGAGATATGCTCAACAATACCATCGTGCAGATCATTTCCGGGGTGATCAATATCACCGGTACCCTTTGTCTGATGCTGTATACCAATGTCTGGCTGACGATCGTGACCGTACTCATGGTGCCGCTGATGCTTAAGCTGGCGGGGATGGTGGTGACGCGCAGCCGTCGGTTCTATAAAGCGCAGCAGGCGGCGCTGGGCACGCTGAACGGTTATATCGAGGAAACGATCACGGGACAGAAGGTGGTCAAGGTATTCTGCCATGAGGAAGTGGCCCAGGAGGAATTTGAATTTTTAAATTATGATCTGCGGGATAAACAGATCTTCGCCCAGTTTTTCGGAGGCATCATGGGCCCTGTGATGAACGGCAGCGGCCAGATCAGTTATTCCGTGACCGCCATCGTGGGCGGTATCCTCTGTGTGCTGCGGGGCTTCGATCTGGGAGGCCTGACGGTGTTTGTCAACTATTCCCGTCAGTTCACCCGTCCCATCAACGAGTTTTCCATGCAGATGAACACGGTATTTTCCGCCCTGGCCGGCGCGGAGCGGGTGTTTAAGATCATGGACGAAGAGCCGGAGGCTCCCGACAGCCCGGAGGCGGTCACGCTGGATCCCTGCCAGGGCCATGTGGTGCTGCAGGACGTGACCTTTGGCTACAACCCGGATAAGACGATCTTAAAGCATATTTCCTTCTATGCAAAGCCCGGCCAGAAGATCGCGCTGGTAGGTTCCACGGGCGCGGGCAAGACCACGATCACCAACCTGATCACCCGGTTTTATGACATCGATTCCGGCAGCATCACCATTGACGGTATAGATATCAGGAATATCAAACGGGAAAATCTGCGTTCCAATATCGCCATGGTGCTGCAGGACACGCACCTGTTTACCGGGACGATCCGGGAAAATATCCGGTACGGAAGGCTGGACGCTACCGATGAAGAGGTGGAGGCGGCGGCGAAGCTGGCCAGCGCCCATCACTTCATCCGAAGGCTGGAGCATGGTTATGATACCATGATCGAGGGGGACGGCGCGAATTTAAGCCAGGGACAGAGACAGCTGTTAAATATCGCCCGGGCGGCCATCTCCAAAGCGCCGATCCTGATCCTGGACGAAGCCACCAGCTCCGTGGATACCAGGACGGAGCGCCATATCGAACATGGCATGGACCGGCTGATGGCGACCAGGACCACCTTTGTCATCGCCCACAGGCTTTCCACGGTCAGAAACGCCAACGCCATCATGGTGCTGGAAAACGGAGAGATCATCGAACGCGGCGATCACGACGAGCTACTGGCCATGAAGGGCAGATATTATGAATTGTATACCGGTAAAACGGAGCTGGATTAAGACCCTGTCCGGCGTCGTGCCGGGGATGGGGATAGGGAGGAAGAATGGGCATAGAACAGTTAAAAGAGGCTTTTTTGCGGCCTTCGGATGAATTTGGGCCGCTGCCCTTCTGGTTCTGGAACGATACGCTGGATGAGGAGGAGATCCGACGGCAGATCCTGGATTTTAGGGATAAAGGCGTGCCGGGATTTATCATCCATCCCCGCAAAGGGGTTCCGAAGTCGATCCCCTATTTGTCGGATCGGTATATGCACTATGTAAAGACGGCGGTGGAGCTGGCGGAGGAATATGGGATGCGGGTAATCCTCTACGATGAGGCCATGTATCCCTCCGGCTCGGCTCACGGCATGGTGGTAAAAAGCGATCCCGGGCTGGCAGCCCGCTGTCTGCGGATGGCAGAGGCCGACGGCAGCAAGAGCGAATTTACGGCGCCTGCCCTGGAACCGGGGGAGGAACTCATCGCGATGGCCGCCGTCCGCCTGGAGAACGGCAGGGCAGTGGAGAGTGTGGCGCAAAGCCTGCAGGGATTAAGCTGCCGCTTTGTTCCCGAAAGGGAGGGCGACTGGCATGTATTTTGTTTTATAGAAGGATTTTCCGGCGGTACGATCCGCGGCATCCATGAGGAGGAGGACGACGGGGAGCCCAATGCGCCGGCGGCCGCTGATCTGCTCAATCCGGCGGCGGTGGACGCTTTTATCCGCCTGACCCATGAACGCTATTACGAGGTTCTGGCGCGGCATTTTGGGCATACGGTGATCGCCATGTTCACGGATGAGCCGGATGTGCTGGGCCGGAACCACAGGTCCGGCGTGCAGCCCTGGACGCGTGGCTTTTTAGAGGACTGTCTGGCCCAGGGAATGACGCGCTCCGACCTGCCGGGGTTGTGGCTGGACATGGGGGAGAGAACCCAGGAGATCCGCAGGAATTTTTCCCATGCGGTGAACCGTCGGCTGGAAACGGTGTATTACGGAAAGCTTTCGGACTGGTGCAGCGCCCATCGTATCGCGCTGACTGGACATCCCCATGAGAGCCAGGACATCGGCCTGTTAAACCGGTTCCAGATCCCGGGGCAGGATCTGGTGTGGCGACTGGTGGGGCCGGAGGACGATAAGGGATTGTCCGGGAAGGATTCGACCCAGATCAAGTGCGCCTCCGACGCGGCCCGTCACCGGGGGATCCGGCGCAACGCCAACGAATGCTTCGGCTGCTGCGGACCGGACGGCGTCCAGTGGGCCTTTTCCATGGACGACATGAAATGGTACATGGACTGGATGTTCGTGCGGGGCGTCAACCAGCTTTACCCCCATGCCTTTTTCTATTCTGTGGAGGGAGAGGTACGTTATGCGGAGAGGCCGCCCGATGTGGGCCCCAACAATATCTGGTGGGAGGACTATGAGCAGATTTCGCGTTATATGAAGCGGCTGTCCTGGCTGAATACGGACAGTCATAACGTGACGCCCGTAGCGGTGCTGTGTGGGGCAGATGAGCTTCCCTGGAAGGGCGTAAGAAAACTGTACCAAAACCAGATCGAGTTCAATTATCTGGAACAGTCCCTTCTGCTTTCCGACCGCTGCCGGGTGGAAAACGGGCAGATCCGGATCGAAAAGCAGCAATACCGGTACCTGCTGGTAGAGGATCCGGCCCTTTTGACGGCGCCGGTAAAAGAGAAGCTGGCGACTTTTGAAAAGGAGGGCGGAAAGCTCCTGTCTGCGGACGGCCGATCTGTCCTGACCAATGTGCTGCCCAGGGACGCTATCCTGACGCCGCCCGCCCCGGACCTGCGGGTCAGCCATGTGGTGAAGGAGGGCGTGCATTTTTACCTTCTGACCAACGAAGGGGAAAGCGTCATCGAGGGCGGGCTGCAGGTTCCGGTTCCAGGGACGGCGGAATTCTGGGATCCCTGGAGCGGCGGGATGACGAAAGCGAAACGTCTGGAGACGCCGGGACAGGATGGAGAGGGACTTTGCGTTTCCCTGTGTCTGCAGCGGCGGGAGAGCGCGATCCTGTGCGTGATGGAGGACGGCCATAGCGGCCAGACGGAAGAATATGACGGCCGGACGGAAGGATACGGCGGCCGGACAGAGGAAATCAATAACGGGCAGCAGGAAAAGAACCCCCCGGAGCTTACGACCTGGATCCCCGTCCGTTGGGACGGCGCCCTTTTAAGCCCGGCCTGCGCAGGAGGCGATTGTACGGATGCCGCCTGTGCAGACGGGAAGGGGCGGGCGCTGCCGGGGCTGGGTTCCTGGACGCAGCAACCCGGCCTGCGCCGTTGTACCGGCAGGGCGGATTACCGGTTTGCCTTTACGCTGTCAAAGGAGCAGGCGGAGCTTTTGTCAGAAAAAAACAGGGACAAAACGCTGCCCAGCGCTGCCGGGCAAAGGAAACCTGCGCTGCTTCTGGATCTGGGGCAGGTCGGTGAGATCGCCCGGGTATGGGTAAACGGCGCTGACTGCGGCGTTGGCATGTGGGCTCCTTATCGGTTCGATCTGACGGGGCCTGTAAAAGAGGGAGAAAACGAGCTGCGCATCGAAGTGCGCAATTCCCTGGCAAACCGGCTGGAGGATGCCGGAAGGCCGTCCGGCCTGTTGGGGCCGGTCAGGTTAAAGATTCTGGAGTGAGGGAGGACAGTGTGAGAAATGAGTTCGATAACTCATTTCTCACACGGCTATTTGTGCCGGAGCGTCACAAATAGCCCTGATGGCAGATGAGAAACCGCATTCGCGGATTTCTCATCGCCCCGTCGCGTAAACGCTCCGGAATGGAGAATAGTATGTACAAACAGCAGCCATATCTGGATAAGATCGAGGAGGTTATCGCCCGGGGCCCCTATCACGACGACTGGGAATCCCTGTCGGCCTACCGGGTGCCCAAATGGTATCGGGACGCCAAATTCGGGATCTTCATTCACTGGGGCGTCTATTCGGTGCCGGCCTTTGACAGCGAGTGGTATTCCAGGAACATGTATATCCAGGGTTCCCGGGCCTATCAGCATCATCGGGAAACCTACGGCCCCCAGAATAAATTCGGGTATAAGGATTTTATCCCGCTGTTTCAGGCCAAGCACTATGATCCCGAAGAATGGGCGGACCTGTTTGTAAGCTCTGGCGCGAAATATGTGGTGCCTGTGGCGGAACACCATGACGGTTTCCAGATGTATCAAAGCGCGCTTTCCCACTGGAACGCCGTCGAAATGGGCCCCAGGCGGGATACGCTGGGGGAACTGACAAGGGCGCTGAAGGAGCGGGGGCTGGTCAACGGAGCCTCCTCCCATCGCATTGAGCATTGGTTTTTCATGGGACATGGGAAGGAATTTGACAGCGATATCAAAGAACCGATGGAGCGGGGGGATTTTTACTGGCCCGCCCAGAAGGAGCCCCAGGATCATTTCGATTTCTTCAGCCAGCCGACGCCCACGGAGGAGTTTCTGGACGACTGGCTGATCCGCACCTGCGAGCTTATCGACGCCTACCGGCCCAACGTCCTGTATTTCGACTGGTGGATCTCCCACAGCAGCGCGAAGAAAAATCTGAAAAAGATCGCGGCCTACTATTACAATCGTGCGGCGGAATGGGGCAGGGAGGTCGTTATCAATTATAAACACGACGCCTTTGCCTTTGGCTGCGCGGTGCCGGATGTGGAGCGGGGCGTTTTTTCTCAGGTGAAGCCCTTTTACTGGCAGACGGATACGGCGGTTGCGCGCAACAGTTGGTGCTACACGGAGGGTAACAGCTACAAGGATCCGGAAGAGATCCTGCAGTATTTGGCGGATGTGGTCAGCAAAAACGGGAATCTGCTCTTAAACATCGGCCCGAAAGCCGACGGCACCATTCCGGAAGAGGACGCCCATATCCTGCGGGAAGTGGGAAAATGGCTTTCCGTCAACGGTGAGGCTATCTACGGCTCCCACGTCTGGCGGGAATACGGGGAAGGCCCTACCGTCCTGTCGGAAGGACAGTTCACCGATGGGCAGAAACCGGCCTATACGGCTCAGGATTTCCGCTATACCGCCAAGGACGGCGCCCTTTATGCTATTGCCATGAAAGCGGCGACAGAGGGGACGTACTGCCTGACCCGATTTGCCCTGCGCAGTCCCGAAAGCTGGCCCTGCTTTGACGGGATCGTAACGTCGGTGGAGGCTCTGGGATTTCCAGGCGCGATCCTGGGCTGGGAGAGGACGAAAGAGGGGCTTATGATCCAAACGAAGGGAATCGATTCGCCCTATCCGGTGGTCTTTCGGATTACAACAGGCTGATATCGGGCCAGACAGGAGAAAAAACGATGAATAGGATCCTCAGGCGCATTTTTACCATTCTTCCCGCTGTCCTTCTGCAGGCGCTCTGGCTGGCTGTGCTTCTGAAATGGCTTGCTCCCTGGGCGGCGCTGCTCAATTTCGCTTTATCCGTCCTTGCCTTCCTTTTTGTGCTTTATCTGATCACGAAGCAGGAAGAAGGAACCTATAAGATTTTGTGGCTGCTGGTGATCTTAAGCTTTCCCCTTCCGGGGGCTGCTTTGTATCTGATCTTTGGAAACAAGCGGACGACGAAGCCGCTTTTAAAAAAGCTGAACGCGGCGGGCCCCTGCCTGCCCCTTTCCCAGAGCGATCCGGCGGCGTATGAGGCGCTGGACGCCGAAAACAGAAGGCTTTGTCAGACCTTTCGGATGGTGGAGTCCCTGACGGGGTTCGGCCTTAAGAAAAGCCGCAGCGCGGATTATTATGCGCTGGGCGACGAAATGTTCCCCGTCATGCTGGAGGAACTGAAAAAAGCGGAGCGTTTTATCTTTGTGGAATACTTTATCGTGGAAAACGGGCTGATGTGGGACTCCATGGTTCAGATCCTGGCCAAGAAAGCGTCGCAGGGCGTAGACGTGCGCGTGATGTACGATGATTTTGGCAGCCTTTCCACCTATTCCAGAGAGAATGCGCAAAAGCTTCGCCAGATGGGGATCCGCTGCGTGGCTTTCAATCCCCTGTTTTTTATCAAGGGTACGTTAAACTGCAGGGATCACAGGAAAATGCTGATCATCGACGGAAAGGTGGCTTTCAGCGGCGGCGTGAACCTGGCGGACGAATATATCAATCAGGTGGAACGGTTCGGCCACTGGAAGGATATCGGGTTTAAGCTGACCGGAGAGGCGGTATACAGCTATACCCGGATGTTTGTGCAGTTCTGGAACGCCTTTTCCCACGATCCGCTGCCGGAGGGCTTTCTGGCCTCGGCCCTTCCCGGCGGGAATGCTGCGGACAGTAAAGCGCAGGACGGCTATGTACTCAGCTATTACGATTCGCCCCTAAAACCCGATGCGGTGAGCAATGAGCTTTTCATCGACCTGTTGTCCCAGGCGAAGGAGTACGCATGGTTTTATACGCCTTATCTGCTGCCGGGGCAGTCGCTTCTGGATGCTTTTTCGCGGGCAGCCAGGAGGGGTGTGGACGTGCGGATCATCCTGCCGGGGATCCCGGATAAAAAACTGGTATACCGTATGTCCCGCAGCTTCTATCCGGTGCTGCTTGCAGCCGGCGTGAAGATCTTTGAGTATACGCCCGGCTTCATCCATGCCAAGGCCAGCCTGGTCGACGGCGTGGTGGGGACGGTGGGCACGGTGAACCTGGATTACCGCAGTTTGTTTTTGCATTTTGAAAACAATTCCCTCTTTTACCGGGCCGGTCTGCTGACGGATCTGCGGGCTGATTTTCTGGACACGCAGAGCAAATGCCGGGAGCGGACATGGGAAAATATGGAAAAGGGACTGGTGCGTTGGATCGTGGACGGCGTGCTGCGTATCTTTGCGCCGCTGTGCTGAGCGGCTGCCCAAAAGGAACGGGGATGCTTTTTTCAGAACTTCTTCCAGGTGTTTTTGGAGAAGAGCAAAAGCAGAGGGAACAGCTCCAGCCTGCCTGCCAACATATCAAAAATGAGGACCAGCTTGGAAAAATCGGAAAACATCGCAAAGTTCCCGGTGGGCCCCACCAGCTCCAGGCCGGGGCCGATATTATTCATCGTGGCCGCCACCGCCGTAAAGTTTGTGACCATGTCCAGGTCGTCAAAGGAGATGAGCAGCAAAGAAACGGTGAAGACCATAATGTAGACGACGAGAAAAACGTTGGTGGAACGGATGACTTCATGCTCCACGCTCTTGCCGTCGACCTGAATCTTTTTGATGCTCCGGGGATGAAGGGTCAACTGCAGTTCCTTTGTGACGCTTTTAATCAGAAGAACCAGACGGGAAACCTTAATGCCGCCGCCGGTACTGCCCGCGCAGGCGCCGACGAACATCAGGATCACCAGGATCGTGCGGGAGACCTGGGGCCAGGCGTTAAAATCCGTGGTGGCAAAGCCCGTGGTGGTCATGATGGAAGCCACCTGGAAAGCGGACTGCTGGAAGGCGTGGCCGAAATCCGCAAACTGGCCGGCAATATCGAAAGCAATGACCAAGGTCGCGGCCAGGAGGATGGCGAGATAGGTCCGTACCTCTTCAATATTGAAGGCCTGCCGGAATTTTTTAAGCAGAATAAAAAAGTAGGCGTTAAAGTTTACGCCGAACAGCACCATGAATACGGTGATCACCACCTGCAGATACATATTATATCCGGCGATGCTGCTGTTTTTGCTGCTAAATCCCCCCGTTCCCGCCGTGCCGAAGGCATGGATCAGGGAATCAAACAGCGGCATGCCGCCCGATACCAAAAGGACGATCAACAGAGCGGTCAGGAAGAAATAGATCAGATACAGTACCCGGGCGGTGGTTTTGACTTTGGGCGCGAGACGGCTGACCGAGGGCCCGGGGCTTTCCGCTTTCATCAGGTTCATATGGCTGCCGCCGGATGCGGGCAGCAGGATCAGCAAAAAAACGAGGACGCCCATGCCGCCGATCCAGTGGGTAAAGCTGCGCCAGAACAGGATACAGCGGGGCAGTACCTCCACATCGGACAGAATGCTGGCGCCGGTGGTGGTAAAGCCCGAAACCGTTTCAAACAGCGCGTCCACCGGGTTGGAAATGGAGCCGGAAAGCAAAAAGGGAAGCGCGCCGGCACAGCTTAAGACGATCCAGCTTAAAGCGGTGCTGACAAAACCTTCCCGCAGATAAAAGACCCTGTTTTTTGGCTTGCGCAGCACCAGCGGCAGGCCGATGAGAAGACACAGGGCGATGACCGCCACAAAGGCAAGCCCCTCTTTTTCCCGGTAGATCAGGGCGGTCAGACAGGGCAGGAGCATGAATCCCGCTTCTATGTTCAGGATCCAGCCGATCAAATAGAAAACGATGGAGTAATTCATGCCGCATTCCTACCTTCTTAAAATGTCCTGAATATCGCCCAGCCCCTTCTGGGTGGTAACGATGATGACCGTATCCCCCACATGGATGGAATCCTGGCCGCGGGGGATGATGACGCGGCCGTTGCGGTTGATGCAGCCGATCAGCAGGTCTTTTTTCAGCTTAAGCTGCGCCAGCGGGATGTCCGTTACGGCGGATTTCTCCCGGATCGCAAACTCCAGCGCTTCCGCCCGGTTGTCCAGGATCTGATAGAGGGTCTCCACGTTGCTGCCGATGGTATTGGACATGGCGCGCACATACTGCAGGATATAATCGGCGGTGATGTATTTGGGATAAATGACGCTGCCGATATCCAGGTTGTTCAGAATATCGGTAAAGGAAATCTTATTCACCTTCGTCACCAGCTTCGCGTTGGAATGGGCTTGGGCGAACAGAGAGAGCAGGACGTTTTCCTCGTCCAGATTGGTCAGGGCCACAAAAGCTTCCGTTTCCGCCAGGCCTTCTTCCATCAGAAGCTGCCGATCCGTGCCGTCGCCATGGACGATCGTCGCTTTGGGCAGCAGATCGCTTAATTTCTCACAGTTTTCCCGATCGATCTCCACAATGCGCACATCGATCTTCATTTCCAGAAGAAAGCTGGCGGTATAATAGCCGATCTTGCCGCCGCCCACGATCAGGGCGTTGCGCACCTGGTTGGTCTTCAAGCCGATGGTGGAAAAAAAGGACGCGGCGTTCTGGGGGGAAGCCACGATGGAAAGCACATCGTTGTCCCGCAGGATGAAATTACCGCTGGGAATGGAGACAGCGTTCCCACGTTCCACGGCGCAGACAAGGATGTTGTTGTTATTGATGGAAGAAATCTGAAAGATCGGCTGATCGCTGAGCTTAAATTCGGGCCGGACGCGGAATTTGAGCAGTTCCACGCGGCCCTTGGCAAAGGTGTCGATCTTGATGGCGGAGGGGAAACGCAGCAGCCGGGAGATCTCCCGGGCGGCCGTCAGCTCCGGATTGATGATCATGGAGATCCCCATCTGTTCCTTGATGAAATCCAGTTCCCGGTTATAAATGGGATTGCGGACGCGGGCGATGGTATGGCAGTTTCCGTTGCCTGCCTTTTTGGCGATAAGGCAGCACAGCAGGTTCAGTTCATCCTGCCCGGTAACGGCGATCAGGATATCTGCTTCTTCCACAAGAGCTTCCCGCAGGGTCTTAAGGGAAGCGCCGTTTCCCACGATGCGCAGCGCGTCCAGGGATTCCGGGATGGCCTGGATCCGGGCGGGGGATTCGTCCACCAGCGTGATATTGTGATTTTCAGCCGCAAGCAGTTCCGCCAGCGTCCTGCCGACCTTGCCGCAGCCAATGATGATTATATTCATAGGATTCTCCGATGTATGCAGAGAGAAACTGCGAAATATTTTGCCTCTATTATATCACGGGCAAGGATTATTGCAATGAGAATTTTGGGGGCGGCCAGGAGAGAAAAGGGAGAAAATCCGGGTTGTCTGGTGTAAAATCCGGCTTGTCCTTTCCGGTTCCCTATGCTATACTCAAATTATCTCAGACGGCGATCCGGTGGGGACGAATACCAGACTTTATATTAAGAAAATCTCTTTTCTATCATTCTCGGGGATCGGATGTACCCGTTTCCTGTTGTTTTACGGACAAAAGTCCGAAATCAAACGGATCTGTGCCCAGGGTCGGGCAGAAAATTCAGAATCAAAAATGAGCGGCTGTTCAGGGC
>CANQFM010000029.1 GCA_947598825.1 uncultured Eisenbergiella sp. | reverse complement strand
TCTTTTCTACGGAAAGCACCAGATTTTCCAGAGGTTTCAGCATATGGCTGTCTCTTCCGTACAACAGCTCTCCCTCCGGCAGCGTAAGCGAAACGTCCGTTCCGGTAAAATTCTGCGCGAAGTAGAATATCCGGTCCGCCGTTTCCCGGCTGGTCAATTCCAGTCCCTCCGGCAACCCCTGCGGCGCGGCACAGAGTATCTGCATTTCCCCGATCAGCTTTTGATACCAGTCATTGTAAAAAGCCTGAGACGCATCCGCACAAAGGTAATATGCCTTCCCTTTCCCATAGCTGTTCACCAGAAGGGCCGGCGTCCCCGCATAAAAATCTTTCCCGTAGACCATCAGCGTATTTGCCGTGGAAGGTTTGACGATCTGGCAGAGATATTTGCAGGAATAACTCTCCTGCATACCGGTATAGGGTTCCTGGGGCTGCCGGATCTCGTTTTCCTCCCAATCGTACAGACCGTCGATCTCCTCGCTGCGGAGTCCGAATACATCCATCAGGCCATGGGGCGTACCTCCCAGAAAACAGAGGTCGTTCTCATCCACCACGCCGGACCAGTAGCTCATCACATAGGTGCCCCCGCCTTCCACAAAAGCCCGCACCTTTTCGGCAAATCCCGGATGGAACAGATATTGCATGGGCGCCGTTACAAACCGATAGGCTGCCAGATCCTGGCTCTGGTCGATGATATCTACATTCATCCCCAATCTGCGCAGCGCCCGGTAGGATTTTTCCACATTCTCCCAATAGTGAAGCCCTATGTTGCGGGGACCCGCCGATCTTTCCATCGCCCAGATATTTTCCCAGTCGCAGATCACAGCGGCCTGGGCAGCGGTATCGGAACCGGTTACCAGACGGATGGCCTCCAGCATTTCTCCGGTTTCGCAGACATCCCGGAAGGTACGGGTGTCGTTTCCGTCATAATGATCCAGCACCGCCCCGTGGAATTTTTCTTCCGCTCCCCGGCTCTTTCGCATCTGAAAATACAGTGCGCCGTCCGAACCGTGAGCGATACTCTGCAGGGAAGTGGCCAGCAATATGCCCGGTCTCTTCAGCTTGCTGACATCCTGCCAGTTGGTCGGCCCCGGGCTGGACTCCATCATCAGAAACGGCCTCTTTTTCAGGCTCCGCATCATATCATGCCAAAAAGCTGTGCGCTGTGCAGTCTCCTTTAACTCCCTCTTATGCCAGACCGGATAGTTGTCCCAGGAGACCACATCGATCTTCCTGGCCAGTTTAAAATAGTCCACCTGTAAAAAACGATACATCAGATTGGCGGTGGTCGGTTTATCCGCCCCCGCTTCCCGCAGCGCCCGTATTTCCTGCTCCATAAAATCTATGGTCTGATCCGAAACAAAGCGTTTCCAGTCCAGATCCAAGCCCATAATGGAATGTTCCCCGATAGGAGAAGGGCTTTCCACCTGATCAAAGCTATCGTAGGTATGGCTCCAGAATGTGGTGAACCAGCTTTCATTCAGGGCTTCTATGGTATGATATCGCTCTTTCAGCCAACCCCGAAAGGCTTCCTGGCAGAGAGGACAGTGACAGTCCCCGCTGAATTCATTGGAAATATGCCACATTTTCACGGCGGGATGGCTGCCAAAGCGCTTTGCCAACTGCATATCGATCTGTCTCACCTTTTGCCGGTAGGCAGGAGAAGTCAGGCAATGATTGTGCCGCCCTCCGAAAAGCATCCTCTGACGGGCAGCATTGACCCTTAGTACCTCCGGATACCGATCCGCCAGCCAGTGGGGTCTTGCCCCGGAAGGCGTCGCCAGGATGACGCTGATCCCATTTTCGTACAGCCGGTCAATGATCTGTTCCAGCCATTCAAAATGGTATTCGCCCTCCCTGGGTTCCAGCTTCGCCCAGGAAAAAACCCCCAGCGTCACCGTATTGATCTTCGCTTCGCGGAAACGCTCAAGATCTGTCTCTAAGATCTCCGGCCTGTCAAGCCACTGTTCCGGATTGTAATCTCCGCCGTGCATCAAATATCCGTCGCCCATATTTCCCGTGTTCTCCTGTCCCTTTTTCCGTCAAAAGGCCGCGTTCAGACCAGCGACCGGTTCAGATAGGCTTCCTGCTCCGGCGTCAGCACGTCGATCCGCTTGCCCAAAAACATCAGCTTCCGGGCCGCCACATCCTCGTCCACCTCGCGGGGCACGTCGATGAGCTTCTCCGTCAGTTCTTTTCCATGCTCCACCAGATATTTTGCGGAAAGCGCCTGGATCGCAAAACTCATATCCATGATCTCCGCCGGATGTCCGTCGCCGCAGGCCAGGTTCACCAGACGTCCTTCTCCCAATACGAAGATCCACTGTCCCGAAGGCAGTTTATATCCCATAATATTGCGGCGCATCTCCCTGGATTCTACCGCGATCTCCTTAAGCTTCGCCATATCGATCTCGCAGTCGAAGTGCCCGGCGTTGCTTAAGATCGCGCCGTCCTTCATGACCGCGAAATCCTCCTCGTCGATGACCTTTTCACAGCCGGTCACGGTCACAAAGAAGTCGCCCAGCTTCGCCGCCTCCTTCATGGGCATTACCTCAAAGCCGTCCATGACCGCTTCGATGGCTTTCACAGGGTTGATCTCCGTTACAATGACCTTCGCCCCCAGCCCCTTGGCGCGCATGGCGACGCCTTTGCCGCACCAGCCGTAACCGGCCACCACCACGACCTTCCCTGCCACGATCAGGTTCGTGGTGCGCATGATACCGTCCCAGACAGACTGGCCCGTCCCGTAACGGTTATCAAAAAAGTGCTTGCAGTCTGCGTTGTTGACCCGCACCATAGGGAACTTAAGCTGTCCGGCCCTGTTCATGGCCTCCAGGCGGATGATGCCCGTCGTCGTCTCCTCGCAGCCGCCGATAATATCCGGGATCAGATGGGTCAGTTCCGTATGTACCATGTGAACCAGATCGCCGCCGTCATCGATAATGATGTTGGGGCCGGCGCACAGCACCGCGCGGATGTGCCGATTATACTCTTCCTCGGTGGCCCCGTACCAGGCATGGACCTCCAGCCCTGCTGCCGCCAGCGCGGCCGCCACGTCATCCTGCGTGGAAAGCGGATTGGAACCGGTCACATACATCTGGGCGCCCCCTGCGGCCAACACCTTGCAAAGGTAGGCTGTTTTGGCCTCCAAATGTACCGAAAGCGCTATTTTTTTGCCCGCAAAGGGCCTGGTTTCCAAAAATTCCTGTTCCAGCGTCCGAAGCAGATCGCAGTTGCGCTTTACCCATTCGATCTTCTGCTCCCCGGACGCCGCCAAACGGATATCCCTGATCTCACTTGCCATTTCTTTTTCTCCTTTTGCCCTGATCCGTCCTCATTCTCCGGACCTTTTCAAAATATTTTCCACATGTCCCTGACAGCAGGGGCCATTTTTTCTACAGCTTTTTTTCCTGCAGAAAGCGGCTCCGGAGCCGGAGCCGCCCATTTATACCACTACGCTGCGATCTTCTCCTTTGAGAAAGGCTTCTATGTTCTTGCAGGTTTCCGTCACGCACCGTGTCCGGGCCTCTATGCTGGCCCACGCCATATGGGGCGACATCTGCAGGATCCCCGTATCCTTTAAGGTCAACAGCTTTTCTTCCGCCTTTACGGGTTCTCCCTCAAACACATCGATCCCCGCGCCCCGGATCTGCCGGGAAAGCAGCGCCTCATACAGCGCGTCCGAATCCACCACCGCGCCCCTGGCCACATTGATCAAAATCGCCGACGGTTTCATTTTGCGAAAGGCGTCTGCGTCCATCAAATGGCGGGTGCGGTCGCTCAGCGGACAATGCAGGGACAACACATCTGCGCGGGCTAAAAGCTCGTCGAATTCCACCCGCTCAAATTCCGTACAACTGCTTTTGCCGGAGGCGGAATAGAAGATCACCTGGCATCCCAGAGCCTGGGCTGCCAGGGCGACCCGCCTTCCGATATTGCCCATCCCCACAATGCCCCAGGTTTTCCCATCCAACTCATAGAAGGTCTTTGCAAAGTGGGCAAACCGCTCCTGGGCAGAATATGCCCCCGACTTTACATAGCCGTCGTAATACGGCAGATCTTCCAGAACCGAAAGCGCCATGGCGATGGTATGCTGCACCACGGCCGCCGTGGAATAATTGCGCACATTTACTACACGGATCCCCCTGCTTTTGCAGTACGCAACGTCCACATTGTCATAGCCTGTGGCGAACTGGCAGATCAGTTTCACTTTCTCTGCCCGGCACAGGGACGCCTCATTGATGGGATTTTTGTTCGCTACAACGATATCCGCATCCGCGATCCGCTCCGCCACCTGATCATCGGGCGTGCTGTTATAAAAAACCACGTCTCCGTATTGCTTCATGGCCTCCACGGACACATCCTCGCCCACGCTGGTCCTGTCCAAAACAACGATCTTCATCTTTTCCTCCATGCCGCGATCCCCGCGCTTTGCGCTGTCCAGGGCACAAAACGCAGGTCGGGCAATAAGCCGTTAGCTTTCTTTCAACCTTACAGCCTTTTCAGCAGCGCTTCCCGCTGCGCTTCATAGCCAGGTTTGCCCAACAGCGCGAACATATTCTTCTTATAGCTCTCCACTCCGGGCTGGTTGAACGGATTTACGCCCAGCAGATAGCCGCTGACGCCGCAGGCAAACTCGAAAAAGTAGAACAACTGACCCAGATAATATTCGTTCACCTCCGGGACGTTGATGATGAAATTGGGCACCTGGCCATCGGTGTGCGCCAGGATCGTACCGTTCATGGCGCTCTTATTCACGAAATCCACGCTTTTTCCGGCCAGATAGTTCAGGCCGTCCAGATCCACAGGCTCTTCCCCGATCAGGATCTCTTCCCTGGAAGTCTCCACATTGATGACCGTCTCAAACATGATGCGGGCGCCGTCCTGGATAAACTGTCCCATAGAATGCAGATCCGTGGTCAGATCCACGCTGGCCGGGAAGATGCCGCGCTGATCCTTGCCCTCGCTCTCGCCGTAGAGCTGCTTCCACCACTCGGAAACATAATGCACGCTGGGCTCGTAGTTGGCCAAAATCTCCACCGCCTTGCCCTTTCTGAGCATGATATTGCGCAGGGCCGCATACTGCAGCGCATCGTTCTCCTCAAAAGGTGCTTCCAGCGCCATTTTGCGCCCGCTGGCAGCGCCCTCCATCAATTTATCGATATCCGCGCCGCTGACTGCAATAGGCAAAAGCCCCACTGCCGTCAGGACGGAGAACCGGCCGCCCACATCGTCCGGTACCACAAAGGTCTGATACCCCTCTTCATCCGCCACTTTCTTAAGAGAGCCCTTCGCCTTATCCGTAGTAGCGTAAATGCGCTTCGCCGCTTCCGCCTTGCCGTACTTTTTCTCCAGCACCGCCTTGAACACGCGAAACGCGATGGCAGGCTCCGTGGTCGTCCCGGACTTGGAGATCATATTGATGGAGAAATCCCGGTCCCCGATCACATCCATCAGGTGCTTTATATAGGTAGAACTGATGGAATTGCCCACGAAGTAGATCTCCGGCGTTTTGCGGATCTCTTTGTCCACCACATTGTAAAAGCTGTGGCGCAGAAATTCAACGGCCGCTCTGGCGCCCAGATAGGAACCGCCGATGCCGATCACCAGCAAAACCTCAGAGTCGCCCTGGATCTTCTTCGCCGCTTCCTTGATGCGCGCAAATTCTTCTTTATCGTAATCCACCGGCAGATCGATCCATCCGAGGAAATCATTGCCTGCGCCGTTCCTGCTCACCAGCAGATCTTTGGCGCTGCATACCTGCTTTTTCATATTCTCCACTTCGTGCGCCTGTACGAAAGGAGCGGCCTTACTGTAATCAAACGTCACCCTGCTCATCTTCATCCTCCTTCATAAATCCGGCCTGCCAGACCGGCCGATTCCCGGCGCGGTCCCGGCTTTTTGCGCTGTTTTCGCGCTTTATGCTACAATCAGTGTAGCAAAGTTGTCCTGCAATTTCAAGCCGGAAATTCCTCCGGGAACGCTTCCGGACGGCTTTGCTTTGTCTTTTCAGGCGTCACCCCTGTTATAAATCCGCATAAAATACTTAATAATAAAGGAATACGCGCGGAGGCTATTTCCATTTTCGCCTTTATTTTTCCGTGAAAAGCTGATATAATCGGTACCATGACAGAACATTACAAGCTTCGGCACAAAGGAGGGCCATATTATGACATATCAGACACACGGAACCTGCTCTACCGCGATCCAGATAGAAATGGACGGCGATATCATCAAATCCGTCAGCTTTGTGGGCGGATGCAACGGCAACCTGAAAGGGATCTCCAGCCTGGTCGCCGGCATGAATGCCCGGGACGCCATTAGCAGGCTCAAAGGGATTCGGTGCGGGTTCAAATCCACTTCCTGCCCCGATCAGCTCGCCACCGCCCTGGAATCCATTCTGGCCGCGCAGTGAACCGGTCCCGGTATTTCCGGCACCGCAGTTCTATTCTGAAACCATTTAATTGGAAAGGCATTTCGACATGCAAAAAAAGATCGTTCTCACCGGCGGCGGGACAGCGGGCCATATCACGCCCAACATCGCGCTGCTGCCGCGGCTTGCGCAAAAGGGATATGAGGTTTTTTATATCGGCTCCTACGATGGCATGGAGAAACGGCTGATGGCCGATTTTGACATACCGTATTATGGGATCGCCACCGGCAAGTTCCGCAGGTATTTCGACCTAAAAAACTTTACGGACCCTTTTCGCGTCATGAAAGGCTTTACCGAATCCCGCAGGATCTTAAAACAGATTCAGCCGGACATCGTATTTTCCAAGGGAGGCTTCGTAGCGGTTCCCGTCATCCGCGCTGCGGCGTCCTTAAAGATCCCCTGCGTCATCCACGAATCCGATATGACGCCGGGGCTGGCGAATAAACTGTGTATCCCTGTGGCGAAACGGATCTGCTGCAATTTCCCCGAAACATTAAAGACCCTTCCCGCTTCCCGGGCCGTCCTGACCGGTTCCCCGATTCGGGAGGAGCTGCTGAAAGGGGATAAGGCCGCCGCCTATCGGCTGTGCGGCTTCGATCAGAGTAAGCCGGTCCTGATGGCCATCGGAGGATCTCTGGGATCCGCCGCCATCAACCAGGCCGTCC
The DNA here is from genome assembly GCA_947598825.1 of uncultured Eisenbergiella sp. Taxonomy (GTDB): domain Bacteria; phylum Bacillota; class Clostridia; order Lachnospirales; family Lachnospiraceae; genus Gallintestinimicrobium. The sequence continues at coordinate 29,864 of CANQFM010000029.1, read as the reverse complement.
GGGAAGCCCTTCCTGCGCTTCTCAACGATTTCCAGGTGGTGCATATCTGCGGCAAGGATAAGATCGACAACCTGCTGCTCAATAAGAGAGGCTATAAACAGTTTGAATATCTGAAAGGGGAACTGAAGGACGTCTTTGCCATGGCGGACGTGGTGGTTTCCCGCGCCGGCGCCAACGCCATTTGCGAACTTCTGGCGTTAAAAAAGCCAAATATTCTGATCCCCCTTCCCTCCGGCGCCAGCAGAGGCGATCAGATCTTAAACGCCCGCTCCTTTGAGGCGCAGGGATTTTCCATCGTCATCGATGAAGATTACCTGTCCCCCAGTCTGCTGACCGAAAAAGTACAGGAGCTGTACTTTTCCAGGCAGACGTATATCGACGCTATGGGCAAGAGCCAGCAGACCGACGCCATTTCTACCATCATCGGCCTGTTGGAAGAAGTCTCCGGATAAAAATTTTTTGCCCGATGCGCTTCCTGTTTTTCTTTTGTACGCAACAGGGCCGCCGGCAAACACTGCCGGCGGCCCTATGATTATTCATAAAAAATCAGCCGCAGATCTGCTGCCGAACCTCCTCCAGCTCCTCCTGCGTGGGGCTTAAAGGCTTCCAGCCGATACTCTGCCCATCATCCCGGTATCTGGGGATCATGTGGATATGAAAATGAAAGACCGTCTGTCCGGCCGTCTCTCCGTTATTCTGTACCAGATTAAATCCGTCGCAGCCCAGCTTTTCTTTCATCCCGGCCGCCATATCCTTCGCCAGCCCGAAAGCGTCCCGGCACCACTCCTCCGGGAGCTCAAAGAGATCCGCAAAATGCTCCTTGGGAAGCACCAGCGCATGGCCCCTGGCGGCCGGCCCAAGATCCAGGATCACGCGAAACCGCTCATCCTCGTAAAGCGTCCTGGACGGGATCTCTCCGTTTGCGATCTTACAGAAAATACAGTCATCTTTTTTCATCCTCTATCTCTCCTTCCCACCGGGGTCTGCGGCACAGTGAGCCCCAGTAAAAACGCCAGCATAAACCCGCTCAAAAGCCCTCCCACATGGGCGGCATTGTTCACGTTCTGGGCGGTGAACCCGGCGTAAACCGACAGCAAAACGGAAAGCAGCGCCCGCCGCAGGGAAATATGGGCGGCCGCCCCTTTTTTCATTATGACAAGAAACAGCATGGCCCCGGTCAGTCCGAATACCGCGCCGCTGGCCCCGACGGAATGATAAAAATTCCCCGTAAACAGTTCATAGGCCGCGGACAGCAGATTCCCGCCCAGTCCCGCAAAAAGATACAGGAGCAAAAACCGGATCCTGCCCAGGCTTTTCTCCACAATATCGCCGCAGCAGTACAAAAGCAGCATATTGTTCAGCAGATGCTCCGCTCCCACATGTAAAAAAACCGCTGTGATCAGACGATAATATTCCTTCCCGTACAACAGGTAGCTTACGCTGAAGCAGCCGTATTCTTCCATCAGGATGCCCAGTCGCGGAAACAGGACGCCTGCCAGATATACGACCGCATTGGCCGCGATCAGCGCAATGCTCACGACGGGCAGGTCCTTGTATCGGTCTGCCCCTGCCGGGCCGGCCTCTCTCCAGGTCCCACGATATTCCATCGCCGTTTCCTCCTGCAATGAGGGTATCACTTTATCGATTTACTGTCAAGAAACCCATACCGAAAACGTTCCCTGCCGAACTGAATCACATCCCCTTCCTGCAGAACAACCGACTCGTGGGGGGATAATTTTTCCCCGTTGACCAGCGTTCCGTTCCTGGAATTGAGATCCTGTACGCCCACCCCTTCCGCCGTAGCCTCCAGCCGGGCGTGTATGCGGCTCACCGAACTGTCCTGCAGCAGAATCGCCACTTTTTCTTTCAGCTTACCTACCGTCATGGGCAGATCCTCCAGCGGAAAAATACGCTCTCCCCCTTCCTCCGATAAACAGGGGATGCCCCGCCGCTCCCTTGTCAGACTGTCCAGATCCGTAAAATAGACCGTCTCCCCGGAGCCGGCCAGATCGAACTGCCCCACATAACTGTCCCAAACCGTCTCTGCCGGCGGCTCCGTCCGGCTGACGGGCGCTTCTCTTTTTTTTCTGCGCTTAAAGAGCCGGAAAAGCCAGAAGGATTTTTTCGTATCCTCCTCGTCCTCTTCCTGGGCGTCTAACCCATAATCCAGCTCAGGCGCCGTATCATATTCCGCTTTCAGCGGCAGGACGCCCTCCGCCAAAACCGGCGTTTCCCTTTCCTCCCTGCGCTTTTCTTCCGCCATCTCCCTGTCCAGAAACGGCAGGAAAGAGGACAGCACAAAATAATCGGACTTGGACATTTTATAGAATTGATATGCTGCGTTCACCGCATGTTCCTGTCCATGGTCCACATGCTCCAGGAAAAAATCCGCCAGCCTGGCATAGCAGCCGACGGACTTTTCCTTCCCCGGATAAAAACAAAAGTACAGTTCTTCCGTTTCCACATCGCCGAAAATCGTCTCCGCTTCCAGCAAAAGCCCCTGCCCGTCCAAAAGATACTCCCCCAGATCCTCCTGCATTGCCGATACCGCGTGGATGATATGGCTAAGATCCCGGATGCCCAGCTTTCTGGCCTCATAGATCCTCTCCAACGGCTGGCGGGAGGAAATGTCATAATAGAGAAACGTTTCTCCATCCATCTGCCGCTGGCTGCAGTCCAGCAATTTCCCGATCCGGTTCCGGGTCATCATCCGATAGGCGTAGCCGCCGGTCAGATCCCCTTCCTCGCATTTCAGTACCATATAGCTGTGATCAAGCTCCCTTTTATAAATCGCTTCACCCATCCTGTTCTCTCCATTCATCCAGTTTTCGGATCCCTCTGATATAGGCCAGCGGATCCCTTCTCAAAACGCGCCAGGACGCCGTCAGTCCGGGGATCTCATTTCCCAACGCCGAAAAGGGCGTTTCCCTTTTCAGATCTACCTGCACTGTCAGCAGGGAAATGTCTACCGTCCTCTCCTCTTTTCCGAAAGACAACGCCTGTCCTTCCATAATCCCGTCCAGTTGGGATAACGCATAGTCCTCTCCCCTTTCGGGAAAACGGCTGGCCCGAAATGCCGTCACATAGGCCGCCTGTGTCAAAAAGCAGCCCTGGTACAAATAGCTGCAAAGATAGACCAGAAGCAGGATCAAAATCGAGGCCAGCGGCAGCAGCACAGAGGCTTCTACTATTACATATCCGTTTCGTTCTTTCATAGCCTTCCTCCTGCCAGCGCCATCCCCCATACCAGTGCGCAGGAGACGGACAAAAAGGGGGCGAAGGGAATCCTGCTGCTTTTCTTTAATTTTCGGATGCCCAGTCCGATGCCTGCATAGACCGCCGCCAACAGGCTGGCTGCGCACAACAGCGCCGTACAACGCTCCCATCCCAGCAAAAGCCCCAGAATGATCACCATATCCCCGTCGCCGCGTCCCACCTTTTCTTCCGTCAGGACGCTCAGGCCCCACAGCAAAAGCCCGGGGGCCGCCGACAGCAGGACAGAGTACCAGTGATCATATCCCTGCCAGATCCGCCAGGAAACCGCGGCCATTCCTCCGACGATCCCTATTAACAAAAATATTCCCGGAATCTTTTTCTTTCTGCAGTCGGTTATGCTGCAGCAGGTCAAAAACAGCATCGTAAACGCCATACTGATCTCCATGTTCTCAGCCTCCGCACTTCGCGCAGGCGTGCCGTCCCGACGCCAGGGCTTCCGACAGCGGTATGCTGTCTATGGTACGTTTGATACCGCTGCACCCTGCCGTACTGTGATAACGCGTCCCCGTTTCCGTCACATACACGATACCGCTGCCGCCTCCGCAGAGGATACAGGGCGTATATCTTTGCTGTTCGGCGTTTACCGACTCTTCCGCCTGTCTGCGCGTCATCATCCGGATGGAAGGATTCAGATAAACGCAGTTTCTGCTTTTATGATAAGCGGTTCCCGAACGGGTCACATAAACCAGCACCTCCCCGGTTTCTTCAGAGGACGCCTCCGGGCCGAAAAGATCGTAGCCCGTCCATTTATGCATCACGCAGCCGTTTACAATAACGGCGGAGGGGAATGCGGCGATCGGGATCAACGCCCTGACAGGGCTGACCGTAACCAGTTCGATATCCTGTTTTCCTTCCTCCTGCCCGTAGGCCAGAAGCGACATCTGCCGTCCCGTCTGATGCAGCTTCGCCTCCTGCACGGAGTATTCCTGAAACATGAGGATCAGGGACAAAAGATTGATGATCGCGTACAGGAAAAGGGGCATCACCATGGCCGCTTCCACCGTCATACTTCCCGGGAGGGCCTGGCAGGATGCCTTTTTTGCTCTGTGTAGGGGATTGGGGATAACAGGAGAATCTGTTTGAGCGCTTTGCCTTACGGCGTACTTCATCATACATTGGTTACCATTGCTTCGCTTCTCTGTTCTGACCAAAAAAGGCACCCGGCCCGGCCCTCCTTTCCATTGTATTTTGCCGCAGAACGCTGTCACTCATATTCATAGACGCGCTGGATACTGTAGCTTCCCGCAAAGCGGCTGGTCACTTTGATCTGTGCGCGCATCCCGTCGATAAGACCGTCGATGCGAAAATCCGCATTGCCCGGTGTCCTTCTGATATCGCTCTCCATTACGTCCATCAGTCCGCTGACCGCATCCTCCGGTCCATGGAGAAACAAAAGCGCGCCCAGATAGTCCCGATAAGCCCATCCGTAATCCGCCGCATGATAGGAATCCAAATGGCCGCGGTACGTCAAAAGCTGGAAAAAGGGCGTGTTCCAGGTGTCCGCGCTTTTGAGCAGCGGTACTTTTTCCCCTTTGAACAGGATCCGGATATCCTTGACGCTCTCCGCATAGGCCCAGGCGAACAGGATCACCATCTCGATCATCTCTTCCACCTCCGGCAGCCCCAAAATAAAAGCGATGACGGACGCCACCTCTCTGGCGCTCACTCTCAGCTCGCTCTGAAACAGGAAAGCAGCGTTGGCCGCCTCCCGGATCCAAAGGATTTCCTGCGCGGTTTTTTTCAGATTTTCCCTGTCCTGCTCGCACTGTTGAAGGATGTATTCCACTTCATATGCCATCGCGCTGTTTTCTTTTCGCTTCGTAAAGCATCCGCATTTATCCAAAATATAAGCGTACAGCAGACCGTTGTCCAACACGCTTTCCGCCGGTTTTTTGGAATCGGACAGGCCGGTACCCTGATTCAGCGGGCGCACGGAAGGGCACGCGCCTTCCGGCATGACCGCATTGGATAACTCCATGCCCTGGGCCGCAGCGCCCAGTATCCCTTCCCCCCTGGTCCTTCGGACCACATCGGAGGGCGTCTCGGGGATCTCCCCGTCCCATTCTTCCTCCTGCAGCCGTTTTTTCTCAAAGATCTCCTCCTTCATCGCCTCTTCCGCGCTGTCCCATTGGCTTTCCATATCCTGTCCGGTCCAGTCTCCGGCCTGGGAGCCTTTGTCCAGAATGGACTGGGCCAGGGAAACGCCGGTCATGTCCTTCATATACTGGACGATGTGATATTTCAGCACGCTGCCCCCTTCGTCGGTGGCCACGCCAGCCTGGAGCAGCTCAACCGAGTCCGTTGTCAGCCCTGTCAGATCCCGGGCAAAGGGCACGCGAAAGGTTTCCTCCGGCCGGAGATTCTTTTCCATATAAGAAAAAATGTGTTCTTCCGTCCTGTGATAAGAGGGATCGTTCGTCCCATAGGAAGTATCGATGAAAAAAAGCTCATATTGCCGGAGCATCTCCCTGTGATACTCCGCCAACGCGGAATCCAGCGCCATATCCGCGCAGCATTCCACATGCATCCGGATCGTCGAGATCCGGGCCCCCTGTATTACCGCAAGGATCAAAGATAGCATGATCCCTGCGATAAGGGCCAGGTATACGGTCATTGATCCGTTGTTCCTCATATTTTCCCGGCGCGGGATGTGATGGAATCGAAAATGGAGCCTACCAGTTCTGTGATCCGGGTCTTAAAGATCAGGACGAGGCCAACGGCCACCAGGATCAGCAGCACCACCTCTACTGTCCCAACGCCATCCTGATTGCTCAGGATACGCCTTACAGGCCCGGGGCCGAATCCGAACAGCCGGAATTTTACCTTATAGATCCGATACCGGATCTCATCCCTGATTTCTTTTATTTTATTCCTCATTGTCATTCCTCCCGATTTCAGTTCAAAAGTTTACGAAAAGCCTTTCACCTAATTGTCAGAACCCGCCGAAGGAAAAGCAGGCGGGCACCATGATCAGCACCATCACGACCGCTAACGTCATCAACATGGGCAGGAGCAGCTTCGTCTGCGCTTCCTCTCCTTTCCTGCGCGCCAGGGCCTTTCGCTCCTCAAAAGCTACTGCGGCCTCCTGTCCCAACGCGGCCACCAATCCGCCGGTTCCTTTTTTCAAATTCTGCGCCAACAGGGACGCGCACTTTCTGTACTGCGAAAGCTGACAGCGGGAGCCGAAACTCTCATACGCCTGCAGCTCCGTTTTCCCGCTTTCCATCTCCCGGACCGTCCGCAGCACTTCTTCATAGACCGGCAGGGGATCTTCCTTTTCCCCTTCCCTGCCCAGCCGCAGAAACACTGCTCTCAGCGGCATCCCGGTTCCCGCCAGAAGCGTAAGCCGCAGCAGGAAAGACGGATATTCTGCCAGAAGGGCCGCATGGCGCTTTTCCCCTTTCTGGCACAGATCCCGCTCCGAAGCCGCCCGAAGGGCGATGCAGCCGACCGCCGTCAACAGCGCGGCCAGCAGCCCATACGCCGGACGGGCCGTCTGCCAGGACAGCGCCTTTCCTTCAAATTCTTCCGGTAGATAAACGACTTCTGTCTCCGCCGGATCCTCTTTTTGAATTTCGCGCGACACCTCTCGAAAGAGCCTGGAAGCGGTGTCCTGTCCTTTTGGCAGCACCCTGACCGGATACGTCAGGATCTTCTCCGTCTCCCTGCAGCTTAAGATCGCGCGCAGCGTGACCGTTTCTCCTTCCTCCGGCAACAATTCATTGTGCAAATGGCCTGCGCTATCCAAAACATCGTACCGGCTGCTTTCCCATACCACGTCTACCATCCCCCGCTGCAGCGTTTCGGGCAGCTTCGGATCTTCCTTAAGCCCATCCGGATCCCAGCCGTTTTTTTCCATCCAGGCTTCCAGCTCCAGGGCCGCATCCTCCAACAGCCTGCGGACCTCCTCCTGGGACGGCTCCTGTTCCGGGACTTCTATCCGGAGAGGGGCCAGTTTTTCTCCATCCGCCGTGACATCCATTTCATAGACGGCGTTTCCGGCGCCGCTGGCAGGGCGCTGCAGCGTCCTTACGCCTTCCTGCGCGCGCTGCAGCCGGCCGCTGATCACAAGGCCCAGCGTCAGCGATATCCCGGCCAGGAAAAAAAGCAACAGCTTTTCCTTTTCCCGGATCCGGTATTCCCGATAGGCCGTTCTGCCTCCCGACGGGCCATAGATCCCGATAAGCACCTCCAGCCCCCTGGAGCGCCTGCCCAGGGCCCGGGCGCATTTTTCCTCCATCCGCTGCAGCCAAAGCGCCGGACCATAAAGAACTCCCCGCTCTTTTCCCTGTGAAAGTACCTTCATCCCTTCCCTCCCCGGTCATATCCGAATATCCATGATCCGCCCCGACAAGAACATCGCCGCCAGGTAGACTGCAAGACAGGCCGTCATAATGAAAATGCCCGCCGGATTATAATAGAGGATGTCAAAAAACCCTTTCGAGGTGAGCTGCATATAGCCAAACAGGAAAAACGGGATCAGGTTCATCACCTTCTGCTCATATCTGCGGGAAGCCAGCATGGTGCGGATCTCCCGCTCCACCTCCATCCGCTGTCCGGTCAGTTCCACCGTCCGGACGATGATCTCCTTTAAATTCCCGCCCAGACGTTTCGCCGCGGCAAAACATTCCGCAAAATCGCTGATCTCTTCCACATGGCTGCGCACCCCCAGATCCAACAGCATTTGCTCCAGAGGGATCCGATTTTTCAGCCCCTTGCGGATGGCCGCCAGCTCTTTTGCCATCTCGCTGTCTCTGCCATACAGCGTACAGATCTCCCCTTCCGTCTCCAAAAAAGCGTTTTCAATGGAATACCCTGCCTGGATGCCGGCGCATACCGCCAGGATCGCGTCCTTAAACTGTGCGGAAAGCCGTTCCTTGCGCCGTTCCCTGCGATCCTGTTTTTCCTTTTTCAGACAGAAAAACCCTACCGCGGGCCAGGCCAGCATCCCCAGCCAGGACCGGTAAAACATATAGGCGGCCGCTCCTGTAAACAGGGCGCTTTTCAAAAGTCCCAACAACACCTCCCGGACAGATAAGCGGTAACGGTCATAATCGGGCTTTTCACGCCCATTGTCCCAGGCCTGCCGCTTCCAGTTTTTCCACATGCACCAAATCTCCCTTTTTTACCAGTCTTCCGGTCACCCTTTCCCTGCTGCGCTCCCCCTCCTCTTCAAAAGCGTAGAGCGTATGCGTCTGAATCTCTCCTTCCGAAAACCCAGTGATCTCCACGATCTCCAGCACCTTCCTGCTCTTATCCCGCAGACGTCCCAGATGCACCAGCACGTCAATGCCCGAGGCGATCTGCCTGCGTATGGCGGACAACGGCACGTCCATTCCCATCAAAAGCATTGTCTCCATCCGCAGCAGCATATCCCTGGCCGTATTGCCATGTCCGGTGGACATGCTCCCCGCATGTCCTGAGTTGTACGCGGTCAGAAGCTCGCATATTTCCGCTCCCCTTACCTCCCCGACAATGATCCTGTCCGGCCTCATGCGCAGGGAAGCGCGGATCAGATCTCGGACCGTCACGGGAACGCAGCCCTCCATATTGGCGTTGCGGGTTTCCAGAGAAACCAGATTTTGCGCATATTTCAACTGCAGCTCCGCGCTGTCCTCGATGGTAATGATCCTCTCCTGTTCCGGGATCGCCTGGGAAAGCGCGTTTAAGAAAGTGGTCTTGCCGCTGCCGGTGCCCCCGCTGATAAAAATGTTATACCGGCACTGCACCAGCAGCTCCAGAAAATGGCGGCACTCCTCATCCAGCGACCCTAACGCCACAAGCCTGTCCAGCGTCATTCCCTCCCGCGGGAACCTGCGGACCGTCAGGATGGGGCCGTTTAAAGCGACCGGGGACAGCACCACGTTCACGCGGGAGCCATCCGCAAGTCTCGCATCCAGGATCGGCGACGCCTCGTTTACCACGCGGTTGCATCCCGCGGCAATCTGCTGGATCACATCCTGCAGGCGAGCCATACTCTCAAACCGCCCTTCCCAGCGCATCAGACGGCCGTCTTTTTCCACAAAGATCCTGTCCGGCCCATTTACCATGATTTCGGTCACGTTTTCATCGGCCAACAGCTCCTGAAGCACGTCCAGCCCCCGGATGGAAGAAAACAGTTCCCGGCTCATTGTGCGCCTGGCCGCCACTTCCAGTTTCCCCGCAAGCCCGGCGCCGCACAAAAGCGCGTCGATCATCTGTTGTACCTGCCGGTCGGAAAAATCCTGTCCGCAGTCCAGCTTCCCTAAAAGCTCGCGTTTTAAGGACGCCTTAACGGCCTCATATTCCTTTTGTTCCATCTGCCTTCAGCATCCTTTCCGTAAATTCAGCCAGTTCTCCTACGGTCAGATGATTTAAATCCCTTGGCAGCTTCTGAAAGACCGGAAGCATCACTTCCCTGGTCTTATCCAGGATATCCCCCCGTTCTGTCCTGGCCAGCAGGCTTTTGTACTGCCCGAGCTTGGCGGCCGCAAACCCGTCCTCCTTCACGATCGTATACACGCAGGCGCACCGGCCGAGGATCTCCATCAACCCCTGCACGCCATCCGACAGATCCAGGATCACATACTCGTAGCGACTGGCCTGCAGTACCTCCATGAGCTTTGTCCACTCCTCTTTTGGCATCTGAAAGATATCCAGGCCGGAAACTGCAGGCGGAACCATGTCCATCCCGTTTACGTTTTCGACCATCCGGTACAGCCTGCCCAGGAAGGCATCCTGGGGCTCTCCGAGGAAGTAAAGCAGATCGGAAAAATCCGCCTCAAAGCTGCGCTCCAACATTCGGGGCAGCCCGGAATAGCTTTCAAAATTCAAATACAGCACTTTGTGGCTTCGGGCCAGAAGCTGGCCCAGGCAAAGAGAAAAGGTCGTCTGCAGACATCTGCCGACGGGAGAATAGATGCCCAGAAAATAACTCGGATCATTGGGGGACAGCGTAGGAAGAAAACGAAGGCTTTCATCCTCAGCCGCCTCTTCCATAATTTTTTTAAGGATCCTGGATACACCGGAATATTTGCTGATCCCTGCAAATCCCGGTAACGGGATCTCCCCGGGATCCCACAGCAGCAGGATCCTTGAAACCTTCCATTGGTTCTTTCTTTCCGGAAGGAAAACGGACTGTGCGATCATCAAAAGCTGTATCGGCCCCTGTGCAAGACTTTCTTCCAGCTTTTCCACACTGGTAAAGGTAAGGATCTCGAACGGAAGGTCCTCCCTTCTGCTGAGCGCGTCCGTAAGCCGATATGCGTACTCCCTCTCCGGATCGCATATTGCCAGCTTATTTCTTTTCAAACATATGCCTCCTCGAATTGGATAAAAAAGATGGGTCACTGCGCTTCCCGCGCAATCACGGAATGATCAGAAATCAGATCCTGAAAAGATCCTCCGGCCACCTGCCGGGGATGAGACGCTGCGCACCGCTTTCTCCAAGCGGTCTTAGATGGTAAATCGAATTATAGACATAAACTTCCCGTTTGTCCACCCTTAAAAAGCAAAAAAATAATTTTTGGCAGTTCTGGACAAATTTGGGAGGAAAATTTCGTAACAGGTAAATTTTACGGTAGTAACGCGCCGATGCTATAGGAGAAAATAAAATTTCAGTCCGTAAAGCAGGGCAACGCCGGGAAGACCAAGACACCCCGACGCCAGGAAACTGACCGGGTTGATCCCTACGCTCAGCTTACCCTGCAGCAGAGAATTGATCAGAAATACGGCGATCATGCCGAACACAGCCCGCAGCATAAAATTGAGTACGGTTTCCATCCAGTTTTTCAACGTTCCTGTCTCCCTCAGGCCCCTGATCCTTACATGACTATGCGCGGCCCGCTGAAAAAATGACTTTTGCCGGGGCGTCTGCCGGCCCTTTCCCCAAACCCTCCCCTTTTTATGCGGCGGCGTTTTACGGCCGTCCGCTTTCCGTATGTATATTTTTTCCAACCGCGCCTATACTTTAGTAAAAGGGAAAAGCTCTCCGTTTCCGCAATCGAAAGGAGGAATGACATGCGGTCCATTTTTCGTACCATTCGCCGCCCGGAGAAAGCAGATGCGCCGCTCAGCTATGAAGACAGCCTGCGCTACGATCTCCTGCTGGCGAAATGGGACCTGGAAAATGCTTACGCAGGATTTGATTATGTCACAGATCCGGATCTGATCGACTGTTACATCTATCAGCTCAATGCGGCCATGAAGCGTTACAAATACCTTCTGGAAAAATTCACCGCTCTTCAAAAGGAAACGCTGCCGGCCAACGACGCCTTGTTGTCCCGTTTGGACATGCAGGAACATACGATACGGCCCCTGGCGGGCGCATAAAACAAGGCCCGCGTACATCGGTACGCGGGCCCAATGGGTTAAAATACGAATACGGCTGCGGCATAGGGGGGCAGGTCAAAGGTGATCCGGCAGGGCTTGCCGTCGCTTGGCTCCTCTGTGGCGGCGATTTCCTCCGGGATCTTTTCCCCGGTTCCGCCAAACCGTTCTTCCACGCTGTTTAACACCAGCCTGTATTTCTTTTTCTTCGGCACGCCCACACAGTAATCCGGTCGTGCGATCGGCGTCATGTTCAGGACAAAAAGCAGGCTCTTCTTCCCATCCAGGGACCTGCGGATAAAGCTATAAGTACTGCGGTCCGCATCGTTTGCGTTCACCCACTCAAATCCGGCCCAGTCGCGATCGATCTCATACAGGCAGGGATATTTGCGGTACATTTCCAACAGGGCCCCGACATATTCCTGCATCCCCCTGTTCAACGGGTTTTCAAGCAAAAACCAATCCAGCTCCCGCTCCTCGCTCCATTCCCTCTCCTGGCCGAACTCCTGCCCCATAAAGAGCAGCTTCTTGCCGGAATGGCCGAACATATATGCGTACCCGACGCGGAGATTGGCATACTTGTCCACATGATACCCCGGCATCTTATTGAGCATGGAACATTTTAAATGTACCACCTCATCGTGGGACAGCGGCAGGATATAATTTTCGGAATTGTTGTAGGACATGGCGAAGGTCAGCCCGTAATGGTTGTTCTTGCGGAAATAAGGATCCAGTTTCATATACTCGCAGAAATCATGCATCCATCCCATGTTCCATTTGAAGGAAAAATCCAGCCCGCCCTCTTCCGCCGGGCCCGTCACCATGGGCCATGCCGTGGATTCCTCGGCAATGGTCATCACGCCCGGGAAAGCGCCGCGGATCACGGTGTTCATATGCTTGAAAAACTCGATGGCTTCCAGGTTCTTATTACCGCCGTATTTGTTGGCCACCCACTGACCGTCCTTTTTCCCGTAATCCAGATAGAGCATGGACGCCACCGCGTCCACCCGCAGGCCGTCGATATGAAATTCCCGGATCCAGTACAGCGCGTTGGCGATGAGGAAATTCTTGACCTCGGTTTTCCCATAATTGAAGATCTTCGTTCCCCAGTCTGGATGCTCCCCCAGCCTCGGATCCGGATGCTCGAACAGCGCTTCGCCGTCAAAGTCCGCAAGCCCGTAAGCATCCCTGGGAAAATGCGCCGGAACCCAGTCCAGGATCACCCCGATCTTATGCCGGTGCAGGGTATTGACCAGATAGGCAAAATCCTCCGGCGTCCCATAGCGCGATGTGGGCGCGTAGTAACCCGTCACCTGATAGCCCCAGGAGGCGTCCAGCGGATGTTCGGCAATGCCGATCAGCTCCACATGGGTATATTTCAGTTCCTTTAAGTATGTTACGATCCGGTCCGCAAATTCTCGGTAATTATAAAATCCTTCATCCTCCCGGCCGGGATGCCTCATCCATGAGCCGATGTGGCATTCGTAGATCGCCAGGGGCTGCTTCTGAACGTCCTGTTGATCCCGTTTCTCCAGCCACGCCCCATCGGTCCACGAAAAGGAGGGCAGATCCGCCGTAATAGAAGCGGTGCCGGGACGTTTCTGCGCATAGTTGGCGAAAGGATCCGCTTTATACAGCTTCCTTCCATCCGCCGCGGTAATCAGATATTTGTACAGCTCTCCCAAACCCAGTCCGGGCACGAATGCCTTATAGATCCCGCCGGATCCCAGCTTCTGCATGGGATGGGATTCCTCATTCCAGCCGTTAAAATCCCCCACTACATGAACGCACTGGGCATGCGGCGCCCAGACGGCAAAGGACATGCCCCTCTGCCCGTTTTCCTCGGAAAGATGGGCGCCCAGCTTTTTATAAATGTCGTAGTGCGTCCCCTGCGCGAAAAGATACTGATCGTCCTCCGAAAGAAAGACATTTTCCCATTTTTTTTCTGTCTTTGCCATACCAGCCCCCCTGTTCTGTTTCCCTTCCCTATGTCAATCCGCCCCTGGGCGGTTTTATCTTTTGTGCATAAAATCACGTTCCCGCAGCACGATCATATCGTCCTCATCATAGCGCTTCTGCAGCACGATATCGGCCATATGCTTGATCGAAAACCGTTCGGCGTGGGCGATAGCGTCGTCCACGATCTCCCGCACCTCTTCCACTGTCACCGCGTGATCGCTGGTCTGCATATCCTCGATCCGGGTGTGCAGCGCCAAGCGTCCCAGTTCGTCAATGGCGTACTCCTGATTATACGCATACTGGCAACCGTATTTTACCAGCGTGCCGCTGTCCAGGGCGGCAATATCGAACCGGGAAGTGAAATACTCCGTCAGCTTCGGACATCTTTCCAGCAGCGCATTGATGGAGCGCTTGCTGTCCAGCAAAAAGACCACGATCCCGGTCTGCTCCTGATCCAGTGCCCTGGCCAGATTCTGTGCGCCTTCATCCGACAGCCGCCCGGCCTGCTCTACGATCAGAGCGCCGTTCGGGATCCGCTTGATCAGCTCCTCCGGTTTTTTAATGCTAAGCACGTCGCCGCTGATCCTGGCCGCTTTCCCGGAAAAGTTCTGGTCGGAAAGCTTTATTTCACGCACAATATTTTTCGCCAGCTTCATCATATCGGAGTTCGGCGTCCCGGTTATGATCATATTGCCTGTATAAGCGGAAAGGCTGATCCTGTCCAGCGCATTCAAAAGCTGGCGCATCGTCCCCTTGGTGGGCACATAGGGCGCAAACAGTTCCTTCTCTTCCTTCGTCATGCTGCGCACATGGTCTTCCACCTGCTGCTCGGTGATCCTGGCGTTTAGGGCCGCCGTATCCTCTCTCACTTTCGCAGTCTCTTCCTGGCGCGCCGCAGCTTCTGCAGGTACTTCCGTTGGCTGTTCTGCCTGTGGCGCGGGAGTTGCCGCCGGTTGTTCTGCCTGGGGTGCGAGCGCCGCTGCGGCCTGTTCCGCCTGTGGCGCAGGCGCTGCTACCGGTTGTTCTGCCTGTGGCGAGGGGGCTGCTTCTGGCTCTTCTGCCTGAGGTGCAGGCGCCATCGGCTGTTCTGCCTGTGGCGCGGGCGCTGCTGCCTGTTCTGCCTGAGGTGCGGGCGCTGCTTCTGGCTGTTCTGCTTGAGGTGCAGGCACCGCTGCCGGTTGTTCTGCCTGGGGCGCGGGCGATGTTTCCCGGGCTGCAGGCGTTTCCTCTCGGACCTCCGTCTGCGCCGGTCGCTGGGAAGCTGTCTGCGCCATCTGATCAGCCCGCAGTTCTTCGATCACACCCTGCACAGCCTGTTCCACCCGCGCCGCCGCATTGGCCGGAGCCGCTTTGACCGGCTGTGCAGGCGTTATACTCTCTCCGCGTTCCAGTTTTTGCGGAATGCCGTTCTTTACACTCTCGTCGTATCGCTCAAACATGGGTTCCGTCTGATCCAGGATGGTCTTGCGCAGGCTCGCTTTTCTCTTTTCTTCATTCGCCTTTTTGCGCGCTTCCCACTCCGCCATGACATCCTGAAAATTCATCTGGCCCGTGATCTGCTTCTCTACCTTACGTTCCTCCGGCAATACCAGGCTGATTTGCCCGTCATATTCCTGGGAAAGCAGGTCGGACATCCGCTCCTGATGGCGGTTGGATCTGGAAGACGGCTGCGGCGCACGGCGGCTCTCTTCCTCCGGCTCCTGTGAAAACGCTTCTTTTGCGGATTCCGGAAAGCGCAGTTCCTTTACGGGACTCTGCAGGACGGACGCTTCGGGCTTCTCTTCTTCCTGGCCATCCATTTCCAGTTGCCCCGTCTCCTGCACATTCCAGCCTGCGGAATCCCGGATCACCCTCGTCACATCTTCCTGATATTCCACATCATCGCCGCCATAGGCGTTCCGGCGGTCTTCCGCCTGTCTTCGAGGCGTTTCCTGATCCGCGCGCACCGGCAGGACGTCCGATAGGGCAGGCTGTTCCTCCTGCCGGGGTGGTTCCAGCACTTCCCGCATACTTTCCGCCAGGGCGGCTTGCAGATTGATCGTATTATACTGTCCCATATCCATGGTCTTTACCTGGATATCCAGTTCATCTCCCTGTGGGGTAGGCTTTTCTTCTTCCGCCGGTTCTTCCTCCGGCGCTTCCTCCCGGATCTCCTCCTGAGGCTGTTTCCCAAACTGCCTGTCGTAAGCCTGCTGCTGGGCCGGGGACAGAGGCACATAAAGCCGCTTGAGTTCCATGGCCTTGGTCACATATTTGCCTTCCCCGAACCACAAAATAAGCTGGTCGCATTCCTCCACGCACTCTGTAGCCAGGCCGACCCTGTGATACAAAAACGCCAACTCGTATGCCCACTTTTCGTTATATTCCCGCTTTTTATACTCCTTTAATACCGCAATACGTTCCTCCAGGCTGATATCCTGGGCTTCATAAATCTTATAGAGCAGAATATATTTGTTGTTGTCGTTGGGCGATAGCTGCACAAATTCCTTATAATACTCCACTGCCTCCACCACCTGGCCCAGCTTGATGGTCAGGTCGCAGAGAGAATACAGGATCCGTCTGTTCTGGGGGGATTTATCGTTCGCCAGAAGAAGGATCTCTTTGGCGTCTTCAAAACGTCGATTGACCTTATAGACATCGCTGATGATTCCCAGCGTCGTAACATTCCGAACCTTTTTCCAGTCTATGGTGTCCGCCACCTGCGCCGCTTCCTGGAAACGGCCTTTTTTATTCAAGGCTTTGATCTCTTCCAACCGCAGCTTGTATTCATACTTATCCAAACCGTTCACCTCACCGATTTATCTGACCGCAGAAACCGGTCCCCGGCCCATCCTGCCCGGGGATCCATAAGAGGAGAATACCCCACTTTTTATCTTACTAAGTTTAACATAGCGCCGTATCAATGTCAAAGAAAAAACGGCACCCGCCGCAAGAAAAAGTTACCATTATCTGAAATCGAAAAGGGTGAGGAGTGGAAGAAGATTCCTGTATATCTCTTCAAACTGATATTCGCTCTCTGCTCCATCCTCCGGCGGCTGGAACGTGTCTGCCGTATCAGAGCCGGGCGTTTGTTTTTGATAGGCTATTAACGGAACATTTGAACTGAAAATGGATCCTCAAAAACGCGGACTTTTTGCCTTCGTTCATCGTTTAATCTCTTTTTGCCTTGAAATATTCTCTCGGCGACACATGATAATATCCCCGGAATGCCCGGTAAAAATTGCTGGTGTCATTATAGCCCACCATCGCGGATACTTCTTCAACGGAAAGGCTGGTCCCTTTCAGCAGCGCCAACGCCCGGTCCATCCGTTGCTCCAGCAATATTTCAGAAAACGTCCTGCCGGTTTTCTGCCGCAGCAGGGATGAAATGTAATTGGGATGATAGGAAAAATGTGCGGCAGTCATCCCCAAAGTCACCTGGCCGGTATGGTCGCCAATATAACCGATGATCTGGTCAGATAAAGACTGACTTTCGGTTTTCGCCAATATATTGCGGTATTCTCTCGCGACGTGCATCAGAAGCGCAAGGGTCATCGGCTTCAAAATCGCCTGTGTGTCCTCTCTCTTATCCGCATATTCAAGGATCATCAGTTCCAGCAGCTTTCGGAACGGATGGCTGACGCTGAACGTCAGATGAATCACGTCCTGCGAAAACTGATTTGTCTGCGGGTCAAGGAAAAAATGAAACATGGAGTTGTCTACAGACAGGGAGGAAAGGTATTCCCGAAAAAAAGCATTTTTCTGGATCAGTACGCCGACGATCACTATATCCTCATCCGATTCTCCCCGAATCGCATAACCGCTGAACGGCTGCCCAATATAGCAGTCGTTTTCTTTGATTGTCAGCAGATTATCGGACCTTGTACTGAGCGCCTGATAGTCCTGACGGTATGCAAAATTCAGAAAGAAAAAGTCCTGGCGGTGAAAGACTTCGCTCACATGCCGTGCTTTTAGAACGCAGACCAGAACATCCTCCTGCGGCTCACCGGGCCAATAGGACATAACTTCTTCAGTCTCCCGGATATTTTCCGGTGCAAAGTCCCAATTCATATTTGGAAAATCATTTCCCAGTTTTTGTATTGCATCTTCAATCGTCATACAGATCATCCTCTGGCTATATTCTAACATGAATCTTAAAAAAAGTCACTGTAATCATTAAGAAATGCCGTTGATTCTTCGCACAGGAAAGCATATGATTATGGCGCAAAGATAAAAACACACTGTAAGGAGGATGAGAGCAATGGATTTTAATGCGGACTCATTCAACTTATTTGACAAAGAATGGGCGCTGGTAACGGCCGGGGTACCGGATCACTATAATACGATGACCATCAGTTGGGGTGGTCTGGGCACCTTGTGGGGAAAGCCGGTTGCGACAGTTTATGTGAAACCCCGCCGTTATACCCATGATTTTCTGGACGAAAATGACTTATTTACTGTTAGCTTTTATCCAGAAAGGTACCGCCGGGCATTGGGGCTGTTAGGCTCACTCTCCGGTCGAAATGGGGATAAGGTAAAAATGGCAGGATTGACGCCAAAGACATTAAACGGTGCCGTCACTTTTTGTGAAGCAAAAGTGACCCTGCTCTGCAAAAAGATTTACAGACAGGATATGGATACCTCCGCTATGCCCGCTGAAGTGGTCGAAGATTATTATAAAACGGAAGCGCCGCACACTATGTATATTGGCGAGGTCATGGATATTTTAATATAACATACCGAAAGGGAACCCGAATGGACCGTACCGCTTCAAAAATCTTGCCGTGCCGCTTTTTATTGGCAACATCTTCCAGCAGATATACAGTCTCGTGGATACCATGATCGCCGGGCATTTTCTTGGAGCCGGTTATCTGGTGCCTGTGCGCGTTGTTTCTGGCTGTTTTTTATGTTACAATAGGGCATCAAAAACAATCGGAGGGATGAACATGTTTGAGGGAAAGGTTGCCGTTGTGACAGGCGGCGCAAACGGGATCGGTAAGTGCATCGCCGAGGAATTCAAAAAACGCGGCGCACAGGTCGCTGTGATCGATAAAGCTTTAGGAGAACATTTTGTCGGCGACATCGCTGAAAAAAGCGTTTTGGAAAGCTTCGCGGAGTATGTGATCGAACGGTACGGACACATCGATTATCTGGTAAACAACGCCCTGCCCCTTATGCGCGGGATAGATGAATGCAGTTATGAGGAATTTCAATATGCCCTGTCGGTGGGCGTGGCCGCGCCGTTTTACCTGTCGAAACTGTTTGCGCCCTATTTCGGCGAAGGCGGTTCAATCATCAATATCTCCTCGTCCCGCGACCGCATGAGCCAGCCGCAGACGGAGAGCTACACGGCAGCCAAGGGAGGAATCGCTGCCCTGACCCACGCCCTTGCCGTCAGCCTGGCGGGGAAAGTTAGAGTGAATTCCATTTCCCCCGGATGGATCGATACCTCTTACAAGAACTATGAGGGGCCGGATGCCGTTCAGCAGCCGGTTCATCGGGTAGGAAATCCGCTCGATATCGCAAACATGGTGCTTTTTCTCTGTTCGGACAAGGCGGGATTTATCACAGGAGAAAATATCTGCATTGACGGTGGGATGACACGGCAGATGATCTATCACGGCGATTGCGGCTGGAAATTGGAGATAGAGTGAGGCAATAAAATGAGCGATTTTTTATTTCAGATCAAATCTGCTGACGACGTGATCCAGCTTGTGGATCATATAGGCTTTCTTCCTTTTTTTGAAAATCACATCCCCGGCTTTTCCGTTGAAGAATGCTGTCCGAGAGAGCTGTGGTTTGCTGAAGGGGTAGACGGTCCGTGGGAATGGAAAGGTCCCATTGCCAGAAGCGGGCAGTGTGTCTATGGCAAGTTTTTTGGCAATAAGGCGGGCTTTATCAGTCGAAAATGGCTTCCGGATTTTGCGAATTTCCGAAGGGACGGATATAATTTTGACGCCCGGTATGATGACGGTCTCGCCTCCCGGAAAGATAAAGGTGTCTTTGATACGGTTTCAGAACATGGCGCTCTTTTATCCAAGGAGCTGAAGGACATCTGCAATTATCGTAAGGGTGGAAACAAGGGCTTCGATACGGTCATCACCCGGCTGCAAATGCAGACCTATATCTGCATCGCTGATTTTGTCTACATGAAAGACAAATTCGGTCAGACCTACGGATGGGGCGTTGCAAAATATTCCACGCCTGAAATACTGTTCGGATACGAATATGTAACGAGCGCATATCAAAAGGAACCGAATGAATCAAAGGAAAAGATCCTTGAGCATTTGCATAGGGTGCTGCCAGATGTAGGAAAGGAACAAATCTTAAAATTGATCAAGTGAGGAATACGAAAATGACTGAAGAAGAAAAATTGGACGCGGGCCTGTACTACGATTTTTGGGATGCCGGGGTCAATGGAAGAAAGTTAAATGCAATTAAATTCTGTCGGGAACTGCGGAAGATGCAGGACGCTGACGCGACGGAGGATGAGCAGGCCGTACTGATCCAGAAATACTTTGGTTCCGTGGGTCGGGATGTGTGTCTGTGCCCCGGATTCATGTGTGACAACGGGAAGAACATCCATGTGGGAGATCAGTTTCTTGCCAACTACAACGTGACGATTCTTGACATCATGCCGGTGCATATCGGTAACTATGTGATGATCGGCCCGAACACGCTGATTACCACGGTCAACCACCCGATCACTCCCAAAGGCCGTCGTGAACACTTAGGGTTAGGCAAGCCCGTTACCATTGGAGACGATGTATGGATCGGGGGAAACGTAACCATTCTCCCCGGTGTAACAATCGGCAGCAATGTGGTCATCGCTGCGGGAGCCGTGGTAACAAAGGATGTCCCGGATAACTGTGTCGTAGGCGGCGTCCCGGCGAAGAAGATAAAGGATATTGAAAACGATGTTTGAATAAGGGTGTCATCCCCGACGGAAGCGGTTCCCCGATTAGAGATTCCCTATTCGCGGCTTCTTTACGGCAGCGTCAGCACGGATAATTCTCCCAGGTCAAAGACCGTACCATCGCCGCTTTCCGATGCAATCACCTCTGCCTTAAGCATTGGCATGCCATCCTCATAGACCGCTACGGCTTCTTCATCATAGTAACAGCCCGGCTCTACCTGAAAGCTTATGGTATCTCCCAGAATAAATTCCGAGATCATTCCCGCCTCTATTCCTGTGATTTCCCTATTCTCCTCCCCGCTGATCTCGACCGTACACAATTCTTTCCCCGTTTTTTTGTCGATCAGCGTAAGCTGATGGATTTCGCTGTCATATGCAAACTGTATGCGCTGCGCAAGTATCCCGGAATAATCCTCTAAATTGAACTCGCTATCCGACAGTCTGCCGTCCCGGTAACGGAGTATGTGCAGCTCCTGCGCCGCAACGCCGGTCCCCGTATAGACATTCAGAGCGATCTGCAGTTGTCCATCGCTCTCATTCCAATAACAATCGGGAAGCAATGTTCTGGGCGTGACATAAGCCCAATCAAAAAAATAGATGTTTTCTCCTATTTCAACGGCAACGCCCTGACCAAAACACTCCTGATCGTTATATCCGTAGACAGTGATATTTTTCTCCGGTATCCTGCCGAGGCAAACGATATCCGTCCAATCCTTGTCCCCATCGACAGTCAGATTCCGTCCTCTTATCTCGTTCCAGTCCACCTGCGAAAGCCGATAAAGGAGATTGGCCTGATAGTCTTGCGGAACCCAGATGCCGCCGTCTCCGGTTGGATTTACGGTAATTGAGGCGTCCGCAGAATCCGTATCCTGTTTCACCGGATCTGTCAAAAAACAGACGGCAGCCGCTATGCAGACGACAACTGCCGCCGTCATGATCCAGAACGCCGGTTTCTTATCATTCAGCACGGACTTTACACGCTTCTTTACCCCCACTTCCCCAAAGGCCAGCGGACAGGCAGCGATGGCTCGTCGGTTTACGCTGCAGGCCAACAGGGCTTTTGCGTACATCTTCTTCTGGTCGGGATCGTAATTGCGGATCACCTTTTCATCGCAGGCAAGCTCTATATCCCTGCACAACAGCGGATAGGCCAGCCAACAGAGGGGATGGAACCAATAGACGGACAAAAGGAGATAGGCAAAAGGCTTCCATAAATGATCCCCCCTCTTTATATGCGCTCTTTCATGATCCGTCACCTGGGATACTATCGTCTCCTCCATATGGGCCGGAAGATAGATACGGGGTCTGATGATGCCGAGAATGAATGGCGTGTCCACAAATTCGCTCAGGTACAGATTGCCTTCCGCCCTCACGGCCGTCCGCACCTTCTGCCACAGCCGAAAATAGCCGACGGCCGCATACACAAGCATGACAATGACCCCCGCCGCCCACAGGATACTTGCAAAAAATATCCCTATTTGCAGCGGGTTGACGCTGGCTTCGGGAGTCGGCGCAAAGGATTCCTCCAGCACGGAATTGACCGCGTTGTCTACAAACACGACCCCGCTGTCTATGGCCGGTTTTGCGGAAATGGCGATATCCTGGCGGATCGTTTCCCTGCTGGGCACCATGCTGAAAACACTCTCCAAAGAAACGGGACAGATCAGTCTCACCGCCACCAAAGCCCATAGCAGACAGACGATCCCTCTGGGCGCGCGCCTCAACAGGAACCGAAACGCCACGACCGCAAGGATCAGCCATCCCGCCGTAATACTCATATTTACCAGCTTTATGAAAATGCCTTCCATACTCAGTTCTCCCCGTATTCATCCAGCATTTTTCTGATCTCTGCAACATCTTTTTCTGACAGGCCCCTGTGCCTGGTAAACGCCGCAACAAATGCGGGCACGGAACCCTGAAAAGTCTTTTCCACCAGTTCGTCGATCTCCGCCGCCTGAACCTAGTCCTTGGATACCAGAGAAGTCACCACTGCCTTTTCGCTTTTGACAAGTCCTCTTACGGACAGACGCTTGATGACCGTATATGTGATGGTCCTGCTCCAGCCCAGCCTTTCGCTGCACAGCTTGGCCAGTCGGGAACTGCTGATCGGCTCATTCTCCCATAAGAACATTTAGTCTAACGCATTAGACGTAATCTGTCAAATGGATTCTGCCGCTTTGTGCAAATCGTTTATATCCCTTCCCGTAAACTTTTTGGAAATTGCCCATTTGAATTTTGAACGGATTTCGAGTATTATAAAAAAACAACGTGTGGCCTTTCAACTGCGTAAATCCGGTTGGAAGCACACGTTTATTTTTTTGCTTTGAAAGGATGGGATTTTCATGGAAGAAAAGACGAATCAGTTTCTTGGGGAGGCGCATATCGGTAAGCTGATGTTAAAATATGCGATCCCCTGTATCATCTCGCTGTTGGTGGGGGCCCTTTACAATATTGTCGACCAGATTTTTATCGCGAACGCCTCGTACCTGGGTTCTTACGGAAATGCGGCAAATACCGTCGTTTTCCCGCTGACCGTTATCGCACTCGCAATTGCCGTCATGATCGGAGACGGATGCTGCGCGTTTGTGAGTCTCTGTCTCGGCATGAAGCAGCCGGGGACTGCCAAAAAAAGCGTCGGCAGCGCCGTCATTATGGTAATTTCCTGCAGCCTGGCGCTTTGCGCGGTATATCTGATCTTCAGCGAACAGATCATTGCCATGTTTGGCGGAACCGTGAACGAGGAAACCTTTCGCTGCTCAAAGGAATATTTCTTTTATATCACGCTTGGGATTCCGTTTTATATGTTCGGGCAGGCAATGAATCCCATAATCCGGGCGGACGGAAGCCCGCGCTTTGCAATGGCGTCTACCCTTGCCGGTGCGGTTATCAACATCATCCTTGATCCGATATTCATTTTCGTTTTCAAATGGGGCATGATGGGCGCAGCCGTGGCGACCGTTCTCGGGCAGGTGATAACCGCTGTGCTTGCAGTCTGTTACCTTCTGCGCATGAAGTCGGTAAAGCCTGCAAGGTCTGACTTTCGGATGGACGGCCGCGTCTGCAAAAAGACTCTCTCGCTCGGCATAACCAGCTTCCTGTCGCAGATCTCCCTGGTCGCAGCCATGGCCGCGATCAACAATATGATCCGGAAATACGGTGCGCTTGATCCTATTTTCGGACAGACACAGTATGCGCAGATTCCGATGGCGGTGGTCGGCATTGTCATGAAATTCTTTCAGATCGTCATTTCCGTCGTTGTAGGCATGGCGGCCGGATGCATTCCTGTGGTCGGCTTTAATATGGGGGCGGGAAAGAAAAAACGCGTCAAAAAGCTTTTTACCAGACTGCTGACCGCAGAGGCGGCAGTCGGGACGGCAGCGTTTGTCATTGTGGAACTGCTCCCGCGGCAGCTTATTCATATCTTCGGCGCGGCAAATGAAAGCGCTTACTATACGGATTTCGCGATCAGGGCATTCCGCATCTATCTTTGCATGATCCCGTTCGCCTGCGTGAATAAGGCCTGTTTTATCTTCCTGCAGGCGATGGGGAAAGCGGTATCCTCCACAGTTCTGTCCATGATCCGGGAAATTGTTTTCGGCGTTGGGTTCGCCCTTTTGCTGCCCGTCTTTTTCAGACTTGACGGCGTTTTGTATTCCATGCCCCTTTCCGATATCCTGACCTTTCTCATTGCCGTCTGTTTGATCGCAGGAACGTATAAAGAACTGGCTTAGGGGACTTCAAATTCCACGCAGATCGAACCGTCCAGCCTTTTCTGCCCGTCGTCCGTTTCTTCTGTCATACAGCAGTCCTTCACCAGCCGGTACTGCCCGGCGGGAAGGACGCCGTAAACGGCTTCTATATCGGATGTGATCTCCCCGGATTCGCCCGGCTCCACCAAAAACAGCGATTCCTTAAAGCCTGTGTCCGGCTTCGTCGGCACTTCCTGCCACGTCCCATTCTCCATAACCTCGATCCGAAACGCATGGCCATATTCCAGCGTACCCGTTTCCGAATGGTTGGACAGCACCAAAACGATACGGCTTTCGCTCCTGGATACCTCCGATACCGACACCATCTGTTCCATCTGCTCCTGCTGCCCTTCTGCAGTCAGGATGACGGCAGATGCATCCGGGAGAGAAATCTCCTTCTGCATCTCCTCCACCGGCCCGTCTCCGTCCAGGGCCTCCTCTACTTCTTCCGAAAGCGCCGCAGGAACTTCCCCCGCTTCCTCCGCGATTGCGGCGGGCACCGCTCCCGCTCCTGCTTCGTCCGCCAAAGCCGCCTCCTGCGCGCGCGGCGCCATATCCATTCCCCCGGTATCCACTCCCACGGCCGATTCGTCTTTGCTGCCCTTGCCCCCAAAATATGGGCCAGACAGGGCGCTGCTTCTGTTGAGCAGGCCGATCAGTCCTATGCAGACGGCCAGCGCCGCACACGCTGCCAGCGCCCCCTGCCAGCGCAGAACAGCTTTTCTGCCTGTTAAAAAACCGCCCGCTTTCGCCCTGTGACGTTTTTTCCCGGCTGTGGCCCAATCCACCCCTCCGGTTTCCTCTCTAACCTTTGCCGCCGCTTCGATCAATTCATCATCGATCTGTCCGATAGCGTCCAGCAGCTTTTCGCTCCCGCTTTTTTTCACAGCACGATCCCTTCTTTCTCAAGATGATCCTTCAACCTGTTCCGGACGCGGAAAAGCTGGGATTTTACCTTGCTTTCGCTGACGCCCAGCCGCTCCGCGATCTCCCGGATCGAATCCACATAAAAATACCGCCGGATGAACATATTCCTGCTTTCCTCATCCTCGCCGTACAAAAAACGGTCGATCGCCCTGGCCGTCTCCCGGCTCTCGATCTCCTCTTCCACGCTTTTTCCGGCGGGCAGGCATTCCTCCAGTTCCATCAGCAGAAGATCCACCTCCCCGTTCCCCCGTTTCCGGGCGTGGTTCATCCGGTAACGGCTGATCGAAAGATTGCGCACGATCTTCCCCAGAAAGGCGGCGAAAAAATCCGGCCTCTTGGGCGGAATGGAATCCCATGCCCGCAGCCAGGTATCGTTGACACATTCCTCGCTGTCCTCCCTGTTTTTCAAAATATGGAACGAAATACTCCTGCAATAGCTGCCGTACTTTTTCTCCGTCTCCAGGATCGCGTTTTCCTGCCGCGTCCAATAAAGATCGATGATCTTCTCGTCTTCCATGAGAGGCTCCTCCCTTTACCTTTGTTGACGCAGTTTTTGGTCCATGGTTGCGCCCGTTTCCTTTCTGCCGGGAAAAAACGTAAGTCCCGGGCATATACAAAAAGGACCTTCATGCGACGGCATGACGATCCCTCTTTCTTCCTGTCCGCTATACGCAGTTTTCCGCCGCCCTTTTTCAGGGAAACGCTGTTCCTGGCGCTGCCTTTAGTTCGGAACCGGCCCCTGCCCAAAACCATAGGTAGAAAACAGAAAAATAAACCAGGCGGCGCAAAGCACAATGCAAATGGCCACTGCAAATATGATCCCACTCCGCTTGCCACGGACTTTCCTGATCAGCCCCAGCAAAAGCAGCGCGATCGCCGCCGCCATCACCGCGATAAAAAGCCAGACGAATAAAAAACCGTAGATCCCCACCTGATCGATGGCCAACAGGATGAAAGCCAGCAGCATAACGAGCTGGGCCGTATGGATCATGACCTTGACTTCCTGCCAGCGTTCCTGCCTTATCAGCGCCCGGTTTGTCCGCCGCATATCCTTTTTCTGCTGCTTCTCTTCCTTTGCAAGCTGTTTTTGCCGCGCCTTCTCTTCCTTCCGGGCTTCTTTGGAAAGGGGGGCTTCGCCGTCCGCAGGCTCTTCCTGCCTGCTCTCTTGCGTTTCGGGCGCTTCCGTCGTTTCCGCCGCCGTCTCCTCTGCCGCCGGGGACGGCCCTGGCTCCTGTATCCCGGGAGCGACCGTTTCCGCCGTCTGTTTCGCGCTTTCCTCTATTCCCTCAATTTTTTCTTCTTCATCCATTTTCTT
This sequence comes from uncultured Eisenbergiella sp., assembly GCA_947598825.1. Taxonomy (GTDB): domain Bacteria; phylum Bacillota; class Clostridia; order Lachnospirales; family Lachnospiraceae; genus Gallintestinimicrobium. The sequence continues at coordinate 3,436 of CANQFM010000029.1, read as the reverse complement.
TCTTCTCTGCCTCCTGCCACGCGATCTTTTCCCTGGTGCGCCTCACGGCCTGCGCCTGCAGGCCCTCCAAAAAGGGGAACCCCTCCACGTTTTTGGCCGCGTAAGTCTGCTGCAGCTCATATTCCAATGGCAGCCAGGTGGAAATATCGCTTTCATTGTGCTGGATCACCGCCTCCAGTTTATCCAGCGCCTTATAGATCCTGGCTTCTTTTGTTTCCAGCGCCTCCATTTCCGCAAAGAGCGCCGTCACTTCCCGGTACAGCGGTTCGGGCAGCCCCGAAAGCAGCCCGTCCACAGCCTTTTTTTCGATCTCTTCGTGAACCTCATTTTTCAGGAAAGTGGGAATATCGCCCGTTACCGCTTCCCCGAGATCGTGGAGCAGGCACATCCGGATCACCTTATCGATATCGACCGGCCCCAGCTCGTCCTTCATCAGATAGGCCATCAGCGCCGTCCGCCAGCAATGCCCCGCCACCGTCTCCTGTACGCCGTCCGCCGTGACACAGTGCCGCGGTACGGATTTAAGCTTCTCCACCTTATCCAGAAACGCCACGAACTGTTCCGCCGTAAATCCTTCTTTCATCCGCCCTCTCCCCGTCTTGTCCGCATTTTTCTTCTTCACTATATGCCCCCAAAAAGGGAGTGTCAACCTTTTCTTATCCGTTTTGCACCGTTCGGATCATAACCGCCGATACCCAGAGGGCGATATGAAAGATCAGAAAAACGCAGCATACGGCGCAGGGACAGAGGATACCCGCCCTTTTCCACAGCCCTTTTCGCCCTTTTTGCAGTGGGAAAACCCGCAAAAACAATACGGTTGCAGCGCCCATCGGGATCGTGCCCATGGCAAGCCAGTTCCCGGCCAGCTCCCAAAGCGGCATCGGAAGCATCGCGTCAGGAAAGGGCACGACCGGCACCCGGAAGAAAAAAATCCCCAATAAAACCACCGTGATCACTGCTCCTATAGCATATATTCCGCCAACAACAGCCCTTCCCGTTTTTCCCATCTTTGTCCCTTTCTCATGAAAGCGGCTTTGCCGCCCCCGGCTGTCCTGCCGCCTCTTCCACGAAGATCTGCGCTTCCTCCAGGCTCTTCTTCGCCGTCCACCTGGAGACATTGAAATTTCTAAGTCCCATATCCTCCGTCCGCTCCCGCACTTTTGAGCAATAGCGTTCCATGGCAGAGGAGGAGCCCCAGGCCTTTGCCGCCTCTTCCTGCAGAAGGACGGGGGCGGCGTCCAGAGAAAGCCGGTACAGATAATGGTAATCGCTGTAACGGCTGCCGACCTCCTGCTGTGCAGAAACCTGGGCATGCTGCAGATCATACCGGGCCACCCAGTAGTCCGGGCGCATCAGGGCAAGGCAGAGATAACAGATCGTCACCACCGCCGTACAGTAGCCAAACAGCGGGAAGCGCTTTCTGTAAATAGCGAGGATGACCCCCACAAAGACCGCCGCGATCACCAACAACGCCCACAGCACGAACAGCCTTAAAAAAGTCAGATAATAATTTTGGATGTAAAGGATCATCCGAAAAGCGCTGGAAGCGATCATGATATAGGTCATCAGGGAAATGGCCGTCAGGATCCCCTTTAAGATCCTGCTTTCCCGGAAGACCGCCAGGCAGAAAAGTACCAACGCCAGATTGATGAGACAGACGAACAAAAGCTGGAAAAATCCCTGTCTGGCATAGGCCGCCCAGGTCAGGCCCTCCGGAAGGCGCATTTTTCCCAGAAAAAGAGCCGCAATCTGAACCGCACAGAATACAAAATAAACCAGCGCTACCAGCAGCGTACAGGTGATCGCCGCCACCGGCTCCCCTTTCTTTTCTTTCGGGCCGGACACCGGCATCCGGTAGGTCGACAGCCCCCGGACAAAGCTGTAGGAAAGCAGATATGCCACAAAGATCATCAGGCAGACGGAAACGGGCGTAGAAATATCCCAGCCCTGTACCAGCTTACGCAGCAGATCGAGAAAAACAGCGTCAGCGCTCAGAAGAAGCGCCATCACCACCAGAAGCAGCGGACAGGCCGCCACAAATCCCAGAACCGCATAGGCCGCCTTCCTGTTCGCAAAAACCCCGCCCTTTTCCTTAAAATAGGATACCGCATCCCGAAACGGCGTATCCAGGCATTGCAGCGCTTCCAGGAGACTGCGAAAGATCCCCCTCAGATACGTCGTAAAAGTCCAGCTCCCGGTCCGGTAAAAGCCCCGCAGCACCAGCGTGACCGTCAAAAAGAAAATGCCCGTCTTGGTCATCCACAAAAGCTTTTCGTCGTCCGTCAGGCAGACGGTCAGCCCCAGCAGCAAAATGCCCGCCGTATAAAAGACCGCCGTCAGCCTGCCGGTGTCCCCTTTGCCCTCAAAGCCGGCAGGTTCTCTCCCGGGAACCCTGCACTTTTTCATACAGTAAAAGAAATAGAGCAAGGTTCCTGCGACGAAAAAAGGGTAGGTGATCCCCGATGCGTTCCGAAAAAGGCAGAACGCATAGAACAGCGCATAGACCGCGCTGGCGGCGCCATAGATCCCATAGGATACGGGCGGCTGTTGCCGTCCGCGTTTTTCCTCTTCCACCGATTGTTCCTGTCCGACCTTATGTTCCATACTCAATTCCTGTTCATACATGTCCCTCTTCTCCTTCCCCGTCACTGACGTACTGCAGAATATCCCCCGGCTGGCAGTCCAGCGCCCGGCAGATCGCATCCAGCGTGGACAGGCGCACCGCCTTCGCCCGGTTATTTTTCAGAATGGACAGATTGGCCAGCGTAATGTCCACTTCCCCGGCCAATTGGCCAAGGCTTTTCTTCCGTTTTGCCATCATCACGTCCAGATTGATCACAATCGACATCGCTTTCCCTCCCTCAGATCGTCAGGTCGTTTTCTTCCTTATAGCTGACCGCCGTATCAAACACCTGCGCCAGCACTTTGGAAAACAGACCCGCGATCACAAAAACGAGGATGACGACCAGCACGGCCGGCGTGAGATACAAAAACAGCCGAAGCGCCGTAATGGCCGCGATGCCGAAGCTGTAATTCCCCATCCGCTTAAGGCTCACCACATTGGCCCGCACAAAACAGTCCTCCTGCAGCACGGAGCGAAACATCCGGCGCAGTTCATAAATGATCAGAAGCGCCAGCAGCCCCGAAGCGCCAAACAGCGCGACCAGCGAGATCCAGTACTGCGCAAAATAGGAATTGTACTTTCCGTAAAACCGGATGCTCACGGGCAGCGTCAGCGTCACTACAATGCCGGCATAGAACATGAAATCCAGCAGATACTTGGTAAATATGGTCCATCGGTCTTTCATTACAGTTCCTCCATACAAAAAGGTTACGGCCCGGCAGGTTTCCCTGTCGTACTGTAACCTTAAAATAGCACTGTTGGAATTGAATGTCAATATATTTTTATTGATTTTCGATAAATTTTTATTGAATT
>CANQFM010000028.1 GCA_947598825.1 uncultured Eisenbergiella sp. | reverse complement strand
TCAGCGTTTCCACCTGCTGCCCCAGTTCCTCCTGCACCTCCCGTATTACCGTTTCCTCTGCGGATTCCCCGATCTTCATGATGCCGGCCACGCAGACGTAGCTGGTTTTGGAAACATACGCCTGCCGCAGCAGCGCCACCTCTTTTTGTTCATTGACCACCGCCGCGATAATGCTGGTGGTGAACATATCCCACAGGGGGATGCTGCAGGCTTCGCAGAACGGGATCTTCCCTTCGTCTCCGATCTCTTTTCGGATCAGTTTTCTTCCGCAGTGCGGACAGTAAGTAAATCGCATTCCCCATGCCCCCTTGCCTTTTGGCCGCTGCATTAGACCCGCCTGTCCCTTCGGCCCGTCAGATAAAATACTCTATCGTCTCCTCCGGCAGCAGACGCGCGTCCTGGTTAAACAGGATCAGCGCCTCGCGATTCTCGTACTCCCCCATTTCATAAAAGCCCCTGGAAAGCCGGTTCAGCCGCTGCATGGATACAATACGGTTGGCGCACTTGGGCTGATCCGTCACAAAAGTAATGCCTTCCTCCAAGAACTCCCTGTCCAATTCCGGATCGTCTGCTTCCACATAATAAGGATCAAAAAGGAAGATCTCATCCCCCCTGACCCCGGTCAGCAGGACATAATGCCCCACCTCCAGATACAGCCTCAGCACGACGGCGCCGCCCTGCTGCAGAGCGGTCACGATCCGTCCCGCCTTGGACAGATATACGTTTTCCCCATCCAGAAATTCACAATGGATCGGGAAATGTTTCACCTGGCCGAATTGATTGAGCCAGTTGCTTAAAAAAAGCATCGCCGAGGCGGACGTGCCCATCTTTCCGCTCTCGCCCTTTTCGTTATACGAGTCCAGACTATAGAGCATGATATATTTTAGGATATCGGGATCGATCATTTCCCGGTCAAAAAGGTAACGGATCGCATTGGTAAGGGACACCGGTCCGCAATCATACTCGCTGGATTGATAGTTCAGTAAATTTTTCATCGGTATTTTCCTCAAAACAGGCCCTTTCATGCCGCCCGGGCCGATTCCAAAATACATTTGGGATAGAATATACCCCTCCCGGCAAGTTTTGTCAAGGATATGCTTTACTTGCGCCCGAAAATATGTTTATATATTTTATTGACAGATCAACGATGACGAAGTATAATCCACTTAACCTATATGAATAATAGGATTTATGACGGATGCGCGTATGATGGCGCATCATAAGGGAGGAAGCGATATGAAGACGATAACCAAAAGATTCCTGAGCCTGCTGCTGACGCTGGTAATGCTCGGGACCGTGACAGCCTGCGGCGGTGCCGCCGGGACGGACGACCTTACGCCGTCCGAAACGAAAAGCGCCCAGGATGGCAGCGATCTTTCCGAAGCTGCAGAGGGCGAAAAGATCATCAATATCGGCGTAACGGACAGCCTGGGCGGCATTAACCCGTTTGCCATCGACCAGACGGAGATCAATAAATACGCAATGGATCTCACCTTCCTGCCGCTGATGGAACTGGATAAGGATCTGAATTTCCAGGGCATGCTGGCGGATTCCATCACGACCGAGGACAATATCCATTTCATCGTACATATCGACGACGCTGCGACCTGGTCCGACGGTACGCCGGTCACCGCGGCGGATGTGGAATATTCTGTGCTTCGCTACGCCAGCCCTGTGGTGGGCAATACCACTCTCCTGTTGTACGCGTTCGTCGGGACCGACGACGAGACCGGTTTTGTGGAGGAAGGGGCCACATCGATAGAGGGCGTTACCTCGCTGGATGACAAAACAGTGCAGTTTACCGCGAAAAGCCCGATGGCGCTGACCACCTTCCAGAACAGCTATGCCAGGTATCTGCATATCCTGCCGAAGCATGTGATCGAAAATTTCAGCGAAGAGGAACTGACCTCCAACGACTGGTTCAATCATCCGGACGTGATCAGCGGGCCCTATTTTCTGACCGATTATGATCTGGATCATTATGTGTCCTATACCGCCAACCAGAATTATTGGAAGGGCGCGCCCAAGATCGATAAACTCAACATCAGAGTGGTGGACGGCAGCCAGATCTATTCGGGGCTGCAGTCGGGCGAAATCGATATCACCCACCACACCATGACGGCGATACCGCAGGAAGATTACGAAAGCATCGAAAAGCTGGATAACGTAAAGGTTGTCTACGGGGCCCCCATCACGAACCAGTCGGCCTTTATCCAGACGGCCAACCTTCCGGATGCGAGGGTGCGTCAGGCGCTCCTTTACGCCATAGACAGACAGCAGCTTGTGGATCAGCTTCTCAAGGGGCACGGGGAAGTCGTGGACGGATTTCTGTCCTCTGCCGGCCCGTTCTATGACCCTGCGCTGCAGCCAATCGCCTATGACCCGGACAAGGCCAGGGAGCTTTTGGAACAGGCCGGATGGGACAGCTCAAGGACGCTGCGTTTCTATGTCAACTCCGGCGACAGCACCTTTATCAACGGCGTACAGGTCATCGCCGCGCAATGGGCCCAGGTCGGGATCAATGTGGAGATCACGACGGTGGATCTGGCCACTCTCATGACAGTGGCCGGGACGACCGACTATGATATCATGGCGGTACAGTACACCTACGCGCCGGTGGATCCCTATCCGGATGTGACCTGGCTTCTGGGCGGGGAAGGAAGCTGGACCGGATACTACGACGACGAGGTCATGGACGCGCTGGATAAAACACAGCAGACCAGCGATACGGAGCAGATCAAGGGATATTATTCCCTCGTCGACCGGAAGATGCAGGAGGACGTCCCCATGTTCTCCGTCTATATCATCAGCGCCCAAGGGGCGGTGAACAACCGCGTGACGGGCGCAGAGCCGAGCGTATACGGATTCTTTAACGATGTGCAGAACTGGGATATCGTACAGTGACCAGTAAGGGGCAGGAGGAGACGGATGCCGCATTTGTTGGAAGTACATAACCTGACGACCGCTTTTACCGGAGATTACGGAACCCATACCACCGTCGACCATATCGATTTCTATGTGGATCAGGGAGAAGTGGTCTGTATCGTCGGAGAATCCGGCTGCGGAAAAAGCGTCACATCGCTGTCTATCATGGGATTGTTGGGAAGAGGCGGAGCTGTCACAGACGGCTCTGTCTTCTTTGCGGGCAAAAATATCCTTTCGATGACGGAACAGGAGCTGGATCGGATCCGCGGGAATGAACTGACCATGATCTTCCAGGATCCCCTCACTTCCCTGAACCCCCTGTTTACCATCGGGAACCAGATCACGGAAAGCATCCGGGCGCATACGGACCTCACAAGAAAAGAAGCCAAAGAGCGGGCTGTAGATCTGCTGGCGCAGGTGGGGATGCCTGAAGCACAGGAAGCGATGAAGAAATATCCGCATACGCTGTCCGGCGGGATGCGGCAGAGGGCCATGATCGCTATGGCCCTTTCCTGTGATCCTAAGCTGCTGATCGCGGACGAACCGACCACGGCGCTGGACGTGACGATCCAGGCCCAGATCATGGGGCTTTTAAATCAACTGCGCCGGGAAAGGAATATGTCCATGATCCTGATCACCCACGACATCGGGCTGGTCGCCAATATGGCGGACAGGGTGCTGGTGATGTATGCCGGACAGATCATTGAGGAAGGAAACGCAGACGAACTGTTCGCAAATCCCAGACATCCGTACACGAAGGCGCTGTTAAATACCGTCCCCTCGATCCGGGACAGCGCAGACCGAAAGCTGCAGGCGATCCCCGGCATGGTGCCGGAGCGTTACGATGATATTGCCGGGTGCCGGTTCGCGGATCGCTGTCCGCATCGCACCGGCGCGTGTGACGGCCCTCAGTTATTATATTCCTTTGGCAAAGGACAGGCCGCCAGATGCGTCGTCGCGGCGAACGGCCACGATAGAGGAGAAACGCCATGAACAGAGAAGCGATGACGCCTCTGATCGAGGTTGTGGATCTGAAAAAATATTATCCGGTCCGTGGCGGGATCATTCCCCACACGACCGGGTGGGTCAGGGCGGTGGACGGCGTCAGCTTTTCGGTGATGCGCGCCCAGACGCTGGGGCTGGTGGGCGAATCCGGCTGCGGCAAATCCACCATCGGCAGACAGCTTGTCGGGCTGGAAAGCCCCACCGAAGGCAGCATTTTCTATGATGGCCGGGATCTGGCCGCCCTGCAAAAAAAACCGGAGGAAATGCGGCAAATCAGGACGAAACTGCAGATGATCTTCCAGGACCCCTATTCCTCCTTAAATCCCCGGAAGCATATTTATGAGATCCTGGCGCAGCCTATGCTGTATCACGGGATATCGCAAAAAGACACCGTCCGCCGGGATATCCGGAAGCTTCTGAATATGGTAGGGCTGCCGGAAACGGTTTTGGGACGGTATCCGCATGAATTTTCCGGCGGCCAGCGGCAGCGGATCGGCATTGCCAAGGCGCTTTCCCTAAACCCGGAGTTCATCGTCTGCGACGAGCCAGTCAGCGCCCTGGACGTATCGATCCAGGCCCAGATCCTGAACCTGTTAAAAGAACTGCAAAAGGAACTGAAGCTCACGCTGCTGTTTGTGGGCCACGGGCTCGGCGCGGTCAATTATGTCAGCGACCGGATCGCGGTCATGTACCTGGGCCGGATCGTCGAGTACGGCGATGCGCGGGATATTTTTGTGCATCCCGCCCATCCGTACACGCAGGCGCTTCTGGATGCCGTACCCATCCCCGATCCGGGGGAAAAGGACAAACCCCGTCGGCTTCTGGAAGGGGAGATCGGCAGCAACATCAACCCTCCTGCCGGATGCAGGTTCCATCCCAGGTGTCCCTACGCGCTTCCCCTGTGCCGCACACAGGAACCGCAGATGCAAAAGATTCCGTCCGGCAAAACGGCTTTGGCGGCGGGGGAGCATTATGCGGCATGTCCCTATTGTTCTAACATAAAGGAAAAGGAATAAGAGGATGGGAAAATATATACTGAAACGGATTTTAATCGCGATCCCTGTCCTGATCGGCATCACGATCATCGATTACACGATCATGTGCATGGCGGGCAGTCCTCTGGCCATGCTCCAGGGGCCCCGCGTGTCCGAGGCGGCAATCGAGGCGAAGGAGATCGCGCTGGGACTGGATAAGCCCGTCTATGTGCAGTATTTTCTCTGGCTGAAACAGCTTTTGCACGGCAATATGGGGTATTCCATCAAGTCCTTCCAGCCGGTCAGCGATCTGATCGGCAGCCATATCGGGCCCACCCTCCTTCTGATGGGCGTATCGCTGATCGCAAGCCTCATTCTGGCGGTCCCCGCCGGGATATACAGCGCGATACACCAATATTCAAAAGGGGATTACACGGTGGTAACGCTCTCTTTTCTGGGCAGCAGCGTGCCCGGTTTTTTCCTTTCTCTTTTGCTGATCTATATCTTTACAGTCCGGCTGGGCTGGCTGCCTTCCAGCGGCATGACGACGCTGGGGGCAGACGGCGGCGCGGCGGATGTGGCAAAGCATATGGTTATGCCTGTGATCGTACTGGCCTTTTCCATGGCCGGCAGCAATATCCGCTATATCCGAAGCGCCGTATTGGAAATTCTGCAGCAGGACTATCTCAGAACCGCAAAGGCCAAAGGGATCGGGCATTTTAAAGTGATCTGCAAACACGCGCTGCGCAATGCGCTGATCCCGATCATAACGGTGATCGGAATGGAGATCCCGGTGCTGTTCGGCGGCGCCGTGATCATCGAGCAGATCTTTTCCTGGCCCGGGCTTGGGCTGATGACCATGAGCGCCATCAGCGGCAGGGACTACCCCGTGATCATGGGCGTATGTCTGTTGTCCGCCGTCGTGGTACTAATTGGGAATCTGGTCACGGATATTCTGTATGCGCTGGCCGATCCGACCATTCAACTGGATTAGGAGAAAAACGGGTGAAAAAGAACAGAATTGACGAAAAAAATAAAAAGCCTCCGGGAACTGATCTCGCAGGCGAAAGCTATCTGCATATGGTCTTCCGGCGTTTCCGCCGCCACCATCTGGCGGCGGTAAGCCTGATCGTGCTGGGCGTCATCGTATGCGCAGCGCTGCTCTCGCCCGTTATCGCGCCCTATGAGCCAAACGAGATCGCCGGCCCCTTCGCGCAGGCCCCTTCCCGGGATTTCTGGCTGGGTACGGACCAAATCGGCAGGGATATGTTCAGCCGGCTGCTGTACGCCACCAGGATCTCGCTCCTGGTGGGCGTAATGGCAACGGCCATCTCCACAGTGATCGGCGTGCTGTTGGGACTGGTGGCCGGATATTTCGGCGGCCTGGCGGATATGATCATTATGCGCTTTACCGATATGGTGATGTCCTTCCCCTACATACTGCTGGTCCTGGTGGCAGCGGCCATTTTCAGGCCCGGTTTATGGAACATCATCCTGATCCTGGGGTTTGTGGACTGGCCCGGCATCGCAAGGCTGGTGCGTGGCAACGTCCTGGGGCTTAGGGAAACGAATTTCGTCAAAGGCAGCCTCGTGGCCGGAATGCCGCTTCGTCATATCCTGTTCTCGGAGATCCTGCCGAACACGGTGGCGCCCATACTGGTCTATGCCACCTCCGTGCTGGCCCTGTCGATTTTGGACGAAGCGGCCCTCAGTTTTCTTGGCCAGGGCGTACAGCCGCCGACGGCGAGCCTGGGCAATATGCTCAACGGTGCCCAATCGCTGACCGTGCTTACCAAACAGCCCTGGCTCTGGCTCCCGCCAGGCCTGGTGATCGTATGCATTGTGATCGCGATCAACTTCATCGGCGATGCGCTCCGCGACGCGCTGGATCCAAACGGCGGGAGATAAGGCGGGGCGGATGCGCTCACATTTAGAGGTCGGCGCCCTTCCGTCACTCAGAACCCGGCCCTCTTTCTTCGGCCCGCATCCGTTTTTCCAACTCCCGCACATAAAGGGCGCTGTCACATGGGATCTCTACCTCCCGGTTTTGCCAATCAGACAAATATGCTGCGTTTGCGTTTTCCAGCGCCCGCAGTCCATCATCAAAGTCCGCCAAAGGCCGCTCCCGTCCTTCCAGCGCATCTGCAAAATTCTGAAGCACAACCGTATATTCGTTTTTTTCCTGCTTTACCTCCCAGCTTTGCACAGAATATGGGATCACCGGATTCAGTTCCTTCGCGTTCTGAGAAACGAAAGAGGTGGATACCTCATTTTCCCATATCGTAATATAACGATCCGCTTCCACCACCAGTTTCCCCAGTTCTCCATGAATCTCCAGACGATTGCTTCCGGGCGAATCTCCGCTGGAAGTGATAAAATTTCCCCACATACCATTGTCGTGCAAAAAGAATAAGGACACCTTATCATCCACCAGGATATGACTGTAACATCCATATCCTATTTTGGCCCGCACCCTTACCGGCTGTCCGAACAGCCAGTTCCACATATCCAGCAGATGCTGGCTCTGATTGATCAAAAGGCCGCCGCCTTCGCCGTTCCAACTGCTGCGCCACCGAGACGCATAATGATACCAGGCGGGCCTGTACCAGAAATTGGCCGTCCATACTACCTGATGCAGCGCTCCCAGTCTCCTTTCCTGCAAAAGATCATGAGCCTGCCGGTAGACCTCCCTGGCACGCCAGTTGAACATCATCGCGCAGACGCGGTCTGCGGACCGGGTCATACCAGCTACGGGCGCGCATTCCTGCGCGGTAACGCCAAAAGGTTTTTCACAAAGGATGGAAAGCCCCTCCTTCTGCGCATGCTCCACCACCCGGATATGCTCTTTATGAGGCGTGGTTATGATCAGAGCGTCAAAATGCGCCTTCTGCGCAAACATGCTCTCTTCATCCCCAAAGACCTGTACCTGGGGCATTCGCCGCCGAATCCGCTCCTGCCCCTGCCGGTTCCGGCATAGGATCCCATAAAGCGCCAGACCCTTGATTTCCCCGGCATAAATTCTATCGGCATATTGGCTGCCCATATTGCCATAACCCACAATCACCGTTTTTTTCAACGTTTCTCCAATCCGCCTTTTGGCCTTTGCTACGGGATCAGCATCACCTTCAACGCACGCTCATCCTTTTGGGCTGTTTCAAATGCCTGTTCCCAGTCCTCTAAAGCAAACCGGTGGCTGATCAGACCGTCCGTCTTGATCAGGCCCATCCGGATGCCGTCAATGACAGCCTGAAAAGTCAGAGCGGAAAGATGAGAACCTTGGATGGTCAGTTCCTTTCCGTCTCCGATTACATTCCAGTCCGCGTTCACCTGTTTCGCGAACACACCCATCTGCACATATCGTCCATGATTCCTCAGCAGATTAAGTCCTTGGGTCACGCTGGCCCCACTTCCCGAAGCTTCAATATACACATCACAGCCCTTTCCGCCGGTGAACGCACGAATCCTTTCATATACATCCTCTTCCATCGGATTAACCACAGCGTCCGCGCCAAACTCCAGCCCCTTTTTTACCCTGAAATCCCGCACATCCAGACCGATGATCATTTTCGGCAGACGGAGCCTGGCCATATTGACAATGGCAAGTCCGATCGCACCCAACCCTGCCACGATCACCACGTCCTCGTGCTGGATATTGGCCAGATCCACGGCGTGCATTCCGCAGGCGATCGGCTCGATCAATACGGACTGCTCCGGCGTGAAATCCTCCGGCAACCTGTGCAGGATAGAATTGGCATGTAGTTTTACATATTCCGCGAAGCCTCCCGCAGCATGCTGTTTGAACCCATATACCGCAGAGCCTTCGCACATCCAGTATTTCCCTTCTCTGCAAAAGCCGCATTTCCTGCAGGGCACAATCTGCTCTACGCAAACTCTGTCCCCGGCCTTCCAACCGGTAACTGCCCTTCCCACTTCTGCGATCTCACCGTAAAACTCATGGCCGCCGATCACGGGCGCTTCGATGTAACGATCCTGCTCACCGGTTCCCCAGATGCGCTGCCCGCCGTGATACGCTTTCACATCTCCGGCACAGATTCCGCATCCTTTCACTTTAAGCAGGATTTCCTCTTCCCCGATCTGCGGGATCTCCACCCGCTCATACCGGTTATCAAAAGGTGCGTACTGCACCAGCGCATTCATTTCACCTTTCATTTGACTTCCTCCTGTTTTCATCCCTTGATGCCCGTCGAAGCAATTCCCTCCACCAGATACCGCTGCATTGTCATGAATATGATAAAAATGGGTAACAGCGACAATGTGGCCATGGCAAACATCGCACCCCAGTCAGATCCTGACGTTGGATCAGAAAAGAGCTTGAGAGCCAGGCTCACCGGATATTTTTTCGGCTGATTCAGATACAAAAGCGCCGCCAGAAAATCGTCCCATCTCCACATAAAAGAAAAGATCGCGCTGGTCACGATGGAAGACTTGATCAGCGGCAGGATAATCAGACCGAAAATCTGAAAGATCCCCGCACCGTCTATCCGGGCCGCCTCGTCCAGTTCAACCGGAATGCCCTTGATGAACTGCACGTTAAGGAACACAAAAAAACCCTGGGCGCAAAACTGCGGTATGATTAGCGGCAGATAGGTGCCGACCCAGCCAAGCCGGTTGAACAGGATATACTGTGGTATCATGATGACCTGAAAGGGGAGCATCATGGACAGCAGCATACAGCCGAACCAGAAATTCTTCATTGGAAAACGGCATCGGGCGAAGCCAAAGCCCACCACCGAAGATGAAAGCACCGCACCCAGCGTCGCTACCGTGGAAATAAAAATGGAATTTTTAAAAAAGGCACCAAAGCTATATCCGGCAAATCCCTGCCAGCCCGTGATATAATTCTGCAGAAGAAACTTTTCCGGCAAAAGACTCTGGGCAGAATTGAGGATTTCATTAGATGTTTTAAAAGATCCCATGATCATCCACAGCACCGGATAAACCATCACTGCTGCGAAAGAAAAAACCACTATATGGTAAACCAGGGTCCTGATCCTCTTTTTTTTCATGTTCTTTCCATCACTCCGTTTCGTAATAGACCCACCTTTTCTGCGTCAAAAAAAGAAGCGCCGTCAGCCCGCCCACTACCAGCACCATGAACCAGGCCAGAGCGCAGCCGTATCCCAGCTTATTGTATTTAAAAGAATTTTGGTACATATACACTACATAAAACAGGGTAGTGTTCTGCGGTTTCCCCTCCGTAATGATAAAACTCTGCGTAAATGCCATAAATCCGTTGATGAGCTGATTGATCAGGTTAAAAAAGATTGTCGGGGAGAGCATGGGAAGCGTGATCTTAAAGAATTTCGCAATCCAATTCGCCCCATCCACCGTAGCAGCCTCATACAAATATCGGGGGATCTGCTTTAATCCTGCCAGAAAGATCAGCATGGAAGATCCGAACTGCCAGACGGCAAGAAGAATCAATGTCCAGATCGCTGTGCCGGAACGCCCCAGCCAGGCCACGCTACTCTGGATCCCCAGTTCTCCCAGCAGCGCGTTGATCATCCCGTTGCTGGCAAACATCCGCTTCCAGAGTATGGCGATGGCCACGCTGGAACCGATGATGGACGGCAGATAGAATACCGTCCTGTAAAATGCGGACAGCTTTCCGGGCCTTACCAAAAGCAGCGCTACTGCCAGTGCCATTAAGAGTCTTAATGGCACTGAAAACAGCACATAAAACATGGTTACGCCAAAGGTTTTCCAAAACAGAGGATCCTGTGTAAACATCGTGATGTAATTTTCCAGTCCAATGAACTTTGGCGGGCTTAAAATATCATATTTAGTAAAAGAGAATCCCAATGACAACAGCATGGGAATGCTGATAAAACACACAAACCCGATGATAAACGGAGATATGAACAGGTATCCTACGAGTTGTTCTCTTTTTTTCTTAATTGTCATTCCGATTCTCCTGTCTGTCTCACTCCGCCGCCTGCAGAATGCTCCTGGCGTTCGGGAAAAACTCCTCTGCCGCCTGTGCGCCGGTCTTATTTCCATAACGGATGTCCTCCACCAGTGTCGTCAAGGCCGCCTCCACCTCACTGTAACCGGCAGGGTTGGGCGGGTCCACCGCGGTAGCCACCGCATTCACTTCTGCCACATAGTCATACGCGATCTTTTCTGTATCGCTGACCAGGCCCTTTACCATTTCCGCCACCTGACTGTTGACGGGCACGCCCCTTTCTCCCATCAGGATCTGGTTGGCCTCCTCGCTGTTGACAAACCAGTCAATGAACTTTGCAGCTTCGTCCTTATGCGCGGAATTTTCCGTGATAGAGAAGAACATGGCCGGCTTTAAATACATGGGCTCTGCAGACGCTTCCGGAAGTGTGGGATACATAAAGGCCCCCAGTTCCCTCTCCCCGCCGCAGGCGTTATAGATGCTCATAAAGGCATTGGAGAAGGAAAACACATTCCAGGTGGACAGATCATTGATCGGCATGGAGTCCACTACCTGAGGATTTTTCTCCGACAGAATATCTGCAGGGATACAGAACGGAGCTTTCGCAAACTTTTCTACCCATTCAAAGTGTTTTTTTATGGCGTCCTGCTTCCCGGCAAGCGCATCTGCAAAAAACTCTCCGCCCATCGCTCTGGAATTATACTGGATAACAGTCATGCCGCTCTCATAATAAGCGGGCACGCCGGTCTTGTCATAAACCTCCTGACAGATGTCGTAAAACTCCTGCAGCGTGGGATGCACCGGGATCGTGATCCCTGCTTCCTCCACCGTTGCCTTATCATAGAGTACCATTGGCGCCGTGCTGCCGAGGGAAATTGCATAGCAGCTTCCGTCCACCGTTCCGCTTTCAATAATGCTGTCGCTGATCTGCGAACGGTCGATCACACCGCTTTCCAGATATTCGTTCAGATCAGCCAGTTGTTCACTGGAAGCGTACTGTTTCAGATAGGAATAGTCCATCTGGATCACGTCGGGCAGTTCTCCGCCGGCTGCCTGCGTCGCCAGCTTGTCCCAGTAGCCGGACCAGTCGGTAAACTCTGCCTCGATCTTCACACCGGGATTCTTTTCCATATATAGATCCAGCACCTGCTGAGTCAGATCGTGCCGGGACTGACTGCCCCACCAGCCCACGCGCAGGGTCACTTCCCCTGCTGACGCTTCGATTTCCGGCTGGGCTGCAGCCTGAGACTCCTCCTGCTTTTTTTCTGCCTCAGGCGCCGCCCCCTGCGCAGGCTGCCCTTCCCGGCCGCAGCCTGCCAGCGAAACTACCGCCATCGCCGCCATCAGTAATCCAATCCATTTTCTTTTCATATACTTTTCTCCTTTTCATACTGTTTCAAAGCCTCGCACAAGGCTATGATAACCAGTGACTGACCATATGCCATGGGCCTGACCATCACGTTTTTATAATAGTCCGAGTCCAGGCCAATGGCCGTTCCCGCCGATACGTTTAATACCGTGCCATCCTCCGCAATGTTTTCACATATGGCCTCCACAGCCTTGACAGCGTATTGCCCATATTCCTCAGGCAAAAGCCTCATCCTCACGCCCTTCAGGATTCCTGCGGCGATTGCGGCGCTGCCGGATACCTCCAGATAACTGTCCGTTTCCGTCAGGACAGTATGCCACAGGCCCGAAACATCCTGCAGATGGACTAGCGCGTTTACCTGCGCGCAAAATACTTCCTCCAAATACTTCCTGACACCGCCGTCCAGTTGTCCGCCGCACTGTTCCAGGTATTCCAGCACGCCGAAGGTAAACCAGGAATTCCCCCTGCACCAGAAAACGCTGCCGAAATTATCGTTTCTCAGAAAACTCCAGCCATGGAAAAACAGGCCGCTCTCCTTATGATACAAATATTTGATATGCAGCAGGAACTGGTGCAGCGCCTCCTCCCTCCACCTGATATTGTCCTCTGTCATGCCCATGCGGTTTAGGAACAGCACCGCCATAACCAGCGTATCGATCCACAGTTCGCCGTCGTTTAGACGGACCGCCTGCCGATCCCCAATGGCACTGGTCACATGCTGAAAACCGTTTTCCTTCGTTTTGGGAAGCAGTTCCATAAGCCACTGCGCCCGTTCCCGGCATGTATTCTGATAGCCTTTTTCCTCCCAGTCCCAGGCCAAATATGACAACGCCAGGAAGGGCGCCGTAGTGTTGACGTTTCTGGAGGGAAGTCCCCGGGTAAAATTCTGGGAGAACCACTCTCTGAAAAATTCCCCATATCCGCCATCCCCATATAGCTGCGTTACTTTATATAAGCCGTACAGGCCGATCCCCTGGGGCCAATCCCATTCCTCAAACCCAAAATCCCTGGCTACCAGTCCCAGATGCTGGGATTTGGCATCCGTTTTTTTATCCATCTCATAATCCGCTCCCCCAAGATGGAGCAATTTATCGATGACAAGCTGCAGCTTTTCCTGCAGCAGCTCCTCTGTCAGCAATTCCGGTACACCTCCCTCCTGTTATGCAGCGCCTCCGCGATCTCGATCAGTTCCACTGCTGACTCCATACTCTCCTCGGGCTGTCTCTGCCGGGCGACAGCGTTTACGAAATGGGCAATTTCTCCATAAAAACCGCTGGCAACGGCATTGCATAAAGGATTTCCCACCGCCGGTCCAATCATGGTATCTGCCACTTTGTCCCCCTGATAGATGACGATCCCGCCCGGACTATCGCTGCATTCCCACACGGGCAGCGCCGCGAAATAGGTTGTCCCTTTGCAGGAAACCATTACCCTTTCATTTATGATGCCGCTGTCCACCAGAATCACGATCTGTCCCGTCACGCCGTTGGAAAACCGGCACTGCAGATAAAAGTTGCTCACATGAGGTCCGTATTCTGGCAAATCCTGATAGGAAAAATCTACCTGTTCGTATGACCCACCCGACAGGAAACGGAGCAAATCAATACAGTGTACCGCAGTCGTATAAAAAGTCTGTTCCACGCGGTTAATCCTGCACATCTGGATCTGTATGTCGCGCACGGTCTCTTTCTTCAGTTTTTCCTTCAGTGCCACCGCTACGGGAATAAAATGCCGGTTAAAGGCCACCTGATGCAAAACGCTGTACTTTTTCAGCGTTTCCGCAAGCAAAAGCGCACTCTCTTTGGTCAACGCCGGCGGCTTTTCGAGCATCAGCGGAATCCCATAAGGCGCGGCCCGCATGGCCCATTCCGCCGTCTTTTCCACCGGAAGCGCCATTAGAACGCCGTCCGGCCTGATCTCCTCCAGCATCTTCAGGCAATCTGTATACACACGTTCAAAACCGATGCCCGCCGCTGCCTGGGCTTTTTGTCCGTCCACATCGCAGCAGGCCGCCAGGCTGATCTTCCCCTCCCGCTGCAACTGCGCCAACGCCGGGAGGTAATAACGCCTGACAATATCTCCACAGCCCACCAGTCCGATCCTGATTCCCATCGTTCCTCCTTTCTCTCCTCCAACCGGACGTTCTGTCCTGCCCCCTCGGATATTTCTGATTATACGGACTTTTTTACAAATGAAAATCCAAAAAAAGATACTGTGAAGTTCAAAAAAAGGCTTTTTGACCCTTTGAATCCTGACTCCGCAAAAGTGCTGATTTTTAAACACTCCCTATCCTTAATTTTACTTTACAGGAATCAGGAGAAAATGTAATACTATAGGGTAAATCAATTAACCGCAAAAAGGAGGGCGTCATTTGAAGGTGTTGAAAAGGCATTTCAATAATATGAAGCTGGCGAACAAATTCGCCCTGCTTTTCACGGCAGCCTTGCTGGTGATCAGCCTGACCGGGATGGGAATCCTTCGCTTTATCATCCGGAAATATGACCGGGAACTGTATGTGCGTACCTCCATGACCATGGATTATCTGGTTTCCGATTTGGAATCCGGGTTAAAGGAAATTGCTACCACCACCGACTACCTTCTGGACAATGCACAAATCCAAAGCGCCCTCACCCTCTATTCTGAAAGCGACGATGTAGAGGAGCGCGCCAGAAGCAAACGACAGATCTACGACAGTCTATATCCTTTTTTTAATTCCAGCCAGAGCATCGTCTCCATCGTGATCCGGCTGCCCGACAACACCTCTGTCCGCATGGGATTTTCTTCCCAGGATTTTGAGAGCGCCCCTTTTACCGAGCTGGAGAAACAATCGGATGAGGCTGGAGGGCGCCTGATCTGGCAGGGGGGAACGCGTTATCACAATGCGGCTGTCTGCGCCAGGCAGATCCGCCAGAAAGCTTATCTGAAGCTGAACAAGCTTGCCACGCTGTTTGTGGAAGTGGATATGGAGAAACTCATGCAGGCCTCCGGCAGCGTTCAGGGTCCGGCCTATCTGATCCTGCAGACGCCGTCGGACCGTATTTATTTCCCTCAGCCCTTTCCTTCGGAAATGGAAAACAGCGGCTACCAGTCCGTTTCCGAATATGAGGTTCTTCGCTCCGGAGGGAACGTCTATTTCATCACTTCCGGCCGCCTGCCCTACACCGGTTGGAGGTATGTGCATTTTTCAGATTATGAATACCTGTTTTCCCATATCCGCACAGCGCTTCAGACCGCTATCGCTATATTCCTTTTTACCACGCTTCTGGTCCTCGCCATAGAATATGCGGTCATTGGACGGCTTACCTCCCATTTCCGCGTTCTGGTGGCTAAGATGAAGCATTTTGAATCAGGCGCTCCGGAGCCTCTGCCCGTTTCCTATGATTATTCCCTTCGGAATGATGAAATTGGCATCCTGCACCGCCGTTTTGACCAGACTGTCGAAAATTACCGCCGCCTGGTCTACGAAAACTACCGAAAGCAGCTTTTGTTGAAGGATGCCTCCATCCGTAATCTGGAACAGCAGATCCATCCGCATTTTCTGTATAATGTACTCGATTCCATTTACCTGATGGCAGAGGCCCACGGCGCGCCCGACATCGCGGATATGGCTCATGCCCTCGCCAGCCTGTTCCGCGCCTCTATATCGGGGGACACCCCCACCGTTTCGATCCGGCGGGAACTGGATCATCTCGACAGCTACATTCAGATCCAGCAGATACGTTTCCGCGACCGGATCCGGTTCGTGCGGCGCTGCGAAGAATCCTGTCTGGATATCCTGATCCCCAAGCTGTCCATCCAGCCTCTGGTGGAAAACGCCATTAAGCACGGCATTGAAGAAACAGGCGAGGCGTGCGAGATCGTCCTCTCCATCCGCCCTGAACCAGCGGGCACTTATATTTCCGTCGCGAATACAGGATCAAGTTTTGAAGAAGATATGGAGCGGCGTCTGGCGCAGCGAAGGGAAACTTCTCCTGACGCACTTTCCGGCCACGGGATCGGCTTAAACAACATCAACGAACGCCTGGAACTGATTTACGGTCCAAAGTGCCGTCTGCATTTTTGCAATGAAAACGCATATGCGGTAGTGTATTTTTTCATTCCAAAGGAGGGTGTGGAAAATGTATAGAGTCTTACTGGTAGATGATGAACCCATCGTTTTGGAATCCCTGTCCTCCATCATCCCCTGGAAGGATTTGGATCTGGAACTGATCGGAACTTCTTTAAACGGAATGGATGCTTTTAATAGAATCTGTGACGATTATCCGGATATTGTGATCACGGATATCAGAATGCCCATTTTAGATGGTCTGGAACTGATTGAAAAGGCCAAAAAGCTGGATGCCGATATTGACTTCATCGTCCTGTCCGGCTATGACGATTTTTCCTTTGCCCAGACCGCCATGCAGTTTGGAGTCAGATATTATCATCTGAAACCGGTACGCAAGGAAGAATTGATCAGCACGCTGCATAAAATGACGGCGGAACTGAATCGTCGCAAAACATCCCTCCTCGAACAGGAAAGAGCATTTGTCGAGCGGCTGAAACTGCCGCTCCAGAAATGTTTTCTCCACGACGCCTTTTCGCACGCGGACTTTCCTTTGGACCTCATCAGGCGCTACAGCCAGCTATTCCGGTTCCCCAAAGGCGATATCGCTTTATGTGTCTGCACCTTTCTGGAACCCGAATGCCTTTCACATTTCCTGACCGATTTCTTCTCCCTGCTGAAAAGGCAGGCCCTTACGGTCCTCTGGCCTGCCTTTTATGTGACGAACAGCTTTGTATTCCTTTATCCCGTTTCCGCCCCCCGCGTCAGGGAAATATTCCGGCAGTTCATACAGAGCCGGCAATATCCCAGCCAATCCGTAGAACTGGAATGTCAGTTTTTTACTTTTCCCGACGCTGTCGCGGCGCTTCGCGAAACCGTACACAAAGTCTCCCGTTACCGCACGGTCATACTCATCAATGAAAATCAGAAACCCGAACCGTTCACCAACGCCCTGTATGCAACAGATATGGGGATCGGGAAAAGACTGTTGGAAAATATGTCCTCTGAATATAAGGCAGACCGTCTTTTGCAGGAAGCCTTCGATTCCATAACAGATGTAGAAAATGCCATTTTGCTTTGCATCCAGCTTTTATTCTCTTCTCCGCTCTTTTCCGAACGGGAATTTGACTATTATACCCTGCAACGGCTTTTTCGAAGCAGCAGCGTGGAGGAAGTACGGAATATGGCGACCAGCCTCCTTTCCGGCCAGCTTCCTTCCCAAATCGCACGGGAAGCCCCTCAGAAAGCGACGCTGATCCCCAGAGTGAAAAGCTATGTAGAAGCTCATTTGGACTCAGAAACGCTCTCCTTAAAATGGCTGGCGGAAAATCAGTTTTTTATCAGCGTCGGTTATCTGAGCAAACAGTTCCTGTTGGAAGAGGGCGAACATTTTTCTAGTTATTTGACTCGTCAGCGGATGGAACTGGCCAGAAAGCTAATGCGCACCTATCGAGATTATAATATTCAGGATATCGCGCAGCAGGTGGGATTTCGCAGCAATCCGCGCTATTTCAGCCAGGTTTTTAAAAAATATACGGGCATGACACCGAACGAATACCGGCTGTCTCTTAAACAAGAAGAATAGTGAATGGATGCTCCCAGCAAAAAACTGCCATGTTCAGCCTCAAATCCGGCGGCAAAAAAGCGGATGCCGCTTTCAGCGGCATCCTCCAAAAATTCGCATATGCATACTCGCGCCCCCGTAGACAAGACTGTCTTATCGGATATCGTACACGCTGCGTACTCTGAGCCCTTCCGGCCTCCCCTTTAAGATCTTCACCCGCCGCTGTCCGGCGTTCATATCGAAATAGTTGTCCGAAAGCAGCATATCGTCTTCTTCGTTCAGGATCTCCACACTGCGGGCATAGGCCTGGGCGGATACCACGATCTCATCGCCCTCAACCCGCACGGACAGCTTCGGATCTACAAACCGAAACTGCTTGGGCGCGGTAAACAGCACCGTGCCGCCCGACAGATATTCGCCTGCCTTAAAGCAGGCGTAACTCACATAATTGCCGTACAGGTCCGCGTCCGCCATTTCTTCCTTTTCCAGCCATACGGAACGCAGGGCCGGCGCCTCCACTTCCCGTTCCCCCTGCCGCAATATGTTCGCCATCGCGTCGCGAAGCTCCCACTTCACTGTCAGGCGCTCGTCCGCAAGGCTTTCATTCGCCACATTCAGACGGATGGATTTTTTCACTTCATAGGGCTGGGCGTTGGGATTGGTATCCTGGGTCAATATCCCTTCTTCGGCGCAGGATAAAAGGATCGGCGCAAAAAATCTCTTTTCGTAGTAATGCAGGGCTTTCCATCTGCCGTAATAGTCAATGGAGGACCAACTGGCCACGGGCCAGCAGTCGTTGAGCTGCCAGACCACAGCGCCCATGCAGCGTCCCCTGTTCCTTCTGAAATGCTCCACGCCGTACCGGATGGCCTCCGCCTGCAAAAGCTGGGACGCGTACAGCGTTACGTCAAAGCTGGTAGGGTACAGGAAGGTCTGTTCCATATAGTTCATGATCTTACCGTTGGCGGAAGAATTGCGCTGATGCTTTTCCATCACATAGGAAAAGATGTTCCGATCCTCCGGCAGCGTAAATGTTTCGCAGGTCTTTAAGGACGGGAAGGACTGGAAGCCGAACTCCGACACATAGCGGAAATAAAATTTCCGATACTCCGTGATGGGCTTGTTTCCATGCCACACATCCCAGTAATGCACATCGCCCCGGTTCTCTGCGTTGGGCTCGTCAAAGGCGCCGCCCGAAGAAGGGGAAGCGGGCCAGTAGAAAGTGTTTGGATCGTATTCTTTCAGGATCTTTGGCAGGATATATTCGTACATCTTCACATAATCGCTCTTCTGGCCCGGCTTATTGACCCAGCCGTCGCCCTGCAGGACGAACATTTCCATTTCGTTATTGCCGCACCACAATCCCAGCGAAGCGTGATGCCGGATCCTCTTAATATTGTCGATGAACTCCGCCGTAATATTTTCCTCAAATTCTTCTGTCAGGTTATACACCGCGCAGGCGAACATGAAGTCCTGCCATACCATCAGTCCCAGCTCGTCGCAGGCGTCCCAAAACGCATCGTAAGGGTAATGGCCGCCGCCCCAGACCCGGATGCAGTTGTGATGGGCCATCTTCGCCTGCAGCAAAAGGTGATAGGTGCGCTCCGGCGTCACCCTGGGAAGGATGTTGTCCTCCGGGATATAATCCGCGCCCATGGCGAACACGCGCACCCCGTTGACCTCGTGGCAGAAGGATTCGCCGTAGGCGTCCTTCTCCCGTCTTATGGTCATGGTGCGCAGGCCGATCCGCCGTTTCCATCTGTCCAGAACGACAAACTGCCCGTCCGCTGCCGCGTCTCTGCCAAGCAGTTCCACCTCCACCCAATACAGCGGCTGGGCCCCGTAGCCGTTGGGCCACCACAGCTTCGGATGTTCGATCCCGATACCGGCCATGGCGCTGTCACGATCATACTGCCTGCAGACGCCATCCGGATCCGTCACTTTCACGCAAAAGGAAAGCCCTTCCAGCCTTTCATCATCCTCTCCAAACCGGCGCAGAAACTCCTCGGAGATCCGATCTACATCCACGTCCAGCGTCAGCGTCACCTTCCCCGCTTCATGGTGCTGCGTAATGTAAACGCTGTCGATCCGGGCGTCATCAAAGGCGATAAGCTGCACGTCCCGCCAGATCCCCGCGTCGGGAAGGCGAGGGCCCCAGTCCCAGCCGAACATACAGTGGGCTTTGCGCAGATGCGGAAATCCTTCCATGGCGTCCGTAGTCCCCAGGATCGGATCCTTTTCGTTGGCCTCCCTGATGAATTTTGTAGGGGAATGTAAGACGACGCGCAATTCATTCCCCGTTTCCCGCAAAAGCGCTTTCACCGGAAATTCCCAGACCCGGTGCATATTTTCCACATAGGCCAGCCATTCTCCGTTCAGATAAATGTCGGCCACCGTATCGATCCCGTCGAAACGCAAGAGAACCTCCTCACTGGAAAGGACTCCTGCCGGCGCGTCAAAAACCGTCCTGTACTCAAAATCATCGTCCATCACCTTCAGCGCCGCAAGCTCATTGTCCCGGTAATAGGGATCTTCCATCCTGCCGTTTATGAGCAGGTCGTTATAAACGCTGCCGGGCACTGTGGCGGGCAGAAAGCCTGCCTCTCCCACCCTGCGCATCTGCCAGTTGTCATGTAATTTCGCAGTGACCATATTCCCTCCTGTCCGCCCCTACAGGGCACCCTAGCTTCATCATACCATGCCCTGGCCGCATCTGCAATCCTGTCATCTGGGATTTTGCAAAGACAAATAGAAGATAATCGGTCAGCATCAAGGAAAGAGGCCAATGTCCATCAACATTAAACTTTGCTATATTTGTTCAATCTTTTAACCTTTATTATCCCTTTACTGAGCCAAGCATGATACCATTTACAAAATACTTCTGAAGGAACGGATAAACAATCAGCATCGGAATCATGGAAATAAATACTTTCGCTGCATTCAATGATTTATTATTCAAATTACTGATCGACGATATCTGCTCGGCAGACAATCCCGTTGTCTGTGAAATGTTCACGACAAACTGTTTGATATAAGTCTGCAGTGGATAGTACTTCTCCTCCGTTGCCAGTACCAGTCCCTGGAAATAATCATTCCAGTGGCCTACCGCCACAAACAGTACAACCGTTGCAAGCACCGGCTTTGCACAGGGAAGAACAATCCTAAAGAGAATCTGCCACGGATTGCCTCCGTCCATGATAGCCGCTTCTTCCAGTTCGGCCGGAAGACTCCTGAAGAAATTAATCAGAAGAATCAGGTTAAATACCGGAAGACCGCCGCCCAGTACAAGACCCCAGATGCTATTGATCAAGCCGTACTTCTTCATTACGATATACCAGGGTATCGTACCGCCATTAAACAACATGCAGAACATGACCAACCACATAAGGACATTTCTCATCCTGAATTCTCTGGTTGTTTTGGAAAGAGGATACCCCATCATTACCAGCATCACCATTGTGATCACAACACCCAGAAACGTTCTTTCCACTGAAATCCAGAAAGATTGGAAGAACCCGCTATCCGACATGATCACTTTATATGATTCCAGATTAAAACCTACCGGATAGAACATAACCAGCCCTGCGTTAACCGCATACTGCGAAGAGAATGACAGGCAAAGTGCATACCAGAGAGGGTAAAGAGACAGAAGTCCTATGAATATCATCAAAACAATATTGAATTTATCAAAAATTCTGGAACCTATGGATTTGTTCTCAATCACGGCAAGTCCTCCTAAAAAATCCGATAATCGGCGAATTTATATGCCAGTGCGTAAGAAACGATAATCAATATGAAACTCACTATTGATTTAAACAATCCGGCAGTCGTAGCCAGTGAATACTGCAAATTGATAAGACCTATTCTGTATACCCAAGTATCCAGAATGTCACTGGTGGAGTATACCAATGGATTATACATATTGAAGATCTGATCAAATCCAGCATTCAGGATCGAGCCAAGACCAAGAACACTGAGAAGTACGATCGTCGGTCGGATACACGGCAGTGTAATATGCCACGCACGTTTCCAGCGCGACGCTCCATCAATCGCTGCCGCCTCATAGAGTCCCGGATCGGTACCGGTGAGAGCAGCCAGATAGACTACGGCATTGTAGCCATATTCTTTCCACACATCTGTGATAATAACCATCTTTCGAAAAAATGACGCATCACTCATGAATATGACTGGTTCCGTACCGAACATACCTCTGACATGATTCACCAGGCCGTCATAGCCAAGCATCGTAAGCACGATGCTGGCTAAGACTACCCACGACATGAAATGGGGCATATACACAATGGTCTGGATCGTCCGCTTAAATCCTTTGTACCGCACCTCATTTAACAGAAGCGCGAAAACCAACGGCACAACGATTAATAAAATCATTTTTGCAATGGCGATGATCAGTGTGTTTACGATTACCTGTTTTGCGTCGTTGAGCGAAAACAAATATTTGAAATTATCCAGGCCGATCCACTTCGATCCGAAAAATCCTTTACTCGGGTTGAAATTCTCAAACGCCATCACAACACCTACCATAGGAACACAGTTGAAAAGGATCAGCCAGATCATTCCCGGTGCAATCATCGCATAATAGCTTGCCTGTGCCTTTTTATTTCTCTTCACGGATGTAACCTCCCATTTTTGTTATTCATCCATTACTCTATCAAAGCTTCTACCTCTTCGGTGATCATATCACCGCCCTGTGCTTTCCAGTCTGCGACGAACTGGTCAAATGCATCGATACTTTCCTGCCCGAGGATAATTTTTAACATTACTTCATCTTCCATTGTCTTCAGGTTAGACCATCTCTGCTCCATCGTATCTGTCAATACATATGTAACACTTTCTACTTCTTTGTCCACTGTATATTTACCTACCGGACGTGCGCTGATCAGGCAGGAATAGTAACGCATGAAATCTCCAAGATTATCCATACTGATATTCTTTCGCTCAATCTCCGTGCCAGGCTCATAGTCAACGATTACATCCCGTATTTTCTGTGCATCCGCATACATCAGTTTGTAGATAAGATTCGGATCACTGTAATCTTCTGCTGTTGTCTCTCCATTGAGAACTTTATACAGTTCCTGATATTCATATTCCACTTCATCATAAGCGGAAATAACCAGCCTTAAAGGATACCAGTCAAAATTAACAGACACATCGAAATACTGCTCATCACGGCAGCATGCATTATACATGATCATAAGGGCATGTGCCACATCCTCGGATACATTCTTGTTGACGATGATAGCACTTGCAAAAGGATCTGCACCACTACTATTCCACTTCCCGTTGTCATCATAGATCGGATAACATTGCCAGTCTGCCTCAGGGTCATCCACCATACTCTGATAAGATGAATATCCCATCATACTCCAACATCCGAACGTCATACCCACCTGTCCGGAATTCAAAGGATCATAGGAGTTATCTCTTGTACCAAGCTCAGGATCGATGAGGCCTTCTTCATACCAACTATTCAGACGCTGCAGAGCCACCTTCATATTCTCTGATATACTTCCGTAAGTAGCAGTTCCATCCCCATTGTCAATCCAGTAACCCGGATAGGCATCACATGCATTAAATATAGGTGTAAATGCAAAATACCAGTTTGTTGTTCCCAGGAAAGAAGTGTAAAGCGCTCCACCCTTACCAGGTCCCAGAATCGGAATCGTAGCGTCCCCTGCAGGTTTCTCTTCCTTGAATACACGGGCAATATGCTCGATGTCATCCAGTGTCTTAGGCGCATCCAGACCATATTTATCCAGCCAGTCCTGACGCACGATCAGCGTATTGATGCTGTCTCCTCTCAATCCGGCTCCGGGAAGTCCGTAGATTCTGCCGTCGAAAGTCACAGAATTCATGGCTCTGCCTGATCCAGATTCAATGATTCCCTTAACTTGTTTCGATGCATATTTCTCCCAGATGTTAGTCATATCATACAGAAGATCCGCATCATAAGCTTTCTTGATATAAGTCATGTCATTAGCTACCACTGCATCCGGCAACGTGTCGCTGGCGATCGCCAGGGAAACTTTTTCTCTGTAATTGCTGCCCACTTCTGCCGTCCAGTCAACGATTACATTGATATTATAGTTCTCTTTCAGATATCTTGTATACTGGTTGTTGTCAACCGAGTCACCCTCCGGCAGACTATCATCCGCTGCATAACTCCACATACCGATATGTACATCTACCGGCTCATCAAACTTGGCAAACGCCGGATCTCCTGTGTAACTTACGCTTTCTCCGAGTTCTGCAGAAGAAGAATCACTTTCATTTGAACTCGAAGATGAACTTGAAGATGATCCACTTCCGGAATCACCGGATCCACATCCCACCAGGGACATAACGAGTGCTGCTGTTGTCAGCAGACATGCTGCTTTTTTCAGTTTTCTCATTGCTTTCCTCCAATTTTTATTTTTTAGTGTTTGCAGTTACTTAAAAGCTTCCACAATCTGCTTCCCATGGAAGCCTTTCCTTTATTTTCCTCTACGGTCTTAACAGGATTCCTATTATCCTATCTTATCGTGATACTCTTACATTTCAGATGGCTGTTGTCGAGAAGGGAGATTCCCACGCATCCCTCCAGATACGGAGATTCTGTATCTGTATGTGTCAGAACCTTTTCGCCGTCCACATAGGCCGTGATCTCATTTCCATTTACTTCAGCTTTAATGATATATTCCTTGCCTGCCTCCCAGAAAAAATCTGCATCTACAAGTACCTTGTAGCCATTTGCATTTTTCAGAATACCAACCTTGTGATTCGGAAGAAGTCCTACTGCGTAAGACCTGATCGCTCCCTGTACTCTCACATTCGCCATGTGCCATTCCCCGGTAACCGGTGTGATTACGAACTCTGCACTGTAATCCTTCCAGTCATGTCTTCCCGTATAGGCTTCCGCAAAATCTGCGCAGGATAGATTTAGCTGTCCGTCAGCCAGGTACATCAAGCCTTTTAGCTTGGTAAACTGGCTGATCTCCTGATGAATGGAATTCCAGAACTCCACGTTCTCCTTCGACATGTCAACCGAGTAGGCAGCCTTGCCATCCGCGTACAGATCATCGATTAATACCGTCACAATGCCCCATCTACCGTCTCCATCCAGATATACACAGAATCCCATTTCCTCAATGACTGCACCGTCAAGCTCCGGAATCTGATACTCTAATGTCATCCATGTCTCTTTCTCCAGGTCAAGCAGTTCGCTCTGATATATCCTGCCACTTCTCATCTCCTTCACATACAGGCACGCTTTTACGTTCGATCCATATGCAGGAACCATGATGCTTCCGTGAATCGTCTGTCCCGGATACAACGTAGGTGAGAAACTGGGATCGTATCTGCTATCATGGAAATCGCGGGGACGATAGTAAGTTTTCTTATAAATGCAGATTCCTGACGCCGGCATTGCAGGTTTTGCCACAACTTTCAGCGATCTGTTTCCCGTGTGAGCGGACTCTGTTGTATTCTCCAGCGCTACTTCAAGCGTAGAACGCTTCGGATCCTCTCTTCTCACACGGATCGCGTGGGTAGAACCAGGATATTCAAAGTGACAGCTATCGATTCTTTTTTCAGTGATCTCATCAAAGGGAGCAGGAAGTTTTACTCCCGCAAGCTTTGCTGCCAGTTTCGCGATATAAGCTGCCCCATAGGGGATATCCATGATATTCAGAGAGCCTACCACACTGGAACATGCTAGGAAGTCATTGATCGGGGCACGCCATTGCTTATAGTCGATTCCTTCCAAACCATTCCTCACACCCATGATTGTTGCCACATTTCCTACGTTACAGTCGGTATCCCATCCGCACCGGTTACAAATGTTTAATGTATCTGAGAAATCTCCCTCACCGTACATCAGCGCCAGAATCATAACCGCGATATTGGGGATGATATGACACATACCAGGATATCTCTTATACCCGCGATTCTCCCGAATGTATTTAAAGCATTCTTCCCAGGACTGCGGATGCTGGTCATAGAATTCCATGATCTCGCGCACCACAATAGCGTATTCTGAATCCTGCGGGATATAGCTCAAACCCTTCTCGATGATCTTTCTCATATCCTTTTCGACAAAAGCATAACTGATACATGCGGCAACGAAAATACCGCCGTACACGCCATTACCTCCGTGTGTCACGCTGGCTGCCTTCTCCGCAAGCTTGGCTGCGAGGTCAGGATTGCCAGGTGTGACAAGTCCCCATGTATCGATGAAGATCTGACCGCCGATCTGTTCTGCTGTGGTCGCTCCGTTCTGTGCAATACTGCCGCTCATGGGAGCCTTCATGCCATTTCTAAGATTCAGATAGGCTGTATGTTCCGTGGAGATTCCGTAACCGCCCCACCAGAAGAATCCATGTTCAAAAGGCGCATAGTTGAGCAGCGCTTCCGCCACATCCTGAGCTTCCAGATCCTCTTCCTTATTACTGTCTTCCAGTGCCCTTAAGAAAAAAAGCGGGCCATTGCTGTCATCATCTGCAGCAAAATCTTTATAATCTACCGGATAGCCAGTGCATTCGCCGTACATTTTCTTGATCTGTTCATAAGTCCAGCCCTCAATGGGCGCTCCCAGACGAATTCCTATAATTTTGGCCAGCCAGCCGGCATATATTCCCTCAACATACTCTTTTTTCAACATCCTGTTCTTCCTCCTTTTCCGGATTCCAATTCCTAAGCACTTCCTCTGTCTCCAGTCTGGTCGGCACAGATTGCAATGCGCCGCTGCGTGTTACTGCAATGGAAGAAGATGCGTTGGCAAAGAATACTGCTTCCTTCTCGCTCTTACCCTCTGACAACGCCACCACGAAAGCGCCGTTGAAGCAATCTCCCGCTGCAGTGGTATCCACCGCCTTTACTATCCTTGCCGGATAATGTTTACTCCGCGATTTATTGATCAACAGGCAACCCTTCTCACCCATGGTAACCAATACGTTCCGAACGCCTCTGTTCAGAAGCTTCTTAGCTCCCTGCTTAATGCCTTCCACCGTACTGATGTCACATCCGGTCAAAGTGCCGACCTCTATCTCATTGGGTGTGATGTAATCTATATTCTGTAAAATATCATCGCTGATGAAGTCTGGGGCCGGTGCCGGATTCAAGATCACCGTCTTACCAAGCTCCTTGGCTTTCTTCACAGTATAGGTGATCGCCTCCACCGGGATTTCCATCTGTATCAGAACATAATCACATTCCTCCAACTGTACGTCACAGGCCTCGATGTACTCTTTTGTGCAGTCGTTGTTCGCGCCCGGAATCACGACGATCGAGTTGTTGCCCGCATCGTTCACATAGATCACTGCTGTTCCGGTGGGATCCTCCTTAGAAATACCGATAGCGGAGACATCCACCTGATTCTCATGCAGCTTCCTTCTTTGCTCCTGTCCGAACTCATCGTCTCCGACATAACCGAGCATCGCAACGTTACCTCCCAGCTTCCCGGCTGCACCCGCCTGGTTGGACCCCTTACCGCCCAGAGCGTAGGTAGGATTATCTCCCAGGAGTGTCTCCCCTACCTTAGGGATCTCCTTCACACGGATACGCATGTCCATATTCAAACTTCCAACTACCAGTATCTTTTTCTTCATCAATACCTGTCCCTTCCTCATGTATTTAAAACGTATAAGAAAATACTTTCGTAAAATATTTTCTATATATTTATATAAACACATCCCCCATCTTTTGTCAATATAAATAGTAAATCTTTTTAGAAAAATATTTTCCTATCATTTTTCCCACCTTGAATTTGTTTTTTAATATTTTTCCTGTTCAATTTTCCAATTTATTTATGCATATTGATGATTCTGTTGCACTTTCCGGCTTTTGGAACCAACTTGCTGATTTTTTAAGTACAGGGTATAATACCCATATCTGAAAAAAATAGGAAACGACTTTAGTTGTTTTCGTTTGCACCGTCCACATGCTGTGAAGTAAGGAGTTATCTCATGACAATCAAAGAAATTGCCAAACTTGCCAACGTATCTATTACAACGGTATCCAAGGTTATTAATAATAAGGATGATAATATCAGCCCGGAAACAAGAAGTCGGGTCCTTAAGATCGTCAAGGAATATAATTATACACCTTATGGCACTGTCAAAAATCTCTCCACTACCCGGACATTCCTCCTGGCTGTCCTTTTAAAGAATACTTCTCAGTCCAATCAGATATTTACTGGTGTTCTCCGCGCCGCACATGAGCGTGGTTACAGTGTCCTTTTCTACGACAGCGAGGATTCATTGGAACAGGAATTGAAACACATCACTTCCTGCTGCCAGAATAAAATAGATGGAGTTCTGTGGGAACCCGTTGGCAAAGAAAGTATCGAAAATGCACGCTATCTTACGGAGGCACAGATTGAGATCTGTTATATCAATTCTACTGTCACCGAGGAGGCTTTACGGATAGACTATCAGAAGCTCGGATTTCTCTGTACTCAGAAACTGATCGAATACCGTCACAGTAAAATAGGCTGTCTTTTGAAAAAAGATAGTTCCCGTTCCGCGCAGTTGCTGGAAGGGTTTAAGCGATGTCTGTTTGACCATCAGCTTTCCTATCAGGACACAATGATTCTGGACAGTTCAGATCCATCCTGCATGCAGAAAATCATATCTTGCGGATTTACCGGAATCATCAGTTCCCATTATACTTCTGCCCTTACTTTGTATGAGCAGTTCATCAATGTACATTATAATATTCCAACTGATCTGTCGATAATCAGCCTTAAAGGTAATGTCCAGAGAATGGCAGATTTTCCCCCTATCTCCTGCTATGAAATTGCTTTTCAGGAATTCGGATATCAGCTCTGCTCGTTTCTCATTGAAAAGTGTGAATCCTCCGAGGCAGAATTTTCTTTCTCCCAGGAAAATATCTTTACCAATGAGACTTACACATTAAACCATGAACGAAGTCTTGACCTTCCATACAACTTTCAGAGTAAAAAGATCATCGTTGTAGGCAGTATCAATGAAGATATCACATTCAACGTTGACAATCTTCCTCAGCCAGGAAAAACCATCATGATCAACAATGTGTCTGTTTCACTTGGGGGAAAGGGCGCTAACCAGGCAATTGCCGCTGCAAGGCTTGGAAAAGAGACTACCTTGTGCGGCAAGATAGGAAATGATATGGAATCGAATTTTATCCTCGACATTTTAAAACGTGAAAATGTCTCTACGGCAGGAGTCCACAGAATGAATAATTCTCAAACAGGTAAGGCTTACATATATTTGCAACGGGATGGCGAGGGAACTATCTCCATCCTTCCCGGGAGCAACACACACCTGACTCAGGAAGACATGACAGCCCAGGAATATCTATTCAAGAATTCCTCTTTCTGCCTGCTTGCTTCCGAAATTCCGATCCCTACGATCATAGAAGCCACAAGGCTGGCCCGGAAATACCATGCAAAGACAATATTTAAACCAGCCACTCTGAGATCCTTCCCGGAGGAAATGTTTTCTCTCGTTGATATATTAATTCCCAACAAGAAAGAGGCCGCCCTGCTTGCCCCGGATTGTACATCCGTAGAGAACCAGGCTGATTACTTCTTTCAGAAAGGAATTCCCACCGTAATCATCACCCTCGGACAAGATGGCTGCTATTTGAAGACAGTCTCTGAATCCAGGTATTATCCTGCTTCGAAGTTCCAACCAATCGATACCACTGGCGGGGCGGATGCCTTCATCTCCGCACTCGCCGTATACCTGAGTGACGGATATTCACTGGATAAGTCCATACGCATTGCTCACTATGCTGCAGGATTTTGTATCTCCAGACAGGGCGTCGTCTCAGGTCTTGTAGACCGAAATACACTTCAGGCACAAATATGTCGTGTAGAGCCAGAGCTGCTACATGCCGGAGACTGTTAAAATGACTCCTGCCGGATACTATCAGACAACATTGACAGATGTGACGGATTCAAGGGATAAAAATTTCTTGTAATTACCCCATGACAAGGGTCATTTGGTCATTTCAGGTCAATTTCATAACAGAAAGATATTGACAGCCTTATCCTGTCATGCTATAATCCCGTTAACATATTTAATTAGTATGTTTATAGGAAATTAAAAAGCATAAAAAAGAAGGAAGGGAAATGTATCATGGCAGAAAAAAACTACAAATTTGAGACACTGGCGCTCCATGTGGGACAGGAACAGCCTGACAGCGCCACAGACGCCAGGGCAGTACCGATCTATGCCACCACATCCTATGTATTTAAGGATTCCGCCCAGGCGGCAAACCGCTTCGCCCTGACGGAAAGCGGCAACATCTACTCCCGCCTGATGAACCCCACCAGCGATGTGTTTGAGAAGCGCATCGCCGCGCTGGAGGGCGGCGTGGGCGCTCTGGCTACCGCTTCCGGTTCCGCCGCCATCGCCTACGCGATCCAGAATATCGCCAAAGCCGGCGATCATATCGTCTCCTCCGCGACGCTCTACGGCGGCACCTTTAACCTGTTTGCCAACACTTTCACAGAGTCCGGCATCCAGACCACTTTTGTGGACGGCAGCGATCCGTTGAACTTCGCCAATGCGATCCGGGAGAACACAAAGCTGTTCTATCTGGAATCCCTGGGAAATCCCAATTCCGATATCATCGATCTGGAAGCGGTTTCCGAAATTGCCCATAAAGCGGGGATCCCCGTGATCGTGGACAACACCTTTGCAACTCCCTATCTGTTCCGCCCGCTGGAACACGGCGCGGACATAGTGGTACACTCCGCCACGAAGTTCATCGGTGGTCACGGCACGGTAATGGGCGGCGTTATCGTGGACGGCGGCAAATTCGACTGGGTCCAGAACGATAAATTCCCCGGTCTCTCTGCCCCCAACCCGTCTTACCACGGCATCCGGTTTACAGAAGCCTGCGGTAACCTGGCTTATATCATGAAGATCCGTACCACGCTGATGCGGGATCTGGGCGCGTGCATCTCTCCTTTCAATTCCTTCCTGCTGCTGCAGGGACTTGAGACGCTTTCCCTGCGCGTGGAACGCCATGTGGAAAACACGCTGAAAGTCATAGACTACTTAAAGAACCATCCGCAGGTGGAAAAGGTGCATCATCCTTCCCTTTCCTCCGGACGCGAAAAAGAACTGTATGATCGCTATTACCCCAACGGAGGCGCCTCCATCTTCACTTTTGAGGTGAAGGGCACAGCGGAGGATGCGAAAAAATTCACGGAATCCCTGGAACTGTTCTCCCTGCTGGCCAATGTGGCGGATATGAAATCCCTGGTGATCCATCCGGCCTCCACCACCCACTCCCAGATGGAGGAAAAGGATCTGGCAAAAGCCGGCATTTATCCTACCACGGTCCGCCTCTCCATTGGCACGGAGCATATCGACGATATCCTTGCGGATCTGGAACACGGCTTCGCCGCGATCCGTCCTACAGGGGAATAACGTCGCTGACGGTCAGCACATCGCCCGATACCCTGAATTTAATGTCATACCCGGCAAAGGACACGCCATACAGACGGTCCGGCGCCTGAAAGTAAGCAGGCCGCGGATCCTGCTCCAGGATCCCGCAGGCCGCGGCCCGCTTACTTTCCGGATAACGGGCCAGCAATTCGGGCGGGAACACCACGGAAAGCCTGTGTTCTTTCGTCCGGAGCGTATACCCTTCCGTAGCCTCGGGCCTGCAGTCGCACAGCGGAATATAGGGTTTGATATCATAGATCGGCGTATTGTCCAAAAGATCGACGCCCGAGACGATAAGCTCCGGCCCGTGTTCCCCGCTGCGCCGCACTTCCAGCAATCTTACGCAGGACAACCCGATCGGATTCGGCCTAAACGGAGAACGGGTGGCAAAGACGCCCATCCTCTTTTTCCCGCCCAGACGGGGCGGCTGTACCGTGGCCGTCCAGCTTTCCCGGATATGTTCCGAAAACTCCCATAAAAGCCAGATATGGGAGAACTGTTCCAATCCCCGCACCGCCTCCGGGTTGCGGTACGGCGGTTCAAAAAAGATCTCGCCCTGCAGTCCGGGTACCAGCATACTCTGACGGGAGATCCCGAATTTCTCTCTGAAATCTGTGTGAATATGCGCGATCGGTTTCATTTTGACCCTCACTTTTTTGTCGAACTCCCGCAAGGCCGTAGCGCCGTGTCCTGCACGCCGCTCTGCGTGCCTGCTTCCTATACAGTAAAAAAGACAGCGGGGGTACGCTGCCTTTTTTAGAGAAGGTACTTCTTATGGGGTATAGCAAAAAACTAAATGTATTGGGGGGTTACGTCTATTATAGTAGCAGACCCTCCCCTTTTTGTACATACCTCGTTTTCACAAAATTTACAAATTCAGCAGTCCATTTTTGTGAATTTTTACTAAATC
Organism: uncultured Eisenbergiella sp.; assembly: GCA_947598825.1. Lineage (GTDB taxonomy): Bacteria > Bacillota > Clostridia > Lachnospirales > Lachnospiraceae > Gallintestinimicrobium. The sequence continues at coordinate 5,298 of CANQFM010000028.1, read as the reverse complement.
TTTTTACGCGAACAGGGCTTCAAACTCAGCGCGGCCGATCTTCTCCCGCTCCAAAAGCAGCGCAGCGCACCGATGAAGCACCGTTTCGTGGCCAGAGATCAGATCCTTTGCCTTTGCATAGCAATCGTCAACAATGCGCTTTACTTCCCGGTCGATCTCCCCGCTGACCAATTCGCTGTGGGACTTGGCATGCACCAGATCCCGGCCGAGGAATACTTCGTCGTCGTCATCCTCATAACAGATCACGCCCATGCTGTCCGACATACCGAAACGGGTCACCATCTTCCTGGCGATCTGCGTCGCTTTCTTGATATCGCTGGAAGCGCCGGTGGTAATGTCATCGAAAATGAGTTCCTCCGCGATCCGGCCGCCCAGGGAAACCATGATCTCCTGCAGCATACGCCCTCTTGTCATAAACATATCGTCCCGTTCCGGCAGCGGCATCGTATAGCCTGCCGCCCCGCCGCCGGTAGGAATAATGGAAACCGTATAAACCGGCCCCACATCCGGAAGGACATGGAACAGGATCGCGTGTCCGGCCTCATGGTAGGCGGTAATGCGCTTTTCCTTGTCTGAAATGATCCTGCTCTTTTTTTCCGCGCCGATCCCCACTTTCACAAACGCCTTGCGGATATCTTCCTGGATCACAAAGGCCCTGTCCGCCTTCGCCGCCAGGATCGCCGCCTCGTTCATCAGGTTTTCCAGATCCGCGCCCGTAAAACCGGCGGTGGTCTGTGCCACCTGCTTTAAATCCACATCGTCCGCCAGCGGCTTGTTTTTGGCATGGACTTTCAGGATATCCTCCCGGCCGCCCACATCCGGCGCGCCCACGCTGATCTTACGGTCGAAACGGCCCGGCCTCAGGATGGCGGGATCCAGGATATCCACCCGGTTGGTGGCCGCCATGACAATGATCCCTTCGTTGGTGCCGAAACCGTCCATTTCCACAAGCATCTGGTTTAAGGTCTGCTCCCGTTCATCGTGGCCGCCCCCCATGCCCGTTCCTCTGCGCCTGGCCACCGCGTCGATCTCATCGATAAATACAATGCAGGGCGCGTTCTTCTTGGCGTCTTCAAACAGATCGCGGACGCGGGACGCACCTACGCCTACAAACATCTCCACAAAATCCGAACCGGAAATGGAGAAAAACGGCACGTTCGCCTCTCCCGCAATGGCCTTGGCAAGCAAAGTCTTCCCGGTACCGGGAGGGCCCTCCAGCAGTACGCCCTTGGGGATACGCGCACCCACCCGGGTGAACTTTTCGGGCGCCTTTAAAAACTCCACGATCTCCTGCAGATCCTCTTTCTCTTCTTTCAGCCCCGCCACATCCTTAAGCGTGATGCGCGTATCGCCCGCCGTACTCATACGCGCGCGGCTCTTTCCGAAGTTCATCATCCGGTTTCCGCCGTTCATCTGCGCGTTCTGGGCGTTCATCATCATAAAGACAATGACAAAGCCGCCCGCGATGATCAGCGCCGGCAGCACCGACGTCAAAAACACGTTTTCTCCGGGGATATCCTGCGGAATATAGTCCACTCCGTTTTCTTCCAACTGCGCGATCAGCGCATTGACATCCGTCACCACCAAAACCCGTTCTTCCCCGTCAGTCAGATTGAGCTGTGCGGATCCGGTAGGCACTTCCTTGTTCTGCGTGATCACAACGCCGGCGATCCTGCCCTCCTCTAACATCTGTTCAAATTCCGCCTGCGTACAGGTATTTTCCATGCGGTTGAGCATGCCGGAAAACCAGAACAGCACCATAGCGATGAGCAGCAAGGTAATGACAAGATTAACTCCTCTGCCGTTTTTATTCACGGTATCCTCCTATTGACCTCTCTCTTCTCTTTTATTCAAACTTCACCACGCCGATATAGGGCAGGTTTCGATACCGCTGGTCGTAATCCAGCCCATAGCCCACCACAAATTCATCCGGAATGGCAAACCCGGTATAATCCACTTTTACCTCGACCACACGGCGGTCAGGCTTATCCAGCAGCGTACACAGCGCCAGGCTCTTCGGCCCCCTCCCCCGGAGCAGCTCCAGCAGATAGCTCAACGTCCGCCCGGAGTCCACGATATCCTCCACCACGATCACGTCTTTTCCCTGCAGCGATTCATCCAGATCCTTCACGATCTTGATCACGCCGCTGGATTTGGTATCTTTTCCATAACTGGACACGGACATGAAATCCAGCGATACGGGAACGGTAATGCGCTTGGCAAGCTCGCACATGAAAAAGCTGCCGCCCTTCAGCACGCAGACCAGATGTACCTGCCGCCCCGCATAATCCTTGCTGATCTGATCCCCGATCTGCTGTATCCTGTCATCCACTTCCTGTTCCGTCAATAAAACTTCCACTCGCTCCGCCATTCTTATTCCTCCTTTGTATTTCCGGCAACGGGGCTGTGCCCCTCTTTTGCAAAGCCTTCCAGGGAAACCTCCAGCACCACGGCCGTCTTTTCCGTCACCTTATAAGCGGCGCTGATTCGGTAGCCGGGCACCCACATCACATGCGCGCCGTCCGCCAGCAGAACCATGCCGTCCCTTTGGCCCGCCGGGATCTTCTCTTCGATCATATACTGTTTTAAGCTTTTTTTGTGCAGCGCGCCGTCTATGGTCAGATAATCGCCTGGCAGGCGCGTACGAAATCCCGCAGACTTTATTATTTTATCATAATCAAACCATTTCGTATACTTTTTTTGCGGTATATTTTCCAAAAAAACGCCTGCATCCGTTTCCCCGGCCGCCGGCCCTGCGAACAGCCGGGAGGAGACCATGCCAAGCCCCGGTACCGGGAAACGGCCTGGCAAAAGCGCCTTTCTTTCCCCCTCCGGCCCATCGGTCCGGCCCACGTCCGGCAGCCTGGTCAGGCGCACACAGCCAAACGTCCGCTCCGCTGTAACGCCGCAAAACGGCAGGCTGACCTTTTTTCCGCTCTGACAGGAAGGGGCAAACAGCTTCCTGATCTCCCTGATATGCGCTGCCGTCAGATCCTTTCCGCCCCCCATCTGAACCAGGGTTTGATACAACATCTGATCCTGCAGAAAAGCGTCCTCCTTTTCAAAGGCGGCCACGTCGAAACAGATCCCTTCGTCCTCTTTGGCCACACTGCACCGTCCGGCTGCCTCCCGGGCGGCCCGCTCCAGAAAATCGTGCGCATCGGAAAGCAATTCCGCCTCCCTGGCAAGGTTTTGCCCGGCCTGACCGCAGATCTCCCTCTGGACATACGGCAGGACCCGGTTCCGTATCTTATTGCGGGTAAAATCTTCTCCGAGATTGGATCGGTCCACCCGCCAACAGATCCCCTCTTCTTTCAGCCACGCCTCGATCCTCTCCCTGCCGCAAAAAAGCAGCGGCCGGATGATCCTGCTGCCGTCCTTCGACCCGCGCACCGGCTGGATGCTCCCCATCCCTTTCAGGCCCGTGCCCCGAAACAGATGGAATAAAAACGTCTCCGCCCGGTCGTCCCGGTTATGGGCCACCGCGATACAGCCTCCCTTGGTACCGCCCTCTGTCCTGCGCAGCATTTCCGAAAACGCCTCATACCGGGCCATCCGCCCCGCTTCCTCACAGGAAATACGGCTGTCGCAGGCCAATTTCCGCACGTCTGCTTTCTTTAAAACGAAGGGCACGTCCCACTGCCGGCAGAGACGCCGTACAAAATCCGCGTCATCGTCCGCTTCCTCCCTCAGTCCATGATGCACATGTACGGCTGTCAGCAGCAGGTTATGGCGCTTTCGGAGCCTGACCAGCGCCGCCAGAAGGCATACGGAGTCCGGGCCTCCCGATATTCCCGCCACGATATGTCCGTTTTGCGGCCACATCGCAAACCGGTCCATGAAAGCCTCCACCTCTTTCACCAGCGTCAAACTGTCTCCCTTTGTACTTTGCACGACCGTTTTCTCCCTCCTGCGCATCCCTGCTGCAGATCATTATACCCCAATCCGCGGGCTTTCTCAATTATTTCGGAGCATTCCCCCATATCCCTGCCACCAATACCGTCATGTCATCCCGGATACGTCCCTGGCTCTGGCCGATGGCGTACTGCAGCAGCAGATTTGCCATGTCCACCGGAGACGTGACCGTCATCTGCTCCATCTGCTGCATGAGGAAAAACTCCCCGTCCATGCAGGGCCAATCCTCGACCACGCCGTCCGTAAGGAGAATCACCATATCTCCTTCTTTCAAAGGACGCTCTATCTCCTCGCCTCCCGACTCCTGGGACAGTCCGAGGGGCAGGGAATCCACGCTGACCTTTTCTACCAACTGCCCCCTTTTAATAAAGGTGCTGACGCCGCCGGCCTTGGCAATGCTGCAGACCCCTTTTTTCAGATCGATCCTGCACAGATCCAGCGTCGGCATCCGGATCTCTTCCTCGCTTTCGCAAAACATGCCGTTTAACATATCCACCGTGGCCTGACAGCTCAGTCCGGCGCTCAGGATACGCTCCGTCAGATCCACAATCCGGCTGCTGTCCCTTGCCGCTTCCTCTCCGGACCCCACGCCGTCCGAAAGGATGATCGTCATTTTACCGTCCTCTTCAAAAAAGGAAAAACTGTCTCCCGACTGCGCCTCGTTTTCCCTGATGGCCGTAGCGGACGCCGTCATACAGCAAAAGTCCGGCTCCTTTTCAAAATACAGCGTCACCGGCTCTTCCCCAACGAAATAGGGATTGCCCTTTTCCGATACCAGCCGGATATCCATTAAAACCGAAAGATAGTCCGCCAGCTCCGCCGCCGTTACGCTGATCTTTTTTTTGGTACACAGGCAGATGCAGATCTCAATTTCGCTCTCCGCCCCTTTTACCAGGCAGATATCCTTTACCAGGATCCCTTCCCCGGCCAGCGCCCGGACGATCATTTTCTCCTGCCTGCCGCCCAGCCGCAAAATCTGTACCTTTGTCCTGGCGACGGACTGCATCAGATCCGAAGCCTGTTTTAAATAAAACGCCTGGGCCCTTTTCCCCTCCTGTGCCCGCCTTTGGCGCCACAGCTCTTCCCTGTCGCCGTCCTTGCTCTCTTCCTGTTCCCGCTCCCGATCCATCCTGCAGACGGCCAAAGCCAGATCTTCAAACGTATCGGCGCACCTCAGGATATTCCTTCTGTCGTAATCCAGCAGATAATCCGCCTGCTGTGTCCTGTATCCTTCCTCCCTGCCCTTCAATGTCCTGTCCTCCTCCTGCCTGGCGGCATTTTTCCCCAGTATAGCCTGTCCGCCGCGCAGGATTTGTCAAAGCAGGACGCCGTTTCCCCTGTTTTCCTCGCCCCTGCACCCATAAAAACGACAGAAACGCCGTC
>CANQFM010000027.1 GCA_947598825.1 uncultured Eisenbergiella sp. | reverse complement strand
GCCAAACCAAAAAGTATGCGTTATAATGTCTATCGGTGATGAAAAACGGCAAAAAATCTTTCGTGAAATATGTTATTCCACGAAAGATTTTTCCTTTATAATGGAATATCCCAGCAGCAGTTCAGCCGGCCGCGCAAGCGCGGCCGGCTGGCCTTTTAACCTCATATTTTTGTCCTGTCAGCGTTCCAGATGCACATCCATCTGCGGGAACGGTATGCGGATGTCCGCCACGTCAAATCCATATTTGACATTTTCCATCATTTCGCAGCGCGCCTGCCAGAAATCTTCCCGTTTCGTCCAGAAACGCACTCCCAGCACTACGCCGCTGTCCGCAAAGCTGTCGACAAAGACCGAGATCTCCCTGTCCTTGAGTACCAGCGGATGCTCCTTTGCCAGTTGCTCTACCACCTGTCTGGCCTTGCGGATATCGGAATCATAGGATATTCCTATCGTAAAATCCACTCTCCGAACCGCTTCATCGGTCACATTGATCATCCCGGCATTGGCCAGCGTACCGTTTGGGATCAGGATGATCCGGTTGTCATACGTTGCCAGCCTGGTGTAAAAAACGGAGATCTGCTGGACGATCCCTTCATTATGATAGGTATCCTCGACAATATAATCCCCTACCTTGAACGGTTTCAGCGTCAGGATCAGAATGCCGCCGATGCAATTGCTCAGGCTGCCCTGGATCGCCAGACCGATGGTCACGCCTACGGATCCGATTACGGTAGCGATACTGGCCGCCTCCAGCCCAAAGATCTGCAGGATCAAAAAAACCAGGATCACATGCAAAACTACCCTGATGGCGGAATCCAGAAACTGCCCTGCATCCCTGGACGCATCGGACCGCTCCAGGGCCCGGCGTACAAGACGGCGGATAAGCGCGATCGCACGGCTGCCCAGCACGAACAAAAGCAGTGCCAGGACCGCATGGATCGCCAGCATGAACAGGGTATCGGGCAGCGTAGCCAGATGGCGTCCGATCAGCCCTACCTGTTTTTGCACATCGTCGACCGCCTTTTCCACATTCTCCTGCGCCGCCTGTTCCAGTCCGTCGGTCAGGGTCAGATAAACGGCGAATCCCCTCATACCTTCCCTTTCCCCGTCCCTCTAACGGATCTTCCTGCCGCCTTCTTCTGCGTCTTTAGGCGTTCTGTCCCAGCCGCTTTCTTTTGCGCCTTTAAGCGCTCTGTCTCGGCTTTCTTCTGCGCCTTTACGGCCTGGGCCGCTTCTCTCTTTCTGGCTTTTTCCTCTTCCAGCGCCCGGATGGCCTCTTTTTCCTCCGGCGTATAGGGCGTGTAAGAGAAAATGCTGATAGACAGAGGCGCCTGCCGGATCCGGATGGCATACTCCCTGCCGTCGCATTCCGACGGTTTCGTCTTCCGGACAGTCGCGTTGACCCGCCCCTGGCCGCCGTATTTCTTTTCATCAGAATTTAGGATCTCGGTATATTTCCCTTCATAGGGCACGCCGACCTCATAGTTTTTCCGGTCCACATTAGCGAAATTGACGCAGATCAAAAGCGTTTCCTCTATGCGGCCGCTCTTTCTGAGCCAGGAGAGATTGCAGTCGTTGGCGTTGATGCAGTTGATCCACTCAAAGCCCTCCCAACTGTCGTCCTTTTCATAAAGGGCGGGATGGCTGCGGTATAGCTCGTTTAACCGCTTTACGAACTGCTGCAGGCTCCGGTGCTTTTTCTCAGAGAGCAGCTCCCATTCCACGCTGCGTCCCTCGTTCCACTCGTCGTATTCCCCGATTTCCTGCCCCATAAACAAAAGCTTTTTGCCGGGATGGGCCATCATATAGCCGTAACTGGCCCTCAGATTGGCAAACCGGTCCGGCTCCTCTCCGGGCATCTTTCCCAGCAGCGTGGCCTTGCCATGCACCACCTCGTCGTGGGAAAACACCAGCATGAAATGCTCGCTGTAGGCATAGATCATGGAAAAGGTCAGCTCATTGTGGTGATAGGATCTGAAATAGGGGTCGTTGCGGATATAACCCAGAAAATCGTTCATCCAGCCCATATTCCATTTAAAGGAAAAGCCCAGTCCTTCTTCATTTAAAGCCCCGGTGACCCTGGGCCATGCCGTGGATTCCTCCGCAATGGACAAAGCCCCCCTGCCCCGCTTTCGGATCATGCTGTTGACATGCTTTAAAAATTCCACCGCCTCCAGATTCTCGTTGCCGCCGTACATATTGGCCACCCACTGTCCGTCGCTCTTACCGTAGTCCAGATACAGCATGGAGGCTACAGCGTCCATGCGGATGCCGTCCGCATGATACTGCTCGATCCAGTACAGGGCGTTGGCGATCAGGTAATTGCGCACCTCCGGCCGTCCATAGTTGTAGATCAGCGTCCCCCAGTGCGGATGATAGCCCTGCCGGGGATCCTGATGCTCATAGAGGCAGGTGCCGTCAAAGGCGGACAGCCCGTAGGTATCCCTGGGAAAATGCGCCGGCACCCAGTCCAGGATAACGCCGATCCCGGCCTTGTGCAGTTCATTGACAAAAAACATGAAATCCTCCGGCGTGCCGTAGCGGGCCGTCGGAGCATAATAGCCGATGACCTGATAGCCCCAGGAAGCGTCCAGGGGATGCTCCATAACCGGCATCAGTTCCACATGGGTGTAGCCCATTTCTTTCACATAAGCGGCCACCTTCGGCGCCAGTTCCCGGTAAGTAAAGTATTCTCTGCCGTCCTCCGGCTTCGCGAAAGACCCCAGATACATCTCGTATACGCTGACGGGCTTATGAAGAAGATCCTGACTCTCCCTCTCTTTGATCCAGTCCTCATCCTCCCATGCAAAGCCGTCGATCCTTCGTACCACGGAGGCGGTGTCAGGCCGAAGCTGCTGGCCAAAAGCGTAAGGGTCGGCCTTGAGATAGGTCAGCCCGCCCTTTACCTTCAATTCAAATTTATAATTCTCCCCCTCCGACACGCCGGGCACAAAGATCTCAAAAATACCGGAATCCCAAAGCCGGCTCATCTGATGCACCCTGCCATCCCAGCGGTTGAAATCGCCCACCACGGATACGCGCACGGCGTTGGGGGCCCATACCGCAAAATGCACGCCGTCCACGCCGTCTATCGACATCAGATGCGCCCCCAGAATCCGGTACGCCTCATAGTGGATACCGGCGTTAAATTTCGCCGTATCCTCCTTCGTGATGACAGGGCAAAAACGGTAGGGGTCCTCGATCTGGCTGACAGCCCCATCAGCATCCGTCACCCGCAGGGTATAGGGGACAGGTTTGTTTCCCGGCACAAGCACGGCAAAAAAACCCGCCTCATCGGCCATCTCCATCTCGGCCTCTTTTCCCTCCCTGGGGCAATATGTCATCGCCCTGGCGTCCGGAACAAAGGCCTGCACCAGCGTCATATTCCCTTCCGGGTGCGCCCCCAGCAGACGGTGAGGCGCATCCTCTTCCGAATAGATGACCGCCTCGATCTCGGGCCAGTTCATCAGTTTATACAGTCTTGCATTCATCGCTTTCCTCCCTTCCCGTCCGCATCGGACGTCCTGCCTTCCCTTACCGGCGTTCTTCCGGACTCTACTCTGTCAGGCTGCTGATCAGAAGGCCGCTGCGCAGCTTCGGTTCAAACCAGGTGGACTTGGGCGGCATCAGCCGTCCGGCGTCCGCCACGGCAAACAGCTCTGTCAGGGAAGTGGGATACATCAAAAACGCTGCTCCCCCTTCTGCATCCACCCGGCGCACGAGTTCCTCAGAACCCCGGATGCCGCCGACAAAATCGATCCGCTTATCCGTGCGGGGCTCCAGGATATGAAAGACCGGCGCCAGCACGCGGTTCTGCAGCACGGAAACGTCCAGCCCCTCCACGGGATCGTCGTCTTGATACGCCTCTCTGAGCGTCAGCAGATACCATTCTCCCTCCAGATACATGCCGATCTCGCCTTTTTGGGACGGCACAGCTACCTTGCCGCCTGCAGAAGCGACTTCAAAGCACTCCGACAGCCGGGACAGCAGTTCTTCCTTCGTCAGCCCGTTTAAATCCTTCACCACCCGGTTATAATCCAGGATCCGCAGCTCCTCATCCGGAAAGATCACGGAAAGGATAAAGTTCCAGGGCTCTTCCCCGCTATAAGCCGGGTTCTGGCTGCGGTATTTCTTCGCGCAGGCGACAGCGGCGGCGCAGCGATGATGTCCATCCGCGATATAAAACGCTTCCACGTCCTCAAAGGCGTCATAAAGCTGTTCGATCAGCTCCTCGTCCTCCACGCGCCATACCCTGTGGCCAACCCCGTCCGAAGAAACGAAATCATACAGCGGCGTTTCCGCTTCCCGGATATGGTCCGTCAGTTCCCGGATCAGATCCTTTGCCCGATAGGCCAGAAAGATCGGGCCAGTCTGGGCGCTACAGCCCTCCACATGGGCGATCCGGTCCGCCTCCTTATCCGCTCTGGTATTTTCGTGACGCTTGATCACGCCGTTTAAATAATCGTCCACACGGGTCAGGGCGCAGACGCCGGTCTGGCTCCTGCCGCCCATCGTCTGTTCATAGAGGTAAAAACAGGGCGTCTCCTCCTGGATAAAATAGCCTTCCCGGATCCGCTGCCGCAAAAGGGCCCCCGCCCTCTGGTAAATGTCCTCTCCCGGGGCCGCCGAAAGCTCCGGCAAATCTATCGCAAGAAAAGAAAGGGGCTCTCTTTCTACCTCTGCCCCCGCTTCCGCAAGGGAAAATACATCGTAAGGAAGCGCCGCGATCCGTTCTGCGTACCCTTCTGCAGGCCGGATTGCCTGAAACGGTCTGATCTCTGCCATTGCGTCTGTTCTCCTGTCAGTTTATTCTTACCCTTATTTTACATTTTGACAGGGTAATGCGCAAGTGCTAAAATAAACGTATGATACGGGCAAAAGGGCCGACTTTTTTGGCCAGACGCCCGTCTGCAAATCTCGATCAGAAAAGAGGCATGTTTTATGGCACTGTCCGAAAAAGATAAGGCGTTTCTGGACCGCATCACCGGTTACGCCAACGAGGCGATGCCGGATCTGGATCCCCAGAAGACCCAGGTTTCCGTACAGCTTTCGCAGATGATGCCCATTTTTGAAACCATCGCGAAGGAGGAAGGCAAACCGGTGGAGGATATCTTCATCCGCTACATGGATCTGGCCAACGAGGCTTTTGTCGCCAGCAGCGACAAGCTCAAAGAGGCGCTGGAGGACGTCCGGGACAACGACAGCATTTTCCGCTTTGACTAAAAAGCATCTTGCGCTGTACCAAAAAATCTCCCCTGCATATCTTAAAGATAAAAGGAGGAGATTTTTTATGTCTTTTAATCCATTTACAGAAAAAGCGGCCCCTATTGACCAGACTTTCATGAACTGGAATACCATGTATCCCAGGCCCTACTGCAAGGAGACTGCGGATCCCTACACCAAATGCCGCATCATCCTGATGAACGGGACCGAATTTGAAGCCCAGTGGTTTTCCCGTAATTTCTCACGCCACTGCTGCGACGACAACCTGCGCCGCAAGCTGGCCATGACCCGGCGCGTGGAGCAACAGCAGCAAAAAAGGATCAGTTGCTTAAAGCCGAAGGATGAAACGATCCTGGAGCATACCATCTCTTATGAGCAACTGGCCGTCGACCTGACCTGCGTGCTGGCCAAACAGGAGACGGACTGCAATGTCATCAACGCCCTGAATCTGGCGCTGCTGGAAGATTTCGACCACCTGTACCGCTATTCCAACCTGCTCAACCTGGAATACGGCGTTTACCCCGAAAAGCTGGTCGGCGGCTATACGGAGATCACCCCCGGCCGTCCCACCATCAGCGAACACCGCTACCCGACGGACAGCATTTTCCACGACATCAACAACAGCAAGGCCTGCCTGCAGACAAAGCTCAACGTCAACATCATCACCGCCGCGGAACAGCAGACCATGAATTACTACATGAACGTGGCAAACCTCTACAGCGTATCCGACATTGGCCGCCGGATGTACCAGGAAATCGGCATGATCGAGGAAGAGCATGTGAGCCAGTACGAAAGCCTGATCGACACCAGGGCCACCTGGCTGGAAAGCCTGCTGCTGCATGAATATACGGAATGTTATCTGTATTACTCCTGCATGATGACAGAGTGCGACAGCTATATCCGCCAGATCTGGGAGGAATGTCTGAATCAGGAGATCACCCATCTGCACATCGCCAAGGACCTGCTCTGGCAGTATGAAAAGAAGGAATACCAGCAGGTGGTGGGCAACGGCGAATTCCCCGCGATCCTGCAGCTTCGTCCCAACATCGAATATGTGCGCAGGGTGCTGGAAACCACGGTGGGCAATACGCAGAAGAAGGAATGCGTGGTGCCTCTGGGCGAACTCAAATCCGACGATCCTTTCTTCTTCTACCAAAAGACCGTCAACACGCCCCTGGACAGCGTTTCCACACACTGCATCATCGACCAGCACATCAAAAGCTGCGGTATGGACTACCGCTACGAAGTGGAGCCCAACCCCATCGTCCAGTTACAGAACCGCACCTGCGACAACACGACCCTGGGCCGCGTACAGGATAAGACGCCGGATTGTTACAGCCGCTGCGGTACCACCGCAGATAACTGTGCCTGCGACCTGACACAGACCCGCAACTAAAACCCGCAAAAAAGCCGCCGTAAGGATCTCATCCAATCCCTGCGGCGGCCTTGCTTTTTTCTCTTATTTTACCACGCGTACCCGTGACACGCCGTCGATGGTGCGAAGCTGTGTCAGGATGCTTTCGTTGGCCGGCGACTCCAGATCCAGCAGCGTGTAGGCCACATCACCTTTGGATTTGTTGGTCATATTCACGATATTGATGTTATTCCAGCCCATAACGGAAGTAAACTTGGCGATCATATTGGCGATATTTTTGTGGAAGACCGCCACCCGGCTGGCACACTGGCAGACGCCCATATCGCAGTCGGGGAAATTGACGCTGTGCTGGATCGTACCGTTTTCCAGATAGTCCTTCAGCTCCCGTACCGCCATCACCGCGCAGTTCTCTTCGGATTCTTCCGTAGAAGCGCCCAAATGGGGGATCACGATACAGTCCGGCTGTCCCGCCGTCACAGGATTGGGAAAATCGGACACATACTTACGGATCTTTCCCGCCGCAATGCCGTCCAGCACGGCCTTTTCGTCCACCAGAAGATCCCTGGCGAAATTCAGAAGGATCACGCCGTCCTTCATCCGGCCGATGGCCTCGGCGTTGACCATGCCCTTAGTGGCCTCCATCAGCGGCACATGGATCGTAATGAAATCGCACTGTTCATAGATCTCGTTCACATCCATCACATGCTTCACGTCGCGGCTTAAGCTCCAGGCCGCCGCCACGGACACATAAGGATCATAGCCATAGACCTCCATCCCCAGGTGCCGGGCCACGTTGGCCACCTTGACGCCGATGGCGCCCAGGCCGATGATACCCAGCTTTTTGCCCATCACTTCGGTTCCGGCGAATTTCTTCTTCTCTTTCTCAGCGGCCTTCGCCACGTTGGGATCGTCCCTGTTCTCCTTAACCCAGTTGATGCCGTCCACCACGTCGCGGCTGGCCAGCAGCATCCCTGCGATCACCAGCTCCTTGACGCCGTTGGCGTTGGCCCCGGGGGTGTTGAACACGACGATGCCTTTCTCGGCGCACTTTTCCAGCGGGATGTTGTTGACGCCGGCGCCGGCCCTGGCCACCGCCAGCAGGTTGTCGGGCAGCTCCATCTCGTGCATGGAAGCGCTACGCACCAGGATGCCGTCGGCCTGGGCAAGCTCCTCCGTCTTTTCATATTCCTTCGTAAAATTGTCCAGCCCGACCTGGGCGATGGGGTTTAAGCACAGATAACGGTACATAATCTTCTCTCCTCTTTTTTAAAACCTCTTCTCTAAAGCGGCCTGCGCATTTGGCCAAGGGCCTTATGTCAGAGATTCTCCGCCTCAAATTTCCTCATGAACGCCACCAGGGCTTCCACGCCTTCGATGGGCATGGCATTATAAATGCTGGCGCGCATACCGCCTACGGTACGATGGCCTTTTAAGTTCTCAAACCCTGCTGCCTTGGCCTCTTTGACAAACTTCGCGTCCAGCTCTACGTCGCCGGTGACAAAAGGCACGTTCATCAAAGAACGGTCCTCCTTTCGCACCGTGCCCTTAAAGAGCCTGCTTTCATCCAGGAAGTCATAAAGGATCTTCGCCTTTTTCTCATTATATTCCTTCATGGCCGCCAGGCCGCCCCTCTTCTTTAACCACTTGAACACCTTGCCGCAGATATAGATCCCGTAAGCGGGCGGCGTATTGTAAAGGGAATCCGCGTCCGCATGGGTCTTATAGCGCAGCATGGTGGGCGTGCCGGGCAGCACGTCCTCTGTGATCAGATCCTCCCGGATGATAACGATGACCACGCCGGCAGGGCCTATATTTTTCTGTACGCCGCCGTAAATGACGCCGTATTTCGTCACGTCCACAGGTTCGGACAAAAAGCAGGAGGATACGTCGGAAACCAGGATCTTGCCCTTGGTGTTGGGCAGAGTCTTATATTTCGTGCCGTAGATCGTGTTGTTCTCACAGATGTAAACGTAATCCGCATCCTCGTCGATGGGCAGATCGGAACAGTCCGGGATATAGGAAAAGGTCTTATCCGCAGAGGACGCCACCGCTTTGGCGTTGCCAAACAAACACGCCTCCTGGTAAGCCTTCTTCGCCCACTGGCCCGTGATGATGTAATCTGCCACGCCGTGCTTCATCAGGTTCATGGGGATCATCGCAAACTGCTGGCTGGCGCCGCCCTGTAAAAACAGCACCTTATAGTTGTCCGGGATGTTCATCAGTTCCCGCAGATCCGCCTCCGCTTCCTGAATGATGGTCTCAAACATTTTGGACCGATGGCTCATTTCCATGACGGACATGCCGCAGCCCTTATAGTCCAGCATCTCCTCCGCCGCTTCCCGTAACACTTCCTCCGGCAGCACCGCAGGGCCCGCCGAAAAATTATACACTCTTGCCATTTTTCATGCCTCCTTATCTTTCAGGTCGTCCCCGTCGAACACCTCGCTGATGGCCGCGCCTGCGGGCACCATCGGGAAAACCTTATCATCCTTTGGAATCACGCACTCGATCAAAACGGGCTCCTGCAATGCGATCGCCTGCTCGATAGCAGGGGCCACTTCTTCTTTTTTGGTCACACGGATCGCCTTACAGCCCAGCCCCTCAGCCACCTTGCAGAAATCCACCGCGTCCTCCAGCACCGTCTGGGAATACCGCTGTCCGTAAAACAGGGTCTGCCACTGGCGCACCATCCCCAGCACATGGTTATTGATGACGATCTGGATGATCGGGATCTTATAGCGGCTGGCCGTAGCCAGTTCGTTCATATTCATGCGGAAACACCCGTCCCCCGCGATGTTGACGCAGATCTTTTCGGGCCTTCCCATCTTGGCCCCGATGCAGGCCCCCAGGCCGTACCCCATGGTGCCCAGGCCGCCGGAGGAAAGGAAGGTACGGGGCTGCGTATAGTGGTAATACTGGGCCGCCCACATCTGATGCTGTCCCACGTCGGTGGTGATCAGCGCTTCCCCTTTTGTGATCCGGTCCAGCTCCTCCATGATATAAGGGCAGCTCAACTGGCTGTCATCGTATTTCAGAGGATATTTCTCCTTCAACTCCCGGATGTGGGCCGTCCACTGAGGATGCTCTGTGGCGTCCATCCTGGCGGTCAGCTCGGTCAGAACGGCCTTTAGATCTCCCACCAGCGCCACGTCTGCCTTCACATTCTTGCTGATCTCTGCGGCGTCGATGTCGATATGAAGCACCTTCGCCTCGCTGGCAAATTTCGCCGCGTTGCCCACCACACGGTCGGAAAAGCGGGCGCCCAGGGCGATCAGCAGATCGCACTCGCTGACTCCCAGATTGGAAGCCTTGGTGCCGTGCATACCGATCATGCCGGTATAGAGCGGATCATAGCTGTTATAGGCCCCTTTCGCCATCAGCGTGTCGCAGACCGGCGCATCCAGTTTTTTGACAAAGGCACGGACCTCTTCGGACGCCCCCGAAAGAATGGCGCCGCCGCCCAGGTAAACGAAGGGCTTTTTGGCTTCTTTCAGAAGAGCCAGCGCCGCTTCCATCTCGCTTTCGGTATATTTGTTGACCCTTACCGCTTCCGCCGGCTTCATGGGTTCAAACTCGCAGGTATTGGCCGTCACGTCCTTGGTCACGTCCACCAGCACCGGGCCGGGACGGCCGGATCTTGCGATGTCGAAGGCCCTGCGCAGTGTCTTTGCCAGAATGTTTACGTCCTTTACGATATAACCGTGCTTGGTAATGGGCATGGTCACGCCGGCAATATCCACCTCCTGGAAGGTATCCTTTCCCAGAAGCGGGAGATTGACGTTAGCCGTGATCGCCACCATGGGCACGCTGTCCATATAGGCCGTCGCAATCCCCGTCACCAGATTGGTGGCGCCGGGGCCGCTGGTAGCCATGCAGACCCCTACCTTGCCGGTGGCCCTGGCATAGCCGTCCGCCGCGTGGGCCGCGCCCTGCTCATGGGAAGTCAGCACATGAAAGATCTCGTCGCTGTGCTTATACAGGGCGTCATACACGTTCAATATGGTGCCCCCCGGATAGCCGAAAACGGTATCCACTCCCTGTTCCTTCAGACATTCAATGATGATCTCCGCACCTGTCAATAACATATGGGCTCTCTCCTGTCAATGTGTATTATGCGTTATGAGGGATCTCCAGGATGGCGCCGCGGTTGCCGCTGGTGACCATTTCCCGGTAGCGGGCCAGATAGCCCGTCGTCACCTTCGGTTCCCTGGGCTGCCATTTCGCCTTTCTGGCTTTCATTTCTTCTTCGGAAATCTTCACGTCCAGCCGGTGGTTAGGAATATCGATAGAGATGATATCGCCCTCCTCCACCAGCGCAATGGGGCCTCCCACGGCTGCCTCAGGAGACACATGGCCGATGGACGCGCCTCTGGAAGCGCCGGAAAAACGGCCGTCTGTGATCAGCGCCACGCTGGAGCCAAGCCCCATACCGGCAATGGCTGAGGTGGGATTGAGCATCTCGCGCATGCCGGGGCCGCCCTTCGGGCCTTCGTACCGGATCACGACGACGTCGCCGGCCACGATTTTGCCGCCCTTGATCGCTTCGATCGCATCCTCTTCACAGTCGAATACCCGGGCCGGGCCTTCGTGTACCATCATCTCCGGCACTACGGCGGAGCGCTTCACCACGCCGGTGTCCGGGGCAAGATTTCCCTTCAGTACGGCGATGCCGCCCGTCTGGGAATAGGGATCTTCCACAGGCCGGATGACCTGAGGGTTTTTGTTGACACAGCCTGCAATGTTCTCCCCGACGGTCTTGCCCGTGACCGTGATCAGATCCGTGTAAAGAAGCCCTTTCTTATTGAGTTCATTCATCACGGCGTACACGCCGCCGGCCTCGTTGAGATCTTCCATATAGGTAGGGCCCGCAGGCGCCAGGTGGCACAGGTTGGGAGTCTTTTCCGACAGCGCGTTGGCGATCTCCATGTTCAGCTCCACCCCCGCCTCATGGGCGATAGCCGGCAGATGCAGCATGGAATTGGTGGAGCATCCCAGGGCCATATCCACCGTCAGGGCATTCAAAAACGCTTTCTCGCTCATGATGTCCCGGGGCCGGATATCTTTCCTGACCAGCTCCATAATCTGCATGCCGGCATGCTTGGCCAGACGGATCCTCTCGGAGTATACCGCCGGGATCGTGCCGTTGCCCCTTAACCCCATGCCCAGCGCTTCCGTCAGGCAGTTCATGGAGTTAGCCGTATACATGCCGGAGCAGGAACCGCAGGTAGGGCATACCTTTTCTTCAAATTCCGCCAGATCTTCCATCGTCATGGTGCCCGCCGCGACGGATCCCACCGCCTCGAACATGGAAGATAAGCTTCTCTTCTCCCCTTTCACATGCCCCGCCAGCATGGGGCCGCCGGAGACGAAGATCGTGGGGATATTGACCCGGGCCGCGGCCATCAGAAGGCCCGGCACGTTCTTATCGCAGTTGGGGATGCAGACCAGCCCGTCGAACTGATGGGCGATCGCCATGCATTCGGTGCTGTCGCAGATCAGATCCCGGGTCACAAGGGAATATTTCATGCCCACATGGCCCATGGCGATGCCGTCGCAGACCGCGATAGCCGGAAACACCACCGGGGTGCCGCCCGCCATGGCGACGCCCATTTTCACCGCCTCAGTGATCTTGTCCAGATTCATATGGCCGGGCACGATCTCATTATAGGAGCTGACAATACCGATGAGGGGGCGGTTTCGCTCCTCCTCGGTGTAGCCCAGCGCGTTAAAAAGACTTCTGTGAGGCGCCTGCTGGACGCCCCTGGTCACATTTTCACTTCTCATATGCCCTCCTGTTTGCTCAGATCCGTTCTACCAGCAGATCTCCCATCCGGGAGCATCCCACCCGGGTACAGCCTTCCGAAAAGATATCGCCGGTGCGATACCCTTCCGTAAGCACCTGACGCACCGCATTTTCAACAGCGTCCGCTTCCTTGTCCAGATCGAAGGAATAACGCAGCATCATGGCCGCGCTTAAGACCGTCGCAATGGGATTGGCCAAATCCTGGCCGGCGATGTCCGGCGCGCTGCCGTGGCTGGGCTCATACAGGCCGAACTTCGTATCGTTGAGGCTGGCGGATGCCAGCATCCCGATGGAACCTGTCACCATGCTGGCTTCATCCGACAAAATATCGCCGAACATGTTCTCCGTCAGGATCACATCGAACTGGGCCGGATCCTTCACCAACTGCATCGCGCAGTTGTCCACCAGCATATGCGAAAGCGTCACATCCGGATAGTCCTTCGCCACCTCGTTGACCACAGCCCGCCACAGCCTGGAGGAATCCAGCACGTTGGCCTTGTCCACGCTGGTCACCTTATGCTTTCTCTTCCGGGCGATCTCAAAGCCTTTGACCGCGATCCGCCGGATCTCGTTCTCATCGTAGGTCAGCGTATCGACGGCTTTTCGCACACCGTTTTCCACTACCGTCTTCCTCTCGCCAAAGTAAAGTCCGCCGGTGAGTTCGCGCATGATCAGCATATCAAACCCGGCAGCGCTGATCTGTTCCTTTAAGGGACAGGCCGCCGCCAACTGGGGATACAGATAGGCCGGCCTGAGATTGGCAAACAGATTCAATGCCTTGCGAATTCCCAAAAGCCCTGCCTCCGGCCTTCTGTCTGGCGGAAGCTGATACCAGGGAGAAGTGTTGGCGTCGCCGCCGATGGAACCCATCAGCACCGCATCCGCCGCCTTCGCCTCGGCGATCGTCTCCTCCGTCAGCGGAACGCCGTACGCGTCGATGGACGCGCCGCCCATCAGCACATCCTTCATATGTATCGTGTGGCCAAACCGGTCCGCCACCCTGACAAGCGCTTTTTTGGCCTGCGCCACGATCTCCGGGCCGATCCCGTCGCCCGGGATACAGACAATATTCAGTTCCATAAAACCTCCTCGCCCTGCCGCCAGGCGCCGGATCACCCCCGGGTGGTCCCCCGCTGCCGCAGACAGTAGTCCATTTTCACTTCCCGCTTCACGGGATTGCCTTTCATCAGCTCCAACAGGATATCGGCCGCTTCCTGACCGCTGTCCTGGTAATAAAAGTGAACGCTGGTCAGGCCGGGACGAACCATCTTGCCCAGAGTGATATCCCCCAGGCCCGCCACTGCCACATTGTCCGGCACCTGCCGTCCGTTCTCCTGGAACCGGGCCATCGCCCCCAGGGCGATGGGATCCGTCGCTCCCAGCACCGCAGAAATATCGGGATGGCGCTCCATCAGCGTCCCTGCGGCCCGATATCCCTCTTCCGCGGAAAAGCCGCACTCCACATAACAGCTTTCGTCCCAGTCGATCCCCCGTTCCCTGACGGCGGATAAAAATCCCTCTTTCCTGGCCCGGCCGATCGCCTCGTCCGTCTCAGAAACGCCGATATAACCGACCCGGCTGGTCGTTTTGTCTAAAAGCGTCCGGGTGATCTCCTTTGCAGCGTTGAAATCGTCCTGATACACACAGGGATATCCTTCCATCTGCTGCCCTAAGATCACCAACGGCACCTGCATCTCTTCCAGCGCCTTTTTATGCTCCCGGGTAAACACCGTCGCAAACAGGATAACGCCGTCCACCTTATTTTCGGAAAACAGCCTCAGATAACCCAGTTCGTCGGAAAGGCTGTTCTCAGCGTTGGCCAGAAGCATCTGGATCCCCGCCTTATGTAAGGTCACGCTGATGCCCGATATCATCCTGCTGATGGATTCCGAATTGGTGAAAGGAATGATCACGCCGACCTGCCCCGTCCTCTTCGTCCGAAGCATCTGGGCCTGCAGGGACGGCGTATATCCCGTCCGGTCGATCACCTGCCGGATCCTTTCCCGTTTTTCTTCGCTGACATAGCCGTCGTTGAGGAAACGGGAAACCGTAGCCCTCGAAACGCCGGCCATCTTCGCTATTTCGTTGATATTCATTCCAAAATACCCGCCTGTATCCGATGCGTGTTCCCAACTATGTGGGAATGTCCGCTGATCATAGGGTGGGCGCGCGTAAACGTCCGTGCATTAGTATAGCACTTCTGCCCAGGAAGCGCAAGCAAAAAACCCGGCCTTCCGGCCGCCGGACCGTTTTGCAAAATCAGGCGGTATTCTTGCCGCCAAGGCAGTCCTTATACAGCCGCAGCACATTCCCGGAAAAGATCTTCTCCCGCTGGGAAGCCGGAAACCCTGCCGCGCGCAGCGCCTCGTCCAGAAGGGGCATCCGGTCCGCCCCGGTCAGTTCCCGGTGGGTAGGGATGCCGTCGAAATCGCTCCCAAGCCCCAGGCATTCGATCCCGCCTGTATTGACGATATGCTTCGCGTGGCGCACCACCGCCTCTACAGTGCCCCCGTTAGGGCCGCCTTCTTTCTCGTCTTCCAGAAAATCCGGGCAGAAATTCAGCCCCATCACGCCTCCCTTCTGTGCCAGGGCGCGGATCATCTCATCCGTCAGGTTCCGGACATGATGACAGACGGCGCGGGCGTTGGAATGGCTCGCCACAAAGGGCTTTTGGGCATGGGATACGACGTCCCAGAACCCGGCGTCCGACAGATGGGACACATCCGGGATCATCCCCAGGCGCTCCATCTCTTCCACCAGGTAAAATCCAAACTCCGTCAGCCCTTTTTGGGTCTGCGGACGCGTTGGATCCTGCTTTTCTCCCTCCGCCGGGCGTTCCAGGTTGGGCCAGCCGATCTCATTGGGAAAATTCCAGGTCAGCGTCACCATCCGCACGCCCCGGTCATAAAAGGTCCGCAGTTTTTCCAGGCTTCCCTGGAAAACGCCGCCCTCCTCTATGGTCAGAAGCGCCAGGATCCGGCCCTTTCCTGCATTTTTCTCAATGTCCTCCCAGCTTCTTACCTGTACGATCCTGTCGCTATACAGCTTTATCTGGGCATCGAAGCAGTCCGCCATCCGCATGGCCTCCCGATAGAGATCCTTCCCGCTGCCGCCGTAAACAAACAGCGCAAAATTCTGCAGCAGGTAATCTCCCGCTTTCATCTTATCCAGACGGATGTGCAGATCGTTATCCGCCAGCGTCCATCCTTTCTCCTGATCCAACAGCCGCGATATGGTATCGCAGTGCATATCCACAACCTTCATAAAAACCCTCCCTGTCCCAAAACCGGAATAGAATCGACAGGGACGCTCTGCCTTGCGCAAAGCGTCCCTTCGGATCTGTCTTTGATCATTTTCTTCTGTTTGGGTGCTTTCTTTTGCCTGCCTTATGCCGCGATCTCGATCGCATGCAGATAAGCGTCAGAACCGCGGGTCAAGATGATCGTAACCCTCTTTCCAACGGTCAGGGCCTTACACCCGGCGATACGCTCCACGGCATCCATTTTCAATTCCATGGTTCCCGCCGAGGTATCCAGGCGAAGAATATCTTCCGTGGATTTTTCGGCTATCGTGCCGCTCACCGTCGACTGGGACTCGGCGGTCGTATCGATCACAGCGTTGGAAACGGTCTTCACACCGGCTACCATGACGGCGTGCAAATAGGCGTCGGAACCGTGGTAAAGGGAAACCACTAACAAATTTCCGGGCACCAGCACGACCCCGTTTCTCGTATCCGTATCGGCGTCGATCACGATCTCCATCTCTCCTCCGCTGGTGGACAGATGCAAAAGATCATCCCTCGTGCCGGAGGCCACCGTCCCCACCACGGCTGCCGTGGGCACCCTCATATTGGAGGGATTCTGAGGCGCCGGCGTCAGGGAGGAGGAGGCTTTCAAAGAAGGCATCGATATTTTGGCGTTGCCGTCCGCGATACTGAGCGCATGCATATAGGCATCAGAACCCCTGGAACAGAGGATCGTATAATTGCTCTCCGGCACCAGGATCGAACAGTTGGTCATATCCGTGGACGCGTCCAGCCTGATCTCCATCGTGCCCTGCTGCGTCTTGAAAACGAGTAGATCCCCTTTGGACTGTTTGCTGAGCGTACCGTACACCGCCGTCGAACCCTGATCCAGACTGACTTCTCCGGTATTCACCTCGCTGGTGATCTTTACCGCGTGCATATACCCGTCCGATCCGTGGGATAACGAAACGGTGATCTTACGTTCCGCCAGCAGCGCCTTACACTCGCTGACATCGGTATCGCCATCGATCTTGATCTCCATCACTCCGCCCGAAGTGGAAAGATAGAGCATACCCGTCTTGGTTTCCGCCAGGATCGTTCCATTTACCGTCGCTACGACCTCCGCCGCCTGCGCTGTGATCTGCACTCTGAAACAAAGGGCCAGCCCTAAGACCAGGCCCAGCGCTGCAGCGGCTTTCTTCAAACCGACTTTCGCTTTCATGATCCGTACCTCCTTACCCTCTTTCGTGAAAAGGCCCGGTACAACTGTCGGACCGGGCGCAGCGCAATCACTCTTCCGCTTTCTCCACCTGCGCGATAGCGGACTTCTGCATGGGGATACGGCAGTTCTTATTGTTGCCGAACTCCACAATCACGGTATCGTCCGTGATATCGATGACGATGCCGTAAAATCCGCTGCTGGTCAGGATGCAGTCTCCGATCTCCAGCGAGGAAAGCATGGCGCTCATCTTCTTCTGCTCCTTCTTCTGAGGACGATACAAAACAAAATAGAAAAACGCGCCGAAAATCACAACATACATCAGTATCATCGGGATCAGTCCGGCTGTCCCGGCCGACTCCGCCAGTAAAATACCCATAGCAATCCTTCCTCCTGCTCTTCTCCGGTTCCAGTATTAGTATACCTGTTAACCATCATACACATTATTTTGCATCCCGTCAAGCTTTTGCTTCTTATAGGAGGCAAATTCTCCGCGATCCAGCGCCCCCCGTATTTCCGCCATCATCGTATTGTAAAAATACAGGTTATGCAGGACGCAAAGCCGCATTCCCAGCATCTCCTTTGCTTTCAGCAGGTGGCGGATATAGGCCCGGGAGTAGCGGCGACAGGCCGGGCAGCCGCACCCCGGTTCGATGGGCCTGTCGTCCAGCTCATATTTGGCGTTAAACAAGTTGATCTTTCCGAAATTGGTATACAGATGTCCGTGGCGGCCGTTGCGCGACGGATACACGCAGTCAAAAAAATCCACTCCCCGCTCCACCGCTTCCAGGATATTGGCCGGCGTCCCCACGCCCATCAGATAGGTAGGCTTGTCCTGGGGCAGAAACGGGACCGTCTCATCCAGCACATGATACATCTCCTCATGGGTTTCTCCCACCGCCAGACCGCCGACGGCATAGCCGTCCAGCTCCATTTCCGCAATGCGCTTCGCCTGTTCGATCCGGATATCCGTATAGACCGCTCCCTGATTGATGCCAAACAAAAGCTGCTGGCGGTTGAGCGTCTCCTCCAGGCCGTTTAAACGCTCCATCTCCTTTTTGCAGCGCCAAAGCCACCGGGTCGTGCGATCCACGGAGGGCTGCACATAAGAACGCTCCGCCTTTGCCGGCGGGCATTCGTCAAACGCCATGGCGATGGTGGAAGCAAGGTTGGACTGGATCCGCATGCTCTCCTCCGGCCCCATAAAAATCCGATGGCCGTCGATATGACACTGAAAGGTCACGCCCTCCTCCCTGATCTTTCGCAGCCCCGCCAGGGAAAACACCTGAAAGCCGCCGGAATCCGTCAGGATAGGACGGTCCCAGGACATGAACCGATGCAGGCCGCCCAGCGCGCGGATCTTTTCATCGCCGGGGCGCACATGCAGGTGATAGGTGTTGGAAAGCTGCACCTGGGCGCCGATCTGTTCCAGATCTTCCGTGGACACGGCGCCTTTGATGGCGGCCACGGTTCCCACGTTCATAAACACCGGGGTCTGGATCGTGCCGTGGACCGTCTCCATTACCGCCCGCTTGGCGCGGCCCTCCGTTTTTAAGATCTGATATCTCATCGTTTCTCTTCCTTCCATATCCTATAGAGCCGTTCGTCGAGCCTCTCGAAAAACCCCTTTAACTTCCGGTTTTGATCCAGCGGCGCAAACAGAAGCTGCCGAAGGGCCTCGATCAACGCGCAGGCCGCGTACACGCAGAGGACCGCTCCCACAACGGCAAAAGGCAGATACCACTTCCCCAGCCAGGAGGCGCAGCCCATCCTGCCCCACAGACTTTCCCGGATATAAAGATGGTCGTGGATCAGATACACGCCAAAGGCCGTCTTTGCCACCGCGACGATCCCTCGGGAAAGCCTTCCGGGGGCGACGCGCAGGTTTAAAAACGCTATAAACCATAAAAAGGCCGCTGCCCCCGCCAGAATGGAGCTGTAATTATAAAAAACGCTGTAGCCCCACATGAGATCGTCCAGCACGGCGATCTTTCCCAGGGGCGTTTGCAAAAGCAGTTCTATCACAAAGCGGCTGAAAGGGATCATCAGCGACACACCGACGGCCGGCAGCATCTTTTTTGCGAATTTCCCATCCGGCCTGTAATAAAGCTTCAGATAGGCGCCGAACAGATAGACGGTCAAAAACCAACTGATGCTCACCCCGCCCGCCGTATTCAGCGCCGAGGAAAAATAGAGGATATTTGGCCACACCGAAACCAGGACAAAGCTCAGCGCCATCGCGCATTCCATCTGCCGTTTCGTCAGCGCCCGGATCAGCCTGTTCATAACCGGCGCCAGCAGATACATCCCAACATACATCGAAATGAACCAGTAAAAATCGGAACCCACCGGCAGGGCAGAGCGCACAAAAGTCTCCAGGTCCTTCGGCGCTTTTCCGAAAAGCCAGAAAAGCATGGTAATGCCGAAGGCATAAAAAAACACCTGGCCGCCGAGCCTGGCCAGTTTCCAGGAGGAAAATTTCGTATCGACCAGGAAATAGCCGCTGATCAGAAGATACAGGTTAATGCTGATGAAGGACACGCCGAACAGCGTCCAGACGAAATAATAGGAAAGCGTGCCCGCCTGCGCAAGATTGATCAGGCCCCCGTGATTGACCAGATGCATCGACACGATCATCAGCATACTGATGATGCGCAAAAGCTCCAGATTGGACTGTCTTTGCTTTTTCACACGCCATCCTCCCCCAATGCGGCCGTCTTTGCAAAGCGGCCCTGCCTGCATGATACGTTTCTGAATTATAACAGATTTCCTTGTGTTCGTCAAAAAGATATTGTATACTGTTTAAGCAGCGCGAATCCTGCGCTGGCAATTTCCCATCGTTGTTTGAAAGGAGCATTCCCATGGCAGGTTCAACTTTCGGCAGTCATTTTTCCATCACCACATGGGGCGAATCCCACGGAAAAGCTATCGGCGTCGTCGTGGACGGCTGTCCCGCCGGTCTTTCGCTCTGCGAAAGCGATATCCAGTCCTATCTGGACCGGAGGAAACCCGGATCTTCCCGCTACGCCACCCAGCGACAAGAGGACGACGAGGTACAGATCCTCTCCGGCGTCTTTGAAGGCCGCACCACAGGTACGCCCATCTCCCTGCTGATTTTCAACACTTCCCAGCGTTCTGCCGACTATACGCAGATCGCTTCCTGTTACCGGCCCGGCCACGCGGATTACCCTTATGATGAAAAATACGGTTTTCGGGACTATCGGGGCGGCGGGCGTTCCTCCGGCAGAGAGACCATCGGGCGGGTGGCGGCAGGGGCCATCGCTGCGAAGATCCTGTCGGAACTGGGCATCGAGCTATGCGCCTATACGAAATCCATCGGCCCTGTCAGCATCGACATGGCCCGGTTTGAGAGGGAAGCGATCCTGGAGACGCCCACCGGTATGCCGGACCGGAAAGCCAGCCTTCTGGCGGAGGAATACCTTTCCTCCTGCATGGCCAGCCAGGATTCCTGCGGCGGCGTCATCGAGTGCTGCATCACCGGCGTTTTCGCCGGGATCGGCGAACCCGTCTTTGACAAGCTGGACGCCAGGCTGGCGGCCGCCGTCATGTCCATCGGCGCCGTAAAAGCGGTAGAGATCGGCGACGGCACCGCGGTTTCGGCCGCAAAGGGTTCTGAGAACAACGATGCCTTTTTCGCGGATCAGGAGGGCATACATAAAAAAACCAACCACTCCGGCGGCATCCTGGGCGGGCTCAGCGACGGAAGCCCCATCGTGATACGCGCCCATGTCAAGCCGACCCCTTCCATCTATCAGGAGCAGGAAACCGTCAGCCGCAGCCATGAAAACTGCAGGATCCAGATCAAGGGCCGCCACGACCCCATCATCGTGCCCCGCGCCGTGGTGGTGGTAGAATGTATGGCGGCGCTGGCCCTGTTGGACCTTACGCTTGAAAATATGTCCGCCCGGCTGGATCGCATCGTCTCCTTCTACGAAAACCTGAAATAACGCCTGGAATCTTCAGGGCCGCAGCGGCTTTCCCCGATCGGGAAACCGCTGCGGCCCTTTTTTCTTTTAACTCAATCGATGGAAAATCACACAGTTGGGCTGTTCCACCCGTATCTCTTTTCCGTTCATGACCAGCAATCCCCGTTCCATATCCACCGTGAAGAAAGTCATGGTGTTGGATTCGTGATTCAAAGAGACGAGATGACGGTTATCCGGAAACAGCGCGACGTCCTTCGGGTATTCGCCGCTGATGGGCAGGCAGAGAACCCGTTCCAGCAGCCCCGTCTTTTCGTCGGCCCGATAGACCACGGCGCTGTTATCCCCCGCGTTGGAACTGACCAGATAACGAAAATCATCGGAAAGGTTCAGCGCGCAGGCTGCCGTCCCGCCGGCATGGTAATCGTTGACCGTGGAGATCGTCTGGATCTTCTCGAAAAAGGGATTGTCGTTTTCTTCCTTATAAGTATAGACGTCTATGATCCGTTTCAGCTCATGAAGGATATACAGGACATTCCCCTCCCTGTTGCATTTGATGCGGCTGGGCGCGGACTCCACCTCGCTGCGGATCACATCCGCCAGATGCAGCTTCCCCGTATTATGGTTCAGCCGGTATACCTTGGTGTGATCCAGTCCCAGATCCGCTGCGCACAGGTAACGGTTATCCCTCGTCATCTTGACGCAGCTCACATGGGGGCGGAAGTTGCGCTCTGCGATGCTGCCCAGCCCCCGGTGGAATACCTCGTCCGTGATCTCTCCCACGCTCCCGTCCCCGTGAAGCCTAAGTACCGTAATCTTCCCATCGTGCCAGCCCGCTACAAACAGAAATTTGTCCTCATAGTCCGTCGAAAGGTGATGCCCTCTCATGCCGTTGATGCCCGCCATATTGATGGCTTTCAGCCCGCCGTCCGGCAGGATCTCATAGGATTCCACGCCAAAATCCGTGATGGAATACAGCCATTTGCGGTTGTGGGAAATGGTCAGATAGGAGGAATTGGAGATTTCCACCGTGTCCTTTAAGGAAAATCTGCCGTTTTCCAGATCCACGTCATAGATCGTAATGCCGTGATGGGTGCCCATCGTATAGGTGGACACATACGCCACATATTTCTTCTCAGCCATGCCCGAGCCTCCTTATTCGTTATAGCCGGTCTGTCGCCGGGGTATCAGCCCTGAGGCTGCGCCCGGCCGCGGACAGCGCCTAAAATCTCTTTTTAATCACTGCTTCCACATGATTGAACCGCACGCCGATCCGAACGTCGTGCTTCCAGGTGCAGATCGACCTCCTTTTTATTTCCGTCCGGCCAGGTTTATTATACGCCCCAAGCGGCGTTTTCGTCAATCTCGGCTTTTTAGCCGTTTCCGGCATCTGCCGAAAAGATTGCCGAAAAGTTTTTTGGGTTACCCATTGACAGATACAGAAAAGACAGTATAATAATGCTCAGTGCTGTTGTTTAGTTTTATTAAACTTTTTGTTTAAAATTTGTGTTTTCCAGAAAAGCCGGCTTATCTTACCGTATGAACGAAACGCCGCACAAAGGATATCGGATATGAACATTGGAGCGAAAGTAAAAGAACTGCGGGTAGCGAAAAACCTCACCCAGGAGGAGCTGGCGGACCGTACGGAACTGTCAAAAGGGTTCATCTCCCAGTTGGAACGGGACCTCACCTCCCCTTCCATCGCCACGCTGATGGATATTCTGCAGGCCCTCGGGACGGACTTGAAGGATTTTTTCAACGAGGAGCCCGATGAACAGATCGTTTTCCACGACGCCGACTATTTTGAAAAAATAGACGATGAGCTGGGCAACCGGACGGAATGGATCATTCCAAACGCCCAGAAGAACATTATGGAGCCGATCCGGCTCACTTTAGACCCCGGCGGCAGCACCTATCCCGACAACCCCCACGAGGGCGAAGAATTCGGCTATGTGCTTTCCGGAAGCATTGCCATCCACATCGGCAAACGGGTCATCCGGGCGAAGAAGGGCGAATCCTTTTATTTCACGCCCCGCTCCACCCACTATATTACAGCCGGCGCCAAAACCGGCGCCAGCCTGATCTGGGTATCCAGCCCGCCCAGCTTTTGACAAAGGGGCTTTTTGATAAACTGACTGAACAAGGGAAGGAACAGTGTTTTTCACTGTAAGGATTCTACAAATGAGTGCAAAACTGATCGACTTACAGCACATCACCAAGATCTACGATGGCAACACTGTCCTGGATGACATGAATCTCTACATCCGGGAGAATGAGTTTCTGACCCTGCTGGGCCCCAGCGGATGCGGCAAGACGACGACGCTGCGCATCATCGGCGGCTTTGAGAAGCCCGACAAGGGCGCCGTCCTGTTCAACGGGCAGGACATCACCCATCTGCCGCCCAACAAAAGGCAGTTGAATACCGTCTTTCAGAAATACGCCCTGTTCCCTCATATGACCATCGCGGAGAATATCGCCTTTGGCTTAAAGATCAAGGGCAAGACCAGATCCTATATCCAGGACAAGATCAAATACGCTTTAAAACTGGTGAACCTGGACGGCTTTGAAAGCCGTATGCCGGACTCCTTAAGCGGCGGCCAGCAGCAGCGCATCGCCATCGCCCGGGCCATCGTCAACGAGCCCAAGCTTTTGCTTCTGGATGAGCCTCTGGGGGCCCTGGACTTAAAACTGCGCCAGGATATGCAGTATGAGCTGATCCGCCTGAAAAACGAACTGGGCATTACCTTTATCTATGTCACCCACGACCAGGAAGAGGCCCTTACCATGTCCGACACCATCGTGGTCATGAACCAGGGCTATATCCAGCAGATCGGCACGCCGGAAAAGATCTACAACGAGCCGGAAAACGCCTTTGTGGCGGACTTTATCGGGGATTCCAACATCCTGCCCTCTCTCATGATACGCGACGAGCTGGTGGAGATCCTGGGCGCGCGGTTTGCCTGCGTGGATAAAGGGTTCGGAGAAAACAGGCCCGTGGACGTGGTGATCCGTCCCGAGGATGTGGATCTGGTAAGCCCGGAAGAAGGCACGCTGCAGGGCGTGGTCACCCATCTGATCTTTAAGGGCGTCCACTATGAAATGGAGGTCACTGCCAACGGCTTTGAGTGGCTGGTACATTCTACCGACATGTTCCCGGTCGGCACAAAGGTGGGCATCCGAGTGGATCCCTTTGACATCCAGATCATGAACAAGCCGGAATCCGAGGACGAGGAGGCCGTGGCGATCGATGCGTAAAACGACTGGCAAAAAACCGGAAAGCCCCCGGATCATATATTTTAACCAGGCGGCCATGACGGCGCCCTATCTGTTCTGGGCCCTGGCTTTCATTATCATCCCGCTGCTTATGATCTTCTACTACGGCCTGACGGATAAAACCGGCGCCTTTACGCTGGCCAACGTGGCCGCCATCGCCACCGCGGAACATTCCAAGGCGCTGTGGCTGGCCCTGGCGCTTTCCCTGGTCAGCACCGCGATCTGCCTCCTTCTGGCCTACCCGCTGGCGATGATTCTGGCCAACCGGCGGGTCAGCCAGCAGAGCTTTCTCGTGCTGATCTTCATCCTGCCCATGTGGATGAACTTTCTGCTGCGCACCCTGGCCTGGCAGACTTTGCTGGAAAAGACGGGCGTCATCAATGCTATCCTGACCTTTTTCCACCTTCCGCCGCTGAATATCATCAATACGCCGGGGGCCATCGTGCTGGGCATGGTCTATAATTTCCTGCCCTTCATGATCCTGCCTTTATATAACTCGCTGACCAAGATCGATCCCAGCGTAGTGAACGCGGCTTACGACCTGGGGGCCAACGGCGTACAGACCTTCTGCCGCGTCATTTTCCCCTTAAGCATTCCCGGCGTCATCAGCGGCATCACGATGGTATTCGTGCCGGCGCTGACCACCTTCGTCATCAGCAACCTGCTGGGCGGCAGCAAGATCCTGCTGATCGGCAATGTCATCGAGCAGGAATTTACCCAGGCCAGCAACTGGCATTTGGGCAGCGGCCTTTCCATCGTGCTGATGGCCTTTATCATCGTCAATATGGTGCTGACCGGCATCTTTGACAAAAACGGGGAGGGAACGGCATTATGATCAAAAAAAGCGCGGAAAAGATCTATATCGCCCTGATCGTCCTTTTCATGTACGCCCCCATCGTCACGCTGATGGTACTCTCCTTTAACAACAGCAAAACCCGCGCCAAATGGGGCGGCTTCACGTTTAAATGGTACGTCGAGCTGTTCGACAACCAGGCCATCCTGCAGGCGCTTTCCAACACGCTGGCCATCGCGCTGCTCTCTGCGGTGGCGGCCACCGTCATCGGCACCGTCGCCACCCTGTCCATCGCGGGGATGAAACGGCGCAGCCGGGCGGTTTTCATGAGCGTCACCAACATTCCGATGCTCAACGCCGAGATCGTGACGGGCATCTCCCTGATGCTTCTGTTCATCTCCTTCGGCGTCCGCTTCGGTTTCGGGACGATCCTTTTGTCCCATATCACCTTCAACATCCCGTATGTGATCTTAAGCGTCATGCCCCGGGCGAAGCAGCTAAACCCCAGCGTCTACGAAGCGGCCCTGGATCTGGGCGCTTCCCGGACCCAGGCGTTTTTCAGGGTGGTGTTCCCGGATCTTCTGCCCGGCATCCTCTCCGGCTTCCTGATGGCCTTTACCATGTCGCTGGACGATTTCATCATCACCCACTTCACCAAAGGGCCAGGCGTGGACACCCTTTCCACGAAGATCTATACGGAAGTCAAAAAAGGGATCAAACCGGAGATGTACGCCCTCTCCACGCTGATTTTCGTCACCGTGCTGATCCTTTTGTTGCTCGTCAATTACAGGCCAAAGCCACAGGATGCTTCCATCCCGGGGGCGGAAAGGACAAAAAAGTGAAAAAAAGAACCGTTATTACAAAACTGACCGGTATTTTTGCCATGGGCTGCCTCCTGTCCGGTTTTCTTGCAGGCTGCGGTAGTCCCGACGCCTCCGGCACGGCCGCCGGCGCCAAAGACGGCGGCGAAGTGATCGTCTACAACTGGGGCGAATACATCGACCCCGACACCCTCGAAATGTTCGAGGAAGAAACCGGCGTCAAGGTCGTCTATGACGAATTTGAGACGAACGAGATCATGTATCCCAGGGTGGAGGCCGGCGCGTCCCAGTACGACGTGATCTGCCCTTCCGACTATATGATCCAGAAAATGATCGACAACGATCTTCTGCAGGAACTCGATTTTGACAACATTCCCAACGCCAAGGCCAACATCGGCGCCCAGTACTGGGAGCAGTCCGAACAGTTCGACCCCGGCAACAAATATTCCGTTCCCTACTGCTGGGGCACCGTCGGCATCCTTTACAACAAGACCATGGTAGAGGAGCCCGTGGACAGTTGGTCCATCCTCTGGGACGAAAAATATGCGGATAACATTCTGATGCAGGATTCCGTCCGGGATGCGTTCATGGTGGCGCTGAAGCTAAACGGCAATTCCATGAATTCCATGGATCCCGACGAGCTGGCGGCGGCCAGGGATCTTCTGATCGAGCAGAAGCCTCTGGTGCAGGCCTACGTCATCGACCAGGTGCGGGATAAGATGATCGGCAACGAGGCCGCCCTGGGCGTCATCTACTCCGGCGAGGCCATTTACACCCAGCGGGAAAATCCGGATCTGGAATATGTGATCCCCAAAGAGGGCACCAACGTCTGGATCGATTCCTGGGTCGTGCCCAAAAACGCGCCCAACAAGAAAAACGCCGAAAAGTTCATCGACTTCATGTGCCGGCCCGACATCGCGCTTTTAAACTTTGAATACATCACCTACTCCACCCCCAACGACGCCGCCCGGGAACTGATTGAGGACGAAGAGATCAAAAATTCCTCGATCGCTTTCCCCGACCTGAGCCAGTATGCAAACCTGGAGACCTTCAACTACCTTGGGGACGAGGGCGACGAGCTGTATAACGAGATGTGGAAGGAAGTCAAATCGAATTAAAGGACTTTTTAAGACAAGATGGAACGAACGCTTACCTACGCCATCGACGGGGCCGACGCAGCCTCGCCGGTGGCGCAGTTTTTAAAGAAAAAAGGATATTCCTCCGCCAATATCACGGCTCTGAAAAAAATACCGGACGGCGTCCTGATAAACGATAAACCGGCCTATATGATCCATCCCCTTTTTGCAGGGGACACGCTGACCATCCATATTGTGGAATCCGTCTCTTCGGAAAAGATCCCGCCGACAGATCTGCCTTTGGATATCATGTATGAGGATGAGGACCTGATGGTCATAAACAAACCCGCCGGCCTGCCCATCCACCCTTCCATGGGCAACTACACCCATTCCCTGGGCAACGCGGTGGCGGGCTATTTTGCGCGTCAGGACTGTCCCTTTGTCTTTCGCTGCATCAACCGGCTGGATCATAACACCTCCGGCCTGACTATCATCGCCAAACACATGGTCAGCGGCAGCATTCTCTCCACCATGGTAAAACGCCGCCTGATCCGCCGGGAATACCTGGCCATCGTCCGGGGAAGGGTGACGCCGCCCTGCGGCACCATTACCGCCCCCCTGGGGCGCAAACCGGGCTCTTTGATCGAGCGCACCATCGATTTTGAAAACGGGGAAAGCGCCGTCACGCACTATGAAACGCTGGACTATCAAAACGGGCACAGCCTGCTGAAGCTTTATCTGGAGACAGGCCGCACCCATCAGATACGGATCCATTTAAAATATCTGGGATTTCCCCTGATCGGGGACTCCCTGTATAATCCCGACATGGAATACATAAATCGGCAGGCGCTTCATTCCGCCCGGCTGACCTTTGCCCACCCCATCACAGGGGAAGGGATGGCGTTTTGCGCGCCGATGCCTGCAGATATGCGCCGGGTTCTGGAGGCCACAGAGCGCTGAGAAAAAGGGCATACGAAAAACGCGGCGTCCCCGGTCATTCCACCCTTGTCCAGACCTGCATTTCATTCTCTCCCCGGTTGGCCCAGGTATAATAGGGTATAAACCGCAGCATGACGGCCTCCTTCCGGGCCGGACGATACGGACGGTACAGCCCCTCTTTTTCTGCCGCCTCATCCGCCACACGCCTGTAACCGGGGCACAAAACGGCTTTCACAGGCTCGCCGCACACGCAAAAATCCTCTACGGCAGGCGCAGCCGCCCCGTCCAGGGAAAGCAGGTGCAGGTCTTTTCCGTTATCCGCCTCTTCCAGACAATAAACAATGGGTCCTCTCGTCACAGCGATCCTGCCGATATCCTCCCGCACCCTGGGGGCCGCTTCCACCAGCTTTACCTCCATGGGGAAGGATAAGGATATCGTGTCCTCTTCTCCCCACTCCTTTTGCACATAAAGATATCCGTCCTTCTCACAAGGATTCTCTCCGGCGCCCTCGACGGCATAGCTATCGCACCAGTCCGGGAGCCGCAGCGCCAGCTTAAAGCCCTTCGCGCCGTTTGCGCGCACCCGGATCCTGACTTCTCCATTCCAGGGAAAGGCGGATTCTACGCAGATATCCACATCCTTTCCCCCTGTTTTTTTGGTCAGCACGCTCCCCATATACAGATGCACGAAGAGGGTATCCTCGTTTTCCGTAAAGGCATAGGAGCCGATGGAGGAGATAAGCCTCGCCAGATTGGGCGGACAGCAGGCACAGCCAAACCACTTCTGCCGCACGGGCTTCACATGGGCTTTGCGCGCGTCCTGACGGCAGGCTGCCGGTTCCACCTCCAGCGGATTGACATAGAAAAAGTTCCTGCCATCCAGCGCCATCCCGCTCAGGATCCCGTTATACAGCGCCCTCTCCATGACGTTGGCATAGCGGGCATCCGGGGCGATCTGCAGCATCCGGCGGGCGAAAAAAACCAGGCCGATGGAGGCGCAGGTTTCCGCGTAGGCGGTATCGTTGGGCAGATCGTAGGCGAAGGAAAAAGCCTCGCCCATATGCGTCGCGCCGATCCCCCCTGTCAGATACATCTTCTTCTCAACGATGTTGTCCCAGAGCTTCTGACAGGCCGCATACAGGCCTGCATCCTCCGTCAGCCGCGCCACGTCCGCCATCCCGGAATACAGATAGACGGCGCGCACCGCATGTCCTACCGCCTCTTCCTGCTGCCGCACGGGCAGATGGGCCTGATGGTAAAAATGGCGCAGGGCGTTTTCCTCCCCTTTTTTGACCGATTCGGGATGCTCCAGATCGAAATAATAGGGCCGCGTCCCCCTCTGATCCACAAAAAAGCGGCTCAGCTCCAGATATTTTTTCTCCCCTGTGGTTTCATACAGGCGCACCAGCGCCATCTCTGCGATCTCATGGCCGGGGTAGCCCTTGCACTTGCCCTCCTCCGGGCCGAAACAGGATCCCACATAGTCCGCAAACCGGACGGCGGCCTGAAGCAGCTTATCCTTACCCGTCGCCTGATAATAGGCCACCGCGCCCTCTACCAGATGTCCAAAGCAGTACAGCTCATGATGATCCCGCAGATTGGAAAAGGTCTTGTCCCGCCCGTTGATGATGTAATAGGTATCCAGGTAGCCGTCCGGCTGCTGGGCGGCGCACACCACATCGATAGCCTGATCCGCCACCGCTTCCAGCGCCGGATCGGGATGCTGCGTCAAAGAATAGCCCACCGCCTCGATCCACTTGGAAAAATCGCTGTCCTGAAACACAAACCCATAGAAATGGTCGCCGGGATTCTCCGGGTCCTCGGGCAGCGCTTCAAATCCCCGGAACGTATACGCCGGTTCCACATACGCCTGCCCCAATCTCTGCCTTTCCCGGTTCATCTTCCCCGCCACCTTGAAATTGCGCATACAAAAGCTGGGGGCGGCGCCCTCTACTCTGTCGTTTAAGGCCTCCCACTGATAAGGGATCACCTCCGTCCTGACCAGCTCCATTTCCTTTTTCCAGAAAGTATCCGTCACCTGTATCTGTCTTAACGACAGGGGGGCCGTATTCGCCCAACGTTCCATGATCGCTCCTCCTTATGCCACTGCAGGTCCCTGCGCGTCCCTCGCAAGGGCCGCGTGCCGGAAAATTATCTGACATTTGTTATCAGTCTACCATAAGATATCCCGTCTGACAATCGTCCGATTTTCAACACAAAAACTTGAACCCCCAAAAAAGACGTGTTATACTAAAAAATACGAAGGCAGACCCAAATTCATGCCGGCGCACAAAGTTCCCCGCATGCAGACGCCGCCGCTGACGGCAGAATGGAGAAAAAAATGAACAGGAACGAATCAGCCGAAAATTATCTGGAGACGATACTCATTCTGAGTAAATGCCGCCCGGTAGTGCGCTCCGTGGATATCGCCGAGGAATTGGGCTTTAAGAAATCCAGCGTCAGCGTCGCCATGAAGAACCTGCGCGAGAAAAAGCATATCACCGTCACCCGGGAGGGCTTTATCTATCTGACGCAGACGGGCCTCCAGATCGCGGAAATGATCTATGAGCGCCATGAATTTTTTACCGACTGGCTCATCCGCCTGGGCGTAGATCCCCAGATCGCGGCCCAGGACGCCTGCAAAATGGAGCATGTGTTCAGCCCGGAGAGCTTTGAAGCGGTCAAAAAATATGTGCTGTCCACAGAGCAAAAGGACGGCGGGGCTGCGAACTGCTAAAAATACGACTGCCAAACAGGAGGGGCTTTCGCATGCACGGTTTTGTAAACCATGCATGCGAAAGCCCCTCCTGTTTAGCGGCGGCATCGTCCGTTTACCACATATCCCTGCCGCCCTTATGATTTTGCCCCACCCTCATTCAAAGACTCTTCACCGTCCCGAAGAAACGATCCAGCCGATCCGATACCTGTTCCTGCACCTCCGATACCGGGATCTGCAGCGCCAGGGAAAACTCCGTGTACAGATTGTCTTCCGCCATGCGCAGGTATTTGGAATCCATCGCCGTCAGCTTGCGCCCGATCATCAGCCGTTCTCTGCGGCGCAGATGAAGGCAGCGGATGATCGACAGCATTCCCTCCGCGTCGCTGCGGTTGATCACATCCCGGTAATGCGCCTCCCTTTCCCGATCGTCCCGGATCCACTCTTCGTCCAGATCCAGAAGGCGATCCAGCAGGGAGATGGCCTCGTCCTCCGAAAGCACCGGCCTCATCATACCCTTACTGGCCTCATGCTCTACAGGAGTGAAGATCTTACTTCCCGGGTCCCGCACAAGCTGCATCTCATAATACAGCCTGTCCTTGGGGATCCCGTTCATGCGCAGCGTCGTAATATCCCTGATCTGACAGACGCCTTTGCATCCATAAGTGACAAAATCTCCTTTCTGATACATAAATACCTCAACTTTCCTGAGCGCATTCGGCAGCCATACGAATATGGCTGCCCCCTACAGTTTTATTATACCCTAAAAATCGTATCTGCGCTAACAAAAAATTCTAATATCGGAGATTTTTGTGAGATTTTGCCCACTATATGGGGAACTCTTTCTGTCATTTTTCACAAGGCGGCCCGACGATCCGCCTCATGGCCTCCACCGCCAGATAAAGGACGCCGCTCGCCACAAAAATGCCCACCATCCCTTTCCACATAATCTCCAATGCGATCAGAAAATTGCCTGTTATCATACTTATTCTGTACCTCCTGTCCGTTTTTACTTCTGTTTTTCTTCAACGCTTATGCTTATAAGAACCTACTCACCAAATTGATCACCAATCCTCCGGCCACTACCGAAGCGATCTGGCCGGAAACATTGGCCCCCGCCGCATGCATCAGAATGATATTGCCGGGGTTTTCCTGCATCGCCAGTTTCTGCACCACCCGGGACGACATGGGAAACGCGGAAATACCCGCAGCACCCACCATCGGGTTGATCTTCTCCCTGCAAAAAAGATTCAAAAACTTGGCGAACAGGACGCCGCCGATGGTGTCAAACACGAAAGCCAACAGTCCAATTCCCATGATCATAAGCGTTTCCGGCCGTACAAAAGCCTCCGCCCGCATGGAGAAAGAAATTGTAAGCCCCAATAGCAGCGTGATCAGATTCGCCAGATCCGTCTGCGCCGTTTCCGACAGATTGCGCAGCACCCCGCACTCCCGCAGAAGATTGCCAAACATCAGAAATCCCACCAGCGCTACCGAGGACGGGGCGATAAGGCCGACGATAACGGTCACCACGATCGGGAAAGCGATCCGCATGGATCTGCTCACATGAGCCGGACGATAGGACATCCGGATCGCCCGTTCCTTTTTCGTGGTAACCAGCCGGATGGCAAACGGCTGTACGATAGGCACCAGCGCCATATAAGAATAAGCGGCCACCGCAATGGCCCCCACATAATTGGAATGCAGGATCTGGGAAACCAAAAGTGAGGTGGGGCCGTCCGCCGCGCCGATGATGCCTATGGACGCCGCATCCTTCAAATCAAATCCCAGAAGCGCTGCTACGCAGATCGCAAAAAAGATACCAAACTGCGCCGCAGCCCCAAATAAAAACATAACAGGTTTTGACAGCAGCGGGCCAAAATCGATCATCGCCCCGATCCCGATAAACAACAGGATCGGCATGGCCTCTGAAGCTTCTATGCCAACCTCGAACAGCCACTGTATGATGCCTTTTGTTTCAATGCTGCCCTCCACAAGCTGATCGATGACGCCGCTGAAAGGCAGGTTCACCAGAATCGCGCCAAAGCCCATGGGCAAAAGCAGCGCAGGCTCATATTCCTTCGCGACCGCCAGATAAATCAGGACAATCCCCACACCGTACATGATCATCTGCTGCCATGTAACATGCAGCAGTCCTTCCACAAGAAATTCCATCTCCATCCTCCTTTGCTTTTTCGCCGCCCGGCCTGCCGTTCACATAAAAAAAGCAAGACCCGCGCCAAACTGACGCAAAAGTCTTGCCATTTCAACCCTGTGCGGATACTCCCGTATCGTACTGACGCATCAGGATCCTTTCTTTTATCCAGGCGGCTACTCCCTCTTACAAATTTAGTATAGCGAAAACCCGCCCCCAAATGTGCCAAGAAATCGTTAAGAATTTTCCTCTTGTTCTGCCTGCCCCTCCGTTTTGGCCGCCTGGCGTTTCCGATAATCTTCCAGCGCCGCCTGCACCGCCTCTTCCGCCAGCACGGAACAGTGGATCTTCACCGGCGGAAGGCCGTCCAGCGCCTCTACGACCGCCTTATTGGTCAACTGGGCCGCCTCCTCGATGGACTTGCCCTTGATCATCTCCGTGGCCATGGAACTGGTGGCGATGGCTGCGCCGCAGCCGAAGGTATTGAACTTCACATCCTCGATGATCCCGTCGTCATTGATCTTTAAGTACATCTTCATGATGTCCCCGCAAACCGCGTTTCCCACTTCTCCCACGCCGTTGGCATCCTCGATCGTCCCCACGTTCCTGGGATTGGCGAAATGATCCCTCACTTTTTCACTATATGTCATTGCCATGGCAACTCTCTCTCCTTTCCCTGACTTTGAATCTCTTTCTTACAGCCGTTCAGCCAACGCCGTTCCAGATCGGCGACATTGCCCGCAGCCGTTTTACCACGTCCGGAAGCACCTGAATGATATAATCCGCTTCTTCCATGGTATTCGTCTCGTCCAGGCTTAGACGCAGAGAACCGTGGGCCACCTCCGCCGGAAGTCCCAGCGCCAGCAGCACATGGCTTGGATCCAGGGATCCGGACGTGCATGCAGATCCGGAGGACGCGCAGATCCCCTGCAGATCCAGATACAACAACAGCGACTCTCCCTCGATCCCGTCAAAACAGAAGTTCAGATTGCCGGCCAGCCGCTTCTCCCGGCTGCCGTTCAGCCGGGTCTTTGGAATCTGCAAAATGGCGTCCGCCAGCTTCTCCCGCATACAGAGAATTCTCGCATTCTTCTCTTCCCGGTCCTGAAGGCTTTCCTTCAAAGCCTCCGCCATGCCTACGATCCCGGGCAGATTCTCGGTCCCCGCACGTTTCCCCCGCTCCTGTCCGCCGCCGTAAATGAGATTCCCCAACGGAATCCCCTTGCGGACGTAAAGGGCGCCAACGCCTCTGGGTCCGTGGAATTTATGGCCCGCCAGGGAGAGCATGTCTATCTTATCCGCCTCCACATCGATCGGGAGATGTCCGGCCGCCTGCACCGCGTCCGTATGGAACAGCACGCCCTTCCTGCGGCATATCTCCCCGATCCCGGCGATGGGCTGAATGGTGCCCACTTCATTGTTCACATACATGACGGTCACCAGCGCCGTATCCTCCCGGATCGCGGCCTCCAGCTCCGGCAGACGGACGAGCCCGTCCTCATGGACCGGCAGAAGCGTCACTTCAAATCCCTGTTTCTTAAGCGCGTCCAACGTATGCAGCACCGCATGATGTTCAAAAGCCGTGGAGATCAAATGCTTTTTGCCCTTTTTGGCGCCGACAGCGGCGGCCTGGGTGATGGCCCAGTTATCCGCCTCGCTCCCTCCGGAGGTAAAATATATTTCTCCCGGCCTGGCGTTCAGACAGGATGCGATCTCGCCCCGGGCCGTTTCCAGCGCGGCTTCCGCTTCCCTGCCTGCTTCATGCAGGCTGGAAGGGTTGCCGAAATATTTCTCGCAGCAGGATGTCATGGCCTGCAAAGAACGGCTGCTGATCTTCGTAGTCGCAGCCTGATCCGCATACACTTTCATACTTTCCCTCTTTTCCCTTATTTAACCCATTGGTTTACTAGGATTATATATCCATTTCCCTCCGTTTGTCAACAGGGAATTTGTCATTCCTAACCGTGGGCAAAAAGGGATCAATCCAGCTTTAACAGCATTCCCAGGATCCTTTTTGCACATACCAGAAGATCCTCCCTGGTCAGCTCGCCTTCCTGCAACGCTTTCATGAGCCGGTCCGGCATACCGACGGCCATCTTCAGATCATTGCCCGCCAGCACTTCCCGTTCGTGACGGGCGCAATTCCACCAGTCGGTGGTCACCATCCCCTGATATCCCCATTCGTCCCGAAGAATATCCGTCAAAAGCTCCTTGTTTTCGGAGGAACGGATGCCGTTGACAATATTGTAGGAAGACATGATCGTCCAGGGATCCGCTTCCCGGACGACGATCTCAAATCCTTTCAGATAGATTTCCCGCAGCGCCCTTTCGGAAAGCCTGGAATCGCTGTTCCTGCGGTTCGTCTCCTTGTTGTTGCAGGCGAAATGCTTGACGGAGGCCGCGATATGGACAGACTGGATCCCGCGCACCAGCGCGGAGCCCATCTTCCCCGCCACCAGGGGATCCTCGGAATAATACTCAAAGTTGCGGCCGCAGAGGGGGCTTCTGTGAATGTTCATGGCCGGCGTCAGCCATACGCCGATATTGTTTTCTTTTACCTCCAGCGCGCCGGCACGTCCGATCTGCTCTACCAGCTCTTCATTAAAGCTGGACGCCAGCAGCGTGGCGCAGGGCCACGCCGTAGTGCATACTCCGCACTCCGGCCGGATACGCAGTCCGGCCGGCCCGTCCGCCGTCATCACATTCGGGATGCCCGCCGACGGCAGATTCCCGATCCCGAACGTATTGGCCACGCCGGTATTGGGCTGACCGCCCAAAAGCCCGGCCAGCTCTTCATCGGACAGGCTCTTTAAAAATTCATCCAGAGAAAGCGCACCCTTTGCCACCTCGTCAAACTTGGGCCTTCCCTCCTGTTTTTTCTTCGGATCCCAGGATAAAAGTACCGATTCCGCCGCTTTCCCTGCAGGCGTATACGCCTCGCCCAACGCAGGGTCGTGATAGACCGGCTCCTGCTGCCTGTCCGTCCTGGGCATCTCTTCCCATTCTCCCGAAGCGGTCATACGCCTGGCGACGCCCGTAGGCGCGCATTTTTCAGAAAGCTGGGAAATTACCTGCGTTTTTGGTACAGAAAGGACGAAGCCGCAGTCTTTGGCATCCCGCACGCTGGTGCCCAGATAAAAATGATATTCCCCCGCCTCCAGGATCCAGGCAGACTTGACCGCTTTCCCCACGTCGTCATAGGAAGCCAGATCCTCTTTTTGAACCGTCATCCGCACGACCTGACGCTCTCCGGGCAAAAGCTCCCGGGTCTTGGCAAAGGCCTTCAGTTCCCGGGCAGGCTTGCCCAATGCCCCCTGCGGCGCGCTCACATAGACCTGCAGCACTTCTTTGCCCGCGCGGGCGCCCACGTTGGTCACCGGAGCGAAAAAGACGATCCTCTCTTTCCCCGATTCGTCCGTTTCCTCGCGGACGCTGACGGGGCCCACCTCAAAATCC
Source organism: uncultured Eisenbergiella sp. (assembly GCA_947598825.1). Taxonomy (GTDB): domain Bacteria; phylum Bacillota; class Clostridia; order Lachnospirales; family Lachnospiraceae; genus Gallintestinimicrobium. The sequence continues at coordinate 2,291 of CANQFM010000027.1, read as the reverse complement.
GTATAGGAAAGCCCGTATCCGAAACAATAGTTGACTTTGCGCCGGGCCTCTTTTACCGTTTCAAAATAACGGTACCCTACATAAATATCTTCCTGATAGACCACATAATCCCTGGATTCGTGAAACCCCTGGCTGGAAGGATAGTCCTCAAAGCGGGAAGCGAAAGTGTCCACCAGCTTGCCGGAAGGATTGACGTCCCCGCAAAGGATATCCGCCGCCGCCAGGCCGCCTTCCATGCCGCCCTGCCATGCCAGCAGCGCCGCCTGGATGCCTGCTTCCCCTTTAAACCAGGACGTATCCACCATGCCGCCCACATTCAGCACCACGGCGATGCGCGGGAAAGCAGCCTTCACTTCTTCTACCATGGCCGCCTCCTGGGCCGTCAGATAAAAATCATCGTCCGCCCGGTCCCAGTCCTCGCCGGAGAACCGGCAGATGCTGATCAGGGCCAGATCCGTATACGCTCTTGCCTCCCGCACCAGCGCCTTTGGCAGCGCCGGTTCTAAAGTCTGTCCGGGCACAATGCCGCTATCGTACTGGCGCTTCACGTCCTGTCTGTAAAAATCCAGCAGCGGCCCGAAAACGCCGACTTTTCCTTCCGTCTCTTTTTCCAGCAGCCCATCCGCCAGACTCCTGGTATAAGCCACGGTCACATCGCCGCTCCCGCCGCCGCCTTTTACATAATCCACGCAGGCCTTTCCAAAGAGCGCCACCCGGCTCCCTACCGCCAGCGGCAGCAGGCCTTTTTCATTTTTTAAAAGGACCATGCCCTCCGACGCCGCCCGTCTGGAAAGCGCGATATGCTCCCGACCGCCGGTGATGCGCCGGTCGTCCTTGCCCAGAGGAAGCACCGGCTGATAACGAAATCTCGTCCATTTCTCCATTGTTTTTCCTTCCTGCCGTGCGCGTCCGCCGCACAGCGTCCCATAAACTTTCTACGTCAGGACACTGTCCTGACACTAAAGGGTATTGTAACATCAGTCTGTCTTAAAATCCATGTTTTTTCTTGCTATTCTGCTATCGGTTGTAGTAAAGTATTTGTCATAGGAGGTAATCGATATGTTATGTATAAAAAACGGCACGCTGCATACCGCAGTCGGCCCGGAAGCAAAGATCCGCGTTTTTGCGGCGGACATCCTGATCGAAGACGACAAGATCCGCCGGATCGGCCCTGAGCTGGCTGTCCCGGAGGGCTGTCAGGTCATAGACGCTGCCGGCCTGCAGATCTATCCCGGATTTGTGGACGCCCACTGTCATGTGGGGCTGGACGGCACCGCCATCGGCTATGAAGGAAAGGATTATAATGAGTACAACGATCCTGTCACCCCGCAGCTTCGGGCCCAGGACGGCATCAATCCCATGGATCCTTCCCTGATGGAAGCGGCCCGCGCCGGCGTCACCTGCATCGGTACCGGCCCCGGAAGCTCCAATCCCATCGGCGGCACCTTCATCGCCATGAAGACCGTCGGGAAAAGGGTGGACGATATGATCGTCAAAGCGCCGGTGGCCATGAAATGCGCTTTCGGGGAAAACCCCAAACGCTGCTACCGGGAACACGGCGTCTCGAGCCGCATGACCAACGCCGCCCTGATCCGGGAGGCGCTCAGTAAGGCTTTGATGTATCAACAAAAAAAAGAAGCCGCCGGAGACGATATCTCCAAGCAGCCTGCCTACGATATGAAATGCGAGGCGCTGCTGCCCGTTTTGAAGCATCAGATCCCTCTGAAGGCCCATGCCCACCAGGCCAACGATCTTTTCACAGCGCTCCGCATCGCGCGGGAATTTGGCCTGGATATCACGCTGGAGCATGTCACGGAGGGACATCTGATCGCCGAAGAACTTCGGGAAGAAAATGTGCCCCTGGCCGTCGGCCCAACGCTCGGCACCGCCACCAAATTTGAACTGCAGCACAAGACCTGGGCCACGCCCGGCATCCTGGCAAATGCCGGCTGCTCCGTCTCCATCATCACGGACGCGCCGGTCATTCCGATCCAGTACCTGCCGCTCTGCGCCGGTATGGCCAGAAAAGCCGGTATGTCCGATGACGACGCGCTGGCCGCCGTCACCATCAATCCCGCCCGCCACCTCGGCATCGCCGACCGCGTCGGTTCCCTGGAAGAAGGCAAGGACGCCGACCTGATCCTGACGGGAAGCGATCCTTTCAGTGTGGAAACGCAGATCAGGGCGGTATACATAAACGGACAGGAAGTAAAGGATCGAGTAGGAGGCGGTGATTAGCCGCCGTCCTCTCACACCACCGTGCGTACCGTTCGGTACACGGCGGTTTCAAC